>NZ_JBHLWP010000006.1:0-436358 GCF_042432755.1 Massilia consociata
AAAGGCTGGTTAGCCTTCTGAAAGACGAACGGCCCGGCCGCAAATGCGACCGGGCCGTCAAGGCAACGCCGAAGCGTTATGCTGTCCGGAAGGTCAAGAAGCTACCTTAACTGAACGGCATTACGCTGCAAGCAGCGGTTTTTCATCGCACCGGGGTGCCGGGCTCGCTTACGCGCCTTCCCGGCTGGCCTTCTTGCGCTCGTGCTCCTTCAGGAAGCGCTTGCGCAGGCGAATCGACTTCGGCGTGATCTCGACCAGTTCGTCGTCCTCGATGAACTCGACGGCGTATTCCAGCGACATCTGGATCGGCGGCACCAGACGCACGGCTTCGTCGGTACCCGACGAACGCACGTTGGTCAGCTGCTTGCCCTTGATCGGGTTGACGACCAGGTCGTTATCGCGCGAGTGGATGCCGATGATCATGCCTTCGTACACCGGGGTGTTGTGCTCGACGAACATGCGGCCGCGGTCCTGCAGCTTCCAGATCGCGTAGGCCACGGCAGCGCCGTCGTCCTGCGAGATCAGTACGCCGTTGCGGCGTCCGGCAAGGTCGCCCTTCGTGTTGTCGACCGGTGCGTACTCGTGGAACACGTGGCTCATCAGGCCGGTGCCGCGGGTCAGGGTCATGAATTCGCCCTGGAAGCCGATCAGGCCACGCGCCGGGATCAGGTACTCGAGGCGCACACGGCCCTTGCCATCCGATTCCATGTTCTGCAGGTCGCCACGGCGGCGGCCCAGTTCTTCCATCACGCCGCCCTGGTTCACTTCTTCGACGTCGACGGTGAGGTTCTCGTACGGCTCGCACTTGACGCCGTCGATTTCCTTGAACACCACACGCGGACGCGACACCGCGAGCTCGAAGCCTTCGCGGCGCATGTTTTCCAGCAGGATGGTCAGGTGCAGTTCACCACGGCCGGACACTTCAAACACGGTGTCGTCGTCGGTCGGCAGCACGCGCAGCGCCACGTTGGCCTTGAGCTCACGCTCCAGGCGCTCACGCAGTTGGCGGCTGGTGACGAACTTGCCTTCGCGGCCGGCCAGCGGCGAGGTGTTGACCATGAAGTTCATGGTCAGGGTCGGCTCGTCGACGGTCAGCATCGGCAGCGCTTCCGGGGTATCCACGGCGGTCACGGTCACGCCGATGCCGATGTCTTCGATACCATTGATCAGCACGATGTCGCCGGCGACGGCTTCTTCCACCTGCACGCGCTCCAGGCCCTTGAAGTTCAGCACCTGGTTGATGCGGCCCTTGATGGGGTTCTTGTCATCCTGGCCGTTCACGACCAGCACGTCCATGCCCGGCTTGACGCGGCCGCGGTTGATGCGGCCGATGCCGATCTTGCCGACGTAGGACGAGTAGTCCAGCGAGGTGATCTGCATCTGCAGCGGGCCGTCCGGGTTGTCGTCACGCACCGGCACGTATTTCAGGATCGCGTCGAACAGCGGCTTCATGTCGCCGCCGCGCACGCTTTCGTCCATGCCGGCGTAGCCATTCAGGCCCGAGGCGTAGACGATCGGGAAGTCCAGCTGCTCGTCGGTTGCGCCCAGCTTGTCGAACAGTTCGAAAGTCTGGTTGATCGCCCAGTCGGCGCGCGCGCCCGGACGGTCGATCTTGTTGACCACGACGATCGGCTTCAGGCCCAGGGCCAGCGCCTTGCGGGTCACGAAACGGGTCTGCGGCATCGGGCCTTCCTGGGCGTCGACCAGCAGCAGCACCGAGTCCACCATCGACAGCACGCGCTCGACTTCGCCGCCGAAGTCGGCGTGGCCCGGGGTGTCGACGATGTTGATGTGGGTGCCTTCGTACTCGACCGCGCAATTCTTCGACAGAATCGTGATGCCGCGTTCCTTTTCGAGGTCGTTCGAGTCCATCACGCGGGTGTCCACCGCCTGGTTTTCACGGAAGGTGCCCGATTGGCGCAGCAGCTGGTCCACCAGGGTGGTCTTGCCGTGGTCAACGTGGGCGATGATTGCGATATTACGAATCGCGCGTTTGGTGTCTGACATGTGTGTTTTCAACAGTGAATGTTGCGTGATGGATGGAAGCGGTGACGATGCGGCGCATTACCGATTTCCGTAACCCGCTACTATAGCATGCTTATCGCGCTTGCTGCGTTGCAGCGAAGGGGGAAAGGCGCGGTTTTTTTAAACGATTTGCCGCCGGCGGACCGGTTCAGGGGCCGGATGATGCCTGCGAGTGTAGCGGCGGGATATTGAAGGATGATGACAGTCCGGACGCCGCCAGGCAGCTCGGGGCTGCCCATTCCGGGACGAAAAACAAGATGGGGACGCAGTAGCGGTTTTCAAGACCCGCCGCGGCGGGCCCCATGTGTGCGTTCTTCATCCCGTTTCCGGCGGCGCGCGGCGAGCGCTTACTGGGCTGTCGCGATCAGCCGTTCCGGCGCCAGGATCGCGTATTCCTGCAGGTTCGCCGTGCCCAGCAGCTTGCCGTCGTGGTAGACGCGCACCCTGCCCAGTTCGACCGGGACCATCACCGATTCCTTGCCGAGCGCCAGGCGCTGGCCGTTCAGGAAGCGCTTCGCCAGCTCCGGCGTGAGCTCGACCGAGGGAAAGCTCGACAGCAGCGCATCGACGGGCGCTAGCAGCGTGTGCGGATCCGGATGCGCCTGCAGTTCCTCGAGGGTGATCATCCTGTCGGTTGTCAGCGCCCCGACCTGCACCCGGCGCAGCGCGTTCAGGTGGGCGCCACAGCCGAGCGCCGCGCCGATATCCTCGCCCAGCACGCGCACGTAGGTGCCCTTGCTGCAGGTGACCAGGATCTTCAGGTAAGGCGCGGCGTATTCCACCAGGGACAAAGCGTGGATCGTCACCGACCGGGCTTCGCGCTCGAGTGTGATGCCTTCGCGCGCGTACTCGTACAGCGCCTTGCCGTCGCGCTTGAGCGCGGAATACATCGGCGGGACCTGCAGGATCGGGCCGCGAAAGCGCGCCAGCGCCGCTTCGATGTGCTCCAGGGTAGCGTCCACCTCGCGCTGCTCGATGACCTCGCCCTCGGTATCGCCGGTCGTGGTCATGATGCCGAGGTGGACGGTCGCTTCGTAGGTCTTGTCGGCTTCCAGCAGGTCCTGCGAGAACTTGGTGGCTTCGCCGAAGCACAGCGGCAGCAGGCCGGTGGCGAACGGGTCGAGCGTGCCGGTGTGGCCGGCCTTCTTGGCGTTGAACACGCGCTTGGCCTTGAGCAGCGCGTCGTTCGAGGACAGGCCGACCGGCTTGTCGAGCAGCAGCACGCCATCGACGGGGTCGCGCGGCTTCTTGGGCGGGCGGGCGTTCACTCCGAATCCGCGTCCGTGTCGGTGTTCGGCGCGTCCTGGCCGAAGTCCGCCGCGCGCACCGCGTTGGCCTGGTCGATCAGCGCCGACATGGCCAGGCCGCGGGTGGTCGAGGTGTCGTGCACGAAGTGCAGCTGCGGCAGCGTGTGGATGTGCAGGCGCTTGCCGAGCTGGTTGCGCAGGTAACCGGCCGCCTTCGACAGGCCGTCGAGGGTCTGCTTCACTTCTTCCTTGCTGTCCTTGAGCAGGGTGAAGTAGACCTTGGCGTGGGCGTAGTCCGGGGTCAGCTGGACTTCGCTGATGGTGACCATGCCGACGCGCGGGTCCTTCAGTTCGAAGGCGATCAGTTCCGACAGGTCTTTCTGGATCTGGTCGGCGACGCGCAGGCCGCGTTGGGGGATGCTTTTGCTGTGTTTTGCCATGATGGTGCTTTATGTGTTGTTCTTTTGATGTCGCCGGGCGATCTGTGGCCAGGTTCACCCGACCTCCTCCCTTCGCACGTCATCCCGGCGCAGGCCGGGATCCAATTTTGCGTGCGGGCCACCTGCGGTCGGGGACTGTGGCAGCGGGACGAAATTGGGTTCCGGCCTTCGCCGGAACGACGGTCTCAAGGCTG
This sequence comes from Massilia consociata, assembly GCF_042432755.1. NCBI lineage: Bacteria > Pseudomonadati > Pseudomonadota > Betaproteobacteria > Burkholderiales > Oxalobacteraceae > Massilia > Massilia consociata. The sequence goes on from NZ_JBHLWP010000006.1 coordinate 3,907, forward strand.
TCGGCCAAGGCATGGGCGAACTAATGTTCCACCTTTACTCGGCCCCTAAAAAACAAGGGCCAGGCCCCTCGCGGCATTCGCCGCGAAGCGTCCTGGCCCTCATGGTACGCCAAGTGCCGGAATTACAGCGTACGCGCCACTTCCGTGACTTCGAACACTTCCAGGGTGTCGCCAACCTGGATGTCGTTGTAGTTCTTCAGCGACAGGCCGCACTCGAGGCCGGCGCGCACTTCCTTCGCATCGTCCTTGAAGCGCTTGAGCGAGTCGATCTCGCCGGTCCACACGACGATGTTGTTGCGCAGCAGGCGGACCGAAGAGGTACGCTTGACCACGCCGTCGGTGACCAGGCAGCCCGCAATCGCGCCGACCTTCGAGACCAGGATGACCTGGCGAATCTCGACCTGGCCGGTGATGGTCTCGCGCTTCTCCGGCGCCAGCATGCCCGACAGTGCGGTCTTGATCTCGTCGATCGCATCGTAAATGATGCTGTAGTAACGGATGTCGACACCGTTGGCTTCGGCCAGCTTGCGCGCCTGGGCGTCGGCCCTCGCATTGAAGCCGATGATGACCGCTTTTGAGGCGGTCGCCAGGTTGACGTCCGATTCGGTGATGCCGCCGACCGCCGCGTGGACGATCTGGACGCGCACTTCCGAGGTCGACAGCTTCTGCAGCGAACCCACCAGCGCTTCCTGCGAACCCTGCACGTCGGTCTTGACGATGAGCGGCAGGTTCTTGACTTCGCCTTCGGCCATCTGGTCGAACATGTTCTCCAGCTTGGCGGCCTGCTGCTTCGCCAGCTTGACGTCGCGGAACTTACCCTGACGGAACAGGGCAATCTCGCGCGCCTTGCGCTCGTCCGCCATGACCATCGCTTCCTCACCGGCGCTCGGCACTTCGGTCAGGCCCTGGATCTCGACCGGAATCGACGGACCGGCTTCGGTCACCGACTTGCCGTTTTCGTCGAGCATCGCACGGACGCGGCCGAACGAGGAACCCGCCAGCACGACGTCGCCGCGCTTGAGGGTACCCGACTGCACCAGGATCGTCGCCACCGGGCCGCGGCCCTTGTCCAGGCGCGCTTCGACCACCAGGCCGCGTGCCGGCGCTTCGCTAGGCGCGGTCAGTTCCAGCACCTCGGCCTGCAGCAGCACCTGCTCCAGCAGGTCGTCGATACCCGTACCGACCTTGGCCGACACCGGGACGAACGGCGAATCGCCGCCGTATTCTTCCGGCACCACGCCTTCGGCCACCAGTTCCTGGGTGACGCGGTCGGTGTTGGCGCCCGGCTTGTCGATCTTGTTGATCGCCACCACCAGCGGCACGCCGGCGGCTTTCGCGTGGGCGATCGCTTCCTTGGTCTGCGGCATCACGCCGTCGTCCGCCGCCACCACCAGGATGACGATGTCGGTCGCTTTCGCGCCGCGGGCACGCATCGCGGTGAACGCCTCGTGGCCCGGGGTATCCAGGAAGGTGACCATGCCGCGCGGGGTGTCCACGTGGTATGCACCGATGTGCTGGGTAATGCCGCCGGCCTCGCCCGCAGCCACTTTCGCGCGGCGGATGTAGTCCAGCAGCGAGGTCTTGCCGTGGTCGACGTGGCCCATGACGGTCACGACCGGCGCGCGCGGCTTGGCCTCGAACTCGGCGTGCTCGCCCTGGTCGGCCAGGATCGCTTCCGGATCGTCCACGGCGGCGGCGAAGGCCTTGTGGCCCATCTCTTCCACCACGATCATCGCGGTTTCCTGGTCCAGCACCTGGTTGATGGTGCACATCTGGCCCAGCTTCATCAGCTGCTTGATGACTTCCGACGCCTTCACCGACATCTTGTGCGCCAGTTCGGCGACGGTGATGGTTTCCGGCACGTGCACGTCCTTGACGATCGCCTCGGTCGGCGCCTGGAAGTTGGTTTCGCGGTCATCGCTGTGCGAACGGCGTCCGCCGCTGCGGCCACCGCTGCGCCAGCCGTCACGGCCGGTGCTCGCGCCCGGACCGCCACGGCCCTTGTTGCCGCCCGGCGCCCCGCGCTTCTTGGCGTCGTCCGACCAGGTCGAGGACACGTTGGCCGACTTGATCGACTTCTTGTCGCCCGGCTTCTTGGCATCGTCCTTCTTGGCTTCGACCGGCTTCTTGTCGGTGGCCGCGGGCTTGTGCAGGGTACCGGCCGGTGCCGCAGGCGCCGCCGGCTTGGCGACCGGTTCCGGCGCCTTGATGACGCGGCGCGGCTGGCTCATCATGGCCTTGATCTGGGCCACTTCGTCGGCCACGGCCTTGCGTGCGCGCTCGGTGGCGGCAGCGCGTTCGGCCGCTTCGCGGGCGGCGTCCTCGGCACGCTTCTTGGCTTCCTCGGCGTCGCGCTTGGCCTTCTCTTCGGCAGCGGCATTCGCGGCATTCGGCGCAGCAGCCGGCACAGCAGCCGGAGCCGGCGCCGCAGCGGCGGCCTTGGCGGCGGCGTCGCGCTTGGCCTGTTCTTCGGCTTCGCGCTTGGCCTGCTCTTCGGCAGCCTTGGCCTGGGCAGCCTTTTCTTCCTCGAGCTTGGCCAGGCGCTCCTGCTTTTCACGCAGGTCCGCTTCCTGGCGGGCGATCAGCTCGGCCTGGCGGCGCGCCTCTTCGTCGCGACGTGCCTGCTCGGCGGCATCGACCACCGGCGCAGCAGCCTTCGGCGTGGTGACGAGGTCATCACGCTGGACGAAGGTGCGCTTCTTGCGCACTTCCACCTGGATGGTGCGCGATTTGCCGCTCGAATCGGCTTGCTTGATCTCGGTGGTTTCCTTGCGGGTCACCGTGATCTTCTTCTTCTCACCGGTTTCGGTGGCGCCGTGGGTACGGCGCAGGTGGTTCAGCAGCTTATCCTTATCATCTTTTGACAAGGGATCTGACGTCGAACTTTTTTCGACGCCGGCCGAGCGCAGCTGTGTCAGCAGCAGGTCTGCGGGCATCTTCAGTTCGGTGGCAAATTGGGCTACGTTGTTACTCGCCATTCAGTCCTCTTTTCTATGTGTCGCTGAGATGATAAAGATTTGCAAATTACGCCTTGGCCGTTTCTGCCAGGCTCCAGGCTTTCGCCTGCAGCGCCTTGGCGCGGTCATCGTACTTGCTGTCGACCAGCTTCATCTCTTCGTCGGTCACATCATTAAATTCGTTCTTGATCAGGTCGCGGGCACGGTCGGACGGCAACGCCAGGATGGCGCCGAATTCGTCGTAGGCGAGTGCCGCGAATGCTTCGACCGTCTTGATGCCAGCCAGGCCGAGCTTGCCCGCGGTGGTGCGGTCCATGCCTTCCAGGTTGACAAGGGCTTCTTCCATGCCCTCGAGGCCTTCCTCGGAAGCGATCGCTTCGGTCACCAGTGCGTCGCGGGCACGGGTGCGCAGTTCGTTGACGGTGTCTTCGTCGAACGATTCGATTTCCAGCATCTCGGAAATAGGTACGTAAGCGATTTCTTCAAGGCTCGAGAAGCCCTCTTCCACCAGGATGTCCGCCACTTCCTGGTCGACGTCCAGCTTTTCCATGAACAGCGTACGGATTGCCGCCGTTTCCTGGGCCACCTTGTTGGCCGATTCCTCGGCCGTCATGATGTTGATCTTCCAGCCGGTCAGTTCCGAGGCCAGGCGCACGTTCTGGCCCGAACGGCCGATCGCGATTGCCAGGTTCTCTTCGTCGACCACCACGTCCATGGCGTGCTTTTCCTCGTCGACCATGATCGACGAGACGTTGGCCGGGGCCAGCGCGCCGATGACGAACTGGGCCGGATCGTCCGACCACAGCACGATGTCCACGCGCTCGCCGCCCAGCTCGCCGGTCACGGCCTGCACGCGCGAGCCGCGCATGCCGACGCAGGTGCCGATCGGATCGATGCGCTTGTCGGCGGTGTACACCGCGATCTTGGCGCGCACGCCGGCATCACGGGCAGCCGACTTGATCTGCAGGAGACCCTGCTCGATTTCCGGCACTTCCAGCTCGAACAGCTTCATGATGAATTCCGGCGCGGTGCGCGACAGGATCACCTGCGGGCCGCGCATGTTGCGGTCCACGCGCAGGATGTAGGCACGGACGCGGTCGCCGATGCGCAGGTTTTCCTTCGGGATCATCTGGTCGCGCGGCAGGCGCGCTTCGATCTTGCCCGACTCGACGATCGCATCGCCGCGCTCCATGCGCTTGATGGTGCCGGTCACGAGCGAATCGCCGCGCTCGAGGAAGTCCTGCAGGATCTGCTCGCGCTCGGCATCGCGCACGCGCTGCAGCACGACCTGCTTGGTATCCTGTGCGAAGCGGCGGCCGAACTCGACCGATTCGATCGGGTCTTCGATGTACTCGTCCACTTCGATGTCCGGAATCTGTTCCTTGGCTTCGAAGTGCAGGATTTCCTGGTCGGGCAGCTGCAGGCCGGCCTCGTCGGGAACGACGTGCCAGCGGCGGAAGGTCTCGAATTCGCCGGTGTCGCGGTCGATCGCCACGCGAATGTCGACATCGCCTTCATAGCGTTTTTTCGTGGCTTGCGCGAGCGCGAATTCGAGCGCTCCGAAAACCACTTCCTTATCGACGTTCTTTTCGCGCGCGAGCGCATCCACCAGTAACAAAATTTCGCGACTCATGCTTTGCGACTCCTAAAATCCACCTGTGGCACCAGACGTGCCTTGTCCAATTCGGCCAGCGTAAATTCCAACAACGCTGCGCCATCTTTATTTTCAAATTCCAGACCGACCTTGTCGCCCTCGACGCCGCGCAGGATGCCCGTGAAGGTCTTCCTGTTCGCGGTGCCCGGCATCGCGACGCGCAGCTTGACCGTGCACTCGTGCCCGGCGAAACGCGCAAAGTCGGCCAGGGTCCGCACCGGGCGATCGAGGCCCGGCGACGAAATCTCCAACCGTTCGTAGTCCACGTTCTCGACGGTGAGAACGTGCGACAACTGGTGGCTCACCGTGGCGCAGTCCTCGACCGTGATCGGGCCCTTCTCTTCCACGACGTCCGCCGGAAAATCGATATAGACGCGCAGGATCCCGCGCTCACCCCGTTCGACGTCGACGAGTTCGTAGCCGAGGCCGGCTACTGTCTTGGCGATTAATTCAAACTGCTGCACGTCACTTCTCCAGGGCTTTAAAACGATTTACCAAAAAAAAAATGGGCATCTGCCCATCTTTTTGTATTCACAACCCAACCAGATGAAAGCACTTGCACCAAGTAAATACTGGGAAGAACTTTGATTAGGCTGCAAATTATACAGCCATCCTGCTTCCCTCGCAATCGCCGGACCAAAAATGGCTTGGCAAATGAAGTGAAAAGCAACAGTTGGCAGGATGACCATAGCGGGGCATGGCCGCCATTTTACGGCATTGCTGCATCGCGTGCCCGGGAGGCGCGGGAAATTCTTGCCCGGCCTCGCAGGAGAATCCGCTCAGCCGCGGCGTCCGCGGCGCGGCAGGCCGTGTTCGGAACCGCGCGGACCCTGGCCGCCGCGGCGTCCACCGCCGGTGCCGGCAAAACCGAAGGTGGTCTGCAGCGGGTCCGGCTGGCGCGGGCGGTTGCTCTGCTTGGCGCCAAAGGGGGCGGCATTGCCGCCGCGACCCTCGCTGCGACCCTTCTTCGCCGCACCCTGCGGACCCTGCCCTTGCGCACGTCCGCCCGGCACGGCCGGGCCTTGCGGGCGGCCGGTGCCGACACGCACCACCGGTGGGCCGAACGGATCGACATTGCGGTTAGCGTCGGCGCGGTCGATGCGGTTGCCGTCCGAACGGCGCGCGTCGTCACGCCCGCCCTTGGCGCCGGCCTTGCCCTTGCCCGCGCCGTGCTCGCTTCCCGCGCCACCACCCTTCTTCTCCACGCCGAACGCCGCGAGCAGCGCGCGCACGTCGTTCTCCTGCAGTTCTTCCCAGCGGCCGCGCTTCAGGCCGGTGGGCAGGGTCATGGCGCCATAGCGGGTACGGATCAGGCGCGAGACGGTCAGGCCGACCGCCTCGAACATGCGGCGCACTTCGCGGTTGCGGCCTTCGCCGATCACCACGCGGTACCACTTGTTGATGCCTTCGCCGCCGCCGTCCTGGATCTTCGAGAACGAAGCCAGGCCGTCTTCCAGCTCCACGCCGGCCAGCAGCTTCTGGCGCATGCCTTCTTCCAGCTCGCCGAGCGTACGCACCGCGTATTCGCGGTCGATGTTGTAGCGCGGGTGCATCAGGCGGTTCGCGAGGTCGCCCGAGGTCGTGAACAGCAGCAGGCCCTCGGTGTTGAAGTCGAGACGACCCACGGCCAGCCACTTGCCGGCCTTCATGGTCGGCAGGCGGTCGAACACCGACGGGCGGCCTTCCGGATCGTCGTGGCTGACGATTTCGCCGGCCGGCTTGTGGTACACCAGCACGCGCGGCGGCTTGTTGTTGTTCACCTTCCGCTGGATCAGCTTGCCGTTGATGCGCACCGCGTCGGTCGGCAGGATGCGCTGGCCGATGTGGGCCGGCTCGCCATTGACCGACACCCGGCCGGCGATGATCAGCTCTTCCATGTCGCGGCGCGATCCCAGGCCGGCTTCGGCCAGCACCTTGTGCAGCTTCGGCGCGTCGTCTTCGGCGGTCAGGTCGCGGCGCACGGGCTTGGCCGGGCCCTTGCCACGGCCGCCATCGTTGGCGTCGAAATCGTCCGAGGTGACGAACGAGAACACGGCGTCGGCATCATTACCCTTGCCGCCCTGCTGCTTCCCGCCCTGCTTGCCTTGCAGCTTGCCTTTTTGCTGCTTGCCCTGCTGCTTGCCACCCTGGGCCTGCTGCTTGACACCCTGACCTTGCTGGGCTTGCTGCTCACCCTGCTGGCCCCGCTGCTTCTGCTGGCCGCGGCCGCGCTGCTCGCGCCTGCCTTCCGGCTGGGCTTGTCCTGCCTCGGCCGGGACCGGGGCCGCTTCGGTCGCGGCCTCCGCAGCTTCCGCAGATTCCGGATTGGCGGCGCGCTGCTCCTGCAGGCGCGCTTCACGCTCCTGGCGCTTCTCGCGCATCTGGCGCGGGCCGCGCGGCTTGCGCTGCTCGCCCTGGGCGGCTTCGACCACCGGTGCGGCAGCCGGCGCCTCGGCGGCAGGCTGGACCTCGGCTGGCGCCGGAGCGGCCTTGGCGGCGCGCGGCTTGCGGGCCTTCGGGGCAGGCGCAGCGGCGGTGTCGGCAGCAACTCCGCCCGCGACCTCGTTCACGGCTGCGCCTTCGGCAGCCTGGGCCGCCGGGGTCTCGGCATCAGCGACCTTGCGGGTACGGGTACGGGTCGATTTCGCTGCGGGCTTGGCGGCGGCTTCCGGCTGCTGGGCCTCGTCCTTGGCAGCGGCGGGTTTGCGGGTACGCTTCGGCTTGGCGGGCACGGCGGCCACGCCTTCGCCTGCATCCGCAGGCAGGGTGTCGTTCGGTTCAGTTGGGTTCATCGTTCGTATCTTTATTATGCTGACCCGGCCCAGCGGCTGCCGCCGTCTCATGGTCAAAATTCCGGTCAAGGAGAGTGACGTCGACAGGCATAAGGCCCGTCTCGGTGTCTGTATCGTCGTGTGCAGGCGCGCCGGCGTCTGCCTTGTCAAAGTTTTCCTTCAGCGCCGCTTCCAGCGCCTCGAGGCTGCGGCTGTCGGGGCCGTCGTTGACCGCCTGCAGCGGCGGCAGTTGCGACAGCGATGCCAGGCCCAGGTCGTCCAGGAACTGCTTGGTGGTGCCCAGCAGCGCCGGACGCCCCACCACTTCGCGGTGGCCAAGCACGTCGATCCAGCCGCGGTCTTCCAGCATCTTGATCGTCTGCGAATTCACGGCTACGCCGCGGATCTCTTCGATGTCGCCGCGCGTGACCGGCTGGCGGTAGGCGATGATCGCCAGCGTCTCCAGCGTCGCGCGCGAATACTTCGGCGGCTTCTCGGGCGACAGGCGGTCGAGGTAAGGCTTCATCTCGGGCCGGCTCTGGAAGCGCCAGCCGGAAGCCAGGCTGACGATCTCGATGCCGCGCCCCTGCCAGTCCTGGCGCAATTCTTCCAGCAAGATCTTAATCGTGTCGCTACCGACACCGGGGTTCAACTGGCGGCCGCTGGCGTCGACCTCGGCGAAGAGCTTCTTCATGCCGTGGATCGTCATCGGCTCGCGCGCACACAGCAAGGCGGTCTCGAGGACGCGCTTGGCCTCGTCAGTATTCATATCGCGGTGTCGTCACGCTTAGAATGCAAAAGAACATCAAAACAAAACCGACGCATCGGCAATAACCCGGTTGCCAGCCGCAAGACCGTCGGGCCGCGGTGCGAGGTACTGCACGCAAAAACTGGAATCCGTGGACCCGGGCCTGGATGCGCCGGGCTGACATAAAGTGACAGACGTTCAAGGTGGCAGACTTGGCGTCGGCCACGGGCTGCCCGCGTGCCAGGCGGGCGATCGCTGTTGGTATCGCAGGTGAAACGCGCGCCACGCTCATACGGCGCCGGGAGGCTTGCCCGGCGACGCGCGCCACGGGCAGGAAAAGCGGGTGACGGCAACGTTTCCGGCAATTGACAGCCATTGTAACCGATAAAACCCGCAAACGGACAAGGCGCCGTCCGTACGCGGCGCAGGTTGTTCCTTATTTGCCTTATTTGGTTAAGGCGCCGACAGTTTTTCCGACAAAATCGCCGACACGCCCAGGAAGGCCGGGTAGTCCGCGGTGATGACATAGGTCGGGACCTGCCCCAGGTAGCCGCTGAAGCGCCCCTTCTGCTCGAAGCGGCGGCGGAAAGACGAGGCCGCGAAGCGCTCGCCCAGGCGTGGCACGATACCGCCGCCGATATACACGCCGCCCTGGGCGCCAAGCGTGACCGCGAGGTTGCCGGCGACCGTGCCGAGCATGCCGCAAAAAGCTTCCAGCACCTCGTCGCACAGTGCGCACTCGCCGGCCAGGGCTCGGCGCGAGATTTCCGGCGCATCGAGGCGCTCACCGGGACGGCCGGCGCGCTGCGCGAGCGCGCGGTAGATCAGTTCCACGCCGGCGCCCGACAGCAGGCGCTCGGCCGAGACGTGCTCGAACTCGCGCCAGGCATACTGGAGGATGGCGACTTCGAGCTCGTTGACCGGCGAGAAACTGACATGGCCGCCTTCGCTGCGCAGCGCCGTCCATCCTGCGGCTTGTCCGCCCGCTGCCGGCGCCGGCGCCGGGATCAGACCGGACACGCCCAGGCCGGTCCCTGCGCCCAGCAGGCCCAGCGGCGCATCTGGCACGGGCGCGCCGCCGCCGACCTGGCGCTTCTGGTTGCCGAGATGCGGCAGCGAGCGCGCCAGCGCCGAAAAATCGTTCACGACCACCAGCGTGTCGAAGCCGCACTCCTGGCGCAGCGCTTCGATCGAGAATGCCCAGTGGTGGTTGGTCATGCGTACCTGGTCGCCGACGACCGGGTTGGCGATGGCAATCGCCGCATGGCGGATGCCGGCATGCAGCATGGGATTTGCCACCTGAACCCGCGGCAGCGCCAGGTAGGCGCGCACGGCGTCGGCCAGCGTCGGATAGGCGTTACAGGGCAGGACTTCGATCGCCTCGAACCGCCCGGGCCCCACCTCCAGCGTGAAACGGGCATTGGTGCCGCCGATGTCGGCGAGCAGGCGTGCGCCGCCGGCATGGGGCGGCGACAGGGATGGCAGGCTGGATGGGAAGGCGGTCATTGCTGCAAATGAAGAAACGATGACCAAGCTTACTAAACTTTGTAACGCTTTTACAAGTACATTTTGTAGTTTAGGTACATATCGAGAAAAATTGCAGGTCCATTACAACGCCCTCGCCTTTCGCATGAAGTAGTCGAACTACTTAATCAGCACGGTGCCGGTTCCAACGCCGGGCTTGGACGGTGCCGGGCGTTCCAGGCATCGAGCCCGCCTTTCAGGGGACGGGCGCGCTGGAAACCGTTGGCCAGGAACTGTTTCGCCACCTCGGCGGCCGTGACGTCGTTCGGGCAGCTGCAGTAGATGACGACGTGGCGGTCCTTGTCGATGGTGGCCATCAGCTGGTCCGGCGCGCAGGACTGGAACACCACTGCGCCGGGAATGGCCGCTTCCAGGGCCTGCGCCGTCAAGCTGCGGGCGTCGATGATGACCGGATCGTGGCCGCCGTCGATCAGCGCGGCCAACTCCCCGATCTCGATGCGCGGTACCGCGCTGCGGGCCCGGGCGCGGCGCCGCTCGGCATACTTGACGGCGACAAACAGCGCCAGCAACACGGCGATGACGGACAGCGCCGTGCCGCCCATCGCCTCGAGCAGGCCGAGCAGGTCTGCGACACGCTCATGGAACAGGATGCCGAGGAGGATGCCGGTACCGCTCCAGAGCGCCGTCCCGGCGACCGAGAATGCGAGGAATGCGCGCGTACCGGTGCCGATGGCGCCCGACAGCGGCGCCGCGACGGTGTTGAATCCGGGGATGAATTTCGAGACCAGCAGCGACTTCACGCCGAATCGGCGGAAGCGGTCCTCGGTCTGGCTGACGCAGGAATCGGGAGACAGCGAGATCTTGCATAGCAGGCGCAGGATGCGCTTGCCGTAGAAGCGTCCGGCGCGGAACCAGAACAGGTCGCAGACCAGGCAGGCGCCTACCGCCGCCAGCATGGCCAACGGCCAGCTGACGTCGCCGCCGACCGAGAGCGCGCCCGCCACCACCAGGATCGGGAAGGCAGGGATCGGCAGGCCGAACTGTTCGACAAGGACGATGCCGAACACGATCAGCACACCGTAGGTCTGGAGCAGGTCGACCAGCTGGGGCATCGGGATAGTGTAGTCCAGTTTCGGCGGCGTCGCAGGCGGCCGTGTTGTTTCGTCGTCCCTACGGCGCCTATGCGCCGCGCGGGATCGCCGCCAGCAGCGTCCGCGTATATGCATGCTGCGGATTGCGGTACAGTTCGTCCGAATCCGCCATCTCGACCACGCTGCCGTGATGCATCACCATCACCTGGTCGGCGATGTACTTCACCACCGACAGATCGTGCGAGATGAAGATGTAGCTCATCCCGTATTCGTCCTGCAGGTCCTGCAGCAGGTTCAGCACCTGGGCCTGCACCGACACGTCCAGCGCCGAGACCGACTCGTCGCACACCAGGATCTCCGGCTTCATCGTCAGGCAGCGCGCGATGGCGATGCGCTGGCGCTGGCCGCCCGAGAACTCGTGCGGGTAGCGGTGGAAGGCCTGTTCCGGCAGGCCGACCCGCCCGAGGAGGTCATGCGCCATTTCCGTGCGCTCGCGGTCATCGGCGCCGATGCGGTGGATGCGCATCGGCTCGAGCAGGATCTGGCCGACCGTGAAGCGCGGGTTGAGCGACGCGTACGGGTTCTGGAAGATGATCTGGATGCGCCGCTTGTAGGCCTGGTAGTCGCGGTCGGACATCGTCAACATGTCCTTGCCGTCGAACAGCGCGCTGCCGCCGGTGGCGCGGTGCAGGCGCAGCAAGGTCAGGCCGACCGTGGTCTTGCCCGAGCCGGATTCGCCCACCACGCCCAGCGTCTTGCCGCGCGCCAGGGTGAAGGACACATCCTTGACCGCCCTGAACTCGCGTTTCCGGAACAGGCCGTCGCGCAGCCAGAAGCTCTTGGCAAGGTTGCGCACCACCAGCACCGGTTCATCGTCCGGCGCACTGCCGCGCGTGCGCTGCGGCAGCGCCTGCTCCGGCGCCACTTTGCCGCCGAGGTAGTCGTCGATCACGGGAAGGCGCACCGGGCGCTCGTCGAGCCTGGGGCGGCAGTGCAGCAGGGCACGGGTATACGCATCGGCCGGGGCGCCAAACACCTGGGCAGCCGTCCCCTCCTCCCGCACTTCGCCATGGCGCATCACGATCACCCGGTCGGCGATCTCGCCCACCAGCCCGAGGTCGTGGGTGATGAACAGCACCGACATCCGGTGCGCCTCCTGCAGGCGCGCGATCAGCTCCATGATGGCTTTCTGGATGGTCACGTCGAGCGCCGTGGTCGGCTCGTCCGCGATCAGGAGCCTGGGCTCGCAGGCGATCGCCATCGCGATCATCACGCGCTGCTGCTGGCCGCCCGACATCTGGCTCGGGTAGGCGTCGATCTTCACCAAGGGATCGGGTATGCCGACTTCGGCCAGCAGTTCGAGCGTGCGCGCCCGCGCCTGCTTCCTCGTCATGCCCATGTGCCGGCGCAGTACTTCGCCGATCTGGAAGCCTACCGTGAACACCGGGTTGAGCGAGGACATCGGTTCCTGGAAGATCATCGCGATCTCCTTGCCGCATAGTTCCCGGCGCGCGGCCGAGGGCAGCGCGAGCAGCTCGCGGCCACCGAAGAGCGCGCGCGAGCCCGGGTGGATGATGGTGGTCTCCGCCGGCAGCAGGCCCATCACCGCGAGCGAGCTGACCGACTTGCCGCTGCCGGATTCGCCCACCAGCGCCACCGTGCTGTTGCCCGGCACGTCGAAGGAGATGCCCTTCACGGCTTCGACCGTGTTCTTCCTGTCGACGCGGAAGGAAATGCGCAGGTCGCGTACCTGCAGCAGCATGTTCTGTTCGTCCGTCATCCTGCGCACCTCATTTCAACTTCGGGTCCAGCGCGTCGCGCAATGCATCCGTGAACAGCGAGAACGCCGTCACCAGCAGCGCCATCGCGCCGGCCGCTGCGGCCAGCTGCCACCACTTGCCCAGGATGAGCTCGTTCTGCGCTTCGTTCAGCATGCTGCCCCACGACACCACGCCGACCGGCACGCCGAAGCCGAGAAAAGAAAGGATCACCTCGGCCTTGATGAAGCCGACCACCAGGATCGACATCTGCACCAGCGCCACGTGCGAGACATTGGGCAGGATGTGGCCGAACATGCGGGCCCGGGCGGAGGCCCCGATGGCGTCGGCCGCCATCACGTACTCGCGCGCCTTGTGCTTGATGTACTCGGCGCGCATCAGGCGGTAGGGTCCGGTCCAGCCGGTCAGGCCGAGGATCAGCACGATGGTCATGACGCCTTTGTGCTGCAGCACGGCGGCCACCGTCAGGATCATCAGGATCGAGGGGATCGAGGTGAAGATGCTGTAGAACCAGTTGAACAGGTCGTCCACGATTCCGCCGTAGAAGCCCGACAGCGCCCCGAACAGCGTGCCCAGGGCCACCGCGACGAAAGCCGCCACCAGGCCGACGACGATCGAGGTCTCGCCGCCCTTGATGGTCTTCTTGACGATATCGTGGCCCCATTTGTCGGCGCCGAACGGCAGCGTGGTCGCCTTCTCGACGGGCGGGTGCGCGGCACGCACCTGGTCCTTCAGCTCGGCCAGGTCGGCGGCCAGCGGGTCGAAGGCATTCGGCGGCGTCTCGCGCGGCAGCTGGGCCGCGGCGAGCGCGCGCGCGGCAGCGTCGGCGCCCACGAACGTCGGCGGCGCGTAATTCACCGCCACCTCCTCTTCCCAGTCGGCGGCCACCAGGCCGGCGCCGGACAGAACGACCATCAGGAGAAAGCCCGCCACCACGGCCAGCGCGCCCATGGCGATGCGGTCGGCGCGCAGGCGGCGCCAGGCGAGCGCCCATGAACCAGGTGAGTCGGCATGCGTCGTCATGGCATCCTTGTTCCAGCTTATTTGAGTTGCACGCGCGGGTCCACCGCCTGGTACAGCAGGTCGGCCAGCAGATTGAACACCATGGTGGCCGCGGCCACGTACACCGTGATCGCCTTGATCACCGGGAAATCGCTGCGCTCGACGGCCAGGATGACTTCGCGCCCGATGCCGGGGATCCCGAAGAAACGCTCCAGCAGGAAGGCCCCGATCAGGAGCGCCGGCAGGTTGGCCATCACGTGCGTGATGATCGGGATCGCCGCATTGCGCAGCACGTGCACCCAGACCACGCGGCGCTCGCTCAGGCCCTTGGCGCGCGCGGTGCGCACGTAGTCCTGCCCCACTTCGTCGAGCACGAAACTACGATACAGGCGCAGGGTCGGCGCGATCGATACGGCGAGGCCGATGATGATGGGCAGCAGCGCGTATCGCAGCAGGTTTTCACCCAGGCCGTTACCCCAGCCCTGTACCGGGAACAGCCCCAGCTTATAGGCGAAGACGTACTGGAACACGATGATGTAGACCAGGATCGAGATCGACATCCCGACCGTGCACGCGACCATCACGGCGCGGTCGGTCAGCGAGCCGCGCACGAAAGCGATGGCCAGGGCCAGCGCGATGCCGAACAGGGTTTCCAGGATGGTGAGCGGCACCAGCACCGTCAGCGACGGGCCCAGGCGGCTGGAAAGGATCTGCGACACCGGCTCGCCCGTGCTCCATGCATTGCCGAAGTCGAAGCTCAGGATCTGCTTGATGAAGATCCATAACTGGACAGTATATGGCTGGTCGGTGCCGAGCTGGCGCCGGATGTTCTCGATGGCGGCGGTGTCGGCCATCTTCCCCGCCAGCAGGTAAGCCGGGTCGCCGCCGACCCAGTTGAACAGCACGAACACCAGCACCACCACCCCGAGCATGGTCGGCAGCATCTGCCACAGCCGCCGCAGGATAAAGCTAAGCATGGAACTCCTGAAGATATGCACCGCATGCACAGCCCGGGTCGAGGTTGTCGGCGGGCGGACGAAGAGGCGTAACGATAGCGCATATTGCCGCTGCCCGGCAGGTGGGCGTGGCTACACCCGTCTATTCCATTTTATTTCCATTCCATAACTTAATTGGCAGATTTTGTAAATATGTCCGCGCAAGAGTTGTTTTTTTATCTTGCCTAATATTTACAATTGACAATGTAAGTACAGAAATGTTTTTATTGCCGAGCAGGAAAAGATGCCGTCTATACAAGCGATGGCAGTGTGATTGAATCATCTTTGCGGTCGACGCCAAAAAAAGAACCGCAGAGCCTACCTGGGAATCTCGACATGATGGTTGAAACAGTATTGTCCCGTTCGGTACGATTGATGTTCGCGGGCGGCATGGCATTTGCCGCCTCCGCCTATGCGCAGGACGCGCAGCAAGCCGCCTCCGGCGAAGGCCAGCAACTGCAGCGCGTGGAAGTGACCGGTTCGCGCATCGCGACCGCCAACCTGGAAAGCGTCAGCCCGGTGACCGTGGTCGGCGCCAAGGACATCAAGCTGGAAGGCACGCGTTCGGTGGAAAACCTGCTGAACAACCTGCCGCAGGTGTTCGCCGACCAGGGCGGTTCGATCTCGAACGGCTCGTCCGGCACCGCAACCGTCAACCTGCGCAACTTCGGCGCCGACCGCACCCTGGTGCTGGTCAACGGCCGCCGCCTGCCGGCAGGCTCGCCGCGCAACACCGCGGCCGACCTGAACCAGATTCCGGCAGCGCTGATCAAGCGCGTCGAAGTGCTGACCGGCGGCGCCTCGGCCATCTACGGCTCGGACGCGGTCGCGGGTGTGGTCAACTTCATCATGAACGACAATTTCCAGGGCGTGCAGCTGGAAACCAACTACGCGTTCTACAACCATGAGCAGAAAGGCGGCCCGGCAGCCCAGGCGGCCCAGCGCCGCAACTTCCCGGTCCCGGGCGATATCGGCGCCGACGGCAAGATCAAGGACGCCAACCTGCTGTTGGGCGGTAACTTCGCCGACGGCCGCGGCAACGCGGTCGCTTTCTTCGGCTACAAGAAGGAAGACCCGCTGCTGCAGTCGCAGCGCGACTTCACGTCCTGCTCGCTGGACGGCTTCAGCTCGGGCAACACCTTCAACTGCGGCGGTTCGGGCACCAGCTTCCCGGGCCGCTTCTTCACCGACGCCGGCCAGCGCACCGTCGCCGATGCGGCCGGCAATACCCGTCCGTACGTCGCGGCCACCGACCAGTACAACTACGGTCCGCTGAACTACTTCCGCCGTCCGTCGGAGCGCTACACCTTCAGCAGCTTCACCCACTTCGACATCAACGAGAACGCCCGCCTGTACACCGAGGCCAGCTTCCACGACGACCACACCGTCGCGCAGATCGCCCCTTCCGGCCTGTTCGGTTTCGACGCCTCGGGCGCGAACGCAATCCGCTTCGAGAACCCGTTCCTGAGCCCGGCCTGGCGCCGCGACCTCGGCCTGAACGCGCCGGGCGACACCGCCGAGGCCATCATCTTCCGCCGCAACGTGGAAGGCGGCGGCCGCCAGGACGACCAGCGCCACACCTCGTACCGCGGCGTGATCGGCATCAAGGGCGACATCGGCAACTGGAACTACGACGCCTTCCTGCAAGCCGGCAAGGTACTGTATTCGGAAACCTACTTCAACGACTTCTCGAACCAGCGTATCGGCCGCGCATTGAACGTCGTCACCGGCGCCAACGGCCAGCCGGTCTGCCAGAGCGTCGTCGACGGCACCGATCCGAACTGCGTCCCGTACAACATCTGGGCGCTGGGAGCGGTGACGCCGGAAGCACTGAAATACCTGCAGACCCCGGGCTTCCAGAAGGGCAGCACCTCGCAGACCGTGCAGGGCATTAACCTGTCGACCGACCTGGGCGAATACGGCATCAAGCTGCCGACCTCCAGCCGCGGCGTCGGCCTTGCATTCGGCTGGGAACACCGCACCGAGAAGCTCGACCTGGCCACCGACACCGCCTTCGAGACCGGCGACTTGGCCGGCCAGGGCGGCCCGACCCTGGGCGTGGCCGGCCAGTTCAGCGTACGCGACTACTACGCCGAAGCGCGCATCCCGGTGCTCGAGAAGCTGACGTTCGCCGACTCGCTGACCCTGACCGGTTCCTACCGCAAGTCGGACTACTCGACCGGCCAGAAGACCAGCTCGTACGGCTTCGGCGCCGAATGGTCGCCGGTGCAGGCAGCCAAGGTGCGCTTCAGCTACCAGCGCGCGGCGCGTGCCGCCAACGTGGTCGAACTGTTCACGCCGCAGGGCCTGGCGCTGTTCGGCATGGCCAACGACCCGTGCGCCGGTGCCAACCCGACCGCTTCGTTCACCCAGTGCGCCCTTACCGGCGTGACGCAGGCACAGTACGGCCGCATCGAAGACAGCCCGGCGCAGCAGTACAACCAGATCGTCGGCGGCAACGCCAACCTGGCGCCGGAAGAGTCGGACTCGTTCACCCTGGGCCTGGTGCTGACCCCGATGCGCAACCTGAGCCTGACCATCGACGCGTTCGACATGAAGGTCGAGGGCACGATCGGCGGCCTGCCGGCCTCGACCACCCTGACCCAGTGCCTCCAGACCGGCGATCCGACGTTCTGCTCCCTGATCCAGCGTGACCGCCTGGGTACCCTGTGGGCGCTGCCGGCCGGCCGCATCGTCGCGACCAACCAGAACCTGGGCATGAACTCGACCAAGGGCCTCGACCTGGGCGCGAACTACGGCTTCAAGATGGGCGGATACGGCGGCCTCGACCTGTCCTTCATCGGCACCTACCTGAAGGAATTCAAGGCCGAGGACTTCCCGGGTTCGGGCGAGTACGACTGCGCCGGCCTGCACGGCACCGCCTGCGGCACCCCGCTGCCGAAGTGGCGCCACAAGGTGCGCGCCGTCTGGGCCACGCCATGGCGCGGCCTGGAGCTGGGCGTGACCTGGCGCCACATCAATTCGGTCAAGCTCGACGCCACCAGCGACAATCCGCTGCTGGCCACCGACTTCGAACCGGCTGACGAACGCCTGGCGGCACGCGACTACCTGGACCTGGTGGGCCAGTGGGCGATGAACAAGAACCTGACCCTGCGCGTGGGCATGAACAACGCGCTGGACCGGGATCCGCCGGTGACCGGTGTCGTGGCCGCGGTGTTCGGCAACGGCAACACCTACCCGCAGGTGTATGACGCCATGGGCCGTCATATCTTCCTGAACCTGACCGCCAAGTTCTAATCCGGCGAGTCAAATAAAAACGGCGCACTCATCGAGTGCGCCGTTTTTTATTGCCGATCCACGCCGGGAGGCGCGGACATCTTCACTCCTGCCGCAGCCTGCGCTGCCGCACCGCGGCCGCCAGCCCGTCCAGCACGCCGATGCTGGTTTCCCAATCGATGCAGCCGTCGGTCACCGACTGGCCATAGGTCAGCTCCTTGCCCGGCACCAGGTCCTGCCTGCCGCCCACCAGGTGCGACTCGATCATCACGCCGACGATGCGGTCGTCCCCGGCCGCGATCTGGGCCGCGATGTCGGCGCACACCGGCACCTGGTTCTGCGGGTTCTTGCTGCTGTTGGCGTGCGAGGCGTCGATCATCAGGCGGCTGGCCAGGCCGTTGGCCGCCAGTTGCTTGCAGGCTTCCTCGACGCTGAGCGCGTCGTAGTTCGGGGCCTTGCCGCCGCGCAGGATGATGTGGCAGTCCTCGTTGCCGGACGTCGATACGATCGCCGAATGTCCGCCCTTGGTCACCGACAGGAAGTGGTGCGGCTGCGACGATGCCTTGATCGCATCGGCTGCGATCTTGATGTTGCCGTCGGTACCGTTCTTGAAGCCGACCGGACACGACAGGCCGGACGCGAGCTCGCGGTGCACCTGCGACTCCGTGGTGCGGGCCCCGATCGCGCCCCAGCTCACCAGGTCGGCGATGTACTGCGGGCTGATCACGTCGAGGAACTCGGTGCCGGCAGGCAGGCCCAGCTCGTTGATGTCGCGCAGCAGCTCGCGAGCCATGCGCAAGCCGTCGTTGATGCGGAAGCTGTTGTCCATGTACGGATCGTTGATCATGCCCTTCCAGCCGACCGTGGTGCGCGGCTTCTCGAAGTACACGCGCATGATGATCTCGAGCTCGCCCTTGAAGCGCTCGCGCTGCACCGCCAGGCCGCGCGCATACTCGAGCGCCGCCTTGGGGTCGTGGATCGAGCACGGGCCGACCACCACCATCACGCGGTCGTCCTGGCCGTGCAGGATGCGGTGCAGGGCCACGCGCGCGTTTGCCGCGGTCTGCTCCGCCGCCGGGGTCACCGGGAACTCGCGGATCAGGTGCGAGGGCGGCGTCAGTTCCTTCATTTCGCGGATGCGTAAGTCGTCGGTGCGAGGCATGCTGTACTCCGTATCGTGTTTGGCTGGGGCTGGAAAACAAAAAACCGCCATCGCTGGCGGTTTGTCTGGATTGCGTCGGACTGTTCTTGAATCTCGCGTGAACCTGCCGCTACTCCACCGCCTGAGGGCTGGAATGGCTAAAGTAAAAATAGCAGGTAAAGAAAACGTGCTGG
This sequence comes from Massilia consociata, assembly GCF_042432755.1. Lineage (NCBI taxonomy): Bacteria > Pseudomonadati > Pseudomonadota > Betaproteobacteria > Burkholderiales > Oxalobacteraceae > Massilia > Massilia consociata. Next base: position 22,939 of record NZ_JBHLWP010000006.1, read on the forward strand.
CGCATGAAAGGTCCGTCTGGCCGTGATTGGCCATGTCCGATTGACTATAACGCCATTGCATGAACATTGGCAAGCCTTTTGTCCGGGCACATTGGCCGTGGACGCCTCGCCACACCGCCTGCCACTTGCAGCCAACGGATTTGGCGAGCGGTTGCGGGAATCCTACAGGGGTTCGGTCCCTTTTTGCACACCTTGATCAGGATCAGTCGCCGTTCATTGATCGGTGCAAAAGTCGTCTCAAGCCCCGACTGTTCCGTCTTCATCTTGTTTTCTCGTAAGAAAAGTCTCGTAGGCATTTGATCGGGATCAAGAAGACGCACGCAGTGGGAACAACCCAACCAATGGAGTCCGGACATGACTGAAACCCAGCTCTCCCGCGCCGTACGGCGCATCTTCGCCGGCGGCGGCGCCGTCGGCCTGGCCTTGATGGCCATACCGCCCGAAGTGCTGGCGCAGGAAGCGGCGCCGAAACCCATCGCACGTGTCGAGATCACCGGCTCGAACATCCGGCGCGCGCAGGCCGAAACCGCCTCGTCGGTGCTGACCGTGAACCGCGCCGACATCGAACGTTCGGGCAAGACCACCGTGGCCGAATTCCTGCAGACGCTCGCCGTCGACAACCAGGGCTCGGTACCGGTCAATTTCGGCAGCGGCTTCGCCGCCGGCGCCTCCGGCATCTCGCTGCGCGGGCTTGGTACCGCCTCGACGCTGGTCCTGCTCAACGGCCGCCGCATGGCGCCCTACGGCCTGGCCGACGACGGCCAGAAGGTGTTCGCCGACCTCAACGTGATCCCGACCGATGCCGTCGAGCGCGTCGAGATCCTGAAGGACGGCGCCTCGGCGATCTACGGCTCCGATGCGATCGCCGGCGTGGTCAACATCATCCTGCGACGCGATTTCCAGGGCACCACGGCGCGCGCCATGGTCGGCACCGGCGAAGCCGGCGACGGCCAGCACCACAACGTTGCCCTCACCTGGGGCAAGGGCGACCTCGATGCCGACCGCTACAACGTGCTGCTGAACTTCGAATACAAGCGCACCGACGCCATCTTCAACCGCGAACGCGGCAACCGCGGCTGGATCGGCAAGAACGACCTGCGGCCCTGGGGCTTCTCGGCCCAGGAAGCGCTGGGCGGCACCGGCGCGATCGTCGGCAACAATGCCGCGGGCAGCGCCATCAACGGCAACGTGCGCAACCCGAATACGTTCAACTACTACAACCGCGGCAACCTGGCCGGGGAGGGCTTCACCCGCACCTTCCCGGGCGCGGCCTGCGGCAACTTCACCAATCACCCGCAGGGCGACCCGGGCGGCGGCTGCCTGGTCGACGCCGCCTTCCTGTACAGCCAGATCCAGCCCAAGACCGAGTACGTATCCCTGTTCGGCCGCGGCACCGCGCAGGTGCGGCCCGGGCTCGAGGCATACGGCGAACTCAATCTGTACACCAACCTGACGCAGTCGTCCGCCACGCCGTCCACGATCAGCGGATCGGTTGGCTATCCGGGCGGCCCGGTCAGCAACGCCGGCGTGCAGTTCGGCGCCACCCATCCCGACAACCCGTACTTCGGCACCCCGGCACGGTTGCGCTACCTCGCCGCCGACGTCGGGCCGCGCCGTTCCGACATCGAATCGCTATTTACGCGCGCCCTGTTCGGCCTGCGCGGCGAAATGGCCGGCTGGGAATGGGACGGCTCGCTGCTCTATTCGCGCAGCAACGTGAAGAACGAGCGCAACGGCTACCTCGCGCGCGACGCCACCTTCGCCCTGCTCGACCCGAGCCCGGCCAACGTCACGGCGGCCATCGCGAACAGCCCCGGCTACCGCGCGCTGCCGCCGGGCACCTACTGGCGCATCGCCGAGAACGCGGGCCTGAACTCGCCGGCGGTCTACGCCGCATTGTCGCCGCAGATCGAGAACGACGCCCATACCGAGATCGCCCAGCTCGACTTCAAGGCCACGCGCGAGTTCGGCAAGCTGGCCGGCGGTGCGCTCGGGGTCGCGGTGGGCGCCGAGTTCCGCCACGAATCGGCCGAACTGGAACCGACCACGGGCACCGAGCGCGGCAACATCATCGGCCTCGGCTACTCGGCCTACAACGGCCAGCGCAACGTGGCCGCCCTGTACGGAGAGGTGCTGGCGCCGGTGTGGCCCGGCGTCGAACTGACCGGCGCCATGCGCTACGACCATTTCACCGACGTCGGCGATGCGTGGACGCCGAAGGCCGGCATCAAATGGACCCCGGTGCGCAACTTCGCGCTGCGCTCGACTTTCGCCCGCGGCTTCCGCGCCCCCAGCCCGGCCGAGAACGGCGTCGGCGGCCTGGCCGCGTTCGCCACTGCCAGCGACCCGCTGCGCTGCGCCCTGGGCGTACCCGGCACCTGCAGCACGGCCTCGGTCGCCGTCATCACCTCGCCCAACCCGGCCCTGAGCCCGGAGCGCTCCAAGAGCTGGAACGTCGGCGTGATCTGGGACCCGCTGCCGCGCACCAGCATCTCGCTCGACTTCTGGCAGATCAAGCGCAAGAACGAAATCAACCAGGAGCAGCTCGATGCGGCAATTGCCGCCGGCAGCGTGGCGCGTGACCCGACCACGGCCGACCCGGGAATCCCGGGCGACCCGGGCGCCATCACCGCCGTACTGGCGCGCTACGTCAACTCGGCCAGCACCAAGGTACGCGGTATCGACCTCGATGCGCGCCAGAGCTTCCCGCTGCCGGGCGGGTACGGCAACCTGGTGTTCGACGCCAAGTACACCTTCCTCGACAAATGGGAGCGTACCGAACAGGACGGCAGCACGCGCGACTACGCAGGCACCCACGGCAACTGCGACGTGACCAACTGCGTCGGCACGCCCGACCACAAGGCCAACCTGCGCGCCACCTGGGAGCGCAGCAACTGGCGCGTGTCGGCCAACGTGAACTACCGTGGACGCATCGACAACACGTTGTTCAAGAACGATCCGGCCGGCTGCGCCACCCACTTCGCCAACGGTAACGATGCGCCGACCGATTGCGAACTGGCCTCGTTCACGACAGTCGACCTGACCTTCCGCTGGAAGCCGCAGCAGCGCTGGGAGATCTTCGGCTCGATCCAGAACCTGTTCGACAAGCGTGCGCCGCTCGACCCGCTCACCTACGGCGCGGTGTCGTACAACCCGCTCGACTACTACGGCGCCATCGGCCGCTTCGCCACCCTGGGAGCGCGCTACACCTTCTGACGCCGTCCGGGCCGGCGCGACCCACGCCGCGCCACAGCCGCCCTCCCTGCACCCGCAGGGAGGGCGGCTGCGCACGTCTTCCCGTACATCTTCCGTGCCACCCGCCTGTGCCACGACCTGGAGCCGAACATGACCGAAACCACCCTGTCCCGCACCCTGCGCCGGCTGTTCGCCGGCGGTTCGGCCGCCGGCCTCGTGCTGTGCGCCCAGCCGCTCCTGGCCCAGACCTCGCCGCCCGGGCTGCAGCCGCCGCCGACACCCAGCACGGCGCCGATGCAGCGTGTCGAGATCACCGGTTCGTCGATCCGGCGCCTGGCGGCGGAAACCTCGCTGCCGATCACGACGATCCGCGCGGCCGACTTCGCCAAGCAGGGCCTGGCGACGGCGCAGGAAGTGCTCAATGCGATACCGATGAACCAGACCTCGACGGTGTCGTCGTCGGCGGTCGGGGCCGGCACCGGTGGGCGCGCCACCGCCGACCTGCGCGGCCTGGGCGGCGACAAGACCCTGGTGCTGCTCAACGGCCGGCGGCTGGCGAACCACCCGTATTTCGCCGATACCGTCGACCTCAACATCATCCCGGTGGCGGCGCTCGAGCGCGTCGAAGTGCTGCGCGATGGCGCCTCCGCCATCTACGGCACCGACGCCATCGGCGGCGTGATCAACTTCATCACCAAGCGTTCGGTCGAGGGCGCGGCAATCGCCTTCGAAGGCTACGAGCCCTGGCGCCAGGGCGGCGGCAGCGAGCAGCGCGTGAACCTGTCGGGCGGCTGGGGCGACCTCGAGCGCGACGGCCTGAGCATGTGGGGCGTCATCGACTGGCACCAGCAGAGCGCGCTGCGCTCGACCGAGCGCAGCTTCTCGAACAGCGGCATCCGTCCCGAGCACGGGATGTTCGAAGTCAGCGGCACGACCTTCCCCGCCAATTTCTTCTCCGACCTCGGCGTCAGCGGCAACCCGGCCTACCCGGCCTGCCAACCGCCCGAGTCCGTGCCGCTGGAGGGGGCGCCGCTGTGCGCCTTCGACTACACGCGCTACGTCGACAACATTCCCAAGACGCGCCAGTTCAGCGCCATGGCCAGGCTCAACAGGAAGTTCGGCGAGCACACCGGCAGCCTGGAATTCGTGCACGGGCGCAGCACCACCGTGTCCCAGGTGGCGCCGCCTCCACTGTCCAACATCGGCGTGATCATGACGGGCGCCAGCCCCTATTATCCCGGCAACGGCATCGTGCCGGCCTTCCCCGGCCTGACCGGCGAGCCGCTCGACATCTCCTGGCGGCCGCTGGAAACAGGTCGGCGCAACACCTTCGACGCCAGCATCACCGACCGCCTGCTGGCCGGCCTCGAAGGCACCCTGGCCGGCTGGGACTACAACACCTCGGTCTCGTACTCGCTGGGCAAGGCGCGCAGTGTCTTCAACGGCGGCTACGTCGTCGACCAGCGCATCATCGACGGCGTCGGCGCCGGCATCCTGAACCCGTTCGGCCCGCAGAACCCGGAAGGCACCGCCTACCTGAACAACTCCATCCTGTCGGGCGAATACCTGCACGCGCGCATCCACAGCGCCGCGGTCGATGCGCGCGCCAGCCGCGAATTGATGACGCTGCCCGGCGGCCCGCTCGGCTTTGCGATCGGCGCCGAGTTCCGGCGCGACCGCGCCAAGTACTTCGTCAACCGCGAACTGGCCTCGCAGGCCTCCAGTTCCGGCTACGCCGATGCGCAGGACCAGTCCGGCGCACGCAGCATCTGGGCCGTCTTCAGCGAAGTGAACGTCCCGGTCATCAAGAACCTCGAGCTCAACTTCGCCGCGCGCTACGACCACTACAGCGACGTCGGCGGCAGTTTCAATCCGAAGGTGGCGCTGCGCTGGCAGCCGACCCGGCAGCTGCTGGTGCGCGGCTCCTTCAACAGGGGCTTCCGCGCCCCGACGCTGTTCGACCTCTACGGCCCGCAATCGACCACCAACAGTTCCGACACGTATGACGATCCGCTGCTGTGCCCGAACGGCGTACCGGCGCCTGGCGCCAACCCGAACGTTGCCTGCGGCCAGCAGCAACTGGTGCGCCAGGGCGGCAACCCCGATCTGTCCCCGGAACGCTCGCGCACCTACAGCGCCGGCGTGGTCTTCGAACCGCTGCAGAACCTGACGCTGTCGCTCGATTACTGGGACATCCGCCTGAAAGACCAGATCAATGCGCTGGCCGAGCAGACCCTGTTCGGCAACTTTGCCAAGTACCGCGACCTGTTCGTCTACGACCCGGCCGGCACCAACCTGCTCTACGTGCTGGCCATCACCGACAACCTCGGCGAAGTCAAGACGCGCGGCCTCGACCTGTCGCTGGCCTACCGGATGCCGCGTACGCGCTTCGGCAACTTCAGCGTCAACCTCGACGGCACCTACGTCAACAAGTACGACTACCAGAACGAGCCGGGCGGGCCGTTCACGCAGAATGCCGGGCGCTACGCCGATGCCACGCCCGTGTTCCGCTGGCGCCACAACCTGCTCTTCAGCCTGACGCGCGGCGACTGGAGCTTCAACCTGGCCAACCGTTACATGTCGCACTACACCGACCAGAACACGGCGGTGGCCCCCGAGTTCTTCAACAAGGTGAAGCATTACTCGACCTGGTCGCTGTCGACCACCTATACGGGCAACAAGAAGGCCGAGTTCACGGCGGGCGTCAAGAACCTGTTCGACGAGGAGCCGCCGTTCACCAACCAGGTCACCAACTTCCAGCTCGGCTACGACCCCCGCTACACCGACCCGCTCGGCCTGACGGTCTATATGCGCGTGAACTACCGCTTCAATTAGCGGCGCTGGAATAACGGTCGCGGAAATGACAACGCCCGGCTTGCGCCGGGCGTTGGGGTAACAGTGATTGCGCCGCTAATTACACCGCTAGTGGCGCGGCAGGCCGAATGTCAGGCCGAAGTTCAGGCCGTGCCGCCGACGGTCACGCCATCGATGCGCAGGGTCGGCTGGCCGACGCCCACCGGCACGCTCTGGCCTTCCTTGCCGCATACGCCCACGCCCGAGTCCAGGCGCATGTCGTTGCCGATCATCGAGATGTTGTTCATCACTTCCGGACCGTTGCCGATCAGGGTCGCGCCCTTGACCGGGTAGCTGATCTTGCCGTTCTCGATCATGTAGGCTTCGCTGGCCGAGAACACGAACTTGCCGTTGGTGATGTCGACCTGGCCACCGCCGAAGTTCACCGCGTACAGGCCGTTCTTCACCGAGGCCAGGATTTCTTCCGGATCCTTGTCGCCGGCCAGCATGTAGGTGTTGGTCATGCGCGGCATCGGCAGGTGGGCAAAGGACTCCCGGCGCGCGTTGCCGGTGACCGGCATCTTCATCAGGCGCGCGTTCATCGTGTCCTGGATATAGCCCTTCAGGATGCCGTCCTCGATCAAGGTCGTGCACTGGGTCGGGTTGCCTTCGTCGTCCATGTTCAGCGAGCCGCGGCGGTCCTGCAGGGTGCCGTCGTCGACCACGGTGACGCCCTTGGCGGCCACGCGTTCGCCGATGCGGCCGGCGTAGGCCGACGAGCCCTTGCGGTTGAAGTCGCCTTCCAGGCCATGGCCCACCGCCTCGTGCAGCAGCACGCCGGGCCAGCCCGGGCCGAGCACGATGGTCATGGGGCCGGCCGGCGCCGGGCGCGCTTCCAGGTTGACGCAGGCCGACTTGACCGCCTCGGTTGCATAGCGGTCGAGCAGCTCGTCGCTGAAATAGCCGTAGTCGTAACGGCCACCGCCGCCGGACGAGCCGACTTCGCGCCGGCCGTTCTGCTCGGCGATGACGGTCACGGACACGCGCACCAGCGGACGGATGTCGGCCGCCAGCACGCCGTCGCTGCGCACCACCAGCACCACGTCGTATTCGCCGGCCAGGCCCGCCATGACCTGCACCACGCGCGGGTCCTTGGCGCGCGCCATCTTCTCGACGCGTTCGAGCAGGCGCACCTTCTCGGTAGCGTCGAGCGAAGCCAGCGGATCGTGCGGCAGGTACAGCGAGCGGCCGCCGGTCGGGCGCGCCGCGGTGGCGATCTTCACCTTGCCGGCGCCGGCGCGTGCGATCGTACGGGTAGCGGCTGCCGCGTCCAGCAGCGCCGCTTCGGAAATATCGTCGGAATACGAAAAGGCGGTGCGGTCGCCCGAGACGGCGCGCACGCCGACGCCCTGGTCGATCGAGAAGCTGCCGGTCTTGACGATGCCCTCTTCGAGGCTCCAGCCTTCGCTCTTGGTGAACTGGAAATACAGGTCGGCGTAGTCGACCTTGTGCGTGAACATCGATCCCAGCGCTTTGAGGAGCTTGTCCTCGTCGAGGCCGAAAGGCGTCAACAGCACGTCGCGTGCGACAGCCAGGGAGGAAAGGTTCGGTTCGAATGGTTTCATTTTGCGTTCGGTCTTCCTATGGAAAAGGCATTGTGCCATATCCGGCTGCATCGTACCGGACACATGGCAGCTCCGCAGCACCCACCCAACAATCAGGGTCAGAGTCAATTTGTTTGGTACGGTCTTTTTGGAACTTGATCGAATGAAGAAAAAAGCTCAGCGTTATTTACCGCTGAGCTCTTGGCGAATAATTCGACTCTGACCCTACTTTTTAGCTACAGCTTGCGATGCCGCAGTGCCGGCAGGCTCTCGCGCACCCCGGCCAGGAAAGCCGCGTCGAGCTGGCCGCTGATGACGCCCTCGCCTTCGCGCAGCACGGCCTTCACCTCGCCCCAGGGATCAATCAGCATGCTGTGCCCGAAAGTGCGGCGGCCATTGACGTGCGTGCCGCCCTGGGCCGAGGCCAGCACGTAGCACTGGTTCTCGATGGCGCGGGCGCGCAGCAGCACTTCCCAGTGCGCCAGGCCGGTCGTGTGGGTGAACGCGGCCGGCACCACGATCAGGGCGCACTCGCCCATCGCGCGGTACAGCTCCGGGAAGCGCAGGTCGTAGCATACCGACAGGCCGACGCGGCCGAACGGCGCTTCGAAACTGCCCACGCTTTCCCCCGGCACGATGGTGCGCGCCTCGTCGTAGGATTCGCTGCCCTTGTTGAAGCCGAACAGGTGGATCTTGTCGTAGCGGCTGACCTCCCGGCCCTGCGGGTCGTATACCAGGGTGGTATTGAGCACCTTGCCCGCGTCGGGCGACACCAGCGGCAGGGTGCCCCCGACCAGCCAGATGCCGTGCTCGCGCGCCAGCTCCGCCATGCAATCCTGGATCGGGCCGCTGCCCTGCCGCTCGGCATGCGCCACCTTGTCGCTGTCGCTCATGCCCATGATCGGCCAGTATTCGGGCAGCGCGACCAGTTGCGCACCTTCGCCGGCCGCTTGCGCTACCAGCCGGCGCGCCGTCGCCAGGTTGTCCGCTACCTGTGGGGTGGAAACCATCTGTACTGCGGCTACTGTCGTCATGTCGATCCTTTCATGTCATTCTTTCTTCGCCCTGGGACGCGCCGCCGGGGGCGGCGGTGGATTGTCGAGCTTGGTGATGGTCGGCGACTTCCACGGCCCGGAGATCCGCATCTGGTAAGTCAGCGCCTTCATCACCGGCGCACGCAGGAACAGCTGCGCCAGGTAACTGCCGATCCCGATCACCGGGTTCACCGCCAGGCCATACACGAACGACCCGGTACCGAGGTTAAATTCCGGGATCACGACCACCCGCAGGTTCGTGGTTTCGTTGGCGATATCCGCCGTGCCGTCCATCAGGATGGTGGCGGCCACCCCGTGCATCTTGAGGTTATCCGTGCGCAGCACGCCACGCTCGATGATGGCGTTGGCGCTGATGCCGTCGAACGCCAAGCCCTCCGAGAACACGTCGTGGAAATCCAGCTTGAGCAGGCGCGGCAGCGCCTGCAGGCTCAGCACGCCGAGCAGCTTGGCCGCTCCCGGATCCTGCTTCAGGAACTGACCCGACTCGACGTTCATTTCGATCTGGCCCGACAGGCTCGGAATGTCCATCGCGTACGGCAGGCCGCTCCAGGCAATGTCGCCCGACATCTTGCCCTTCCCGCGGCGCAAGGTTTCGGGGAACCCCAGGCGATCGAGCAGCCTGCCGGCGTCATCGATGTCGAGCACGAAGTTCAGGCTGGTGTTGCTCTTGCCATCCTTGGTCAGCCAGCGGCCGTTGGCCTTGAGCTGGCCGTCCGGACTGTCGAGCGCCAGGCGGTCGATGCGCCATTCGCGCCCGGCCCGCGCCGGCACGTTGCTCGCCTGCAGCTGCAGGCGGCCGAGCCGCTTGTCGAACAACTGGAACTGGTCGACGATGATGTCGAGCGAAGGAATGGTGGCGCTCGCGCCGCGGTTCGATTCCAGCAGGTTCTTGACTTCGGCTTCATCCGACTCCGGGATCACCAGCGAGGCCAGCCGCGCCGTCACTTTGCCCAGCCCTTGCCCGCTGCCGGACTCGAGCCAGGTCACGTGGCCGCTGGCATGGCGCGATTGCAGGCTGGCCTGCCAGGTGTCCTTCAGGTGCGTCGCGCCCAGCACCACGTCGGCCATGCGCCGCTCGGCGACGGTCAGTTCGGCGACCCGGCCCGCCAGCACGGTCGGCACCACGTACTGGGCAAATCCGCCTTCGCCGTCCGTGCCGGCCGCGGTGCCCGGCGCGTCGCCGTCGTCGTCGCCCGCGATGGCCTTGCCGGCCGCGATCCACCCGTCCACGTTCAGCGCGCGCATGTTCACGTGGACCATCATGCCGCTGTCCGGCACCGGCGCCGGCACGTTCACGCCGATGCCGCCGCGCCGGACCAGCCACGGGCCGTGTCCCTGCTTTTCGCGCAGGTAGCGCGCCGAGATGCCGTCGCCCAGCGTGATCCGGATGTCGTCGCGCGCCACGTCGTTCACGGTCGGCTCGCCGGACAGCACGAAACGCAGCGGGAGCGCATCCGCCTGCGGCTTGTTCAGCGGCACCGGCAGCTCCAGACCCAGGCCGACCAGGTTCGATTCGAGCGTGACGGTGCGCCGTCCTTCGCGCACCGCGACCACGCCGGTGTAGGGCGTGCTGCCCGACATGCGCGCCGCCAGCCGGCCCAGGGCCGGCATCGGCGCCGTACGGCGCATGCCCTCGCTTGACAAGGTACCGCCGAGCCGGATCGCGATGCTGCCGTCGCGCTGGGTACCGCCGCCCAGCGACAGCGGCCCGCCCAGGAAGCTCGCGCCCACGCCGTTCAGGCTGAAGCCGTGTTCGTGGAAGTCGATCCGGCCCAGCGCGGCCTGGAGCAGCGGCAGCTCGGGGAACAGGCTGATGTCGTTGCCCTGCAGTTGCAGGCTGCCCTGCACCTTGGTTTCCGGCAGGTGCTCCAGCGGCATGCGCAGCTTCAGCCCGAGGCGGGCATTGCCGCCGGCGCGGGTGTCTTCGGTGAAGTGGCCGATCCAGTCGATCACCGGGCTGGCCGCGACGTAGCGCAGGAATTCCTGCAGCGGGCCGGCCGCCACGCCGTCGATCTCCAGCATGTTGTGCTCTCCCGCGCCCAGGTCCGGAATCACCGCCTTCACGTTCGACAGCGCCACGCCCATCGTGCGCAGGCTGTCGCCGTGGATTTCCATGCGCGCGCGGTCGAATGCGATCCGGCCGTTGATCTGCTCGGCCAGCGGCCAGAGCGGCGTACCGTCGGCGTGCCGGTGGCCCGGCGCATATTCGAGCCGGGCGTTCTCGAGGCGTCCGGCCACGTGGAATTCGCCGCGTGCGCGCTCGAGCAGGCTGGTGGCGCGGAACGGGAAGGCCGCCAGGTCGCCGCGCAGGCGCAAGCTCGCGTCGCGCAAGGTGCCGCCCTGCAGGGCGCCGGTCAGCCACTCGTGCAGGTGCTCGGGCGTGGCCAATGGCAGGAAACGCCCGATGCCGGCGATCGCGAAGCCGTCGAGCCTGCCGGTAAAGTCGGCCACGCCCGGGCCTGGACTTTTCCCGTCCACGGCCGCCAGCGGCAGCATATGGCGTCCGGACAGCGCGCCATGCAATTCGCCCTGTGCGAACGCCAGGTTCTCGACCTCGACCAGCAACTGCTGGCCGGGATCGTAGGTCCAGCGCGCCTTCAGGGCGAGCCGGTCGAGCGGCATGGCCGGCTCGGCGAACCACGCCGGCATGTGCAGCACCAGCGCTTCGGAATCGACCGTCACGCTGCCGCCGCGCTCGTTGGCGTCGATGCTGCCGCTCAGGTTCTGGAAACCCGGCGTGGCCGGGCGTGCCGGCAGCGCCGGCATGGCCATGTGTGCCGGCTGCCCGGGCCGGGCCGGCTGCGCGGGAATGGCCGGACGCGCGGCCTGGGCGTTCAGCGCCAGTCCGGCCACGTCGCCGCGGATGCGGAAGCCGCGCAAGGCCGGGTAGTGCCCTTCCCATTCGGCCGTCACATCCAGCAGTTGCCCGCGCGGCGCGTAGTCGGCCAGCATCTGGCGCTGTTGCGGCGGCAGCGGCAGGGTGTGAGCCAGCGCCGCCAGCGCGCCGATGTCGAGCTGGCGCGCGCTCAGCCTGCCCTGCTCGGGGCGGCCGCCAGGCTCGGCGGGGCGCCAGCTCTGCTCGAGCGTGGCCGGCGGCAAGGTGCGGCCGTCGCGCGTCGTCACCGTGAAATCCGTCAGGCTGAGCGTGTGGCCGTGGGCGCCGAAGGTCGGCTTGCCTTCGTCCCGCCCCGGCAGCAGTTCCTCGCTCGCCGCCAGACGGCCCTTGACGAGCGCCAGTTCGAGCGGCGCGAGCGTGGCCTCCAGGCGCGTATTGACGCCGGCCAGCGCCACGTCGGCAGTGAATCCGGCCACCCGGGCCTGGTCGAAGTTCAGCCAGGCGCGCAGCGAACCGTGCCCGCTGGTGAGCTGGTATGGAATGTCGAGGTGCTGCTTCCAGGCGGCCAGGTCGGTGTCGCGCAGGTCGACGTAGAGCTCGCCCTTCCAGCGCGTGATGTCGGACGGACGCGATCCGAAACGGTGGCGAAAGCGCGCGCGCACGTCGAGCGGGCGGCCCAGCGCGCGCGGCGGCGTGGCGCGCAGCGCGAAACGGTGCCCGCCGCCGAAGCGGTTCAGCAGCGCCATCGTGACGTCGCTGAGCGCCAGCGTGGGCGTTCCGCGCAGCTCGTCCGTCCAGTCCACCCGGCCGTCGCGGATCACGATCTCGCGCTGGCGCAGCAGCCAGTCGGCGCCGCCGCCATCTTCCTTCTTGTCCGGGTCGAGCCGTACGCCGGCCACGCTCAGCACGCCATCGCGGCCGCGGCGCACGTCCAGCTGCGGACGCCGGATCTCGAGCGCATGCAGGCGCGGCTCGAATGCGGCCAGGCTCCACCACGACAGCGCCGCCGAGACCTCGGGCAGGGCCAGCACCTGGCGTCCGCCGGGGTCGATCAGGCGCACGTCGCCCAGGGACAGCGCCGGGTGGATGCCCTGCCAGGACGCTTCCAGGCGGGCGATCGTGACCCGGTTGCCGAGCGCGCGCCCGGCGGCCGCTTCGATGTCGCTCTTGTACAGGTCGATATTCGGAAGGATGGCGTAGCGCAGCACCAGGAACAGCAGGGCCAGCACGAAATAGACGAACAGCAACAGCTTGATGGTGAAGCCGAGGACATGGTGCGAGGCCAGGTTCGCATAGCGATAGGCCGCACGCAGGCGCTGCCAGCGCATCCGCGCCTGGCTAGGCGGGAGGTGCTCGCTGACCGCCTGCGGTTGCGGGTTGTCCATCAAGTTGCTCAAAAAGGCTTCGCCGTAAATAGTTTCTTTAATAACAGGTCGCTTGCAAGGGGCACGGCGTCTACCTTACCATCGTGCTGACCGGGGCAGCACGGCGGGCAATTCTACCGCACCAATGCCTGCCGGACGGCAAAAACGCACACTGGATCGGACACCATGAACCCTGCCCCGCCGGCCGAACCATCGGACCGCGCCGAATCGCCGGACCGCGCTTCGCGCTTCCTCCAACGCTGGCTGGGCGCCGATCCCGCCCGCCCTGCCCTGCTCGACGACATGGCCCGATTATCGCTGGCCGAGGCCGACCTCGGCGCGGCGTTGGCGCGCGAACTTGCCGCCGGGTTGCCGCTGCCGCGTGCGATGCGCCGCCTGCGCAACCTGCTCGTCTGCGCCATCATCCGGCGCGACCTCTCGGGCCAGGCCAGCCTCGACGAAGTGGTGACCGCGATGACCCGCTTTGCCGACTTCGCCATCCGTACCCATGCCGCCGCCCTCACCGAAGAACTGGTCGCCGCACACGGCATGCCCACGGGCGAGGAATCCGGCCGCCCGCAGCAGTTGATGGTGCTGGCCATGGGCAAGGGTGGCGGAGGCGAACTCAATGTCTCGTCGGACATCGACCTGATCTTCGTCTATCCGGAGGACGGCGAGACCGCCGCCGCCCCCGGCCAGCGCCAGCTGTCCAACCACGAGTTCTTCGTGCGCCTCGGCCGGCGCCTGAATGCCGCCCTGTCCGAGATCATCGAGGATGGCTTCACGTTCCGGGTGGACATGGCGCTGCGCCCCAACGGCAACTCCGGCCCCCTCGCGGCCAGCCTGAACATGGTCGAGGAATACCTCATTGTGCAGGGCCGCGAGTGGGAGCGTTATGCCTGGGTCAAGGCGCGCGCAGTCACCGGCGACCCGGAAGACATCGCGGCCTTGGACGCCATCGTGCGTCCCTTCGTGTTCCGCCGCTACCTCGACTTCGGCGTGATCGATGCGATCCGCAACATGCACGCCCAGATCCGCGCCGAGGTCAAGCGCCAGGAACGCCTGCACCCGGAACGCAGCCACAACGTCAAGCTCGGCCGCGGCGGGATCCGCGAGATCGAGTTCCTGGCCCAGGTGTTCCAGCTGATCCGGGGCGGGCGCGACCCGGCCCTGCGCGAACGTTCCACCCGGACGACGCTGCACCTGCTGGCCGAACGCGAGCTGTTGCCGCAAGACACGGTCGAACGCCTGCTCGACGCCTACACTTTTCTCCGCAACCTGGAACACCGCCTGCAATACCTGGAAGACGCGCAAACCCACACCCTGCCCGCCAGCGAGGACGACCGCCTGACGGTGGCGCGCTGGATGGGCCTGCCGGACGTGCCCACCCTGCTCGCCCGCCTCGAGCAGCAGCGCAGCTTTGTCGCGGCCCAGTTCGACGCGATCTTCGCCGACAAGAGCGAAAGCGCCGACCCCGACACGCCCACCCTGGCCGACGACCCGGAAAACCTCGACGCGATCCGCAGCCGCCTGGCCGGGCTCGGCTACGACGACCCGGCCACGGCCGGCGCGCGCCTGGTGGCGACGCTGCAGGGCCCGCGCCTGTCCAGCCTGCCCGAGGCCAGCCGCGCCCGCCTGCTGGCGCTGGGCGACGCCGCCCTTGGCCAGATCGCCACCGTGGTGCGCGAAGCGGGCATCGGCAGCCATGCCGCCACGCTCGGGCGCCTGCTCGACTTTTTCGAGGCGATCGCACGCCGCTCGGCCTACCTGTCGCTGCTGACCGAATACCCGCACACGCTCGAGCGCGTGATCCGCATGATCAATGCCAGCGGCTGGGCGGCAACCTTCCTGACCCAGCACCCGATCCTGCTCGACGAGCTGCTCGACGACCGCAACGAGGGCGCCGGCGACATGGCCCTGCTGGCGCAGGCGCTGGACACCCAGCTGTCCGCGGCGGCCGGCGATACCGAGCGCCAGCTCGACATCCTGCGCGAGACCCACCATGCCCAGCTGTTCCGGTTGCTGGCGCTGGACCTGGCGGGCGAACTGTCGGTGGAGCGCCTGGCCGACCACCTGTCCTTGCTGGCCGACACCATCGTCGGCGCCACCATCCGCCATGCCTGGCGCACGGTCGCCACCCGCCACCGCGAGGAGCCGCGCTTCGCGGTCATCGCCTATGGCAAGCTGGGCGGCAAGGAACTCGGTTACGTGTCCGACCTCGACGTGATCTTCCTGTTCGACGACGACGACGAGATGGCGCCGTCGAACTACGCGAAACTGGCGCAGCGCTTCATCACCTGGAACACGGCGCACACGGCGGCCGGCATCCTGTTCGACATCGACACCGCCCTGCGCCCGGACGGGGCCAGCGGCATGCTGGTGTCGACCGTGGCTGCCTTCGAGCGCTACCAGGACAATGCCGCCTGGACCTGGGAACACCAGGCCCTGACCCGTGCCCGCTTCTGCGCCGGCGATGCGGACATCGGCGCGCGCTTCGAGGCGATCCGCGACAAGGTGCTGCGCAAGGACAGGAGCGGCATGGAAGCGCGCCTGAAGGACGATGTGGTGGCGATGCGCAAGCGCATGCGCGACGCCAGCGTCAACCGCACGACGCTGTTCGACCTGAAGCAGGACCCGGGCGGGATGATCGACATCGAGTTCATTGTCCAGTATCTGGTGCTGCGTCATGCGGCAAATTACCCGCAATTGACGGTAAATACCGGCAACATCGCGCTGCTGCGCCTGTGCGGCGGACTCGGCCTGATCGACCCGGCGCTGGCTTCCAGCGTGGCCGACGCCTACCGTGCAATGCGCAAGCTCCAGCACCAGGTACGGCTGCAGGGGCAGGAAAAGGCGCGCGTCGCACCCGCCCTGCTGGGTACCCATCCGGACAGCGTGCTGCGCCTGTGGCAAGCCTGTTTCGGCGGCTGAAGCCGCCGCCCCGCCGCGGTGCGCCATGCACCGCGCATGACCATTTCTCCTCCCATGCGCACCCTTGCCGTGCGCTTCTTTCCTGCTGACTTAGGGGTCAGAGATTTCTTGCTACCAAGTGTTGTTTTTTGGACAGAGAATGTCCTTACAGATATTGACACTTGTCAACATAGAATGATCTTATAGAGTTGTGTATGTACCCAGCAACATCGTTACCCGCGGTGTGCTGGTCGCACAGGTTGCAACTTTTTAAAAACAAACCCGCCGCCCTACCCGGGGCGGCGCGAGATGGAGAACACATGCAACAACGTACCAAGATCGCCGTGGCGGTCGCCCTCGCCGTCCATTCGATGGCGGCCTTCGCCCAGGAAGCCGCAGCACCGCTGCAGCGCGTGGAAGTCACCGGTTCGCGTATCCGCCAGGTCGACCTGGAAACCGCGCAGCCGATTCAGGTGATGACCCAGGAGCAGATCCAGAAGACCGGTCTGGTCACCGTCGGCGACATCATCGCCAACATGTCCTCGGCCGGCTCCCCGGCCTTCAGCAAGGGCGGCTCCCTGACCTCGAACCGCGAGAACGGCGGTCAGTACGCCAACCTGCGTAACCTCGGCTCGCAGCGCCTGCTGGTGCTGGTCAACGGCAAGCGCTGGACCCAGACCGTGGCCGGCCTGACCGACATGTCGACCATCCCGTCGTCGATGATCGAGCGCATGGAAATCCTGAAGGACGGCGCTTCCTCGATCTACGGCTCCGATGCGATTGCGGGTGTTGTCAACATCATCCTGAAGAAGTCGATGGAAGGCGGCCAACTGAGCATCTACGCCGGCCGCAACGAAGACGTCGCCGACGGCAAGAACCGCGACTTCTCGCTGAGCTACGGCGCCGGCAACGAGAAGGCTTCGCTGATGTTCGGCCTGTCGCATACCGAAACCGGCGCCGTCTGGTCGCGTGACCGCGAGTTCACCAGCTACTCGCGCACCAGCGAATTCCCGCTCGAAGGCCTGGGCGGCGGTCCATGGGGCCGTATCCGCCAGGTCAACGCCACTACTGGCGGCGCCACTGGCTTCGACCGCATCCTGAACCATACCGGCGACCAGCTCGGCGAAGGTGTCGGCCAGGATTCGCGCAACCCGGCCAACTACCATGCGGTGCCGGCGTCCGGCCCGATCCCGGCCGACAACTTCAACACCACCCGCCAGATGGTGTTCGCGATGCCGTCCAAGCTGGACACCATCTTCACCAAGGGCGAACTGCAGCTGCCCTACAACACGCGCCTGGTGACCACCGCGATGTACGCGTCGCGCAAGGGCGTGTCGACCACCGCCGGCTACCCGCTGAACTCGCAATCGCAAAGCAAGTACCCGGTCTACATCGACAAGGACAGCTACTTCAACCCGTACGGCAACCAGGTTGCCGGCGCCGGCCTTGGCCAGGACCTGTACTTCTACCGCCGCACCATCGAAGTGCCGCGCGTGACCGAGAACACCAACCGCACCCTGCACATCGACGCCACCCTGTCGGGCGACTTCGAACTGCGCTCGCTGCCGTGGAACTGGAGCGTGGGCTACAACCACAGCAAGGTCGACGGCGACACCATGGGCACGGGTAACCTCAACCTGCTGAACCTGAAGAAGGCCCTCGGCCCATCCTTCCGCAATGCCGCCGGCGTGGTCCAGTGCGGCACCCCGAACGCCCCGATCGCGCTGGCGGAATGCACCCCATGGGACATCCTGGGCGGTCCGTCGGCCTCGACCCCGGCAGCACTGGACTACGTCATGTCGACGGGCGGCTATACCTATGGCAGCAAGGTCGACAGCGCGACCGCCGACCTCAGCGGCGAACTGTTCCAGCTGCCGGCCGGCGCCCTCGGCGCCGCAGCCGGTATCGAGCACCGTACCGTGGAAGGCTGGGACCTGCCGGGCCAATTCCAGCGCTCGGGCTTCTCGACCGACCTGGCCGGCAACCCGACCCGCGGCCGCTACACCGTGCGCGAGGCCTACGCCGAGCTGAACATCCCCGTCCTGAAGAACCTGCCGTTCGTCGAATCGCTGTCCTTCAACCTGGCCACCCGTTATTCGGACTACAGCAACTTCGGCTCGGCCAACAACAGCAAGGCCAGCTTCACCTACCGCCCGACCAAGGACGTGATGTTCCGCGGCACCTGGGCGGAAGGCTTCCGCGCACCGACCGTGGGTGACTCCTTCGGCGGCGGCCAGCAATCCTTCGACTCCTACCTGGATCCGTGCGACACCGTCTACGGCGACGCGGCGCGTAACACCACGGTGCTGGGCCGCTGCAACAGCGGCATCGGCGGCATCCGCGGCACTCCGGCAAGTTTCCGCCAGAAGACCCAGACCGGCGCCAACATCAGCTCGAGCTCGAGCGTGCAGACCTCGGTGCCGTTCAACGTCAACGCCGGCAATGCGTTCCTGCAGCCGGAAACCGCGATCACCCGTACCCTGGGCATGGTGTTCAACCCGTCCTTCGTTCCGGGCTTCTCGGCGGCGGTCGACTGGTACAGCATCACGGTCAACAACCGGATCGTTTCCGTGTCGTCGAACTACGTCCTGGGCGAATGCTACAACCAGGGCCTGACCGACTTCTGCTCGCTCGTCACCCGTGACGCGACCGGCATGGTCACCGACGTGCGCCGCGGTAACGCCAACCTGGGCCAGATCAAGACCGAAGGCGTGGACGTCGAACTGCGCTACCGCCTGCCGCGCTTCTCGTGGGGCCAGGTCAACGTGCGCAGCGAGACTACCTACCTGGACGAGTACTCGACCAAGAGCAACGCCACCGCGCAGTGGATCGATTTTTCGGGCGACTATGACTTCCACCGCTGGAAGTCGAACCTGACCACCGACTGGGCGCTGGGCAACTGGAGCGCTACCTGGGGTGTCCGCTTCCTGAGCGACGTTACCGACACCTGCCTGAGCATCCCGAACCGCTGGCAGTGCAACGAGCTGGAGACCCGTCGTCCGGGCGCCACCTCGAACGGCGCGAACCGCCTGTCCTCGCTGACCTTCCATGACATCAGCGTCGGCTACAAGTTCGCATGGAACGGCAATGTGCGCGTTGGCGTCAATAACGCCTTCGACAAGAAGCCGCGCTTCACCGTCCTCGGCGCAGCGTCCTCGACCTACGTCGATGCCGACCTGCCGATCGACCGCTTCTTCTACGTGCGCTACAACCAGAACTTCTGATCACTTGATTAGCTAGTTCAACGCAATTTAATTGCGCAAAAAGCCCGTCCGGCGCAAGCCGGGCGGGCTTTTTTCGTTTGCTAGTAAATTTAGTTACCCGTCAAGAGTGTCACAGAAGAAATTGCGTAAATACACAATTTAGCAACATTTCGTGATTTTCAATTGCAAGTTTCATTGACAGTGCGGCATCGAGGATGATTCTATTGCTAACTTGAAAATTCGTTCAGCATAGACCTGATCAGTTTTTGAGTATGTCGCCCAGCGACCTTCCCTGCGGCTGCGCTGCCACGAGCAGTACGGCCCTGTTTTCACCCAAGGAGTTTTGCAACATGATGGAAACAATCTTGTCCCGGTCGATCCGCGTGATCTGCCTGGGCGGTATGACCCTCGGCATGACCGCCGCGATCGCACAAGAGACCTCGGCCCCGCTGCAGCGCGTCGAAGTGACCGGTTCGCGTATCCGCCAGGTGGACCTGGAAACGGCCCAGCCGATCCAGGTCATGAGCCAGGAACAGATCCAGAAGACGGGTCTGGTCACCGTTGGCGACATCCTCAACAACCTGTCGTCGGCCGGCGCGCCTGGCTTCAGCCGCAGCGGTTCGCTGACCTCGAACACCGAAGCCGGCGGCCAGTACGTCAGCCTGCGCAACCTGGGCGCGAACCGCCTGCTGGTGCTGGTGGACGGCAAGCGCTGGACCCAGACCGTGGCCGGCTACACCGACCTGTCGACCATCCCGTCGGCCATGATCGAGCGCATGGAAATCCTGAAGGACGGCGCTTCGTCGATCTACGGCTCCGACGCGATCGCGGGCGTGGTCAACATCATCCTGAAGAAGAACATGGAAGGTGGCCAGATTTCCCTGTACACCGGCGCCAACGAAAAAGGCGACGGCCAGAACAAGGACTTCTCGCTGACCTACGGCGCCGGCAACGACAAGGCGTCGCTGATGTTCGGCCTGTCGCACACCACGCAGGGCGTCGTGTGGCCGTCGAGCCGTGAAATCACCGAGACCTCCTACGGCCCGGCGCACCGCACCGCAGGCCTGGGCGGCGGTCCATGGGGCCGTATCACCCCGCTGACCGCCACCGGCGGCCAGAACACCAATCCGGCCAACGGCGGCTTCAATCGCGTGCTCAACCACACTGGCAGCTGGAATGGTCAGGGCGTCGGCGCCAACTCGCGCGACCCGAACAACTACCACGCCTACAGCAGCACGAACTACGACGACTTCTACAACTCGACCCAGGACATGCACCTGCTGTCGCCGAGCAAGCTCGACACGCTGTTCGTCAAGGGCGAGATCGCGCTGCCGAAAGACATGCGCCTGAAGACCACCGCGATGTACTCGCAGCGTGATTCGGTCCGCCAGATCGCCGGCTACCCGCTGCAGTCGACCAGCCAGGCCAAGTACCCGGTCTACATCGACAAGGACAACTACTACAACCCGTACGGCAACCAGGTTGCCGGCGCCGGCAATGGCCAGGACCTGTTCTTTGCCCGCCGTACCATCGAGATCCCGCGCCTCACCGAGAACGAAAACCGCACCCTGCACGTCGATGCGACCCTGGAAGGCGAGTTCTCGTTCCGTGACCTGGCCTGGAACTGGGATATCGGCTACAACCACAACAAGGTTTCCGGCACCGCGCGCGACACCGGCAACATCAACCTGCTGACCCTGAAGCGCGCCCTCGGGCCGTCGTTCATGAACGCTTCGGGCCGCGTCCAGTGCGGCACCCCGACCTCGCCGATCCCGTTCGCCGATTGCGTCCCGTTCGACATCCTGGGCGGCCCGTCGGCCTCGACCCCGGAGGCGCTGGCTTACATCAACACCTCGGGCGCCAAGACCTACGGCTCGACCATCAACAGCGCCACCGCCAACCTGGCAGGCGAACTGTTCCAGCTGCCGGCCGGCGCGCTGGGCGTGGCAGTCGGCATCGAGCACCGCGAAGTCAAGGGCTCGGACGTGCCTGACCAGTTCTCGCAGTCGGGCTACTCGACCAACCTGTCGGGCCAGCCGACTCACGGCCGCTACACCGTGCGCGAAGCCTACGCCGAGCTGAACATCCCGGTGCTGAAGAACCAGCCGTTCGCCGAGATGCTGAGCTTCAACCTGGCGACCCGCCACTCGGACTACAGCAACTTCGGCGTGACCAACAACAGCAAGGCCAGCTTCATGTACAAGCCGGTCAAGGATGTGCTGGTCCGCGGTACCTGGGCCGAAGGCTTCCGTGCACCGACCCTGAACGACGTCTCGGGCGGCGGTTCGCAGTCCTTCGACACCTTCCTGGACCCGTGCGATACCGTGTTCGGCGAAGCCTCGCGCAATTCGGCAGTGGCAGCACGCTGCACCGGCGGCTTCGCCGGCGTGCGCGGCACCCCGGCCAACTACCGCCAGCAGCTGCAGTCGGGCGGCCCGATCGCCGGCTCGACCGGTACCCAGTCCCTGGTGGCCTTCCAGTCGGGCGCCGGCAATGCGTTCGTGCAGCCGGAGACCGCGATCACCAAGACCGCCGGCTTCGTCTACAGCCCGTCGTACCTGCCTGGCTTCAGCGTCGGCCTCGACTGGTACAACATCGAGATCAAGAACCGCATCACCGCGATCAGCGCGAGCTACGTCGCCAACCAGTGCTTCATCAACGGCAACACCAACTATTGCAGCGTGATCCAGCGCGATCCGGTCACCGGCCAGATCAACCAGCTGTCGCGCGGCAACGCCAACCTGGGCGAGATGGAAACCGAGGGCCTGGACCTGGCGATTAACTACCGCCTGCCGCGTACCGCCTACGGCCAGTTCGGCCTGCGTAGCGAAACCTCGTATGTCGACAAGTTCCGTACCCGCAGCGGTTCGGACCAGGAGTGGAACAACTACGCCGGCGAGTACTTCTACAACCGCGTGAAGTCGAACAACTCGGTCGACTGGAACATGGGCAACTGGAGCGCCACCTGGGGCTTCCGCTACTACAGCCCGGTCAAGGACCAGTGCTGGAGCTCGACCGTCGAGTGCAACATGCCTGACTACGTCAGCGATGACTGGGGCACCGGCGGCAACAAGCTGGGTTCGGTTACCTTCCATGACCTGAGCGTCGGCTACAAGACCGCGTGGAACGGCCGCATCCTGGTCGGCATGAACAACGTCTTCGACAAGAAGCCGCGCATCGTGTACAACACCCAGGCAAGCGCTTCGTCGGTCGACGCCGACATGTCGCTGGACCGCTTCATCTACGTCCGCTACAACCAGTCGTTCTAATGGCGCAGGCCCGCAAGGGCTGACCGTCTAGACGTCGAGATGCCCGCCAGGTTCGCCTGGCGGGCATTTTTCATGGGCAGCCGGCGGCAGGCCCGCTGGGGTATCATGGCGGATTGGACGGCGCGGCCGTCATCAACACGACACACACAATGGCAATCAAACTCAAGAACGACAAGGACATCGCGAAGATGCGCGTCGCCGGCGGCCTCGCCGCCGAGGTGCTGGAAATGATCAGGGAATACGTCGTTCCCGGCGTCTCCACCGAGGAACTGGACCGGCGCTGCAACGAATACATCCGCAAGGTGCAGAAGGCCACTCCGGCCAACGTCGGCTACCACGGCTTCCCCAAGACCCTGTGCACCTCGGTCAACGGCGTGGTCTGCCACGGCATCCCGAGCGAGAAGGAAGTGCTGAAGGACGGCGACATCATCAACATCGACGTCACCGTGATCAAGGACGGCTGGCACGGCGACACCAGCCGCATGTATTTCGCAGGAACGCCATCGCCGGAAGCCCGGAAGCTGGTCGACACCACCTATGAGGCGATGATGGCGGGCATTCGCAAGGTTGGCCCGGGCGCGCGCCTGGGCGACGTCGGCCACGCGATCCAGAAGCTGGCCGAAGGCGCCGGCTACTCGGTGGTGCGCGAGTACTGCGGCCACGGCATCGGCCGCGTCTACCACGAGGAGCCGCAGGTGCTGCATTACGGGCGCCCGAACACCGGCCTGCTGCTCAAGGAAGGCATGACCTTCACCGTCGAGCCGATGATCAACCTGGGCGGCGCCGACGTCGACCAGCTGGAGGACGGCTGGACCGTGGTCACCAGCGACGGTTCGCTGTCGGCCCAGTGGGAGCACATGGTGGCGGTGACGAAGAACGGCGTCGAGATCCTGACGCCCTGGCCAAATGCGTGAGGCTCCACCTCTTACGTAGGGTGGCCGGCTTCGCCGGCCGCGCGTCCGACTCCGACATGCTCAGCGACAGCGCATCCTTGCTGTGAACGCGCGGTCGGCATAGCCGACCACCCTACATTTCTGAAGAAAAAAACCGGCCTGGGCCGGTTTTTTTCATGATACTGCGCCGAAATTACTTGGCGTTCATCAGCGCGACGGTGGTGTCGAGCATGCGGTTCGAGAAGCCCCACTCGTTGTCGTACCACGACGAGACCTTCACCAGGCGGCCCGAGACTTTCGTCAGGGTGGCGTCGAAGTTCGACGATGCCGGGTTGTGGTTGAAGTCCACCGAGACCAGCGGGTCGGTGTTGTAGGTCAGGATGCCGTTCAAGGCACCTTCCGACGCCGACTTCATGAGCTGGTTGACTTCGTCGACGGTGGTGTCGCGCTTGGCGATGAACGACAGGTCGACGATCGACACGTTGATGGTCGGGACGCGGATCGCGAAGCCGTCCAGCTTGCCGTTCAGTTCCGGCAGCACCAGGCCGACCGCGGCGGCGGCGCCGGTCTTGGTCGGGATCATCGACTGGGTGGCCGAACGGGCGCGGCGCAGGTCTTCGTGCATCACGTCGGTCAGCACCTGGTCGTTGGTGTAGGCGTGCACGGTGGTCATCAGGCCGGTTTCCAGGCCGATGGCGTCGTGCAGCGGCTTGACCAGCGGGGCCAGGCAGTTGGTGGTGCACGAAGCATTCGAGATCACGGTGTCGGTCGACTTCAGCACGTCCTGGTTGACGCCGTACACGATGGTGGCGTCGACGTCCTTGCCGCCCGGTGCCGAGATGATGACCTTCTTGGCGCCGCCCTTCAGGTGGGCCGAAGCCTTTTCCTTGGTGGTGAAGAAGCCGGTGCACTCGAGCACCACGTCCACGCCCAGCTCGCCCCATGGGATCTCGGCCGGGTTACGCTGCGCGAACACGCGGATCTTGTCGCCGTTGACGATCATGTTGTCGCCTTCCACCGTCACGGTGCCCGGGAACTTGCCGTGGGCCGTGTCGTAGCGGGTCAGGTGGGCGTTCGATTCGGCATTGCCGAGGTCGTTGATCGCCACGATCTGGATGTCTTGCTTCTTGCCGCCTTCGTAGAAGGCGCGCAGGATGTTGCGGCCGATGCGGCCATAACCATTGATTGCTACCTTGATCGTCATACTCTGCTCCTGATTAAAAAAAAGCTTTTTTTCGTACCGAAGATCTTTGACAAACGGGCCGCATGCAGCGGCCCGTTCCGAATCACATCACGCTGCGACGACAGCCTTGGCCTTGGCAACCACGTTCTCGACGGTGAAGCCGAAGTGCTTGAACAGCACCGGCGCCGGCGCCGATTCGCCGAAGGTGTCGATGCCGACCACGGCGCCTTCCAGGCCCACGTACTTGTACCAGAAATCGGTCACGCCGGCTTCGATGGCAACACGAGGCGTGCCACGGGTCAACACGCTGGCCTTGTAGGCGGCGTCCTGGCGCTCGAACACGTCGGTCGACGGCATCGAGACCACGCGCGCGGCGATGCCCTCGGCCGCCAGCGCATCGGCAGCCTTGACCGCCAGTTCGACTTCCGAACCGGTCGCGATCAGGATGAGCTTCGCATCGGCGGCGTCGCGCAGCACGTAGCCGCCCTTGGCGATGTTCGCCACGCTTGCTGCGTCGCGCTCCATGAACGGCAGGTTCTGGCGCGAGAAGATCAGGGTCGACGGACCGTCCTTGCGCTGCACGGCGGCACCCCAGGCCACTTGCGACTCGACCGTGTCGCACGGACGCCAGTTGTCCAGGTTCGGGATCAGGCGCAGCGACGAGACGTGCTCGATCGACTGGTGGGTCGGGCCGTCTTCGCCCAGGCCGATCGAGTCGTGGGTGAACACGAACAGCGAACGGATCTTCATCAGCGCGGCCATGCGCAGCGCATTGCGGCTGTAGTCCGAGAAGGTCAGGAAGGTCGCGCCGAACGGAATGAAGCCGCCGTGCAGGGCGACGCCGTTCTGGATCGCGGCCATGCCGAATTCGCGCACGCCGTAGTTGATGTGGTTGCCCGGGATGCCCGAGCGCACCGCTACCGATTCCTTCCAGTTGGTCAGGTTCGAGCCGGTCAGGTCGGCCGAGCCGCCCAGGAATTCCGGCAGGATCGGGGCCAGCGCCTGGATCGCGTTCTGCGAGGCCTTGCGGGTGGCGATGGTTTCCTTCTTCTCGATGCAGGTGGCGATCGCGGCGTCCAGCACCTCGTTGAAGTTACCCGGCAGTTCGCCCTTCATGCGGCGCTCGAATTCGGCGGCCAGTTCCGGGTGTGCGCCGCGGTAGGCCTCGAACAGGGTGTTCCACTCGCCCTCGAACTGCGCGCCGCGCGCTTTCGCATCCCACGCTTCGTAGATTTCGCCCGGGATGTCGAACGGGATCGGGTCCCACAGCAGGTGGGTACGTACTGCCGCGATTTCCTTGTCGCCCAGCGGGGCGCCGTGGACCTTGTCGCCGCCTTCCAGGTTCGGGGCGCCCTTGCCGATGATGGTCTTGCACATGATCAGGGTCGGACGGTCCGACTGTTTTGCCTGCTCGATGGCCTCGGACACGGCGCTCACGCTGTGGCCGTCGATCTGGCCGATCACGTTCCAGCCGTAGGCTTCGAAGCGCTTGCGGGTGTCGTCGGTGAACCAGCCTTCGACGCGGCCGTCGATCGAGATGCCGTTGTCGTCGTACAGCCAGATCAGTTTATTCAGGCGCAGGGTGCCGGCCAGCGAGGCCACCTCGTGCGAGATGCCTTCCATCAGGCAGCCGTCGCCCAGGAAGGCGTAGGTGTAGTGGTCGACCACGTCGTAGCCCGGGCGGTTGAATTCATAGCCCAGCAGCCATTCGGCCAGCGCCATGCCGACCGAGTTCGCAATGCCCTGGCCCAGCGGGCCGGTGGTGGTTTCCACGCCCGGGGTGATGCCCACTTCCGGGTGGCCCGCGGTCTTCGAGTGCAGCTGGCGGAAGGCGCGCAGGTCGTCCATCGTCAGGTCGTAGCCGGCCAGGTGCAGCATCGCGTAGTGCAGCATCGAGCCGTGGCCGTTCGACAGCAGGAAGCGGTCGCGGTTGAACCAGCCCGGATTGGCCGGGTTGTGGCGGTAGTGCTTGTCCCACAGCGCGACGCCGATCTCGGCCATGCCCATCGGCATGCCCGGGTGGCCCGAGTTGGCTTTCTGGACGGCGTCCATCGCCAGCGCGCGGATCGCGTTGGCCATCAGGGTAGTGGTTTGCGTAGATTTCATGAAAGTTACCGTGGTCTGCGGTGGTCTTGATTGGAAAGCGGTGGCGGTGCAGCTGGCCGTAACCCGGTATTTTACCAGAGCAGCCTGCTGCCGAATTAAAATGCAGGTTTTGTACGCCCTCCAGGAGCCGCATGCCCCGTTTTTACTGTCCAGGACCGCTCGCCGCCGGCGCCAGCGTCGACCTGCCCGACTCCGTCGCCCACCACCTGCATGTGGTCCGGATGCAACCGGGCGACGCCCTCACCCTGTTCGACGGCCGCGGCGGCCAGTACGCGGCGCTTCTTGCCGAGATCGGCAAGAAACGCGCAAGCGCGACGGTCCTCGCCCACGAGGCGGTCGAGGTCGAGCTGCCCTATGCCGTCACCCTGGCCCAGGGCCTGCCGGAGGGGTCGAAGATGGACTGGATCATCGAGAAGGCAATCGAACTGGGCGTTGCGCGGATCGAACCACTGGCGGCCCGGCGCAGCGTGGTGCGCCTGTCCGGCGAGCGCGCCGAAAAGCGCCACGCCCACTGGCAGGGCGTGATCGTGGCCGCCTCCGAGCAGTGCGGGCGCAACCGGCTGGCGGGCCTGGCGCCGGTGGCGGAATTCGGGCGCTGGCTTGCAGCGCCCTCGCCTGCCCCGCGCATCCTGCTCAGCCCGCGCGCGGAGTCCTCCCTGGCGCAATGGGCGCAAGCCGGCGGTCCCCAGGCGCTGACGCTGATGGTCGGGCCGGAAGGCGGCTTCACCGCGGAGGAGGAGGACGCCGCCGTCGCAGCCGGCGCCATCGCCCTGTCGATCGGCCCGCGGGTGTTGCGCACCGAGACCGCGGCGCTGGCGGCGCTGGCCATGCTCGGGGGGCTGTGGGGCGGGATGTGAGCCGGACGCCGGACGCATGCCGGTTATATATATAGATAGCAGGGCATTGCTGCCGCCGCACGACAGCCGGCAGGAAGCTGCGATTCAGGCCCGACTGGCGAAAGAAGCGGCCGACTCGGGAGAATGCGAACGCGTAGTGGAGCGTGACATGCATGCCGGTGCGCCGGATGAAGAACGGCCCGGCCGACAACGTCGACCGGGCCGTGAAGCTTGCCTCAGCGATAAGGAACCACCCCGAAGGGTGGGTCCTTCCAGCCGGCACCCGCTTAGAAGCGGCGGTTGTACTCGACCGTGAAGCGGACCGAGCGCGGCGCCATGAACTGGCCCAGCATGTTGTAGGTTGGAGCAACCTGGGTCTCGTCGCCGGCGTCATACGTTGCGGTTTGCGAACGCGGCGTCTGCGAGTTGAAGACGTTGTACACGTCGACCTTCATCTGCAGGCCCGTGAGCAGTGCCGGCGCGTACGATGCCGACAGGTCGAGGCGCTTCTCGGTCGGCATGCGGCCGAGCGAGCCACGCGGCGTGAACTTGCCGCCGCAGAAGAAGTACTCAGGACCATAGCCCGGTCCGCCCAGCTCGTAACCCAGCGCCCAGCTCGGATCCTCGCCCGCATCCCAGGCATTGTTGGTGCCCAGGCAGCTCTTCGGACGGCCCGACTGGATCAGCGCATTGGCGCCCAGAGTAACTTCCGGGGTCAGCTGATAGTAGCCGAATGCCTTGAGCTGGTGCTCGCGGTCATTCGGCAGCAAGCCGTGAGCACCGACTGCGAACTCCGGGAAGTCCCAGCCTGCCGAAGTACCGACGTCCGACTGGCCGGTATCCGAACGGGTCTGGCCTTCCATGTTGCCTTCGCTGCGCGACCAGGTGTAGTTGATGCGGCCATACCAGCCATTGCGCATCGGGTGCTCCAGGAACAGGTCCAGCGCCTTGTACGTACGTTCGGCTTTCGGCTGCATGAGTTCGGCAGCGGTGATGGTCACCATGCGGCCCTTGCCGGTGACGACCGGTTGAGCGAACTCGTCATTTCCGTCGATCCAGACGACAGCATCCTTGCCTGGATTAAAGATGAAGCAGCCCATAGCGTGCGAGTCGCCGACGGGGATGCCGTTCCTGCGAGCATGGTCGTACAGGAGACGCCAATCGCAGCTGTCGTCGATACCGGCGCCCAGTTTACGATAGGTCAGGCGACCACCGAAGTTCAGGTCGGCGCTCCATGCACGTTCGAAGCCCAGGGTGATTTCATCCTGGTAATTCGGCTTCAGGTTCTGCGAGACCACCGCGCGCGGGTCCTTCTTCTGGCCGTATTCGCCGTTTGCCGAGTACGGGGTGTTGATCGCCACCAGGCCCAGCGGTGCGCCGTTGGTCGGATCGACGCCGGTGTAGGTGAAGTCCTGGTCGGTGAAGGTCGAGCGCGAAGCCGCACGCGCCGCTACCTGGGTCGGCAGTTGCAGGTAGTAGCGGCCGGCGCTACCGAACACCTTGAACGAAGCATCGCCGTTCACGTCCCAGGCTGCCGAGAAGCGCGGGGCAAGCTGGTTGTCCATGTCCATGAACTTCTCGCCGTCGCCGTTCGAGTTGGTGTAGGCGTCGTTACGCACGCCGATGGTCAGCAGCAGGTTCTTGGTTGCCTGCCAGCGGTCCTCGATGTACTGCGCGTTCTGGGTCGAGGCTGCATCGGTGATCGAGCTGAAGATGCGCTGGCGCACGAAGTAGCCTGCCGTGCCGGAGCCGCCGTAGTTCGCCAGGATCGCCGGACGGGAGCCCGACAGCGGGCTCGAGATGTTCGGGTTGTTGACGTTGCGATAGGTCCAGGTCGAACCGCCACTGGTCGAATAGCCTGCGCCGACGCTATCCAGCTTGGCCGAATCGACACCGGCACGGATGGTGTGCGAACCGATCCTGTATTCGATGTCCAGGCGGCCTGCACGCACCGTGTCGGACGCCTCGTTCAGGCTGCGGCCACCCCCGAAGAAGTTGTACTGGCGGTACAGGGCCTGGTTGATCGCCGGCCAGCGGCCGGTGGTCGTCCACTGGACGCCTGCCGGCAGGCCGCCCATGCCGCCCGAGTTGGCGCCGAGGCGCTCGTAGGTGGTGCCGCGTTCGGTCTTCATCTCGCCGTACAGGGCGGTGATGGTCAGGTCGTCGGTGATGTTGCCGACGTAGCGCGCCATGTTGAGCTTCGCGCCCGGGGTACCGGTGTACGACGGGTCGGTCGGACCCAGGTTGCGGGTCAGCGCCGAGGTGTAGATCTGGCCGTTCGGCACGCCGTCCATCTGCGCCAGCGCATTCGGGTTGTTCGGGTTCAGCGTATAGCCGTAGGTCTGGTAGCGCTTGCGGTTTTCGTTACCGGCCGACGTGAACTCGAGACGATGGTTGTCGGTGATGTTCCAGTCGATCTTGCCCAGCCAGCGGTTATCCATGCCCTTGTTGACGTTCCAGCCGCCCTGGTTGACGTTCGCCGCACTTGCCGCGGTGGTCATGCCGGCATACGCGTCGCGGGTGGTGTAGCGCTCGGCCGACACGAACATGAACAGCTTGTCACGGATGATCGGGCCGCCCACGTAGGCGCCGTACTGGTGGGTTTCGACTTCGCGGTTGTCGTAGCGGATACGCAGCTTGCCGTCGGTGTTGGGATTGCCGCCGGTGACCGGATACACGGAGTTGCGGTAATCTTCCCGCAACTCGGACGGGGTGATGCTGTACAGCGCACCCGCTTCCCAGGTGTTGGTACCGCTCTTCGAGGTCAGGCTCATCACGCCGCCGATCGAACGGCCGAATTCGGCGCCGAAGCCGCCGGTCATCACCGAAGCTTGCTGGATCGAGCCG
Organism: Massilia consociata; assembly: GCF_042432755.1. Classification (NCBI taxonomy): domain Bacteria; kingdom Pseudomonadati; phylum Pseudomonadota; class Betaproteobacteria; order Burkholderiales; family Oxalobacteraceae; genus Massilia; species Massilia consociata. Next base: position 53,033 of record NZ_JBHLWP010000006.1, read on the forward strand.
AACGGCAGTTCCATCGATCCCAGCTGGCTCAGCGGGTTGGTGATCGGGAAGCCGTTCAGGTAGAACGAGTTCTCCGACACGCCCGAGCCGCCGAACGAGGCGGTGTTGCCGAATGCGGAATCGCCCTGGGTGGTGTTCGGTGCCAGCAGCACGACCGCGGTCAGGTTCTGCTGGACCGGCAGCTGGGCCAGTTCCTTGGCAGTGAACACCGTGCTGTTGGTCGCATTCGTCACGTCGATACGGGTGCGCCGGCCAGTCACCTGGACGGTGGACACGCCGCCGAAGGACGCGTCCACGGTCTGGCCGAGGATGACGTCGACTTCGGAGGTGTTGGCGACGCTGCCGTTACGGACCAGTTCGACGCGGTAACGGCCTGGCGGCAGGGCCGAAGCGCGGTAGGTGCCGCCGCTCTCGACGGAGACGGAACGGCGCAGGCCGGTCTCGACATTGGTTACGACGACCGACGCGCCGGCAGCCGCATCGACCTTGCCGGCGATGACGCCGGTAGCGTTCGACTGTGCCATGGCCGGCGGGACGACCGCGACCGCCAGCGCCGCAGTACTGAAGGCGATGGACAATGCACGTGCTACTACAGTTTTTCTCAACATGTGGTTCCCCTAAATTGTTGTTATTGCCGGGAGCATCTCCAACGAAGAGCTCGCTGTCGATCATGCTGACGCGACATTTCCACGTGCATGACTGGGGTCGAGCTCAACAAGTCTTCTCCAGACAGGTTTATTCAGGAATGGGTATTCCTCGTCTTGCTGGGAGTTCCAGTTCAACTTCCTCATGGAAACATGTGCAAAGTTGCGTCGTCAACAACAAGAAGAATCGTTTTCGCATGCATACAACACTTTGTTTTGCGATTATTCCCCGTGCATAAGAATCCATATTTACAAAGATTTTCTATATTTCGTTCTACATCACTCCGTAAATACGAAATTTATTATGGAAATTGGAGAGTATTCGAGAATCTTGTGTCCGGAAAAATTCACACGACTACTCGCCCATACAAGCGTCGTTCCAATGAAGTACAAGTATTTTTCTTCCAAAATAGAAAGTTTTTGCAAGGGGGCACCGAGAATGGTTCATTCTCGCCGCGGGCTGCCCGAGGAACGTTTGCTCTTCCCCTCCCTGCCCAGCCAGGGCCTGCCATAACGCGGTAAAATAACGGTTTGCCTGATATGCCTCCGGCGCCGATCCGGACGGCGGCACAGCCCTCGCTCCAGCCCAAGATGCTCCGAATAAACGAACTCAAACTCCCGCTGAATCATCCTGAATCCGCGCTGCGTGAAGCCATCGTCCGCCGCCTCGGCATCGACGACGCAGACCTGCTCGGCTTTACTGTATTCAAGCGTAGCTATGACGCGCGCAAGAAGGCAGCCATCGTCCTGATCTATGCGATCGACGTCGAGGTGCGTAATGAAAGTGCCGTGCTGGCGCGTTTTGCCCAGGACCAGTACGTCATTCCTGCACCCGATACCAACTACAAGTTCGTCCCCGCCGCGAAACCGGCGCCGGGCACGCCGCGCCCGGTCGTGGTCGGCATGGGCCCTTGCGGGATGTTCGTGGCCCTGATCCTGGCCCAGATGGGCCTGAATCCGCTGGTGCTGGAACGCGGCAAGATCGTGCGCGAGCGCACCGTCGACACCTTCGGCTTCTGGCGCAAGCGCAAGCTCAACACCGAGTCGAACGTGCAGTTCGGCGAAGGCGGCGCCGGCACCTTCTCGGACGGCAAGTTGTACAGCCAGATCAAGGACCCGAAGCACTACGGCCGCAAGGTGCTGACCGAGTTCGTCAAGGCCGGCGCGCCGGAAGAGATCCTGTACGTCAGCAAGCCGCACATCGGCACCTTCCGCCTGGTCAAGATGGTCGAGCAGATCCGCGCCGAGATCATTGCCCTGGGCGGCGAAATCCGCTTCGAGACCCGGGTCGACGACGTGTTCGTCTCGGAAGAAAACGGCGTGCGCCAGGTACAGGGCGTGCGCCTGTCCAGCGGCGAGGAGATTCCCACCCGTCACCTGGTGATGGCGATCGGCCACAGCGCGCGCGACACCTTCCAGCTGCTGTACGACCGCGGCGTCTACATCGAGGCCAAGCCCTTCTCGATCGGCTTCCGCGTCGAGCACCCGCAGTCGCTGATCGACGTCTGCCGCTTCGGCCCGAACGCCGGCAACAAGCTGCTCGGCGCGGCCGACTACAAGATCGTGCACCACGCCTCCAACGGCCGTTCGGTCTACAGCTTCTGCATGTGCCCGGGCGGCACCGTCGTGGCGGCATCGAGCGAGGAAGGCCGCGTCGTCACCAATGGCATGAGCCAGTACTCGCGCAACGAGCGCAACGCCAACAGCGCCATCGTGGTGGGCATCACGCCCGAGGACTATCCGGGCCACCCGCTGGCCGGCATCGACTTCCAGCGCGAGCTGGAGTCGCGCGCCTTCGTCCTGGGCGGCAGCAACTACGACGCGCCGGGCCAGCTGATGGGCGACTTCGTGCGTGGCGTGGCATCGAAAGAGTTCGGTTCGGTGATCCCCTCGTTCCGGCCGGCGGTGCACCTGACCGACCTGGCGCCTTCGCTACCGGACTACGCGATTCTCGCGCTGCGCGAAGCGTTCGTCGCTTTTGACAAGCAGATCAAGGGCTACTACAAGGAAGACGCGGTGCTGACCGGCGTCGAGACCCGTACTTCGTCGCCGATCCGCATCAAGCGCAACGACGGCGACCTGCAAAGCCTGAACACGCGCGGCCTGTTCCCCGCCGGCGAAGGCGCCGGCTACGCCGGCGGCATCATGTCGGCGGCGGTGGACGGCATCCGCGTCGCCGAAGCCGTGGCGCTGGCGATGGCCGCGTGAACGCAACCGAAGGCCGGTCCGGCACGCTCGGTCCCGGCCTGGCGATCCTGGCCTCGATGGTGTCGGTGAATGCCGGCGCCGCCTGGGCCAAGGGATTGTTCCCGCTGGTGGGCAGCCAGGGCGTGACGGCCGTGCGCGTCGGGCTGGCTGCCGCGCTGATGCTGGCCATCGTGCGGCCGTGGCGCACCCTCCCCTCGCGGCGCGACGCGCTCAACCTCATGGTCTACGGGTTGATGTTGGGCGGCATGAACCTCTTGATCTACGGCGCCTTCGCCCGCATCCCGATCGGGATCGCGGTGGCCATCGAAGTGGTCGGTCCGCTCGCGGTGGTGGTGCTGTCCTCGCGCCGCGCGCGCGATTTCGGCTGGGTGCTGCTCGCCGCCTTCGGCCTGTGGCTGCTGGCCCCGGTGCACGACGGCGTCGCCCCGCTCGACCCAACGGGCGTGGCCTATGCGCTCGGCGCGGCCTTCTGCTGGGCGATGTACATCGTGTACGGCAAGCGGGTGTCAGGCCTCGGCGGCGGGCAGGCGGTCGCCTGGGGCATGCTGGCGGCGGCGCTGTTCACGGTGCCGGTCGGCGTGGCGCATGCCGGCAGCGCCCTGCTCCTGCCTTCGGTACTGGCGGGCGGCCTGGCGGTGGCAGTGCTGTCGAGCGCCCTGCCCTATTCACTCGAGATGGCGGCGCTGGCGCGCCTGCCGCGGCGCGTGTTCGGCATCCTGGTCAGCGCCGGGCCGGCGTTCGCGGCGCTGGCAGGCTGGATCGTGCTGGGCGAGCGCCTGACGGGCATGCAGTGGCTGGCGATCGCGCTCGTGATCGTGGCCTGCGGCGGGGCGGCGGCCACGGCGGGCAAGAAGTCGTAGCGTGGGCGGGTTTTCCGCCCACGCGTGCAAGCAGCATCACTCGCTGCTAGATCCACCCCGCCTTCTTGAAGCGCCAGTACAGGTAGCTGCACACGCCGACCATCGTGAGCAGCGCCATCGGATAACCGTATTTCCACTTCAGCTCCGGCATGAATTCGAAATTCATGCCCCACACGCCAGCGAACGCGGTGAACACGGCGAAGATCGCAGCGTAGGCGGCCAGCCGCTTGCTGATGTCGTTCTCCTCGATCGCCACCATCGACAGCGTCACCTGGATCGCGGTGTTGATGGTGTCGCGCACCGCGTCCAGCCGGCCGAGGATGCGCAGCAGGTGGTCGTGGACGTCGCGGAAGTAGTCCTGGGTCTCGGCCACCACTTCCGGCACCCGCCCGCCATGCAGGCGCCCGATTGCGTCCATCAGCGGCACCACCGCGTGGCGCAGCGTCTGCGACTTGCGTTTGAGCTCGTACAGGCGTTCGATGTTGGCGCGCTGCCCGCCATTCTGGCCGAAGATGTGGTCCTCGATCGATTCGAGCTCGGATTCGAGCATGTCGACCACGGGGAAGTAACGGTCGACGACCGCATCGACCAGCGCGTACAGCACGAAACCGGCGCCCTTCTTCAGCTGGTGCGGTTCGCGCTCGGCGCGGGCGCGCACGCCCAGGAAACCCTGGTTGGCATCGCGCCGCACCGACAGCACGTAATTGGGTCCGGCGAAGATGGCCAGCTCCCCGGCACTGAGCTCGTCGCCGTTCAATTCGATGATGTGCACGATCACGAACACGCAGTCGCCGTACTCCTCCATCTTGGGGCGCTGGTGGCCGCGCGCCGCGTCCTCCACCGCCAGTTCGTGCAGGCCGAACTCCCCCTGCATGATGGCGATTTCGTCCTGGCCGGGGTCGCGCTGGGCGACCCAGACGAAGGTATCGGGGTGTTTCAGGTACTCGCTGATGTCCTCGACCGGGATGTCGGACAGCTTCTTACCTTCCTGATAGGCGACACAGTTGATCAGCATGGGTGGGATGGGCTACGGGTTGACGCTGGGATGCAGCTTGCAAGAAGCGCCAGCTTACACCATCGGCCGCCTTCGCCCCCTCACTCGTCCCGTGCCCCGTCGATCCCGAGCTCGACGATCTTGCGGGTGATCGTGTTGCGCCCGATCCCGAGCCGCATCGCGGCGTCGTTCTTGCGCCCGTGCGTGTACTTCAGGGCGGTCTTGATCAGGGCCGATTCGAACTGGCGGCCGAGCGTGTCCATCACGTCCACCTGGCCCGCGCCGAGCATGCCGGCGGCCTGCAGCTCGAGCAGGCCGATCCAGCCGTCCGGCGACGGCGGCGCACTGGCCTGCGCCGCCGCATGCTGGCTGGACGCCGGCGTCCCGGTCGGCGCCGCGTCCTGCGCCGGTGCCTGCGCCGGTGCGGCCTGCCCCTGGGTCAGGTCGCGCGGCAGGTCCTTGACCTCGACCGTCTGGCCGGGCGCCATCACGGTGATCCAGTTACACAGGTTTTCCAGCTGGCGCACGTTGCCCGGCAACTCGAGGCCGGCCAGGTACCGCATGGCCGGTTCGCTCAGGCGCTTCGGTTCGACGCCCAACTGGTGTGCGCTCTGCACCAGGAAGTGGCGCGCCAGCAGCGGGATATCGTCGCTGCGTTCGCGCAGCGACGGCAGGCGCAGGCGGATCACGTTCAGGCGGTGGTACAGGTCTTCGCGGAACAGTCCGTCGCGCACGCGCTGCTCCAGGTTCTGGTGCGTGGCAGCGATCACGCGTACGTTGGCCTTCACCGGCTGGTGCCCGCCGACGCGGTAGAAGTGGCCGTCCGAGAGCACCCGCAGGAGCCGGGTTTGCAGATCGAACGGCATGTCCCCGATCTCATCCAGGAACAGGGTGCCGTTCTCGGCCTGCTCGAAGCGGCCGCGCCGCATCGCCTGCGCGCCCGTGAAGGCGCCGCGCTCGTGGCCGAACAGTTCCGATTCCAGCAGGTCCTTCGGGATCGCCGCCGTGTTCAGCGCAATGAAGGGCTGCTGGGCGCGCGGGCTGTGCTTGTGCAGGGCGCGCGCGACGAGCTCCTTGCCGGTGCCCGACTCCCCGGTGATCAGGACCGTCACGTTCGACTGCGACAGGCGGCCGATGGCGCGGAACACTTCCTGCATGGCCGGCGCCTGGCCGAGGATCTCGGGGGTCTCGGCCGGCGCCGATTCCACGCTGGCTTCGCGCAGGCTCTCCTCCAGCGCGCGGCGGATCAGGGCCACCGCCTGGTCGATGTCGAAGGGCTTGGCCAGGTAATCGAAGGCGCCGCCCTGGAACGAGGCAACCGCCGAGTCGAGGTCGGAGAATGCGGTGATGATGATGACCGGCAGCCCCGGGTGGCGCGCCTTGACGGCGGCAAGCAGGTCGATGCCGGATTCGCCGGGCATGCGGATGTCCGACACCAGCACCTGCGGCGTGTCGGTCTCGAAGGCAGCCAGGGCCTCGCGCGCGTTGGCGAAGCTGCGGGTCTCCAGGCTTTCGCGCGCCAGAGCTTTTTCCAGTACCCAGCGGATCGATGCGTCGTCGTCGACAATCCAGATTGGTTTCATGTGTTCGTGGTTCCCGTCGTTCGCGCCCTACGATTCAATGGGGACTCACGGCAGAGCCTGCGCCCGTGCCGCCGTTTCTTACGGCAGCGGCAGCAGGATCCGGAAATCCGTCAGTCCAGGCCGGCTTTCGCACTCGATCACACCCAGGTGCTGCTGCACGAAGGTCTGCGCCAGCGTCAACCCGAGGCCGCTGCCGCCTTCGCGCCCGGAGACGAGCGGATAGAAGATACGGTCGCGGATCTCGGGAGCGATGCCCGGTCCATTGTCGATGATATGCAAATCTAATGCCAGCCCGTAACGGACCTTCGCCAGGGTGACCTGGCGCGCCACGCGGGTGCGCAGCACGATCTCGGCGTCGCCCGCCGCGATGCGCCCGGCCAGCGCCTGGGCGGCGTTGTGGGCGATGTTCAGCACCACCTGGATCAGTTGCTCCATGTCGCCCCGGAACTCGGGGATCGAGGCATCGTAGTCGCGCCGGATGGTGAGCCCCGTCGGGAATTCGGCCAGGATCAGGCTGCGCACGCGCTCGCAGACTTCGTGGATGTTGACGTCGCCCACGATATGGGGTTTTCGATGCGGCGCCAGCAGGCGGTCGACCAGGGTCTGGAGGCGGTCGGCCTCCTTGATGATCACCTGGGTATATTCCTTCAGGTCGGCCGGGTGCTGCGGCGGCAACTCGAGCTCCAGCAGCTGCGCCGCGCCGCGGATGCCGCCGAGCGGGTTCTTGATCTCGTGGGCCAGGTTGCGGATCAGTTCCTTGTTGGCCTGGCTCTGGTCGAGGATGCGCTCCTCGCGGTCGAGCTTGAGCTGCTGGACGTTCTCGCGCAGCTCGACCAGCAGTTCGCCGTCCACGAGCGCGGTGACGATGCTGTTGACGTGCAGCGGCTCGCGCCCGGTGCGCAGCAAGGTCAGGTCCTGGCGCAGGTCGGCGTACTGGTGCGCCAGCGCCTGCGCGCACAGCGCGGCCAGTTCGTGGCCATTGGTGAAGAGTTCCGGCAGCGGGCAGCGCTGCAGCGACTTGAGCGACAGTTCGAGCAGGTTCTCGGCGGCCGGGTTAGCGTAACGCACGTCGACCTGCGGCCCGAGCAGCAGGACGCCCGAACCCAGCAGGTCGAGGCCGGCGAAACGGGACGGCGTCGCGCTCATCGGTTCACGCTCATCGGATATTCGCGATCTCGCGCTGCAGCGCCTCGATGTTGCGCTCGGTGCGGCCGATCTCGTCGCGCATGCCGGCCACGCGCTCCTGGTACTTGGCGTAGTTGCGTTCGTTGCCCTGGCGCTCGGGCTCGCCGTTGTTGAAGTCGCGGCGCAGGTCGGCCAGCTTCTTCTGCTCCAGGCGCAGCTCGTCGTTCAGGATCTCGCGGCGCTCGTCGTCGCGGGCGCGCTGCTGGGCCGTGTCCACGCGCGGGAAGCTGGCCGGCGTCACGCTCGAGGCCGGCCCCGGGCTGCTCGGGCGCACCGCCGGAATCGGCGCGGAGGCGCGCGGCGGCGGCGGCGCGTAACCCGGCAGGTCGAGCGCCTTGCAGCCGCGGCGACTGGTGTCGGTGAACTCGACCCGGCCCTGCTCGTCCACGCACTTGTAGACGACGCTCTGCGCTTGCGCCCCGTTGTGGAGCGCCAGGCCCGCTGCCAGGACCGCGCCGAAGCGCCGGATAACAGTAATTGTCTTTCCCATCAGAAATCAATTTGCACAATAAACGTGCACGAAGTGTAGCCCACCGCGACTATACCCGATCCCAAAAACAACGCGGGGAAAGCCCTCGCTTTCCCCGCGTTTGTTACAGACCCTTACGCCCGCTGACGCATGAGCGCAACGATCCTGCGTAACAGGCTGTTGCCATTCCGATTACGACGAGTAGTACATGTCGAATTCGGCCGGGTGCGGGGTCATGCGCATGCGCTGCACTTCCTGCATCTTCAGCTCGATGTAGGCGTCGATCATGCTGTCGCTGAACACGCCGCCGCGGGTCAGGAACTCGCGGTCCTTGTCCAGGGCTTCGAGTGCTTCTTCCAGCGAGGCGCAGACGGTCGGGATCAGCTTGTCTTCTTCCGGCGGCAGGTGGTACAGGTCCTTGGTGGCGGCTTCGCCCGGGTGGATCTTGTTCTGGATGCCGTCCAGGCCGGCCATCATCAGCGCGGCGAAGCACAGGTAGACGTTGGCCAGCGGGTCCGGGAAGCGCACTTCGACGCGGCGGCCCTTCGGGTTGGCCACGTGCGGGATGCGGATCGAGGCCGAGCGGTTCTTGGCCGAATACGCCAGCTTGACCGGCGCTTCGTAGCCCGGCACCAGGCGCTTGTACGAGTTGGTGCCCGGGTTGGTGATCGCGTTCAGCGCCTTGGCGTGCTTGATGATGCCGCCGATGTAGAACAGCGCGGTCTCCGACAGGCCGGCATAGCCGTCGCCCGCGAACAGGTTCTTGCCGTCCTTCCAGATCGACTGGTGCACGTGCATGCCCGAGCCGTTGTCGCCGGCCATCGGCTTGGGCATGAAGGTTGCGGTCTTGCCGTAGCTGTGGGCCACGTTCCAGATCACGTACTTCATGTTCTGGGTCCAGTCGGCGCGCTCAACCAGGGTCGAGAACTTGGTGCCGATTTCGTTCTGGCCGGCGCCGGCCACTTCGTGGTGGTGCACTTCGACCGGGATGCCCATCGATTCAAGGATCAGGCACATTTCCGAGCGCATGTCCTGGAAGCTGTCGACCGGCGGGACCGGGAAGTAGCCGCCCTTGACGGTCGGACGGTGGCCGCTGTTGCCGCCTTCGATCTGCTTGTCGGTCGACCACGAGGCTTCGTCCGAGTCGATCTTTACGAAGCAGCCCGACATGTCGATCTTCCAGCGGATCGAGTCGAAGATGAAGAACTCCGGTTCCGGGCCGAAGTAGGCGGTGTCGCCCACGCCCGAGGACTTCAGGTAGGCTTCGGCGCGCTTGGCGATCGAGCGCGGGTCACGGTCGTAGCCCTTGCCATCAGCCGGTTCGATCACGTCGCACTGCATGAACAGGGTGGTCTCTTCCATGAACGGGTCGAGGTTGGCGGTGTTCGGGTCTGGCAGCAGGAGCATGTCCGAGGCTTCGATACCCTTCCAGCCGGCGATCGACGAACCGTCGAAGGCGTGGCCCGACTCGAACTTGTCTTCGTCGAAGTGCGACACGGGGACGGTCACGTGCTGCTCCTTGCCGCGGGTATCCGCGAAGCGCAGGTCAACGAACTTCACTTCGTTGTCTTTGATGAGTTGAATTACGTCTGCAGCCGTCTTTGCCATTCGTATCTCCTGATTGAAAAGGGGGTGTCGCCCAGATTGCATCACGGCGCGACAACTTGCTCTACTTCAAAGCATGAAGCGTGCCAACCTACCGTTATGAGCAAATGCCCAATGCTTCGTTGGAAAGCCCTTGCATTTGCTTCTACAATCGACCTTCACCACATGCGTGCATTGCAGCGCGATCGCACCGATTTGGTGCACAATGCCCGCCGATGCACCATCGCAGCGCAGGATACACCGAACCAAGTTGGTGCAACGCTTTTCTTGTTCTAAACCGGACCGAACACGATGACCACTACCGAATCCATCCTTGCCAGCGCGCGCCAGCGTAGCGCCGGCCAGCCGTATGCCGGCGCCGTCACGCCCGAAGAAGCGTTCGCGCTCCTGCGCCTGGACCCTCGCGTGAAACTGGTCGATGTGCGCACCAATGCCGAGCGCGACTGGGTTGGCCGCGTGGCCATTCCCGACGCCCAGCATGTCGCGGTGCAGTGGGCCACCTACCCGGGCGGCCAGCCCAATCCCGACTTCGGCGCGCAGCTCGAGCAGGTGGCGCGCAAGGACGAGGTGCTGCTGTTCCTGTGCCGCTCGGGCGTGCGCTCGCGCCACAGCGCGCGCGTGGCGACCGAGCAGGGTTTTGCCGAGTCCTACGACATCCTCGAAGGTTTCGAGGGCGACCGCGATGCGAACGGCCACCGCAAGACCGTCGGCGGCTGGTGCAAGGCCGGCCTGCCCTGGATCGGGGCATGAGCATGGATGCGCGCGCGCGGCTCGATGCCGCCTCCGAGCTGGCGCACGAAGGCAGGTACGAGGAAGCCCTGCGCGAGTTCCAGTGGTTCCACGACCACGCGCTGGAGGAAATGCCTTCGCTGTACGGCGTACGCCTGTCCTACGCGCTGGGCGCCTGGGTTGATCTTGCCGCCGACTATCCGCCGGCGCGCGAGGCCCTGCTCCGGGTGCGCGAGCGCGATGCCGCCCTGCTGTTGGCGGGCCAGGGCACGCGCGGACTGCTGCACGACGTCGTGGCCATCGACGATGAACTGGGCCAGGTAGCGGACACGCATGCCCTGTGCGTCGCGCTCGAGAAAGCCGACCCGGCGCTGCTGCTGGCTTCGGCCAGCCTCGTGCTGCCGGCCATTATCGCCGCCGGAGATCATGCGCTGGCCGAGCGCCTGCTGCCCACGCCCGAGGAAACCATCCGCGAGCGCAGCCGCTTCCTCATGAAAGTGTTCGAGCGCTGGCGCAGGCAATATGCGCGCACCATGTACATTGCCGCGCAGGTCGATATCTACGCGAACGACGTGCGCCAGGTGCTGATGGTGCTCGAACAGCGTGGCCGGGCAGCGGAAGCGGCGCGCCTGCGCGCGCTGGCCGTCGACCTGGTGCCGGCGACCACGCTGCGCCGGGCGGTGCGCGCCGCCCTCTTCCCCGGTGCGCGTCCGGGGCACGGCCGCAGGCGCCGGCGCTGATCGCAGCGGCAGGCGGCATGGCCGCCTGCCTCGCTGGCGTCAGTGGGTCGGCATCACCATCAGCTGCAGGCCGGACGCCGCGCCCGGTGCGCGGTACACGCGCTGGGTCGCCTTGATGAAATCTTCCGGCTTGGCCTTCGGGATGTGGGTGAAGGTTTGCGGGTTCAGGTCGATCAGCGGGAACCACGAGCTCTGCACCTGCACCATGATGCGGTGGCCGCGCCGGAAAGTATGGTTGACCTGGCCGATGTCGAAGCTGATCGCTTCCTGCTTGCCGGGCGTGAACGGCTCCGGTTTCTCGAAGCTGTTGCGGAACTTGCCGCGCAGCGGATTGCCGCGCACCAGCTGCTGGTAGCCGCCAAGCTTGGCCGCCGGCGGCGGCACGTCGTTGCCCATGGCCTGTGCAGCCGGCGTCGGATACTCGGCCGGATACACGTCGATCAGCTTGACCACCCAGTCGGCGTCGGTGCCGGTGGTGGACACGAACAGCTTCGGCACCACCGGCCCGGCGATGGTCACGTCCTCTTCCAGCACCGCGCTCTGGTAGACCAGCACGTCCGGGCGGGTAGCGGCGAAGCGCTGGTCCGACACCATGTATTCGCGCGGCATGCCGGTCGCGGCGTAGCCGATGAAGGGCACCGGCTTGCGCGGGTCGGCCACATATTCGTCATAGCCCGCGCCGTAGCCGGCGCCCGCGGCGGCGGGCTGCTTCCAATCCAGCGTGCCGTTTGGCCCGAAGTACAGCGTGCGCGCCCTGGCCGGGGCCGGCGGCCACGCGGCATAGCTGCGCCAGACGTTGGTGCCGGTCTCGAACGCCGTCACGTTCGGCAGCGTGCGGGCCGGCTTCACGCCCTTGAGATGCTGCTCGAAGAAGGGGAACTGGATCTCGCGGCGGAAGTACTCGCTGGTCTTCGCGTCGAACTGCACGTGGCCCAGGCGGGCGCCGTCGCCACGCGCCCAGCCGCCGTGCACCCACGGCCCCATCACCAGCGTGTTGGACGTCTTCGGGTTATGTTTTCCGACCGCGTCATGGATCAGGAAGGGGCCGGCCGGGTCTTCGGCATCGAACCAGCCGCCCACGGTCAGCACCGCCGCCTTCACGTTCTTCATGTGCGGCGCGATGGCGCGCATGCGCCAGAACTCGTCGTAGGTGTCGTGCTCGATGGTCGGCACCAGCAGCGCGCGCTGCTCGTCGCTCATGGTGGCCAGGATGTTCGGCAGGGTCAGGTGCTTGAGGAAGAAGTCGTAGCCGTCGGCCTCGCCGTAGTCGAAGCCGGAACGGTCCTTCGAAGGCAGGGTCGGGTTCTGTTGCGGAACGAAGGAGGCGTAGAAATCGAAGTTCGCTGCCAGCATGAAGGCGCCGCCATGATAGGAATCGTCGCCCATGTACAGGTCCGCGATCGGCGCCTGCGGCGAGGCGGCCTTGACCGCCGGATGCGAGTCGATGACGCTGGCCGCCGTATAGAAGCCCGGGTAGCTGATGCCCCAGATGCCGACGCGGCCGTTGTTGTTCGGGACGTGCTTGAGCAGCCACTCGACGGTGTCGTGCATGTCCTCACTCTCCTGCCCCTCCCCGGGCGCGCGCTTGGCATTCGCGTGCGGGGTCATCTCCTGCCAGACGCCTTCGGACATGTAGCGCCCGCGCACGTCCTGGGTGACGAAGATATAACCCGCATCCTCCAGTTCGCGCGAAGGGCCGAGCGATGCCGGGAACCAGTCCACGCCGTAGCGCCGCTCGCCTTGCGCGTACACGCCGGCGCTGTACGGGGTGCGCTGCACCAGGAAGGGATAAGGCTTCGAGCCGTCCTTTGGCATGTACACCGTGGTGAACAGCTTCACGCCGTCGCGCATCGGGATGCGGTACTCGTACTTGGTGTAGTGCTCGCGCGGATTGCGCTTCTGGGCAGGCGTGTCGGCAGCGTGGGCGGCGGCTGTCGCGGCCTGCGCGCCTGCGGCGCAGGCCAGCATCACACTGAGGGCGAGAACGGAAAACGGACGGCGGATCATGGCTTCCTTCGGAGTGCAGGGACAAAGACCGCCAGTGTAATCGGTTTCCCCGGCTAGTTGCCAGTCAGTCAAGCGCTGGCCGTGGACATGGTCGCCATGCCATGCCGGTCGATCGTGCCGTGCACCCGCTCGCGCACGAAGTTGATGTGGCTGCGCAGGCGGTACAGCTCTTCCGCGTAGGCCAGCGGGATCGAGATGTGGTTGACGTGCTCTTCGATCTCGTCGAGGCGCTGCAACAGCCCGGCGCGCAGGCTGTCGCGCGCCTGCGGCCCGCTGCCTTCGAGCGCCTGCTCCACCTTGCGCAGTTCGCCATACCAGCGGTACACGCGCGAACGCACGCGCCACACGTAGATCGGCGGAACGATCTTCGACAAAGGGATCAGCAGCGCCGCCAGCGCCACCGCCACCACCCACAGCCGCTCGAACAGGTTGGCCAGCCAGAAGCGCAGGTAGCGCTGCATAAAGGGCGGGCCGTCGCGGTAGTAGCGCGCCGCTTCCTGCGCCACCGGGATTTCGCTGTACTTCGGCGACGGGAACTGCCCCTGTTGCTGGAACCACCCTGCCTTGCCGTGGATCTCTCCCGCCGACTTCACCAGCAGGCCGATGAGCGCCGGATGCAGGTCTTCCCGCGCCACCAGGGTGGCGGTGGGGGCGATCAGGTGGTAGTCCTGGGCCGGGATGTCGCGCCCGAGGTCGACGATCCCGCGCGGCAGCACCACGTGCGTCAGGAACGGCAGGCGCCGCGTGTAGGCGTCGGCCTGGGCGAAGTTGAAGAGCCTGATGCCGGGCGTCTGCAGCAGCATCTGGATCAGGGGCGCTTCCGGGGCCGAGCTGAACACCAGCCCGTCGATGCGCCCTTCCAGCAGCTCCACCGTGGCCGGGGTGTTTTCCAGCGACCCGATGCGCAGCTCGCCCGGTTCGATGCCGTTGGCGTCCAGCACCTGGCGGAACAGGCGCGGCACGCCGGTGCCTTCGGGCCCTAGGTTGATCCGCTTGCCCTTCAGGTCGGTCAGGTGCGCCACCTTCGCACCTTCGCGCAGGAACAGCCAGACCGGTTCGGTGAACAGGCTGCCCAGGGACACCAGCCCGGCCTGTTCCGCCTGCCCTTCGGCCGTCGAGCCGCTCTGCACGAAGGCAATGTCGGCCTTGCCCTCGACCAGGCGCTGCAGGTTGTCGTGCGAGCCGAGCGACGGCTGGAGGGTGAGCGTGATCTCGTCGCGCGCAAGCAGCCGGCCGTACTGGCGGCCGAATTCCTCGTAGGCGCTGTTGAACTGGCCGGTGGCCATGGTAAGCCGGCGCGGCGGCGCCGGATCGACCCACAGGTAGGCCAGTACCGCCACCGCAACGACCGCCAGCAGCGTCGGCCCGGACGCCACCAGCAGGTCGCGCAGCGACACCATGCTGAACTGGCGCATGCGGGTCACCGCGCGCTGGACCGCGCCGCCCGGATCGCCAGTGCGTCCCTTCAGCGGACGCACTGGCGCTGGGCGGCGATGCTGCCGGCCGGCGGCTCGATCATCGGCATGATGCTTGGCGACAGGTTGGCGAGCAGCTGCACCGGCAATGCGCTGGTGAAGTCGTAGTTCCCGGACTGCGGGCCTGCCACGTAGGCGGTCATGCTGCCGAAGAAGCGCTCGCCGATGTTGAACACGAACGTCGCCGAACGGTTCACGTAGCGCGACTCGATCACGCGCCCGCCGCGTGCGTACACCTCGAAGCGCTGGTCGCCGGTGCCGGTCTTGCCGCCCACGGCGATGACGCTGCCGTCGGACTGCACGAAGGCGGTCTTCACGCGCTTGGCGGTGCCGTCGGTGACGACCCCCTGGATCGCATCGGCGACCACGCGCGCCACCTCGGGCGCCAGCACCTGCTCCTTGCCGCCGCCCTTGGTGCGCTTGACCAGGGTTTCATAGGGCGTGTCCTTTGCGAAGTGCAGCGAGTCGATGCGCTCGACGGGCTTGCGCACGCCGCCGTTGACGATGATGCCCATGAGTTCGGCCAGCGAGGCCGGACGGTCGGCCGAGGCGCCCAGCGTCGTCGCATACGACGGCACCAGCGACTCGAACGGGTAGCCCATCTTCTTCCACTGCGCGTGGATCTTCAGGAAGGCCTCGACTTCGAGCAGGCCGGCGATGCGCTTGTCCTGCGCGTGCTTGCGGTGGGTCTTGAACAGCCACGAGTACACCTCCTGGCGTTCCTTGACGCTGGCGTTGGTGATCTCGGTCCAGCCGGCCTTCGGGTGCGTGCGCAGGTAGCCCACCAGCCACAGTTCGAGCGGGTGCACCGAGGCCACGTAGCCGCGGTCGGCCAGCGACATGTTGCGTGGATCGTACATCTCGTACATCTTGGGGATGCGGTCCGGCTCCATGTCGTTCGACGGCGGCAGCGACTTGTGGATGAACTCGCCGAACTGCGCCAGCGTGGCCTCCGGGGCGACCGTCCGGTGCGCGGCGGCCAGCTTGGAGGCGAACGGACGCACGCCGGAGAACAGCAGCGCCTCGATCTCGGCCGGCGACTTGCCCTTGTACTTGTTCCAGAACTTGGCCAGGAAGTCCTTGCCTTCGCGGTCGGCAAAGCGCGACAGGTACATGGCGCGGCGCGGGTCGTCGGCGTCGGCCAGCAGCTGGGCCGAGGAGCCCGGCAGCTGGAACATGTAGTAGCGCACCACGTCGCGCATCATGCGCACGAACACGAGGTTGGTCGAATTGCGCAGCGCCTCGGTGACCGTCATGATCTTGCTGTTGTCGAGCCTGCTGAAGTTGCCGAAGGTGTGCAGGCCGCCGCCGGTGAAGAAGGCTTCGCCCGGGTTGGCGGAATACCTGCGCTCCATCGCCGCGGCCAGCATCGGCGCCAGGCCGCGGTCGGCGCCGTCCGGCAGCGCCTGGAAGTATTCGACCGCCCACTGGGTCATGCGGTCCTTCGGGTCGGCATTCACGCCCATCAGGCCGATTCTATCCATCGGTTCGTAGCGCTTGTGCAGCTGGTCGACGATGTCGAGGTAGGTTACCAGGGTGCGCAGCTTGGCGGTCGAACCCAGGTCGAGCTTCGCGCCCTCGTTGATGTCGAGCGGCTGGTCGTAGTTGTCGGTCTGGACGCGCAGGTAGTTCACGTGCTCGCCGCGCTCCATCAGCGTGAAGCTGTAGACCACCTGGGCCGGGTCGCCGTTGCCGAGCAGGCCCTTGCCGGTGAGGCCGGCGGTCTTCGCGTGTTCGGCATCGGACATCTTGCGCAGCGCATCGGTGACGGCCTGCTGCACCTGGGAGTCGAGGGTCGAGACCACCGACAGGTCGAGGCGGTCGAGGTTGTACAGGCGCGAGTCGCCCACCAGGTAGCCGAGGTGGTTGCGCACCGCGTTGGCGGCCTTGCGCGAGACGAAGGCGTCGGCGCCCGGCGGGGCCACGCCTGAACCCTGGGCCGGATTGAGCCGCACCTGCAGGGCGGCGTCGCGCAGCTGCGGCGAGATCACGCCGGACTGCGCCAGCACGCGCAGGTGGCTGTCGGTGAGCCTTTCGAGGTCCTGCTCGCCGGCGCCCAGGTAATAGGCCGGGCGGCGCTGCGCGATCATCAGCGACAGCGCTTCCTTGTAGGCGGTGACGGCTTCCGGGGTGTCCATCGGGCCCTTGAGCATCTTGCTGACCTTGTCGAAGTCGCGCCCGTACCAGACCCACATGCCGTCGCCGATGCCGTTGACTTCGCCGTAACCCGGCTTGGCCGACAGCGGCACCGTATTCAGGTAGTCGAGCACGATCTGGCGCCGCGCGCGGCTGGTGTCCTCGCCGTCCTGGTAGGCACGCAGCGTGGCCGATGCCATCTGGATCAGCTTGTCGTGCAGCGAACCGGTACGGCCTTCCGGCGAGTGGCGGTATTTCTCGATCTGGGTCGCCAGCGTGCTGCCGCCGGCAACGCGGCCGCCGCCGCCCAGGCCGACGCTGCTCAGGGTCTTGTCGAATACCGCTTTCGAAAAGCGGTCCCACTCCACCGCCGGGTTGCGGTGCGGGTAGGCCGGGTCGAGCAGCTCGCGGTTCTCGATGAAGAGCAGGCTTTGCACCAACAGCTGCGGCGCGTCGTCGAAGGTATGGTAGAAGCGCTCGGGGAAGCGCGAGGTGAACATCGGCTGGGCGCGGCAGTCGAGGATCTCGAGGCCGACCTTGGTTTTCTCGTGGTAGGTCGCGTACAGGCCGAGGTCGGCCATCTCGACCATCTTGGGCGAGATGCGCGCCTGCGCGTCGATATGGTAGCCGCGTGCCTGCAGCCGCTCCAGGTAGGCCGGCAGGCCGGCGTAGCCCAGGCGCGTGTCGAACGGGCTGGCGGCCGGGAAGCGGATGGCCGGGCTCGGTCCCTTCTCCATCCGGAAGCTCAGGTCGCCGGCCATCTCGGCGAAGATCCGGGCCTGCAGGCGCGAAGTGCGGATCTCGAACGCGCCCCAGCCTCCCAGCAGCACCAGCAGGATCAGGAGCGTGACGTAGAACCAGGTCCTGAAGCGGCGCTTGCGCGGCGCCGGTTCGGGTGTGCCGTGGTCTTCGGGTCCCTCCGACGGAGGCACGGGGGAACCGCCGGGCGCCCTGCCGGGCGCGCCGCCACCGACCGACGCCAGGTGGGGATAGGCTTCATACAGGGGAACGTCGTTGCCGCCCGCGGATGCGAGCGCAGGGGTGCCGCCGGCCATGGCCTGGGCGGGACGTCCGCGCCACTTGCCGACCGCGCGGAATACATTACTGGGCCGTCCTAAACGGCGAATACTTTCCATGATGGCTCAACCGGTTTGAATCATTACGCGCTCAATCCCCGCCAACCTGCCCCGCCATCCTTGCTGCTGGTCCGTTCGAGTGATTGGGTCCTCGTCAGTTTGCAAAAATGTACGGCGCAAACTCACTCAGGATTGCACCTCCATAGGTATCATTCCACCACATCAATACGACCGGCGCGAGACACGGTTTAACAATTTTGATGCGCGCGAAGTATTTTCGCAAAAAAACAACGGCAGAGTTAGCTGAACGGCATGCAGTCCTACAACAGCCGGAATTCGGCGCCGCGACTCTGCAGTTCGGCCTGCATTGCATCGAAAGCAAGCTCGACTTTGGAGGGCTCGCCCTTCACCCCCAGTTCGATATGACGGCGGGTCTGCGCATCGCCGACGCTGGGCAGGCTGAACACGCGCACGCCGGGGTAGTCGCGTTGCAGCGCTTCCATGAGCGGAGTGAGTGCGGCCTCCGCCTGCTCGTAAACGAGCAGCGAACGCTCCAGGTGGACAGCGGCGTGGAACAAATGGGGATAATGGGCGTCGAGCACCCATTCGATCATCGGCCAGGCCATCACGGGAAAGCCCGGCACGAAGTGATGATGGGCGACGGTGAAGCCGGCGATGCGGTTGTAGGGATTGGGGATCAGGCCGGCGCCTTCGGGGAACTCGGCCATCTTGAGGCGCTGCAGGTTGTCGGGCGCACCGAAATCCGGCTCGTGGCCGGCTTCCCTCGCCGTTTCCCTGATGCGCTCTTCGATATTGACGCGCCCTTCCGGGTGCAGCACGAGCGGCAGCCCGAGCGCCGCGGCCGCGCACTGGCGCGTGTGGTCGTCCGGCGTGGCGCCGATTCCGCCGCAGGAGAACACGATGTCTCCGCCTGCGAAGCTGCGCCGCAGCAGCGCGGTCAGGCGCCCCGGGTCGTCGCCGACGAACTCGGCCCAGGCCAACTGCAGGCCGCGTGCGCCGAGCAGCTCGACCACTTTTGCAAAATGCTTGTCCTGGCGCCTGCCGGACAGGATCTCGTCGCCGACGACGATCAGGCCGAATTCCATGTCTCCTCCTCGTGCATGCCGGGCCAGTGTGCCACAGCCTGCGCTTGCGGCCCGCGCTTCAGGCCGCGGTTCATGCCTGCCCCGCCGGCGCCAATCCGGTCTCGCGCAGCTCTTCCAGCGCACCCAGGCAGTAATACTGGAACCAGAGCCCGGCGAACAGGAAGATCATGACGTACAACCACAGCGAGAGCATCGCCAGGAACGGGAACAGCACGATCGACAGCACCGCGCCTCCCATCCACGCGATGCCGGGCAGCGCGCCGGCCAGGCCGGACGCGAAACCGATCGCCAGCAGCGCGCCACGGTGGTGGCGCATCAATGCGCGCCGCTCGTCCGGGCTGGCATGCGCCGCCAGCGCGTCGTAGCTCATCACGCGCGAGGTGACCCAGGCCCACAGGCAGGCCTGCACCAGCCAGGCCACCGGCGGCACCGCATACAGCGGCAGCGTCAGCAGCCACAGCACCGCGAACACCGTCGTGCTGCCGACGTTGATGGCGACGCTGCCGAGGAAGGAGCCGCCCTGCTTCTTCTCCAGCTTCGGGTACTGTGTCCTGCCGACGTGGCCTTCGATCACGGGCATGGCGATCACGCCCATGAACAGCAGCGCCGAGCCGATCATCAGCGGCAGCAGCAGCGCGATGGCCACCAGCGGCACCACCATCACCTTCAGCACGCCCAGGCCGAGCATGGACAGCACATTGCTGCTCGACTGGAAGATCTCGTACTGCGCGAAGGCGCCGTGCAGCCAGTCGAGCAGCGGCTGCAGGCCGGTCCACAGCAGCGCGCCCCACAGCAGCAGCGACAGCGCCAGCGGCGCGCCGGACAGCAGCAGCATGCGGCGCGAGAACTGGGCGCGCAGGGCGCGCCGGTAGGCGGTGCCGACGCCCTTCATGGCGGCACCGGGCGGGTCGGGTCAAAAACACGTGGCATCCATGCTCCTTGTCGGGAATCCTGGTTTGCCATTCTACCCACATCGCAGGCAGCGCCGCAGGGACGCGCGACACGCCCCTCGATGGCGCTTTGACAAACCTTGCACTACAATCGCCGCTCAACCCCGAACAACAAGGAAGACCATGTCCACCATTACCACCGATTCCGGCCTGCAGTACGAAGACACCGTCCCGGGCACCGGCGCCGAGGCGAAAGCCGGCCAGCACGTCACCGTCCACTACACCGGCTGGCTGCGCAACGACGACGGCAGCCAGGGCGCCAAGTTCGATTCGAGCAAGGACCGCAACGACCCGTTCCAGTTCGCACTGGGCGCCGGCCACGTGATCCGCGGCTGGGACGAAGGCGTGCAGGGCATGAAGGTCGGCGGCCAGCGCCGCCTGACCATCCCGGCCAGCCTCGGCTACGGCGCGCGCGGCGCCGGCGGCGTGATCCCGCCGAACGCCACCCTGATCTTCGACGTGGAACTGCTGGCCGTTTAAGCAACGCGTAGGGTGCACGGCTTTGCCGTGCGCGCGTTCAACCAGCGTGTGATCAGACGCGCCGCATCTGCTCGAATACGTTGGACGCGCGATCGGCGAAGCGTGATCTGGCCCACTGGACCAGATCACGCCTACAGCCGAGCATTTCCTCTAAAGTTCGCCCCGTTTGGCGGTGGACGCGCCCCTCCTGCGCTAAGATCTTCTCCTGTCTTACCACATTGCCAACGCAACCAACACAGGAGTATTCATGAGCTTGCAGGAACAGTTCGCCCAGGCCCAGGCCGAATCCAAGAATCTGCCGGAACGCCCGGACAACATGACCTTGCTGAAGATCTACGCGCTGTACAAGCAGGGCTCGAGCGGCGACGTCACCGGCGAGCGCCCGGGCATGACCGACTTCGTCAACCGCGCCAAGTACGATGCCTGGGCCAACCTGAAGGGCACCTCGCAGGAAGACGCCATGCAGCAGTACATCGACCTGATCGAGGAACTGAAGGGCTGATACCCTCCTGGCCGCCGCCCTGCGGCGGCCGGTGCCGGTTCAGGCCGGCACGAACACCTTGCGCATCTTTTCCGCCACCTTGGCTTCGATGGCCGAGGCGAATGCGCCCATGAAGAATCCCAGGCGAATCCGCATCGCGGCACGCTGGTCCTCCAGGGTCAGGGCCCCCTCCACGCCGCTGCGTCCGAAGCGCAACACGTCGCCATCCCACTTGCATTCCAGGCCATATTCGCTGGCAATCCGCTGCGCCACCTGCTGGGCCGCCGTGCGCGCCTGTTCGGGGCTCAGGTTGTGTTCCTGGATGATGCTAATTTCCGACATTCCGGCTGATCCTTCCTTAAATCGTTGCGAGACAATCCGCCATGATGCCAGTTGGAAGCAGACTAGGCCAGTCCAGCGATGCCTTCGGCTCCGATCCAAATCAATTGACTATAGTCAATGCTCGCGCCGCAGGGCGCGCCAACATGAGAGCGCCGCCCGACATTTCGCAAGGAGCCGTCATGGAACCAGGTGCCCTCTTGCCGGACGAACTGGCCACACCCGAGCATGGCCAGCCGCCGGTCCGCTTCATCCCCACGCCCAGCGCCCCCTATCTTCAGCAGCACCGTACCGCCCGGCTTCTCGAGCAGCCGGCCGGCCCGGATGGAAAGCCGGAACCGTCCGGCGCAGGAGTCGACGACGAGGCCCACGTCGAGCCCCCTGCGCTGCCGCACGCCATGGGAGCACGCGTGCTGATGTGGAAGCAGGACCCGTCGGTCGGCGAGATCGGCACCCGCCGCGCCTACCTGCCGGGCGCGGTGCTGGCCGGGCCGCGCGACGCCCGCATCGCGGCGGGCGTGCCGGGCATCGACCCGGTGGAGCCGAACGCCTTCGGCGACTTCGTCACCCAGCCCGACACCCCGCAGTTCGATGCGGTGCACACCTTCACCGTGGTGCGCCAGACCCTGACGATGTACCAGCGTTCGCTGGGCGCGGCCGGCATCGACATGCCGCTGCCCTGGCAGTGGAACACCAGCATGGATACGCGCCCGCTGAGCATCTTTCCCCACGGCCTGCCGAACGTGATGAACGCGTTCTACAGCCGCAACCAGGCCTGCCTGAAGTTCGGCGATTTCATCCCCATCGGACAAAAGATGAACGAAAAGACAGGTGCGATGGCGGATACGAAGACGGATGAAGCAGCGCGCGTGTACACCTGCCGTTCCTTCGACATCGTGGCCCACGAGACCGCGCATGCGGTGCTCGACGGGCTCAAGCCGCAGTGGCTGCTGGCCGACGCCCCGCCCCAGACCGGCGGCCTGCACGAAGCCTTCGGCGACCTGACCGCGATCTTCCTGGCGCTGTCGCAGCTCGACCAGTGCGAGGCCGTGGTCGCCCAGACCAAGGCGCAGCTGCACGACAAGAACTTCCTGGTCGACGTCGCCGAGCAGTTCGGGCTGGCCCTGGGCAATCCTACCGGCCTGCGCAACGCCGACAACGACCTCACGCTCGGCCAGGCCGGCACCCAGGTGCACGCGATCTCGCAGGTGTTCACCGGCGCCGTGTACGACATCCTGGCGGACATGTTCGCCCACGAGCGCAACCCGGCCCTCGACGACGACGCCGCGGTCCTGCATCGAGTGGCCGCCTACCTGCGCGGCCTGCTGCTGCGCGCCCTCATCGCCGCGCCCGACAGGGCCGCGACCTACGTGGACGTGGTCAACCAGATGTTGCGCATCCTGGGCGAGGACGGCAAGCCGGACATCTACGCGGCCTTCGTGCGCAACCAGTTCGCGCGCCGCGACGTGGTCGAGCTGCCGGACGCGACTACCGCGTCGCTGGCCGGCCTGGCCTGCACCCCGCTCGCGGCCAAGGTATGCGACGCGCCGGGCGCGCGCCAGGACCGGCGCACCTGCTGCGGCACCATGAACCTGCCCGAGTACTACAAGGCCGACCGGGTGCTCGACCTGGAAGCGCAGGCGCTGGCGCGCTGGTGCGCCGCCAACGGCCGCCTCGGCGAATGCGTGATGCCGGCGGTGGCGGTGGTGCCGGTGGCGGCTGTCCCGGTGGCCGCGGTGGGCGGCTTTGCGGAAGAGTCATGAAGATCAGCGCCCGCGCCTGTGGCGGTTTCGCCGGCCTGGCCGAAGCCTACGACCTCGATACCGCCGCCCGTGCCGACGGCGGCGAGATCGAAGACCTGCTGGGCCGGCTCGATTTCTTTTCGAGCGCTCCCGCCTGCGCGGTCGGCGCCGACATGCCGCGCTGGGAAATCACGGTGGAGGACGGCCGGCGCTGCCACACCGTGTTCGTGCGCGAGGACGGCAGCGGGGGCGACTGGCAGGCCCTGCTGGACCGGCTGCGCAGCAGTGCCTGAAGGGCAATCCCGGTGCGTCGGCGGCGCCCCGGGATTGTTGCATCGGCAAGTGCACTCCACATTTGCTTATATATATTGTGTATAAGCCCAATTTGAAGGAAAACCCGAATTGCCCTAAAATACAGTGCTTTGCCATGTCCGGCCGGCCCACTCGTCGGGCACCTCGAAAGGTGCACGGTGCCCCGGCGACGCGACACTCCACCAACTAATAGGACTGTTATGACCCACGTTGTCACCGAATCGTGCATCCGTTGTCGCTACACCGACTGCGTCGATGTATGCCCGGTAGATTGTTTCCGGGAAGGCCCGAATTTCCTCGCCATCGATCCCGACGAGTGCATCGACTGCGCCGTCTGCGTGGCCGAGTGCCCGGTGAATGCGATCTACGCGGAAGAAGACGTGCCGTCGGACCAGCAGCAATTCATCAAGCTGAACGCGGAACTCGCGCGCTTCTGGCCGTCGATCACCAAGACCAAGCCGGCATTGCCAGACGCCGAAGAGTGGAAAGACGTCAAGGACAAGCTGGACCAGCTGGCCCGCTGATCCACGCGGGCGCCGCGCATGCGCGGCCGGGCCCATCCGGGCCCATCGCCTGCGCACGTTCGTCAACCATGGCACACTAGCGGCCATCGTCCCACTCATTCCCATATCCACAGAAAGTTAAGCATGACTATCAGTGCCTCCCACGAAGCGGGCAGCATCGCTCCCAACAGCTCGTTCGCCGGCGCGATCGAAGCCGATGCCGTGATCATCGGCGCCGGTCCGGTCGGCCTGTTCCAGGTCTTCGAACTCGGCCTCCTCGAGATCAAGGCCCACGTCATCGACTCGCTGCCGGCCGTCGGCGGCCAGTGCGTCGAACTGTATCCGGACAAGCCGATCTACGACATCCCGGCCGTGCCGGTCTGCACCGGCCAGGAGCTGACCGACAACCTGCTCAAGCAGATCGAGCCGTTCGAGCCGACCTTCCACCTCGGCCAGGAAGTCACGACCGTGCAGCGCCGCGAAGACAGCCGCTTCAACGTCGAGACCTCGACCGGGACCCGCTTCATCACCAAGACCATCTTCATCGCTGCCGGCGTCGGCTCGTTCCAGGCGCGCACGATCAAGGTCGAGGGCATCGAGAAGTTCGAGAACAGCCAGCTGTTCTACCGCGTCAAGGATCCGGCGCTGTTCGAAGGCAAGAACCTGGTCATCTGCGGCGGCGGCGACTCCGCGCTGGACTGGGCCCTGAACTTCGTCGGCAAGGCCGAATCGGTCGTGCTGGTGCACCGCCGTGAAGACTTCCGCGCCGCGCCGGCCTCGGTTGCCAAGATGAAGCAGCTGTGCGAAGACTACGAAATGCAGCTGATCACCGGCCAGGTCACCGGCTTCGACGAGAAGGACGGCAAGCTGAGCGAAGTGAAGGTTACCGGCGCCGACGGCGTCACCCGCCGCGTGCCGCTGGACATGCTGATGGTCTTCTTCGGCCTGTCGCCGAAGCTGGGCCCGATCGCCGAGTGGGGCCTGGACATCGAGCGCAAGCAGCTCAAGGTGATGGACACCGAGAAGTTCGAGACCAACGTGCCGGGCATCTTCGCCGTGGGCGACATCAACACCTACCCGGGCAAGAAGAAGCTGATCCTGTCGGGCTTCCACGAAGCGGCCCTGGCTGCCTTCGGCGCCGCCCCGTACATCTTCCCGGACAAGAAGATCCACATGCAGTACACGACCACGTCGCCGAAACTGCACAAGATTCTCGGCGTCGAGACCCCGGTCTTCGACTGAGTTACCTTTTGGTAAAAATGCCGCCCGGCGCAAGCCCGGCGGCATTTTTTATTGCCCGCTTTTTATTCGCCCTTCAGCCTGTGTTCAGTTAGTCCCGTACGACGAAAAAACCATGTCGGACATGGCCTACCTGCTTATGTGGGCCGCCTCACCGAATGGTGTTGCGCAAATATGCTACAACTGTTCTATGCAAACGGGATGTGAAAACGACTGTTTCCACAAGTAAATCACTATCCCCTATAATTGACTGAGAGCATGCGCAAACGATTGCGACGCCTAGTCCACCCGAAGGAATTATTTATGCTTTACCAACTGCACGAGATGCAACGCTCCTTCCTGACCCCGCTGATGCAGTGGGCCGATGCGTCCTCGAAACTCTTCTCCAATCCTGTTTCGCCATTCGCGCACACGCCGTTCTCGCAACGTATCGCTGCCGGATACGAGCTGATGTACCGCCTCGGCAAGGATTACGAAAAGCCTGCGTTCGGCATCAAGACCGTGCGTATCAAGGATGCCGACGTCGGCATCATGGAACGCACCGTCGTCGAGAAGCCGTTTTGCAAACTCATTCATTTCAAAAAAGACCTGAGCGACAAGGACTTCGCCGCGCTGGAGCAGCCGAGCGTGCTGGTCGTGGCGCCGCTCTCGGGCCACCACGCCACCCTGCTGCGCGACACCGTGCGCGCCCTGCTGGTCGAGCATGACGTCTACATCACCGACTGGATCGACGCCCGCATGGTGCCGCTCTCCAAGGGTCCGTTCCACCTCGACGACTACGTCTACTACGTCCAGGACTTCATCCGCCACCTTGGCCCCGAGGTACACGTGATCTCGGTGTGCCAGCCGACCGTGCCGGTGCTGGCCGCGATCTCGCTGATGGCGACCAATAACGACCCGAAGCTGCCGAAGACGATGACGATGATGGGCGGCCCGATCGACCCGCGCAAGTCGCCGACCGCGGTCAACGACCTGGCGGTCGAGAAGCCCTTCTCGTGGTTCGAGAACACCGTGATCTACTCGGTGCCGGGAAACTATCCGGGCTTCGGCCGCAAGGTCTATCCGGGCTTCCTGCAGCACGCCGGCTTCATTGCGATGAACCCGGGCCGCCACGCCCAGAGCCATCGCGAGTTCTACCAGCACCTGGTGCGCGGCGACGACGACTCGGCCGAGGCGCACCGCCAGTTCTACGACGAGTACAACGCCGTGCTGGACATGCCGGCCGAGTACTACCTCGAGACGATCAAGACCGTGTTCCAGGAACACCGCCTGCCGAAAGGCACCTGGGAGGTCGGCGGCCAGCTGGTACGTCCGCAGGACATCAAGACGGTGGCGCTGTTCACCGTCGAGGGCGAGCTGGACGACATCTCGGGCCTGGGCCAGACCCGCGCCGCGCACGACCTGTGCACCGGCATTCCGCCGGAGATGCACCAGGAATTCGTGGCACCGAAATGCGGCCACTACGGCATCTTCTCGGGCCGCCGCTGGCGCGAGATCATCTGCCCGAAGATTGGCGAGTTCATTCGCAAGCATGCGTGAATGACGTGAAAATGCCGGAGCTCCCTCCGGCATTTTTGTTCC
Organism: Massilia consociata; assembly: GCF_042432755.1. Lineage (NCBI taxonomy): Bacteria > Pseudomonadati > Pseudomonadota > Betaproteobacteria > Burkholderiales > Oxalobacteraceae > Massilia > Massilia consociata. Next base: position 79,477 of record NZ_JBHLWP010000006.1, read on the forward strand.
TGGCTACCGACTGTTCAACGATACGTGGATTCCCGCCTTCGCGGGAATGACGTGCCAAGGAACGTGGGCAATACCGAGCGCGGTCAGTCCCGCTCGCTTAAAGACCGTCGTTCCCGCGCAGGCGGGAACCCAATTCGGCATGCGCACCAATAACGCAAGCGTTTACCGCCCCACCAGCACCTCCGTCACCACTCCCGTCGCGATCGCCACCAGCGCATAGTCGCTCCCCGCCTGCACCCATTGGTGTCCGCGTGGCGGCTCCGGCAGGCGGTGCGCCTTCCAGTTCTCCACCACGTAATGATGCGTGCGGTAGCGTGGCGGCAGCTGCTCGCCGCGCTTGAGCTGCCCGCTGGCTTCCACGCTGCGGTAGTGTCCGGCCTTGGCGGCCTGCCTGGCCTGTTGCAGCCGCGCTTCCTGCTCACTATGTGCACTGCGCTGGCTGACCTGGGCAGCGGCGCCGCCGGCCAGGACCGCAGCAAGCAAGGCCGGAACGATCAATTTGTTCATATGACCTCCTGAGTCAGCGTCGAAGTCCCAGTACATCACGCACGGGCGGCACAGTCTGTTCGCTCGGGCACGCTGGTTGCGCCGCAATGCCGTCTCCCGCGCCGGCTGCGCATGGCCTGCGTTTTTGGCGGATAATGTGCGCTTTGCCTGTTCGTCCACGCCGTGACCAAGACCCTCGCCGACCTGATCGAAGACCAGCTGCCGCAAACGCAATGCACGAAGTGCGGCTATCCCGCATGCCGGCCGTATGCGGAGGCGATCGCGCGCGGCGAAGCCGAGATCAACCAGTGTCCGCCTGGCGGGATGGAAGGCGTGCGCCGCCTGTCCTCCGTGACCGGCCGTCCGGTCATCCCGATCAACCCGGCCAACGGCATCGAGCGCCCGCGCCCGGTTGCCTTCATCGACGAGTCGCTGTGCATCGGTTGCACGCTGTGCATCCAGGCCTGCCCGGTGGATGCCATCATGGGCGCGGCCAAGCAGATGCACACCATCCTGCCGAGCCTGTGCACCGGCTGCGACCTGTGCGTGGCGCCCTGCCCGGTCGACTGCATCTCGATGGTGCCGGTGACGGGCGAGCTGACCGGCTGGTCGGCGTGGTCGCAGGAAGCCGCCGACGCGGCCCGCGCCCGCCACGACTTCCGTACCGAACGGCTGCGCCGCGAACGCGAAGAGAACGATGCGCGCCTGGCGGCCAAGGCGCTGGAGAAGATGCGCGCGGTGACGGCGGAAAGCGCCAACACGCCGGAAGAGCTGGCCGAAAAGGAGCGCAAGCGCGCCATCATCGCCGCAGCGATGGAACGCGCCCGCCAGAAGGCGGCAGGCAACCCGCCGGGCAAAGACTGAGCAAAGAGTAAAAACAGCGACAGCGAGCTTGACGACGCGATGAACCCAGCCAAACGCCTAGAAATCTTCACGCGCTTTCGCGCGGCCAACCCGAAACCGACCACCGAACTTGAATTCACGACGCCCTTCGAACTGCTGATCGCGGTGCTGCTGTCGGCGCAATCGACCGACGTCGGCGTCAACAAGGCCACGCGCCGGCTCTACCCGGTGGCCAACACGCCGCAGGCCATCCTCGACCTGGGGCTGGACGAGCTCAAGACCTATATCTCGACCATCGGCCTGTACAACACCAAGGCCGCCAATGTCATGGCGACCTGCCGGATCCTGGTGGAGCAGTACGGCGGCGAGGTGCCGCGCTCGCGCGAGGCGCTGGAAGGCCTGCCGGGCGTGGGCCGCAAGACCGCCAACGTGGTGCTCAACACGGCCTTCGGCGAGCCGACCATGGCGGTGGACACGCACATCTTCCGCGTCTCGAACCGCACGAAGATCGCGCCGGGCAAGAACGTCGACATCGTCGAACAGAAGCTCCTGAAATTCGTGCCGAAGGATTTCCTGATTGATGCCCACCATTGGCTGATCCTGCACGGCCGCTACACCTGCGTCGCGCGCAAGCCCAAGTGCTGGAACTGCCTGATCAACGACCTGTGCGAATTCAAGGACAAGACGCCGGCGCCGGCCGGCGTGATGGATCCGGCCGCCGGCCTGGCGTCTCAGGCAGCGGAATTGGGGTAAAGCCGCTTTTCGCCGGTGGCGAACGAGGCGCGCACGATGCGCCCGTCGATCACTTCATACACGCACAGCATCTCCACCGTGCCCAGGCCTTCCGGGAAGTTGCGGGTGACGATCTCGAGATCGGTGACGAAGTTGCCGAGTACCGAGCGCGTAAGCAGGCGCGCCTGCAGGTCGGGTTCGGCGAAGCGTTCCTGGTAGCGCGGGCGAATCTGGTCGTGCCCCTGCGCCAGCAGGGCGCCGTGCAGCGTGAACTGCTGCGCGTCCGGGGCATAGGTGCTCATCAGCGCATCGAGGTCCTTGGCGTTGTAGGCATCGAGCTGCGCCTGGACGACGGCGAGTGGGGAAGTGATGGTCATGGGCTTCGTGAATGGATGAAAAAAACGCGCCGGCATGGCGCGTTGTGCATCTTACCCCAGGGGCGGCTGGCATGTCGGCCACGCTCCTAGAGGCAACATCAATGCGGCTGCTGCAACTACAGCAAGACGAGATTATCCCGATGCACCAGCTCCGGCCCCTCGACATATCCCAGGATGCGTTCGATCTCAGCCGACGAGTGGCGCATGATGCGCCGCACTTCGTTGCTCGCATAATTGGTCAGGCCGCGCGCCAGCGGGCGGCCCGCTTCGTCGATGCAGGTGATCACCTGGCCCCGGCCGAACTCGCCGCGCACGGCGACCACGCCGATCGGCAGCAGCGATTTTCCTTCCCGCGTGAGCTTCTGCACCGCGCCCTGGTCGATCACGACTTCACCGGTGGTATGCAGGTGGTCGATCATCCACTGGCGGCGCGCGGTCAGGCGGCCGGTGGGTGCGGTGAGCTGGGTGCCGATCATCTCGCCGCCGGCCAGGCGCGTGAGCACGTCTTCCTCGCGGCCCCAGGCAATGACGGTATGGGCGCCCGAGCGCGCCGCGCGCCTGGCGGCGAGCACCTTCGTTAGCATGCCGCCGCGCCCGATGCTGCTGCCGGCGCCGCCGGCCATCGCTTCCAGCGCCGGGTCGCCGGCCTGCGCCTGGGCGATCAGGGTCGCATTCGGGTCCTTGCGCGGGTCGCTCGAGAACAGGCCGCGCTGGTCGGTGAGGATCACCAGCACGTCGGCCTCGATCAGGTTGGCCACGAGCGCGCCGAGCGTGTCGTTGTCGCCGAACTTGATCTCGTCGGTGACGACGGTGTCGTTCTCGTTGATGATCGGGACCACGCCCAGGCGCAGCAGCGTCGTGAGCGTCGAGCGCGCGTTCAGGTAGCGCTCGCGGTCGGCCAGGTCGGCATGGGTCAGCAGGACCTGGGCGGTCTTGACGCCGTGTGTGCGGAAACTGCTTTCATAGATTTGCGCCAGGCCCATCTGGCCGCAGGCGGCGCATGCCTGCAGTTCGTGGATGTCGGTGGGGCGCGCGGCAAAGCCGAGGCGCAGCATGCCTTCGGCGATGGCGCCGGACGACACCAGCACGACTTCCTTGCCGAGGCTGCGCACGGCGGCGATCTGGGACGCCCAGCGGGCGATGGCGGCGTGATCCAGCCCCCTGCCCTCGTCCGTGACGAGCGAGGAACCGACCTTGACGATGATGCGGGAGGCTTGCTGGAGAGCTGAGTTCATGGCGACAGGAATTTTCCTCGCGGCCGCAAGGCCAGCAGGGAAAGTCCCGCCAGGAGCTCGACCGCGCAGATTGCTAATAATACCCCCTTCGGCAACCCGATCGCGAAGGCCGCGACAAGGCGCCCGGCCGGCTGGGCCAGGAGGAACAATGCTGTGAGGTCGCCGAGGATGGGCTGGTCGCCCTGCCTGGCTGCCAGGTAGGCCAGCATCGCGGTAGCGAGGCGCAGGCCCACATAGATGGCGTAGAACTGGCTGTAGCCGTTCACGCCGACGAGAAACAGCCCCATCGCCGACGCGACGCGGTCGGGATCGAGCAGGGCCGCCAGGGCCGCCAGCGAACTGGCGGTGGCGACGAGGTGCAGCAGCTGGCCACGCAGCCAGCCGCGGTTCAAAGCGGGTTTGGCCAGCTGCGTCGTCAACTTAGTCTTCGTGGATCTTGAAGCGGGGATCGCTTGGATCGATCGAGTGGATGCCGCGCGCTTCCTCGGTCATCGAGGTTTCTTCGGCGCGGTGCGCGTTCTGGCGCTTCTCTTCCAGGTGCAGGTAGATCGCGTTGACCAGGTCCTGGCAGCCTTCGCGGTTCAATGCCGAGATCTCGAACACCGGGCCTTTCCAGGCCATGCGCTTGACGAAGTCCTTCACGCGCTTCTTGCGCTCGGCCTCGTCGAGCACGTCGAGCTTGTTCAGCACCAGCCAGCGCGGCTTGTTCAGCAGCTCCTCGTCGTACTTCTCGAGTTCCTTGACCAGGGCCTTGGCTTCCTTGACCGGATCGACTTTCTCATCGAAGCCCGACAGGTCGACGATGTGCAGCAGCAGGCCGGTACGCGCCAGGTGGCGCAGGAACTGGTGGCCCAGGCCCGCGCCTTCCGCCGCGCCTTCGATCAGGCCCGGGATGTCGGCGATGACGAAACTCTTCTCGTGCGACACGCGCACCACGCCCAGGTTCGGGTGCAGGGTGGTAAACGGGTAGTCCGCGATCTTCGGCTTGGCGTTGGAGACGGCAGTGATGAAGGTCGACTTGCCGGCGTTCGGCATGCCCAGCAGGCCCACGTCGGCCAGCACCTTCAGCTCGAGGCGCAGGGTACGGCGCTCGCCGGCCTTGCCTTCGGTCTTCTGGCGCGGCGCGCGGTTGGTCGAGGTCTTGAAGTGGATGTTGCCCCAGCCGCCCTCGCCGCCCTTGGCCAGCAGTTCGGTCTGGCCGTGCTCGGTCAGGTCGGCGATGATCTCGCCGTTGACGTCGTCCACGATCAGGGTGCCGACCGGCATGCGCAGGGTGACGTCCTCGGCGCCCTTGCCGTAGCAATCCGAGCCGCGGCCCGGTTCGCCGTTGCGGGCGGTGTGGGTCTTCGAATAGCGGAAGTCCACCAGGGTGTTGATGTTGCGGTCGGCCACGACGTAGATCGAGCCGCCCTTGCCGCCGTCGCCGCCGTCCGGGCCGCCGAATGGGCGGAACTTCTCGCGGCGGAACGAGGCGCACCCGTTGCCGCCGTCGCCGGCGATGACTTCAATTCTTGCTTCGTCGATAAACTTCATGATGGTGACCGATAAAAACTAAAAAGGCCCTACCGTGGGCAGAGCCTTTCGATGGAAGGCTTGCGCCTTACAAAGAGCGCCGCTTCGCGCGGCGCGGACCTAAATAATTAGGCTGCGACTGCTTCGTTAGCAACGACGGTCACGAACTGCTTCGAGCCCACGCCTTGCTTGACGAACTTGACGGTACCGTCGACCAGCGCGAACAGGGTGTGGTCCTTGCCGGTGCCGACGTTGGCGCCAGCGCGCACCGGGGTGCCGCGTTGACGGATGATGATGCCGCCGGCGTTGATCGCCTGGCCGCCGTAGACTTTCACGCCAAGGCGTTTGCTTTCTGAGTCACGGCCGTTGCGGGTAGTACCGCCACCTTTTTTGTGTGCCATTTATTTGCTCCTTGATGAATGAACCTGGTGGATCAGTCGGCGCTTAGCCGTTGATCGACACCACCTGGATTTCGGTGAAGTTCTGGCGATGGCCCTGACGCTTCTGGTAGTGCTTACGACGGCGCATCTTGAAGATGCGGACCTTGTCGTGGCGACCGTGGGAAACAACTTTCACCAGGACCGAGGCACCTTCGACCAGCGGAGCACCAAACTTGATGCTGTCGCCCGCGCCGAGCGCGAGAACTTGATCGATGGTGAGTTCGGAACCAATGTCAGCAGGTATCTGTTCTACTTTGAGTTTTTCGCCAGCGACAACTTTGTATTGCTTGCCACCGGTTTTTATGACCGCGTACATGATTGAAACCTCATCAAATGTTAAAAGAATCCCGCCGGCGTCGAGACGCTGGACTGTTCGGATGCCGGGGAACAGGGGATTATACATAACTCGCTGCAGCGCGTCAAAAGGCCTTGACGATCGGCGGCAGTTTGTGTTGTTGGCGTAGCGCAAAGTCAACGCTGCCGTAATGACAATGGCGCTGCATCCAGTGCCTGCAGGCCATCAGTGGGACGCCCTCCCCTTGCATGTCGTATAATCGCCGCACTCAACCCATGTCACTGCGCCACGCCACCGCGCAACTACTCACCGTTATCGCAGGTTCGCCTTGTCAGCCGCTACCCAACACGCACAGAACACCATCGCCCAATCGATCGCCACCGACATGGAGGCCGTCAATACGGTGATCCGACAGCGACTGCACTCGGAAGTGAGCCTGGTCAACCAGATCGCCGAGTACATCATCGGCGCCGGCGGCAAGCGCATCCGGCCGGTACTGGTGCTGCTGCTGGCGAACGCCTACGGTTACCGCGGCACGGCGCACCACGAGCTGGCAGCGGTGGTCGAGTTCATCCACACCGCAACCCTGCTGCACGATGACGTGGTCGACGAATCCTCGATGCGCCGCGGACGCCAGACCGCCAACGCGCTGTTCGGCAATGCCGCCTCGGTGCTGGTGGGCGACTTCCTGTACTCGCGCTCGTTCCAGATGATGGTCAGCCTCGACGACATGCGCGTGATGCGCATCCTGTCCGACGCGACCAACGTGATCGCGGAAGGCGAAGTGCTGCAACTGCTGAACATGCACGACCCGGACGTGACCCACGAGAGCTACCTCACCGTGATCCGCTCCAAGACCGCCAAGCTGTTCGAGGCTGCCGCCGAACTGGGTGCGCTGGTGGCGGGTGCGACCGACGAGCAGATCGCCGCAGCCGGCGAATACGGCCGCTCGCTGGGCACCGCCTTCCAGCTGATCGACGACGTGCTCGACTATGCGGGCGACGCCGCCGAGATCGGCAAGAACCTGGGCGACGACCTGCGCGAGGGCAAGCCCACCCTGCCCCTGATCTGGCTGATGGAACACGGCACGCCAGAACAGCGCCAGCTGGTGCGCAACTGCATCGAGCACGGCGACGAGGAGCAATTCGAGGCGGTCCTGGCGGCGGTGACCTCGAGCGGCGCCCTGGACTACACCCGCCAGCAGGCGGAACAGGCCGCCCGCCGCGCGGCCGAAGCGATTGCGAACCTGCCGGACAACGCGTACAAGGCCAGCCTGCTCCAGCTCTGCAGCTTCGCTGTTGACAGGAACCACTAAGCAAATTATAGTAATGCCTTCCCGAGATTTCGGAAACGAAGTCTCAAACCGTCGGGGTGTAGCTTAGCCCGGTAGAGCGCTACGTTCGGGACGTAGAGGCCGGAGGTTCGAATCCTCTCACCCCGACCACGAATTCGAAAAGCCAGATCAGGCCTCAGCCGATCTGGCTTTTTTCATTTCCGCTCTTCATTCGTACGCGGGCCCCGCCGGCTTGCGCTTATGATCAGGCGCTCACCGTCACCTCTTGTTTCACCACGAAAGGAAGTCGCATGAGCGAACACCTGCAGGTACAAACCACCGACGGCAGCTTCGTCTGCCACGTCGCCCGTCCCACCGCACCCGGCCCGCATCCGGTCGTCATCGTGTTGCAGGAAATCTTCGGCGTGAACGCCGGCATCCGCAGCATCGCCGACGACTACGCGTCGCGCGGCTACATCGCCGTCTGCCCGGACCTGTTCTGGCGCATCGAACCGGGCGTGTTCCTGTCGGAAGCCCGGGAAGGCGACTGGGAAAAGGCTTTCGCGCTGTACAAGGCCTATGACGTCGACAAGGGCGTGCAGGACATCGGCCTGGCCATCCGCGCCGCGCGCACGATGCACGACGCGAACGGCAAGGTCGGCGTGACCGGCTACTGCCTGGGCGGCCTGATGACCTTCCTGAGCGCGGCGCGCACCGACGGGGATGCATTCGCGGCGTATTACGGCGGTGGCACCGACAAGTACATCGGCGAAGCCGGCAACATCACCAAGCCCCTGCTCTACCACCTGGCGGAAGAGGACGAATACATCGGCAAGGATGCACAGGCCACGATCCGCGGCGCTTTGGCGGGCAAGCCGGACGTCGAGCTGTACACCTACCCGGGCCGCAACCACGCCTTTGCCCGCCCCGGCGGCAACCACTACGACGACGCCGATGCGAAGCTGGCCAACAGCCGCACCGACGCCTTCTTCGCACGGACGCTGCGCTAGGCCGGGCGGGCTACGGCCAGCAACTGCCGGATCTCCGGCAGGCAGGAGCCGCAGTTGCCGCCGGCCCGCAGGCAGGCGGTCACCTGCGCGGCATCCGTGAATCCCTGTTGCGCGATCGCGCTGCAGATCGTGTTGCGGCCCACGCCGAAACAGGAGCACACCGTCGGGCCCGGGTCGCGGCCCGCGGCTTTCGGGCGCCCCGCCAGCAGCGTGGCGCGGTCCGCCGGAGACAGCGTCTCCAGTTCGAACAGGCCGCCCAGCCAGGTTCGGGCCGGCAGGTCGGGCCTGCGCGACACGAACAGGCAGGCCTCCAGGCGCCCGTCCACCAGCAGCGCGCAGCGCAGCATGCCCTCCGCCTTGTCCTCGTACTCGATCCAGTCCGCTTCATCGTCGGCGCCGAGCAGGCCGCGCGCCCATTCCGGCGACACCGGCTCCCGGCCTCCCAGTTCATGGCGCACGAAACCGGCGCCGCGCACCCGCGTCCAGTTGGCGACGCGCTCCAGGTCCAGCGCTTCCCGGCTGAGGACGAAGCCATGCCAGGCCACGCCGAAGGGTTCGACGCGTATCGGCGTGTGCTTGAACTCCGGCTCGCCCGACACCGGGTCGACTTCCGGGTTGACCACGGCGCCGACGCGCGCGTCCGACGCGGTCTGGCCGTTCCAGTGGATCGGCACGAAGGCGGCGCCACGGGCGATGCCGCCGCTGTGCGCCACCCGCGCCACCATGGCGCCCCAGCGGCTGGTGATGCGCGCCAGCTCGCCGTCGCGCACGCCGCTTGTCAAGGCATCGTGCGGATGCAGGTCGATGAAGGGCTCGGGCGCGTGGCCCGCCAGGCGCGGCGACTTGCCGGTGCGCGTCATCGTGTGCCACTGGTCGCGCAGGCGGCCGGTGTTCAGCACCAGCGGAAATTCTCCTCCCGGCGCATGCACCGGCGCACGCGGTGCGGTGGCGATGAAGCGTGCCTTGCCGTCGGGATGGGCAAAGCGGCCGTCGGCGAACAAGCGCGGCGTACTTTCGCGCTCGTGCCGCACGGGCCACTGCAGCGGCGCCAGGGCGTCGTAGGCGGCGCGCTCCATGCCCACCAGGCCGTCGAGTCGGAAAGCGCGCTCCAGCCCCGGTTCGCCGTTGCGCCAGGTCGACAGGCGGGCATGCTCGTCGAAGATGGCGTGCGCGCCAGCGTAATCGAAGCCCTGGTACCCCATGCGCCGCGCCACCTGGCAGATCGCCTGCCAGTCCGCGCGCGCTTCGCCCGGCGCCGGCAGGAAGGCGCGCTGGCGCGAAATGCAGCGCTCCGAATTGGTGACCGTGCCATCCTTCTCACCCCAGCCCAGCGCCGGCAGCAGCACATGGGCGAACGCGGCGGTATCGGTGTTCGCGGTCACGTCCGATACCACCACCAGTTCGCAGCGCGCCAGGGCGCGCTTGACCTGGTCGGCGTCCGGCAGGCTGACCACCGGGTTGGTGGCCATGATCCACACCGCCTTGACCTTGCCCTCCTCGATCGCGCGGAACAGGTCCACCGCCTTCAGGCCCGGCTTGCTTGCCATGCGCGGCGCATCCCAGAAGCTGCGCACGGCCTCGCGGTGGGCCGGCTTGTCGAGGTCGAGGTGGCCGGCGAGCATGTTGGCCAGGCCGCCCACCTCCCTGCCACCCATCGCGTTCGGCTGGCCGGTCAGCGAGAACGGCCCCATGCCCGGCTTGCCGATGCGTCCCGTGAGCAGGTGGCAGTTGATGATGCTGTTGACCTTGTCCGTGCCGCTGGAGGACTGGTTGACGCCCTGCGAGAACGCGGTGACGACCCTGCCGGTCGCGGCGAACATCTCGTAGAACTCGAGGAGCAGGCGCGGATCGACGCCGCAGGTGCGCGCCACGAACTCGATGCTGGCGCATCCGTCCGCCTCGGCCAGGGCCGCGTCGAGGCCGGCGGTATGCGCCGCCACGAAGGCATCGTCGGCCGCGCCGCTGCGCGCCAGGTAGCTGAGCAAACCGTTGAACAGCCAGACGTCGGTGCCCGCCTTGACCGGCAGGTGCAGGTCGGCCAGCTCGCAGGTGGCGGTGCGGCGCGGGTCGATCGCGACGATGCGCAGGCCGGGCCGCGCTTCTTTTGCCTTCGTGATGCGCTGGAACAGCGTCGGGTGGCACCAGGCCGTGTTCGAGCCGACCAGCACGACCAGCTCGGCCAGTTCGAAGTCTTCGTAGCAGCCCGGCACCAGGTCTTCGCCGAAGGCGCGCTTGTGGCCGGCCACGGCGGACGACATGCACAGGCGCGAATTGGTGTCGATGTTGGCGCTGCCGACGTAGCCCTTCATGAACTTGTTGGCGACGTAATAATCCTCGGTCAGCAGCTGGCCGGAGACGTACAGCGCCACCGCATCCGGGCCGTGCTCGGCGATGATGGAGGCAAAGCGCGACGCGACCGTGTCGAGGGCTTCGTCCCAGCTGCTTGTACGCAAAGTGCGCAGCTTGTCATGCTCACGGATGGCTGGAGCCAGCAGGCGACCGTCCAGCCCGAGCGTCTCGCCCAGCGCCGAGCCCTTGACGCACAGGCGGCCGCGGCTGGCCATGTGCTCCGGGTCGCCCTCGATCAGGGCGCCGTTTTCCATCGGCGTGGCCTTGATGCCGCAGCCCACGCCGCAGTAGGGACAGGTGGTGCGCACTGCGGCGGCAATCGGGATCACTGGCGTTCCCATCACGCTGCCTCGCACAGGCCGGGACCGAACAGCAGGCGGTCGCGGAAGGTCGACACATCGGCGCCGCGCTGGATCAGGTCGAAGTACCAGGGACCGTCCGACACGTCGCCGTAGAGCACCGCGCCGGTGACGCGGTTCCCGGCCAGCACCAGGCGTTTATAGACGCCGGCATGGCGGTCGCGCAGCACCAGGTCTTCGCTGCCCTCCAGGCCGACAATGTCGCCGGCCGAATACAGGTCGATGCCGGTGACCTTCAGCTTGGTGGCGGTGGCCTGCTGCACGTAGCGGCGGTGGCCAAGGCCGGCCAGGTGGGCGGCGCACACGCGCGCCTGGTCCCAGATCGGCGCCACCAGCCCGAAGGTGGCCTTGCGGTGCTGGACGCATTCGCCCACGGCGTACACGCGTGGGTCGTAGGTCTGCAGGGTGTCGTCGACCACGATGGCGCGCTCGCAATGCAGGCCTGCCTCGCGTGCCAGCGCCACGTTCGGGCGCACGCCGGCCGCCATGACGACGAGGTCGGCAGGCACTTCCAGCCCATCGGCAAAGCGTACGGCCGCCACCTTCCCCTCGCCGAGGATCGCCTCGGTCTGCGCCTGCAACAGGATGCGCAGGCCGCGCCGCTCCAGCGCCCTCCTCAAGAGCAGCGCCGCCTGCGGGTCGAGCTGCTGGTTCATCAGGCTGCCGGTCAGGTGCACGACGGTCACCTGCATGCCGCGGCGCAGCAGCCCGTTCGCCGCTTCCAGCCCGAGCAGGCCGCCGCCGATGACGACCGCGCTGCCGCCGCGCCGGGCGGCGGCCAGCATCGCGTCCACATCGTCCAGGTCGCGAAAGCCGATCACGCCCTCCAGCTGCGCGCCCGGCACCGGGACGATGACGGGACTGGAGCCGGTCGCCAGCAGAAGTCGATCATAAGCAACAGCCAGGCCCGAGCGGGCACGCACGATGCGGCGCGAACGGTCGATCGCCACCACCGGGTCGCCGGCGTGCAGCACGATGCCGTTCTCCTCATACCATTCACGCGTACGCAGGACGATGTCCTCCGCCTTCTTGTCGCCCGCCAGGACGGGCGAGAGCATGATGCGGTTGTAGTTGACGCGCGGTTCAAGACCGAACACGGTGATGTCGTACATGCCGGCGTCGAGTTTGAGCAGCTCTTCGACGGTGCGCATGCCGGCCATGCCGTTGCCGACGACGACCAGGCGCTGCCTGGTTGAGGCGATTACGGTGCGATCCATACCTTGCCTCCTTCCACGCGGGCCGGGTAGCTGGCCACCGAATGCTCGGGCGCTTCCAGGCATTCGCCGCTGTGGAGGTCGAAATGCTGCTTGTAGATGGGCGAGGCGACCACGATGCGCTCCCCGATGCTGCCCACCAGGCCGCGCGACAGCACGGCGGCCTGCGCGTTCGGGTCGAAGTTGTCGATGGCGAAGACGCGCGCTTCCTCGCCGCCTATGCGGAACACGGCCACCTGGCGGCCGTCCAGCAGCGCGCAGACGCCGGTGTCCGGCACGATGTCGTCGAGGGCGCAGACGGCGGTCCAGTTTTGCAGTTGGCTCAGTTCAAGCTGTGGATCTCGGTGCATGGCTTACTCCTGAATGATGGTCAGGCCGCGCTGGCGGCAATCGGGATGACGCGTCCGCGCCGCTCCTCGGGATTGGCCGGGCGGATCTGGCCGCGCTCCGGCACGAACACGACATTGCTGTCCACGGCTTCGCTGTTGACGAAGTGGCGGAAGCGGCGGCGCACGTCCGGATTGGTCACGGCTTCCTTCCACTCGCAGGCGTAGGTGTCGACCACGTGCTGCATCTGCGCCTCCAGCTCATGGGCGATGCCCAGCTTGTCCTCGACCACCACCGCCTTCAGGTAGTCCAGCCCGCCTTCGAGGTTCTCGCGCCAGACGCTGGTGCGCTGCAGGCGGCCCGCGGTGCGCACGTAGAACATCAGGAAGCGGTCGACCAGTTTCACCACGGTCGCGTCGTCGATGCCGGAGGCGATCAGTTCCGCGTGGCGCGGCTTCATGCCGCCGTTGCCGCAGACATAGAGGTTCCAGCCCTTTTCGGTGGCGATCAGGCCCACGTCCTTGCCCTGCGCCTCGGCGCACTCGCGGGTGCAGCCGGATACGCCGAACTTGATCTTGTGCGGCGCGCGCAGGCCCTTGTAGCGGTTCTCCAGCGCGATCGCGAACGCCAGGCTGTCGCCGACGCCGTAGCGGCACCAGGTCGAGCCGACGCAGGATTTCACGGTGCGCAGCGACTTGCCGTAGGCGTGTCCCGATTCGAAACCGGCCGCGATCAGCTCTTCCCAGATGTCGGGCAACTGCTCCAGGCGGGCACCGAACAGGTCGACGCGCTGGCCGCCCGTGATCTTGGTGTACAGCCCGTATTTCTTCGCCACCTGTCCCACCGCGATCAGGCCGTCGGCCGTCACTTCGCCACCCGGCATGCGCGGCACCACGGAATAGGTGCCGTCCTTCTGGATGTTGCCGAGGAAGTAGTCGTTGGAGTCCTGCAGGCTGGCGTGCTCGGGCTTGAGCACGAAGTCGTTCCAGCTCGATGCCAGGATGTTCGCGACCACCGGCTTGCAGATGTCGCAGCCCAGGCCCTTGCCGTGACGGGCGACCAGTTCGCCGAAGCTGCGGATGCCTTCCACGCGAACGATGTGGTACAGCTCCTGGCGCGAGCAGGCGAAGTGCTCGCACAGGTGGTCCTTCACTTCCACGCCCAGGCGCGCCAGCTCGGCGTTCATCACCTGGGTCATCAGGGGCACGCAGCCGCCGCAGGCGGTGCCGGCTTTCGTACAGCTCTTCAGCGCGCCGATGGTGCCGGCGCCGCCCGCCACAGCCTCGCACAGCGCGCCCTTCGAGACGTCGTTGCAGGAACAGATCTGGGCGGCGGCTGGCAACGCATCCACGCCCAGGGCGGGGCGCACGGCGCCTTCCAGTTGCGGCAGGATCAGCACCTCGGGCGATGCCGGCAGCGCGATCCGGTTCAGCATCATCTGCAGCAGTTCGCCGTAAGGCGAAGCGTCCCCCACCAGCACGGCGCCGAGCAGGTATTTGCCGCACTCCGATGTGACGATCTTGCGGTAGAGCTGCTTGCGCTCATCCAGGAACTGGTAGCTGCGGCAGCCATTCGTCACGCCATGGGCGTCGCCGATGCTCGCCACGTCCACGCCCATCAGTTTCAGCTTGGTGCTCATGTCGGCGCCGGAGAAGCCGCCCTCGCCGGTCAGGATATGCTTCGCGGCGGTGCGCGCCATGTCATAGCCCGGCGCCACCAGGCCGAACAGCTGACCGCGCCAACAAGCGCATTCGCCGACGGCGTAGATATGCGGGTCGGAAGTCAGGCAGCGCTCGTCGATGACGATGCCGCCGCGCTGGCCGAGGGCCAGGCCGCTGGTGCGCGCCAGCTCGTCGCGCGGGCGGATACCGGCCGAGAACACGATCATGTCGGCGTCCAGGTAAGTGCCGTCGGCGAACTGCATGCGGTGGGTCGCTTCCTCGCCGTCGACGATGGCCAGCGTGTTCTTCCCGGTGTGCACCTGCACGCCGAGCTCTTCGATCTTGTTGCGCAGCACGCGGGCGCCCGGCTCATCGACCTGCGCCGCCATCAGGCGCGGCGCGAATTCCACCACATGCGTCTGCAGGCCCAGGTCGCGCAGCGCCTTGGCGCATTCCAGGCCGAGCAGGCCGCCGCCCACAACGACGCCGGTACGCGAACGGGCGCCGCACTCGCTCATCGCTTCCAGGTCTTCGATGGTGCGGTAGACGAAGCAGTCCTTGCGGTCCGCGCCCGGAACCGGCGGCACGAAGGGCGTGGAACCGGTGGCCAGCACCAGCTTGTCGTAGCTGACCGGCTCGCCTTCTGCCAGCAGCACCCGGCGCGCCTCGCGGTCGATGCCGGTCACGCGGGTGCCGAGGCGCAGGCACAGTTTCTCATTGTCGAAAAAGCCGGGCGCCACCAGCGACAGGTCCTGCGCGCTTTTCCCGGTGAAGAATTCGGACAGGTGGACCCGGTCGTATGCCGGGCGCCGCTCTTCTCCGAGAATGGTCACACGCAGCTCGGGGTCTGCGCTGCTTGCGAAGGTTTCGACAAACTTGTGGCCCACCATGCCGTGGCCGACGACGACGATATGCATTGCGCTACTCCTCAGGCTGCAGAGACGGCCGGTGCGCCCGGCGTTTCCGAGGCGGCCGTCATGGTGAAACGGGCGGCGATGGCGCACAGGCTCGAGGCCAGCACCAGCACGCTGAGAATGGTCAGGGTCTGGGCGATGTCGCCGGTCCCCTTCATCAGGAAGCCGGCCGCCACGGCGCCGACATTGCCGCCGGCGCCGACGATGCCGGCCACGCCGCCGAGCGCCTTCGGCGCAACGAAGGGCACCAGCGCATAGGTCGCGCCGCAGGCCATGTGGGTGAACAGGCCGAAGCACAGCATGGCGATCACGGCATAGACGATGCCGTCGGCGTTGGCGAACCACAGCAGGCCAAGGCCCTCGCCGATCATCAGGACGAACAGCACGGTGACGCGGCTGTTCAGCTTCCCGCCACGGGCAGCGCGGTCCGACAGCCAGCCGCCCAGGGCGCGGGCAAACAGCGCCAGCAGGCCGAAGCTGCCGGCTGCCAGCCCGGCGGCGCCCAGGGACAGGCCGAAGTGCTCGACGTAGTACACCGCGGCGATGTTGTGGATGAAGATCTCGATGCCGAAGCAGGCGCCGTAGGTGACGAACAGCAGCCAGGCGCGGTAGTTGCGGCAGGCCTCGCGAAAGCTCGCCCAGCCGCCCTTCGAACCCTGCGGCAGCTCGCCCTTGGCGCGCAGTTCGTCGTAGTTACCGGCCGGGCAGTCCTGCGTGTAACGCCAGTAGAAGAAGGCCATCACGATCATCATCAGGCCCGGCACCACCAGCGCCACGCGCCAGCTGAAGGCTTGCGACACGCCGAGCATGGTGACGGCGGTCAGCAGCAACGGCATCAAGGCCTGCGCCGCGCCGCCGCCGCTGTTGCCCCAGCCTGCCGCCGCCGCGTTGGCGGTGCCGACCACGTTCGGGCCGAACATCACCGAGGTGTGGTACTGGGTAATGACGAAGCTTGCGCCGACCGCGCCGATCCCGAGGCGAAACAGCAGGAAGCTCTCGTAGCTCTGCGCCATCGCCACGCCGAGCACCGGGATCGATCCGAGCAGCAGCAGGCCGGTATAGGTCTTGCGCGGGCCGTAGCGGTCGCACAGCGGGCCGATGAGCAGCCGCACGAAGATCGTGATGGCGACGGCCGCGATGTTGATGTTGGCGACCTGCTCCATCGACAGCCCGAATTCGCCCTTGATCACCGGCATGAGCGGCGCGCAGGCGAACCAGGCAAAGAAGCAGACGAAGAAGGCCACCCAGGTCAGGTGGAAGGCGCGCATCGGCGCCGTATCGAACGAGAAAAGCTTGATGCTGTCCGCCTTATTGTCCAATGTATTGGCCATGTTTCTTCCTTTGGAAAACAAAACGGCGTCCGCGCTCCTGCCCTTTAGGCGGGAAGCTGCGGACGCCGTTGTCCTGTTTTACCGGTCCCTCGTCAGACCGGCGACGAATGTGCGTAATGCTTGAAGCGCTGCGTGCGGAGGATCGCCATTGATCCTTCAGCGGAATATGAGCAAGAGGCGTGCCACAGGCTCTCCAGGGCGCGCGCCCTTTGAAGCGGCGCAGTGCGCGCTACATTGCAGTGCAACATGCACGCGAATGAAGCACGAATGGAAGGCAGGCGCGCACCGTATCAGGCCGTGCGCGCGAACGAAGCGGCGTAGCCGGCCGGGTCGCCGCCATCCCAGACGCGCCCGTCGAGCAATACCGAACTGCGCATGACGCCATCCGGCACGCCGACACCGGCCATGGCCGCCGCATCCCGGTACAGGTCGATGCGGTTCACCTCCGCCGCGATCGCGCGGTAGGACGGGTCGGCACGCAGCAGTCCCCAGCGCCGCTGCTGGGTCAGGAACCACATGCCGTCGGACAGCCAGGGGAAGCTGGCTTCTCCATCAGCGAAGAAGCGCAACCCGTTGTGGCCGCGCCAGCCGCCCGGCTCGCACGGGCGGCCCGCAAGGCAGTACTGGAGCAGGTCCCTGTCGGCGTTGACATAGGCGGGACTGGCCAGCACCTCGGCCGCCGCTTCGCGGTTGGTGCGCGACGCGTCCAGCCAGCGTGCGGCATCGAGCAGGGCCGCCACCATGGCGCGGCAGGTGTGCGGGTTCGCCGCCGCGAAACCGGCGCTGGCGCCCAGCACCTTGCCCGGATGGTCGGGCCAGATCGCCTCGCTCGACACGGCCAGGGCGCCGGCGCCCTCGCATAGCGCGCGCTGGCCCCAGGGCTCGCCGGCGCAGAAGCCGTCCATGTGGCCGGCAGCCAGGCTGGACGCCATCTGGCCGGGCGGTACGGTGACGGCATCGCAATCTTCGAACGGATCGATGCCCGCCGCCGCCAGCCAGTAATACAGGAACATCGCGTGGTTCCCGGTCGGGAAGGTGTGGGCGAAGGTCGGGCGCCGCTTCTCCTCCCGCAACCGGCTGGCCAGGCCGGCCGCCAAGCCCATGCCGTCGTCCAGCTTGCCGGCCAGCGCGCGCGACAGCGTGATCCCCTGCCCGTTCTGGTTCAGGTTCATCAGCACCGCCATCTGGCGCGCCCGCGTGCCGATCCCCATCTGCAAGCCGTACAGCAGGCCGAGCAGGACGTGCGCGGCGTCGAGCTCGCCCGCCACCAGCCGGTCGCGCATGCCGGTCCAGGACAGCTCGCGGCTCAGTTCGAAGCGCAGCCCGTATTTCTCGTCAAAACCCAGCACCGACGCCATCACCACCGGCGCACAATCTGCCAGGGGCATGAAACCGATGCGCACCAGGGTCCTCTCCGGAGCGTCCGAACCGGCGATCCATGCGCCGCCGGCTTCCAGTCCTGCCTTCTTGTCCAATGCGTACTCCTCTACCTTCCTTACCGGCTTCAGCCGAGCAGGTCTTCCACGTCGATGAGGCGCTGGGCGATCTCCGCCAGCTTCATGTTCTTGTTCATGGCCATGCTGCGCAGGCGCTGGTAGGCCTGCTCTTCGGTGAGCCGGTAGCGCGCCATGACGAGGCCCTTGGCGCGGTCGACGAGCTTGCGCTCGGCCAGTTTCTGGCGCGTGCCTTCCAGCTCGTCCAGCAGCTTGCGCTCGCGCCGGAAGCGCGCCAGCGCCACGTCGAGCACCGGCTTGACGCGCCCCGGGTGCAGGCCCGCCACGATATAGGCCGACACGCCCGCCTCGAGCGCCGCGTCCATGCTCGCCGGTGCGTCGTCCTCGGTGAACAGCACGATCGGGCGCCGCTCGTCGCGTGTTGCGATGACGATGTGTTCCAGGATGTCGCGCGCATCGGACTCGCTGTCCACGATGATCAGGTCCGGCTGCAGCTGGGCGATCCGCTGCGGCAGGAACACGTCGGCCGGCAACGAGGCGACCAGGTCGTAGCCCGATTCAAGTAGGCCGATGCGCAGCGCGGCGCTGCGAAGGGCCTGCCCGGCAGGCGCCTCCCCGCCGCTCCCGGCGGCTGCCTGGGCGGGATTGACGACGACGATACGCAGATGAGGGGAGGCACTGCCTTGCGGTTTCATGCCGCTACGTGATGCAAGATTCGCACCACCTCGCGAAGGATCGTTACCGATACTTCACTGCCGTGCCCGCCTTATTCACAGTGGCGCTCAAGAGACATTCGCCACGTAAATATCTCCTGCGGGCTAAACTCGACAATTATTCACCCCCTTTATCGAAGTAATCACGAACCAAAAGTTTATTTATGGCACGGCACGCCTTATACTGCATCGCAACATCGCAGTCTTTACAGGAGAACCACCATGGCAAGCATCCGCCGCTTCTTCGCCAGTGCCCTCAACGCAGTACGCAGCTTTTCGATCGAACTCTATGCCGCACACGGCGGCTGGGCTCCCGCCATCCGCGGTTGACAGGAGCCAGGCATGAACGTCATCGACACCATCGTTGTCCTCCTGGCCGTGCTGGCCGTCGCCGTACGCGTGGCCATGTTCCTGCCGCGCTCGCCCAAGGGGCCGCGCAAGCTAGCCTGAACGCTGCACTGCAACACCCTGTGTATATGCATGCGCCGGCCGTACGTACGTACGCCGGCGCTGTTTTTTTATGTTCGCAAGCAGCTTGTTTCGCTTCACCGCGGCCGGGGGGACTGAGCTAGAATGCATCCGCATTTTCTGGCAAGAAAGCTATTTCCTTTCAATCAGCTCCCTCAGTTCCTATACATACAATGCGCACACCTGCACTCACGCTCTTCGCAGCGCTCCTCGTCCTGCCCTTGCAGTACGCGGCGGCGTCCACGCCCATCACCCTCGACCAGGCCATGTCCCACCCCGACTGGATCGGCACCCCGGTGGAAACCGCCTGGTTCAGCTGGGACGGCAAGCAGGTGTTCTACAAGCAGAAGCGCACCGGTTCGCCGATCCGCGATACCTGGCAGGTCGCCCAGGACGGCAAGCCGAAACTGGTAGCGGACGCCGAACTGCCGAAGATCGACGGCGACCAGTTCATCTATGACCGCAGCCAGACCCGCGCCCTGATGCTGCGTAACGGCGACCTGTTCGAGCGCGACCTGAAGAGTGGCGCACTGGTGCAGATCACGCGCGGCGCCAGCAGGCTGGAAGCGCCGCAGTACTCCAGCGACGAGCGCAGCGTCCACTACCGCATCGGCACCGACTGGTACGCCTGGGATCGCGCGAGCAAGGTGGTCGGCCCGGTCGCGCTGCCGCGCGCCGCCAAGGACCCGGCGGTGAACGAGGATGATCCGCTGCGCGACCAGCAACTGCGCCTGATCGCCACCCTCAAGCGCCAGAAGGACGAGCGCGACGCCCTGCGCGAGCGCCTGAACGAACAACGCCGTATCGACCCGTCGCTGCCGCCGGCCCCGGTCTACCTGGGCGACAAGGTCACCATCGAGGGCAGCGCGCTGTCGCCCGACGGCCGCTGGCTGCTGGTGGTCACCGCGCCGAAGAACGGCGACAAGGGCCGCGTCGGCAAGATGCCGCGCTACGTGACCGAATCGGGCTACGAGGAATTCGACGACCAGCGCACCCGCGTCGGCCGCAACATGCCGGCGCCGCATGCACTGAAGCTGGTCGACCTGCGCACCAACGCGGTGCAGGACCTGTCCTTCGACGTGCTGCCCGGGATCACGACCGACCCGCTGGCCGAGCTGCGCGCGGCCGCCAAGAAGGAGCCGCTCAAGGGCAACCGTCCGGTACGCATCGGCGACGGCGCCCGGGCGATCGCATGGAGCGCGAACGGCGCCAATGTCGCCGTCATGCTGCGTTCGGTGGACAACAAGGACCGCTGGATCGCCACTGTCGACCTCCAGGCGACCAGGCTCAAGCCGCTGCATCGCCTGACCGACCAGGCCTGGGTCAACTACGACAACAGCGAATTCGGCTGGCTGCCGGACAACCGCACGCTGTGGTACCTGTCCGAGGAAAGCGGCTACTCGCACCTGTACACCCAGGATGCCGGCGGGGGCGCGAATATGGCTGCACCTCGTGCCCTCACCTCGGGCAAGTGGGAAGCCTCGGACGTGACCTGGTCGCATGACGGCCGCATGGCCTGGGTGATGTGCAACCGCGCGACGCCGGGCGACTACGAAGTCTGCGCCGTGGACGCCAGGAACGGCACGGTGCGCGAAGTGACCCAGCTCGACGGCGTCGAGCGCTTCCGCCTGTCGCCGGACGAGCGCAAGCTGCTGGTGCATTACTCGAGCAGCTATACCCCGGTGCAGGTGGCCACCGTGCCGGCAAGCGGCGGCGCGGCCGTCAAGCTCACCGACACCCGCACTGCGGACTTCAAGGCGCGCCAGTGGATCGAGCCGCAGTACGTGGCAGTACCGTCGAGCGCGGGCGGCGACCCGGTCTGGGCCAAGCTGTACCGCCCGGCCCAGCTCGAGCCGGGCAAGAAGTATCCGGTGGTGATGTTCGTGCACGGCGCCGGCTACCTGCAGAACGTCAGCAAGCGCTACCCGAACTACTTCCGCGAACAGATGTTCCACAACCTGCTGGTCCAGAAGGGCTACATCGTGCTCGACATGGACTTCCGCGCCTCGAAAGGCTACGGTAGCAAGTGGCGCACCGCGATCTACCGCCAGATGGGCCATCCGGAGCTGGTGGACTACATCGACGGCGTGAACTACATGGTGGCAAACCACCAGGGCGACGCCAGGAACGTCGGCATCTACGGCGGCAGCTACGGCGGCTTCATGACCTTCATGGCCCTGATGCGCGCCCCGGAAACCTTCAAGGCGGGCGCGGCGCTGCGTCCGGTGACCGACTGGGTGACCTACAACCACGGCTATACCTCGAACATCCTGAATACGCCGGACATCGACCCGGAGGCCTACCGGATCTCGTCGCCGATCGAGTACGCCGACAAGCTCCAGGGCCATCTCCTGATCGCCCACGGCATGATCGACGACAACGTGTTCTACCAGGATTCGGTGCGCATGGCGCAGCGCCTCATCGAGCTGAAGAAGGACAACTGGGAACTGGCCAGCTACCCGCTCGAGCGCCACGCCTACGTGCAGCCGGAAGCCTGGTACGACCAGTACCGCCGCATCTACCAGCTGTTCGAGCGCACGCTCAAGCAGTAAGCGGTTAAGATGAAAGGCGCCTTCGGGCGCCTTTCTTTTTTATCCGCCAACGACCTGCCCATGCCTGCCATCCGTTTCGTCGTCGTCTTCCTGTGCGCCGCCCTGTGCGTGGACGCCCGCAGCCAGTCCCTCCCCGCCGGTGGCGGCCTCGATGCGGCGCGTGTCGTCGAACTCCGGTATGGGAATGCCTCGCCCGGCCAGGCGAATGCAGGAGGCGCGCAGGACGATGCCGCGCGCGAGCACGTGCGTGACAAGGCGATACCGGGCGCGCTGGCGACGCTGGTCTTCGAGGACAGCGGCGGCAAGGACCAGGCAAGCGTTCCCGTCACCTTCGGCCAGGTGTTCGGCGTCGGCGCCCTCAAGCGCGGCGAGCGGCTGCAGGCCCGTCTTGCCGATGGCAGCACGATACCGGTGCAGGCCGACATCAAGGCGCGCCACCCCGACGGCTCCGTCAGGCACGCGCTTGTCTCGCTGGTGCTGGCGCGGCTTGCGCCGGCGAAGCCGGTAGCCGTGGGGCTGTTCGGCGTGGCCGGGGCATCCGGTGCAGCCGATGCAGACGGCAAGCGCAGCGCCGAGACGCTGTTGCGCAAGGGTTTCGATGCCAGGATTGAGGCCAGGTTCGAGGGGAAAACCTACAGCGCCAGCGTGAAGCCGCTGCTGGCAAGGAGCCGGACGGCGCCCTGGCTCGACGGACCGGTGGCGCAGGAATGGCATGCGTCCGCGCCGCTAACCGATGCCGATGGCCGCCCCCACCCGCACCTGGCGGCCAGGTTCGCCGTGCGCTGGTATCCGGCGCTGGACCGGGCGCGCGTCGACGTCACGGTGGAGAACAACTGGGCCTTCGAGCCCGCGCCGCAGAACTTCACCTACGACGCGCGTATCACGGTGGGGGATGCCGAGGTGTACAGCAAACCCGCGCTGGAACACTATCATCATGCGCGCTGGCGCAAGCTGTCCTGGTGGGGCGACGCGCCGTCGGTGCATGTCCGGCACGACACCCGGCAACTGATCGCATCGATGGCGCTGCCCAACTACGACCAGTCGGTCACGGTCGATGAAACGGCGCTGGCGCGCATGCATGCGGACTGGAAGGGAGCGAAGACCGAACCGATGGGCACCGGCCAGGCCCTGCGCGGCATGCCGACCACCGGCGGGCGTCCGGACATCGGCCTGCTGCCCGGTTGGGCCGCCATGTACCTGCTGGGGATGGACCGGCGCGCGCACGCCGTCACGATGGGAACGGCCGACCTGGCAGGCAGCTGGTCGATGCATTACCGGGACCGCCGTACCGACCTGCCGGTGAGCCTGCTCGACTACCCTTACATGACCCGCGTCGGGACGCCGAGCGACGCGCGCAACCCGGCGACCGGCAAGAGCGAGCTGTTCCCGGCATGCGCGCGCCCGGGTGCGTGCGCCACGCCGAACCAGCACGACATCTCCCACCAGCCGGCCTTCTCCTACCTGCCCTATCTGGTCACGGGCGACCACTACCACCTGGAAGAGCTGCAGTTCTGGGCCATGTACGACGTGTTCGCATCCAACCCGGGTTACCGCGAGAACCGCAAAGGCCTGCTCAAGCCCGAACAGGTCCGCGGCCAGGCATGGGCCTTGCGCACGCTCGGCCAGGCGGCCTACATCACGCCGGACGCGCACCCGCTCAAGCGCCACTTCCTGCAGATCCTCGACGACAACCTCGACTGGTACAACGGCACTTACACGCATAATCCGCGGGCCAATGCCCTTGGCATCATCGTCAATGGCTACGCACTCGGGTACAACGAAAAGCGCGGCATCGCACCGTGGCAGGACGACTTCTTCACCTCCGCTGCCGGCCATGTCGCCGAACTGGGCTTCGGCAAGGCGCGCGAACTGCTGCGCTGGAAGGCGAAGTTCCCGGTGATGCGCATGATCGGCGACGGCACGTGCTGGATCCACGGCGCGATGTACAGCATGCTGGTGCGTGACAGCGATACGGCGTCCTTCTACGGCACCATCGGCGAAGCCTACCGCGCGAGCATCAAGCCGGACATGCGCGCCCTGCCCTGCGCCGGCCCCGAGATGGCTGCCGCGCTCAAGCTGCGCACCGGTGAAATGACAGGGTACTCATCGGGCCACTCGGGCTATCCCTCGAACATGCAGCCGGCCCTGGCCTATGCCGCCGATGCGCTGGGAGAGCCCGGCAGGAAGGCATGGCAGCAGTTCATGGCGCGCAGCGTCAAGCCGGATTACGGAGCCGGTCCGCAATTCGCCATCGTGCCGCGCTGACCGGCGTCTGGCTTGCACTCACCCGGCCGCGAGGAAGTCCAGCAGCGTGAGCGCCACCACCTTGGTGGCCTTGCGCAGGTCGTCCAGCACCAGGTGCTCGTCGGCTTTCTTCGCGTTCGATTCCGGCACCGTGCGCGGGCCGGCGCCGTACATCACCGTGGGGATGCCGCGTTCGCCGTACAGGCGCGCGTCCGCATACAGCGGCGTGCCCTGCGCGCTGATCTCTTCGCCGAACACCGCGCGCCCGTGCTGCTGCAGGCTCGCCACCAGCTTGTCCGAACCCGGCAGGGGACGCAGCGCCTGCGACAGCAGCAGGCGCCGGATCTCCAGCCGGATGCCCGGCATGCCGGCCACCGCGCCCTCGACCAGCGCGCGCACCTGCGCTTCGACCGCCACCGGGTCTTCTTCGGGGATCATGCGGCGGTCCATCTTCATGACCACCTTGCCCGGCACCACGTTGGTGTTGGTGCCACCAATGATGTGGCCGACCAGCATCGTGGGCGAATCGATTCCCGGTACCCGCGACTTGATCTTCTTCAGCTCGGGCAACTGTCCGTAGAGCGCGTTCAGGATGCGCGCGGCGGCCTGCAGCGCGTCCACCGCGGTTTCGGGCATGGCGCCGTGGCCGGCCTTGCCGTGCACGGTGATCTCGAGCTGCAGGCAGGCATTGTGCGCCGTGACGATGTTGTACCCGAAGCCGGCCGCGATCACGTAGTCCGGCCGGGTCAGGTTCTGCTCGAGCAGCCAGCCGGGGCCGAGCAGGCCGCCGAATTCCTCGTCATAGGTGAAGTGCAATTCGAGCGCTCCCTTGAGCGGCACGCCCAGCGCCTCCAGCGCGCGCGCGGCGAACACGTAGGTGGCGAAGTCGCTCTTCGACACCGCGGCGGCGCGGCCGTAGATGGCGCCGTCAAAGATCTCGGCGCCATAGGGCGGCTTCGTCCATCCCTCGCCCGGGGGCACGACGTCGCCGTGCGCGTTCAGCGCCAGCGTCGGCCCGCCCGCGCCATAGGGACGGCGCACGATCAGGTTGGTGATGCTCTCCATGCCGTGGTCGCGCACGCTCTGCTCCGGCACCGCGTGCTGCTCGGCTGTCCAGCCGTATTGCTCCAGCATCGCGGCCACCGCCGCGGCGTGCGGCGCATTGTTCCCGGGCGGGGTGTCGGTCGGGATGCGGATGACCTGCTGCAGGAAGCCGACCTCCTCGTCGAAATGATCGTCGATCCAGGCCAGCAAACGTTCTCGTGTCTGTTTGTCCATCAGTTTTTCCCTGCTCCGTTATTGCCGGTCTTCGCACCGGCTTCGAACCAGGCCGCCACCTGCGCCCGTTCGGCATCGGTCATGTTGGTGAGGTTCGCCAGCGGCATCGCCTTGGTCTGCACCGTCTGCTGGTAGATGGCCATCGCGTTCTGCTTGAGCAGTTCCGGCGTGTGCAGCATGATGCCGGACGGCGCGGTAGCAAAGCCGGGCTGGGTCGGCTGCTGCGCATGGCAGGACACGCAGCGCTGGTCGATGATCGTGCGCACCTGGGCGAAGCGCGCAGCCTCGTCCGGTCCCTGCGCCGCGCCGGCAGCCGCTTGTGCCTGCACCGGCGCCTTCGGCGCGATCGCGACCGCGACACCCAGCAGCAGGGACACACCGGCAATCGGATAGCGCCACTCGACGCGCCCCTTGTGGCGCAGGTTGAAGAAGTGGCGGATCAGCACACCCGCCGCCATGATCACGCCTAGCACCGCCCAGGAATACTCGTGGCGGTAGGTCATCGCATAGTGGTTGCTGATCATGATGAACAGCACCGGCAGCGTGAAGTAGTTGTTGTGGACGCTGCGCTGCTTGGCCTTGATGCCGTGGACCGGGTCGGGCTTTTGCCCCGCCATCATCGCGTTCACCATCTTGCGCTGGCCCGGGATGATCAGCATCGCGACGTTCGCCACCATCATGGTCCCGATCATGGCGCCCACGTGCAGGTAGGCGGCGCGCCCGCTCAGCAGCTGGGTGAGCACGTAGCTGCTCGCCACCAGGAAGGCAAAGACCACGAGGCCGAGCGCCAGTTCGTGCTTGCCCAGGGGCGAGCGGCACAGCAGGTCGTAGACGACCCAGCCGACCACCAGGCTGCCCAGACCGATGCCGACCGCCTGCCAGCTCGAAAGGTCGGCCACGCTGCGGTCGACCATCATGGCCTGCGCATTCAGGTAATAGACGATGACCAGCAGTGCAAAGCCGGAAATCCAGGTCGAATACGCCTCCCACTTGAACCAATGGAGTTCCTTCGGCAGCTCGGCGGGCGCCACCAGGTATTTCTGCGGGTTGTAGAAGCCGCCGCCGTGCACCGCCCACAGCTCGCCGGCCACGCCCTTCTTCGCCAGCTCGGAACCCGGCGCAGGCGGCCGGATGGAGTTGTCTAGCCAGACGAAGTAGAAGGAAGCGCCGATCCAGGCGATGCCGGTGATGATGTGCAGCCAGCGCACGAGCATGTTGAGCCATTCGAGGCCATATGGCCCAAGATATCCAAACAAGTCCATGGCGCTCCCTGGTTGCGGTATTCCTCGACAATAACTTGATTTCAATTTCTACAACATGAAAAGTAGCGTATATTCGACATAACCGAATTGATATACGCCCTGCCATACGCCCAGCAATGTCCAGCCTGCCCCAGCACCTCGACCTGCACCTGATCCGCATCCTCTACCTGCTGCTGGTGGAGAAGAACGTCTCGCGCGTGGCGCTCAAGCTGAACCAGCCGCAGCCCTCTATCTCGGCCTCGTTGCGCAAGCTGCGCGAGCTGACCGGCGACCCGCTGCTGGTGCGCGGCGCGCGCGGCATGGTGCCGACCCAGCACGGCGAGACCCTGCTCAAGCCGGCCAAGCGCATCCTCGACGAAGCCGAGGGCCTGTTCGTGAAGAAGTCGCCCTTCGTGCCCGAAGAGGCGACGCGCACCTTCCACATCGCGGCCCCCGACTACCTCGACACCCAGTTCCTGCCGAACGTGGTGGCCGCCCTGCGCCGCGGTTCCCCGGGCAGCAAGGTGGTGATCCACAGCCTGGGCCCGGGACTGGACTACCTGCGCATGCTGTCCGACGGCGAGATCGACCTGGTGATCGCCAACTGGGACGAACCGCCGGCGCACCTGCACATGTCGAAGCTGTTCGAAGACCCGATCATCTGCACCATGCGCGCCGACAGCCCGTACGCGCGGCGTACCGCCTCCGATGCCATGACCGTCGAGGATTACCTGTCGCTGCCGCACGTGGCGCCGTCGCAGATGCTGCCGGGCTACCACGGCGTGATCGACGCCTGGCTCGACCGCCAGGGGATGCAGCGCAAGGTGGCGGTGGAGTCGCCCTACTTCGGCGTCATCCCCTACATGCTGACCCAGAGCGACCTGGTCTTGACCACCGGCCGTCAGTTCATCCGCTTCTACGAGCGCACGCTGCCGCTCAAGAGCTTCACGGTGCCGATCAAGTTCCCGCCGATGCGCTTCTACCAGCTGTGGCACCAGCGCGTGCACCAATCGTCCGAGCACAAATGGCTGCGCGACCAGGTCAGTGCGGCGGCACGCGCGCTCATGCCCAAATAAACGCAATACCGCTTATGCGGACAGGCGTATAACTCGGCAAGCTTGCAGGATTTATCATCGATGGCTTCAATAAGGCGATGCCGACCATGACCACTCTGGAAGACCTGAACAGCTGCGCGCCCGATGCATTCGTGGCGGCCCTGCGCGGCATCTACGAACACTCGCCCTGGATCGCGCAGCGTGCGGCCGCGCTGCGGCCCTTTCCTACCATCGCCGCGCTGAAGCAGGCCTTGCAGGCGGTCGTGACGGGGGCGCAGGAAGACGAGAAGCTGTCCCTGCTGCGTGCGCACCCGGAGCTGGCCGGCAAGGCGGCCATCGCGGGGGAACTGACGGCGGAATCGACGGGCGAGCAGGCCGCATCCGGCCTGGACCGCTGCAGCCCCGAAGAATACGCACTGCTGCACGACCTGAACGCACGGTACAACGAGAAGTTCGGTTTCCCGTTCATCCTCGCGGTGAAGGGACCGACCGGGCGCGGCCTGGCGCGTGCCGCCATCATCGAGACCTTTGCGCGCAGGCTGAAGAATGCGCGCGCCGGCGAGATGGCGGAATGCTTGCGCCAGGTGCATCGCATCGCCGAAATCCGCCTGAACGCGCTGCTGGGCGTGCAGCTCAGGTTCGGCCCGCAGGTGATGGACTGGGCCGAGCTGCTTGCCGCCATCAGCGACGGCGAAGAGAACCTCACCTGCGCCTACATGACGGCGGCGCACCGGCGCACGGCAGATCAGCTGGCGCAGTGGATGATTGACGCCGGCATGAATGTCCACATCGACGCGGTCGGCAACGTGGTCGGGCGCTACGCCGCCGTGCAGCCGGACGCGAAGGTGTTGATGACCGGTTCCCACTATGACACCGTGCGCAACGGCGGCAAGTACGATGGCCGGCTCGGCATCCTGCTGCCAATCGCGCTGGTGCGCCACCTGCACCAGCGCGGCGAGCGCCTGCCCTATCACCTCGAGGTGGTCGGCTTCGCGGAAGAGGAAGGCGTGCGCTTTCGCAGCACCTTCCTGGGCAGCAGCGCCATCACGGGCCGCTTCGATCCGGCCTTGCTGGACCAGCAGGACGGCGACGGCGTCACGATGCGCGAAGCGCTGGCCGCGGCCGGGCACGACGCGGCCGCGATTGCATCCATCGCGCGCGATCCTGCATCGCTGCTCGGCTTTATCGAAGTCCATATCGAGCAGGGACCGGTGCTGCTGGAGCATGGCCTGCCGGTGGGCGTGGTGACGGCGATCGCCGGCAGCTCGCGCTACCTGGTCGAGCTGCTAGGCGTGGCCAGCCACGCCGGCACCACGCCGATGGGCATGCGCCGCGATGCCGCCGTGGCGGCCGCCGAGATCGTGCTGCTGGTTGAGCGGCGTTGCAGTGGGCGCGGCTCGCTGGTCGGCACCGTCGGTCAGCTCGAGGTGCCGGGCGGCTCGGTCAACGTGGTGCCCGGCGCCTGCCGCCTGTCGCTCGACATTCGCGCCGCCACTGACGAAGAACGCCTGGCCGCGGTGGACGACATCCTGACAGGCATTAGCGCCATCTGCGCACGGCGCGGCATCGACGAGAAACTCTGGAAACTGGTGCAAGCCGACGCGGCGCCCTGCTCGCCGCGGCTGATGGAGCGGCTGGGTACGGCCATCGAACGCGCCGGCCTGCCGCGCTTCGACCTGCTGTCCGGCGCCGGGCACGATGCCATGGAGATGGCGCAGGTCACCGAGGTGGCGATGCTGTTCACGCGCTGCGGCAACGGCGGCATCAGCCACAATCCGCTGGAGACCATGACGGCGGACGACGCCGAGGTCGCGGGCGAGGTGCTGCTCGACTTCCTGCGCCGCTTCTAGGCGAGCCCGCCTCCCGGTCGCCTCCCCCTCAGTTCTTCGGCGTAGCCCGCAGGATCGACAGGATCACGAGCGCGAACAGTGCGCTCAGTACCGCCGTGGCTTCCCGCCCCATGCCCGCGGCAATGCCGACGGCGGCGGTCAGCCACACGCTGGCGGCCGTGGTGACGCCCCTGATATCGTTCTTGTTCGAGTGCTTGAGGATGGCGCCGGCGCCGATGAAGCCGATACCGGCCGTGACGCCTTGCAGGACGCGTGAAATGTCGCCGATTTCCATCCCCGCCTGCAAGGGGATCAGCACGAACATCGCAGAGCCGAGCGACACCAGCATATGGGTGCGCAAACCGGCCGAGGCGCCGACCGACTCGCGCTCGTAGCCGAGCATCCCGCCCAGCACCACCGCCACCAGCAGGCGCACGACAATGCGGGTGATGTCCTCCACATTGCCCAGGTCCGAAAATTCATCCTGTATTGTCAGCCAGCTCCGCTCCATCCACTCCATGCCGCTCCTCCCGAGATCACCCGGGAATAATGCCAATAAAATACGGATGACGTCGCCACGCTCGACTGTTCAAGTACGCGGATGCCGGTGCACGCATGCCGGCACACGCAGCTCAGACAGCAACCCCGGCGCGTTCGAGCATCGCGTGCAGCAGCACGTTGCAACCTGCCTCGAGGTGGGCCGGCTGCGCATCCTCGATCTCGTTGTGGCTGATGCCGTCCTTGCAGGGCACGAAGATCATCCCCGCCGGCGCCACGCGCGCCGCGTAGATGGCGTCGTGGCCGGCGCCGGAGACCACGTCCATCGACGAATAGCCCAGTTTCTCGGTGGCGGCGCGCACGGCGTTCACGCAATCTGGATGGAACGGGCATGGCGGGTAATAGGACACGCGTTCGACCTCGATTGCCAGGCCGCTTGCCTTGCGCGCGGCCGCCACGAAAGCCAGCATCTCCTCGTGCATCGTGTTCAACAGCTCGTCGCTCACGTTGCGCAGGTCGATGCTGAACTTGACCTGGCCCGGAATGACGTTGCGGCTGTTCGGGAACACCTGTACCATGCCGACCGTCCCGCGTCCGTAGGGCGGGTAGCGGTTCGCGATGTCCACGACCTCCTGCATGATGGTCGTGGCCACCTGCAGCGCGTCGCGGCGCAGCCCCATCGGCGTCGGCCCGGCATGCGCTTCCATGCCGGTGACGACGCAGTCGTACCACGACAGACCCATCACGGCCGGCACCACGCCGATCACCTTGCCGGCGTCTTCCAGCACCGGGCCCTGCTCGATGTGCGTCTCGAAGTACGCCCCGATCGGATGCCGGCCCGGCACCTGCGTGCCGAGGTAGCCGATCCGCTCCAGCTCCTCGCGCACGCTTTTTCCCTCCGTGTCGCAGGCGGCGTAGGCGGTTTCCAGGCTGAAGGCGCCGCAGAACACGCCCGAGCCCATCATCACCGGCACGAAGCGCGACCCTTCTTCGTTGGTCCAGAACGCGACCTCGATCGGCGCCTCGGTCTGGATGCCCAGGTCGTTCAGGGTGCGCACCACTTCCAGCCCGGCCAGCACGCCGTAGTTGCCGTCGAACTTTCCGCCGGTGGGCTGGGTGTCCACGTGGCTGCCGGTGACGATCGGCGGGAGCAGCGGATCGCGCCCTTCGCGGCGCATGAAGACGTTCCCGATCTGGTCGACCGTGACCGACATGCCGGCATCGCGCGCCCACCGCACCACCAGGTCGCGGCCCTGCCGGTCGAGGTCCGTCAGGGCCAGGCGCTTGACGCCGCCCTTCTCGGTGGCGCCGATCGCGGCCAGGTCCATGAGCGACTTCCACAGGCGATCGCCATTGACGTAAAGCTCACCCTTGTACAGCTTGTCCATGTGCAGCCCATCCTTGTGCGGTGCGTTCATTGCGGCTCCCCCTTTGAGAAATCGGGTCAGGCGACGGTGGCGGTGAAGGCCGGGCGTTCGATGTAGCGGCCGGCGCCGCTTTCCGCGCGCAGCTCGCCCCGTTCGAACACGAGCTTGCCGGCGGCGACCGTATGGGTCGGGACGCCACGCACCGTGCGGCCTTCGAACACGTTGAAGCCGCCCTTCGAATGCTGGGTTGCAGCCGAGATCGTGCGGGTGCCCGCCGGGTCCCACACGACGATGTCGGCATCCGCGCCGACGGCGACCACGCCCTTGCGCGGATACATGTTGAAGATCTGCGCCGCATTGGTGGACGTGACGCGCACGAACTCGGAGGGCGTAAGGAGCCCCGTGTTCACGCCGGCATCCCACACCACGGCCATGCGTTCCTCGACGCCGCCGCAGCCGTTGGGGATCTTCGTGAAATCGTCCTTGCCGGCCGCCTTCTGCTCGGCGCAGAAGGTGCAGTGATCGGTCGCCGTAGTATGCAGGTTTCCGCCCTGCAGGCCCTGCCACAAGGCCTGCTGGTGGTGGCTGCTCCGGAACGGCGGGCTCATGACGTGGCCGCGCGCGAAGTCCGGGTCGGGGTGGCGGTAGACGCTGTCGTCGATGACGAGGTGGCCGGCCAGGGCTTCGCCGTACACGCGCTGTCCCCTGGCGCGGGCGCGCTGGATCGCCTCCAGCGATTCGGCGCAGGACACGTGCACGATGTAGACCGGCGTGCCCAGCACGTTGGCGATCGCAATCGCCCGGTTGGCCGCTTCCGCCTCGACTTCCGGCGGCCGGGACAGCGGGTGGGCTTCGGCGCCGCGGATGCCCTTCTTGAGCAGTTCCTGCTGCAGTTGGTACACCAGCTCGCCGTTCTCGGCGTGCACCGTCGGGATGGCGCCCAGTTCGAGCGCGCGGCGGAAGCTTCTTACCAGGGTCTCGTCGTCCGCCATGATCGCGTTCTTGTAGGCCATGAAGTGCTTGAAGCTGTTCACGCCATGCTCGCGCACCAGCACGCCCATCTCTTCGTGCACCGATGGGTCCCACCAGGTTACCGCCACGTGGAAGGTGTAGTCGCCGGCGGCCTTGCGCGCCCAGCCGCGCCAGGTGTGGAAGGCGTCGAGCAGCGACTGCTTCGGGTCGGGAATGACGAAATCCATGATGGTGGTCGTGCCGCCCGCCAGGCCCGCCGCGGTGCCGGTGTAGAAGTCGTCCATCGTCACGGTGCCCATGAAGGGCAGCTGCATGTGGGTGTGGGTGTCGATCCCGCCCGGCATCACGTACTGGCCGTGCGCATCGATGATCGTGGCGTTGGCAGGCGCATCCAGGTTCTCCCCGACCGCCACCACTTTGTCGCCGAAACACAGGACATCGGCGCGAAACGCCCGGTCGGCGTTCACCACGGTACCGCCACGTATCATCGTCGTCATGGACACTCCCTTCAGGTTGGATAGTTGTTCGCTGCGCCGCCCGCCCCGTTGCCTGCCACGCGCTGGGCCGGCGCCGTGCGGCCTTTCATCATCACCCCGTACACGATGGCCGCGATCACCACGCCCACGAACCAGGCATAGGTATAGATGGTCTTGAAAACCTCGCCCACGTCCGGGAACGCTTCCGGCAGCGCCGCGTTCAGGAAGCCCGGCAGGTTGGGCAGCACCCCGGCAGCGAAGGCCACAAGGGCGGCGATGTTCCAGCCGCCCTTGTACGAATAGGGTCCGCCCTCGTGGTACAACTGGGCGACGTCGAGCCTGGTGTTGCGCAGCAGGTAGTAGTCGACGATCATGATCCCGGCGATCGGCCCGAGCAGGGCCGAGTAGCCGGTCAGCCAGATGAAGATGTAGTTCTGGGTCGTCTCGAGTATCTTCCAGGGCATCATGGCCAGCGCGATGCCGGCGGTGATGTAGCCGCCGGTGCGGTACGAGATGCGCTTCGGCGACAGCGCCGAGAAATCGTAGGCCGGGCCGACCAGGTTGGCCGCCAGGTTGACGCTGGCGGTGTCGATCATCAGGATCAGCAGGGCGACCAGCACCGCCACGCCGGTCATCCGGCTGGCCACGTCGACCGGGTCCCACAGTGCCTTGCCGTACAGGACGATGGTGGCCGACGTGACGGTGACGGCCAGCGCCGCGAGCAGGCCCATCGGCAGCGGCAGGCCGAGGGTCTGGCCCACCACCTGGTCGCGCTGGGTTTTCGCAAAGCGGGTGAAGTCGGGGATGTTCAGCGCCAGCGTGGCCCAGTAGCCGATCATCGCCGTCAAGGACGGCCAGAACACGCTCCAGAACAGGCCGGCCTTCGGTCCGCCTTCCACGAACTGCGAGGGCTGTTCGAGCAGCGGGCCGAAGCCGCCCACCTTGTCGTACACCCACCACAGCAGCAGGAAGCAGATCGCGATCTTCAGCGGCGCAGTGTACGTTTCGAGCTTCCTGATCGATTCCATGCCGTGCACGATGAAGTACATCTGGATCGCCCAGAAGCCCAGGAAGCAGGCCAGCTGGCCGAGGTTGATGCCCAGGCCCGGCAGATTTTCTCCGCCGAGCGGGGCGCCCATCAGGACGCCGAGCAGCGTATAGATCATGCTGCCGCCGAACCAGGTCTGGATGCCGTACCAGCCGCAGGCCACGACCGCGCGCATCAGCGCGGGCAGCCGCGCGCCACGGGTGCCGAAGGAGGCGCGCGCCAGCACCGCGTAGGGAATGCCGTACTTGGTGCCGGCGTGGCCGACCAGGAGCATCGGCACCAGCACGATCACGTTTGCCAGGAATACCGTGGCCACCGCCTGCCAGGCCGACATCCCGCTTTCGATCAGGCTGGACGACAGCATGTAGGCGGGAATGCTGATCACCATGCCGACCCACAGGGCGGCGAAGTGGTACCAGCGCCAGGTGCGCTGCGCCGGCGTCGTCGGGGCCAGGTCGTGGTTCCAGAGGTCGGGGCTTGCGCCAGGTTGCGCATGGTGTTGCGTGGTCACGGTCGGACTCTCCTCGTCGGTTGCAAATCGGTGCGACCGAGTGTAGCGCAATCGTCATTACAGATGCTTTTCGTAGGGTGGGCGGGTCTCCCGCCCACCCTACGTAACCGGCAATTCACACGACAGCGGGCTCCGCTCGAGGATTACGCGGATCCTGCGTCCAGTTCATGTAAGGCTTGCCGCTGTCCTGCGGCACCATCGTGATGCAGGCCTCGACCGGACAGGTGATCTCGCACAGGTTGCAGCCCACGCATTCGGCGTTGATGACCTCGTAGCGGCGATTGCCCGCATCGTCCACCGCGCGCGCGATGGCCTGGTGCGAGGTATCCTCGCAGGCCACGTAGCACTTGCCGCACTTGATGCACTTGTCCTGGTCGATCCGGGCGATGACCTGGTAATTCATGTCCAGGTACTTCCAGTCGGTGGTGTTCTGCACGGCCTTGCGCGAGAACGCCGCGATGTTCTCGTAGCCCTTGCTGTCCATCCAGCGCGACAGGCCGTCCTTCATCTCTTCGACGATACGAAAGCCATGCAGCATCGCCGCCGTGCACACCTGTACCGAGCCGGCGCCGAGGGCAATGAACTCGGCCGCGTCGCGCCAGTTGCCGATGCCGCCGATGCCGGAAATCGGCAGGCCGCAGGTAGCCGAGTCGCGCGCGATTTCCGCCACCATGTTCAGGGCGATCGGCTTGACCGCCGAGCCGCAGTAGCCACCATGGGTGCTGGCGCCGCCCACGACCGGGTAAGCCACCATACGGTCGAGGTCGAGGTGGGTGATCGAGTTGACCGTGTTGATGAGCGATACCGCATCCGCCCCGCCGGCCAGCGCCGCACGGGCCGGAGCGCGCACGTCGGTGAT
Source organism: Massilia consociata (assembly GCF_042432755.1). Classification (NCBI taxonomy): domain Bacteria; kingdom Pseudomonadati; phylum Pseudomonadota; class Betaproteobacteria; order Burkholderiales; family Oxalobacteraceae; genus Massilia; species Massilia consociata. Next base: position 114,400 of record NZ_JBHLWP010000006.1, read on the forward strand.
GTTCGGCGTGAGCTTGACGATCACCGGCAGGCGCGTGTGCTTCTTGCACCAGGCCGTCACCATCTGGACGTATTCGGGCACCTGGCCCACCGCCGCGCCCATGCCGCGCTCGGGCATGCCGTGGGGGCAGCCGAAGTTCAGCTCGATGCCGTCGGCGCCGGTCGCCTCGACCAGCGGCAGGATCGCGGCCCACGGCGCTTCCTCGCACGGCAGCATCAGCGAGACGATCATGGCGCGGTCCGGCCAGTCCTTCTTCACTTGCGTGATCTCGCGCAGATTGATTTCCAGGCTGCGGTCGGTGATCAGCTCGATGTTGTTGAAGCCGATGACCTCGCGGTTCTTGCCGTAATGGGCCGAGTAGCGCGACGAGACGTTGACCGCCGGCGGGTCTTCGCCCAGGGTCTTCCACACCACGCCGCCCCACCCTGCTTCAAAAGCGCGCACGACGTTGTAGGCCTTGTCGGTCGGCGGCGCGGAGGCCAGCCAGAACGGGTTCGGGGACTTGATACCGCAGAAGTCGATGCTCAGGTCGGCCATGCTGCCTCCATCTTGGCTTGGATGTCTTCGTGGATGCTCAGTGCCGCCAGCTTGCCGTGCTGGACTGCCTGGACCGTCAGGTCCTGTCCCGGCGCGACGCAGTCGCCGCCCGCATAGATGCCCGGCAGCGCGGTGCGGAAGCGACTGTCGATCCGGATGCGGTCGCCTTCACGCCGCTGCTGGCCAATGAGCTCGCGTGCCAGCGGTTCATTGAAACCGGCATCGTCCATGCTCTGGCCGATGGCCTTGAACACGGCGTCGGCCGCAATCTCGATGAAGCCGCCCGTGCGCACCAGCCGCCCCTCTTCCATGCGGGTCTGCTCGAAGCGCATGCCGGCCACGCGCCCTTGCTCGTCCAGCAGTACCTCGAGCGGCGCGGCCCAGGTGCGGATGCGCACGAAGTTCGCCTTGGCGATCTCGATCTCGTGACTGGTTGCGCTCATCGACTCCAGGCCGCGGCGGTACACCAGGGTCACGTCCTCGGCGCCGAGGCGCTTGATCTGCACCGCCATGTCGATCGCCGTGTTGCCGGCGCCGATGACGACGGCGCGGCGCGGTACCGGAAGCACGGACAGGTCGCCGGCCTGGCGCAGCGCGGCGATGTAGTCGACGGCAGGCATCAAGCCCGGCGCATCTTCGCCAGTCAGGCCGAGGGCGCGGCTGGCCTGCAAACCGATGCCGAGAAAAACGGCGTCATAGCGGGTATGCAGCTCGGCCAGGCTGAGGTTCTCGCCCAGCTTGCGGCCGTACTCGATGTGGATGCCGCCGACCGACATCAGGAAATCCACTTCCTGCTTTGCAAAGTCGCCCGGCAGCTTGTATCGGGCGATGCCGTATTCGTTCAGGCCGCCCGCCTTCGGGCGCGCTTCGTACACGACCACGTCGTTGCCCAGCATGGCCAGGCGGTGCGCGCAGGACAGGCCGGCAGGGCCTGCGCCGACCACGGCGATGACCTTGCCGGTGGAAGGGGCACGCTGGAAGGGGTGCCCGGCGAAGCGGGCGTTGTCGATCGCGTAGCGCTGCAGCAGGCCGATGCGCACCGGTTCGCGCTCGGCCGGGTTGTTGCGCACGCAGGATTGCTCGCACAGGATCTCGGTAGGACACACGCGGGCGCAGCTGCCGCCGAAGATGTTGGCCTTCAGGATGCCGTGGGCGGCGCCATCGATGTTCCCATCGTGGATGTTGCGGATGAAGCTCGCCACGTCGATACCGGTCGGGCAGGCATTCATGCAGGGAGCGTCGTAGCAGTACAGGCAGCGCGCCGCCTCGACGGCGGCCTGGCGCGCGGTGAGCGGCGGCGCCAGGTCGGTGAATTGCGAGGCGAGCTCGCCGTTCGACCCTGCCGCTGGCGGCAGGTGCTGGAGTGATTCGATCATGTGCATCCCTTATCGTTGGACGAACTGCGTATGAATCGACGACATGCTGCGGCCGGGTGCGACGCAATGCCCCGCCCCTGCTTCTACCCCTACTTCATCTGCGGGAAGGCGAACTGGGGCCCGCTGCTGGCAGTGTTGGGCCAGCGCTCCATCACCGCCTTGTGGCGGGTATAGAAACGCACACCTTCGGGCCCGTAGGCGTGGTGGTCGCCGAACAGGCTGCGCTTCCAGCCGCCGAAGCTGTTGAAGGCCATCGGCACCGGCAGCGGCACGTTCACGCCCACCATGCCGACCTCGATCTGGCGCACGAACTCGCGCGCCACCCCGCCGTCGCGCGTGAAGATGGCGACGCCGTTGCCGTATTCGTTGGCGTTGATGAGTTCCACCGCGCGTCCCACATCCGGCAGGCGCACCACGCACAGCACCGGGCCGAAGATCTCTTCCTGGTAGATCGTCATGTCGGGCGTGACATGGTCGAACAGCGTGCCGCCGACAAAGAAGCCGTTCGGGCAACCGTCCACCCGGTAGCCGCGGCCGTCGACCACAAGCGTGGCGCCCTGCTCCACGCCCTGCCCGATCAGCCGCTCGATGCGCTCCTTGGCGGCAGCGGTCACCACCGGCCCCATCTCCGCGCCTTCGGCCATGCCGTCGTCGATCTTCAGCTTCGCGGTACGCTCGGCCAGTGCGGCAACGAGCTGGTCGCCCGCATCGCCGATGGCCACCGCCACCGAGATCGCCATGCAGCGTTCGCCGGCCGAGCCGTAGGCGGCGCCGACCAGCGCATCGACCGCCATCTCCATGTCCGCGTCGGGCATGACGACCATGTGGTTCTTGGCGCCGCCCAGCGCCTGCACGCGCTTGCCATTGGCGCACGCGCGGGAGTAGATGTACTCGGCGATCGGCGTCGAGCCGACGAAGCTGATGGCCTGGATGTCCGGGTGGTCGAGCAGCGCATCCACCGCCACCTTGTCGCCCTGTACCACGTTGAACACGCCGTCGGGCAGCCCCGCCTCCTTCAGCAAGCGCGCGTGCAGCAGCGAAGGCGACGGGTCGCGCTCCGAAGGTTTCAGTACGAAGGTGTTCCCGCACGCGATCGCAACCGGGAACATCCACATCGGCACCATCACGGGAAAATTGAAGGGGGTGATGCCGGCCACCACGCCGAGCGGCTGGCGCATCGACCAGGCATCGATGCCGCGGGCGATCTGGTCGGTGAACTCGCCCTTGAGCATCTGCGGGATGCCGACCGCGAACTCCACCACCTCGATGCCGCGCGCGACTTCGCCCTGCGCATCCGCGAAGGTCTTGCCGTGCTCGCGGGTGACCATCGCGGCGAATTCGTCGGTGTGCTGCTGGCACAGCTGCAGGTACTTGAACAGGATGCGGGCACGCGCCAGCGGCGGCGTGGCGGCCCAGGCCGGGAACGCGGCTGCGGCCACGGCGACGGCGGCGTCCACGTCGCGCGGCTCGGCCAGCACCACCCTGGCGCAAGGCTCGCCGCGCGCCGGATTGAAAACGTCGGCCTGGCGCGCGCCTTCCGCGTGCGCCGGCTGGCCGTTGATGAAATGGGAAATCAGGGTCATGGTCAGTCCAGGTTTTTCAGTACGTTGGCAAGCTTGCCGAACAGCTCGTCGATATGCTGCTTGGTCAGGATGAGCGGCGGCGACAGCGCGATGATGTCGCCCGTCACGCGGATCAGGATGCCGTCCGCGAACGCCTTCTTGAAGGCGCTGTAGGCACGCGCGCCCGGCTTGCCGGGAATGGATTCGAGCTCGATCCCGGCCACCAGGCCGATCGAGCGCAGGTCGATCACGTGCGGCAGGCCGCGCAGCGAGTGCAGTGCGTCCTCGAAGTAGGGCTGCAGTTCCCTGGCATGCTCGACGATGCCCTGCTCGCGGAACACCTCGAGCGTGGCGAGACCGGCCGCGCAGGCCAGCGGGTGGCCCGAATAGGTGTAGCCGTGGAACAGCTCGATGCCGGCCGGCGCATCCATGAAGGCATCGTGGATGAAGGCTTTCGAGAACACGGCGCCCATCGGCACCACGCCGTTGGTCAGGCCCTTGGCGGTCGTCATCATGTCCGGCTCGACACCGAAATAGTCGCTCGCGAAGGGGGTGGTCAGGCGGCCGAAACCGGTGATCACTTCGTCGAAGATCAGGAGGATGCCGTGCTTGTCGCAGATCTCGCGCAGGCGCTTGAGGTAGCCCTTCGGCGGCACCAGCACGCCGGTGGAACCGGACACCGGCTCGACGATCACGGCGGCGATGGTCGAGGCGTCGTGCAGCGTCACCAGGCGCTCCAGCTCGTCCGCCAGTTCGACACCGAAGTCCGGCTCGCCGCGCGAAAAGGCGTTCTTGAGCAGGTTGTGCGTGTGCGGCAGGTGGTCCACGCCCGGCAACAGCGGGCCGAAGCTCTTGCGGTTGTTGCCGATGCCGCCCACCGACAGGCCGCCGAAACCGACGCCGTGGTAGCCGCGCTCGCGGCCGATCAGGCGCGTACGCCCGCCCTCGCCGCGCGCACGGTGGTAGGCCAGCGCGATCTTGAGCGCGGTATCCACCGCCTCCGAACCGGAATTCGTGTAGAACACGTGGCCGAACTTGTGGCCGGTGTAGTCCATCAGCTGCTCGGCCAGGTCGAAGGCGGCCGGGTGGCCCATCTGGAAGGTGGGCGCGAAGTCGAGCTGGCCGACCATCCGGCTCACGGCCGCCGTGATCTTCGGCTGGGCGTGGCCGCAGGGCACGCACCAGAGGCCGGCGGTGCCATCGAGCACGCTGTTGCCGTCCACATCCTTGTAATACATCCCTTCGCTTGATACCAGAAGCCGTGGACTGGCCTTGAAGTCGCGGTTATTGGTGAAGGGCATCCAAAACGACGACATCGACTTGGGCCTGGACTCGTTCATGCGTCTCTCCCCGCCATGTTGGCGAAATTTTTACCAATTGGCAAAATATTGATCAATAATAGTCAGCAAGGCAACACCGGCACAGATACACCGACGGCAAAACAACCCAACCGTACAGTCAGCTTAACCTGTACAGTTGCAACCGGTAGCGTGGAGCGGCACGATGGATGAAGCTGTTTTGACAGACGAATTTCCTTGCGAAACAAGTGATCCGGTGTGGCCAGTGCTCGCGATCGACAGGGGCAAGCGCGGCAGCCTGGTCGACCAGATCGTGGCGGCCATCTCGGCGATGGTAAACGAGCGTCAGCTCGGTGCCGGCACGAAAATGCCCTCGGTTAGACAATTCGCAAAGTGCAATGGCGTCAGCACATTCACGGTGGTCGAAGCCTATGAGCGGCTGCACCAGTCGGGACTGCTCTCCTCACGCCGCGGTTCCGGTTTTTTCGTTACGCGCAGCCTGCCGCAGGCACCCACCGCGCCTTCTGCGCCCAGCCTGCAATCCGAGATCGACGCGCTGGCGCCGGACCTGTACTCCGGCCAGGCCGAGGCCCTGCCCGTCGGCGCCGGCTGGCTGCCGCCCGAATGGTATGGCGAGAACACCATCCTCGATGCGGTGCGCCATGCCATGAAAATCCCGGCCGGCCGCCTGCGCGGCTACGGCCACCCGCTCGGCTTTCCCGCGCTGCGCCAGCACCTGGCCACGAGCCTGTCCGGCGAGCTGTTCCCCGTCGAGCCCGACCAAGTCCTGCTGACCAACGGCGCCACCCATGCCTTCGACCTGGTGCTGCGCACGCTGACCCGTCCCGGGGACGTGGTGCTGGTGGAAGATCCGGGTTACAGCAACCTGCTGGCGCTGGTGCGCCACCACGGCTGCGTCCCGGTGGGCATTGCGCGCAGCGAAGCCGGCCTGGACATGGAAGAACTGGCGCGCCAGGCCGCGCAGCTGCACCCCAAGCTCATGTTCGTCAACACGGTGCTGCAGAATCCCCTCGGCACCTCGCTGTCGCCGGCCCAGGCGCACCGGCTGCTCGCGCTGGCCGAGCAGTTCGACTTCTGGCTGGTGGAAGACGACATCTACCGCGAGCTGGCCGCCCCCGGCGAGGCCTCGCTCGCCGCGATGGACGGGCTGCGCCGCGTGATCCGGGTCGGCAGCTTTTCCAAGACGCTGTCCCCGGTGCTGCGCGTCGGCTCGCTGTGCGCCTCGCGCTCGCTGGCGCCGGAACTGCTGCGCGTGAAGATGCTGACGGGACTGACGACGTCCGAGATCAACGAGCGGGCCGTGCTGGATGCCACCAGCACGCGTGGCTACCGGCGCATGGTCGAGCGCCTGACCGGCCAGCTGGGCGATGCGCGCGAGCGCACGCTCGAGGCCCTGCAGGGCCTCGGGATGCGTCCGCTGGCCCGTCCGCGCGGCGGCATGTTCGTCAGCGCCGGCTGGCTGGATGCGCCGACGGCAACGCGCAACGGCCGCAGCATTGCCGACGCAGCCTTGAAAGCCGGGATCCTGCTCGCGCCCGGCGAATTCTTCACGCAGCGCACACCGGGCCGGATCTGGTTCCGCTTCAATGCCGCCTATGCGGCCAACCCGCAACTGCTCGCCTTCCTGCGCCAGCACCGCTGAGGACACCATGGACATCCACGCTACCTGCAGCGCCAGGAGGCGCGACAAGGTCGAAGCCGCGATCCTGCTGGCCGCCACCCGCCTGTTCGCCGAATGCGGCTTCGAAGGCACGACCATCGCCGCCGTCGCCGGGCGGGCCGGCATCTCGAAGCAGAACCTGCTGTACTACTTCCCGACCAAGCCCAGCCTCTACCAGCGCGTGCTCGACGATGTGCTCGACGACTGGCTCGAACGCATGGCGCACCTGGCGAACGCCGACGGGCCGCCTGCCGACGTGCTGCGCGCCTATGTCGCCGCCAAGCTGCGCTTCTCGCGCGAGCAGCCGTGGGCGTCGCGCGTGTATGCCATGGAAGTCATCGGCGGCGCCAAGTTCTACGGCGAGCAAATCCGCGCGCGCGTGGTCCCGCTGCTGCGCCGCGATATCGAGGTGTTCGAGCGCTGGATGGCGGACGGACGCATCGCCCGGGTGAATGCCACCCACCTGCTGTTCGCCTTGTGGGCAATGACGCAGTCGTACGCCGACTTCGCGCCGCAGATGGCGCTGGTGCTGGGCCGGCCCGAGCTGACCGGCGCAGACTTCGAGGACGCGGAGCGGCTGGTCGGCGAGCTGGTGGTACGGGCGCTAGCGTCACAGGCCATCCCTTTGCAAGCTGTCACTTCTGATAGATAGGACGCGGCGGCAGGGAAGTGTTATCATTTCTGCCACAAATTCAGGTTTTACCATGTCCAGTCCAGTGTCCACCCCCGTGTCGAATTTCGCCACGCCCATCCTCACCACCAACCGCCTCACCCTGCGCCCGCTCGCTCCAGGCGACGCGGCCGACCTCTACGCCGTCTTCTCGGACCCGGCAGTGGTGCGCTACTGGAGTGCCGAGCCGTGGACCTCGATCGCCTGTGCCGAGGAGGCCATCGCCAGTGCCCTCGCGTGCTACCGCGAGCAGTCCGAGGTACGCTTCGGCATCGAACTGGCGGCAACGGGTGGCCTGATCGGTACGGTCAACCTGCATCACATGTTCCCCAAGAACCGCCGCTGCGAACTCGGCTACGCGCTCGCCAGCGCGCACTGGGGCAAGGGCTACGCCGTCGAGGCGCTCGGCGCGGCGCTGGACTACGGCTTCCACGAGCTGCGCCTGAACCGTGTGGAGGCCGACATCGACCCGCGCAACGCCGCATCAAGCGCCGTGCTGGAGCGGATGGGCTTTCGCAAGGAAGGCTATATGCCCGAGCGCTGGTTCGTGCATGGCGAAATGGCCGACACCATCAACTACGGCCTGCTGCGGCGCTACTGGGACGAGCGCGGCGGCCGCTGAGTGCCGCTGCCGCGCGTATTGACGCCCCGTTCATCCGCTCCCAGTACCGCCAGACCCGTTTTTTCGACACTTCGTCGGATGACGATGGTGCGGCCGGTATGCACGTCCTAGAGTAGCGCTACCAACTCAACTGAAGGACGCAACAGATGAAATCCACCAGCCCGCGCCAGGCGCGCTTTCAATCGTTCATCGCCGACATGGAAGTCATCGGCCGCAAATGCCACCGCGCCGTGCGCACCGGCGCCCGCACCCTGGCCGCCCTGCGCTGGCCTTCCCTGCTGGGCATTGCGATCGTGCTGGCCTGCCTCTTGACCATCGTGCCGGTCGTGCTCGCGCTGTTCGTCGGCCTGCTGTTGCTCAAGTTCGTCGCCGGCGCCCTGTTCGGCCGCCGCCCGCAACAGATCGTGGAGTAAGCCATGGCTGCCGCCCCGATCAACCGCGCACTCGACTTCGTGCGCGATGCCGTCAGCGAAGCGAGCGCCCTGTGGTGGGCCTTCTTCGACTGGCTGGCCATGGTCGAGTGGCGTCAGCTGTACGTGACCTGGTTCCTGGTGTTCGTGTTCGGCATCTCGTTCCAGCTCACCGATCCGGCGATCTGGTTCATCCTGATCTCGTTCGGGGTCAAGGTGCTGGCCGGCGGCAAGCGACGCGCCGAACTGCAGGCCAAGGAAGCCTCCGACAAGGCCAACGTCGCCACGCTGGAACGGCGCCTGATGGAAGCGCGGATGGCCACGCTGCAGGCCCAGGTCGAGCCGCACTTCCTGTTCAATACGCTGGCGCTGATCGGCCAGCTGATCGAGACCGACCCGAAGGAAGCGGCGCGCGTGCACGCGCACCTGATCGAATACCTGCGCTCGTCGCTGCCGCAGATGCGCGCCAGTGGCGGCGGCACGCTCGGCAAGCAGGTCGAGCTGTCGCGTGCCTACCTGGCGATCATGCAGGCGCGTATGAAGGAACGCCTGGCCGTACGCTTCGAGGTGCCGGACTTCCTCGGCAGCGCGCCCTTCCCGCCGATGATGCTGCAGACGCTCATCGAGAACGCGATCAAGCACGGCCTGGAGCCCAAGGTGGCGGGCGGCACGGTGCTGGTGCGCGCCCACGTGGAAGGCGCGACGCTGCATGTCGACGTGTGCGACGATGGCGTTGGCATCAACCTGCATGCCGACGAGGGCGTGGGCCTGGCCAACATCCGCGAGCGCCTGTCCCTGCTCTACGGGAAGGATGCCGAGCTGGTGATCGAGATGCCCCCGGGCGGCGGCGCCTGCGCCTCGATCCGCCTGCCCTACCGGATGACGGAGTTCGACTGATGAGCCAGAGCGCCCCGACTGCCTTGATCGCCGACGACGAAGCGCCGCTGCGCGAACAGCTGCGCATGCGCCTGAGGGAAGCCTGGCCCGAGCTGCGCATCGTGGCCGAAGCCGCCAATGGCGCCGACGCCCTGGCGCTGGCGCAGCAGCACCAGCCCGACATCGCCTTCCTCGACATCCGCATGCCCGGCATGGGCGGCATCGAGGCGGCGCGCCAGCTCAACGGCCGCTGCCACATCGTCTTTGCCACCGCTTACGACCAGTACGCGCTGGACGCCTTCGAGCAGGGCGCGATCGATTACCTGCTCAAGCCGGTGACGCCGGCACGCCTGCAGACCACCTGCGAACGGCTGCGCACGCGGCTGACCCGCGCGCCGCAGGACATCAGCGCCCAGCTGGCCGAGCTGGGCACCCTGCTCAAGCAGGGCGGGCCGGCAAAACCGAACTACCTGCGCTGGATCCAGGCCCAGGTGGGCGGCAGCCTGCGCATGGTGAGTACGCGCGAGATCCTGTTCTTCCAGGCTGAAGACAAGTACACCTGCGTGCAGACCGCCACCGCCCAGCTCCTGATCCGCAAGACGCTCAAGGAACTGGCGGACGAGCTGGACCCGGACGAATTCTGGCGCATCCACCGCTCGACCCTGGTGCGGGTCGATGCGATCGCCGAGGTGTTCCGCGACCTGCGCGGGCGGCAGATGGTCCGGCTGCGCAACTTCCCCGGCGAGCTGGAAGTGAGCCGCAACCACGGGCATCTGTTCCAGCAGATGTGATCGTCCTCCGAGCCGCCCTTCAAGCTGTTGCTCTGCAGCCAGTCGGCAATGCTATTCCTCCGGATTCTGGTCGCAAATCTTGTGACACATGTTGTCGACCGAATCGAGATGCTTTTCGGTCAGGTGCTGCTCAGCCTCATTCAATTGCTCCAACTTTCGAACATCGGTTTCCCGCTTCTTGCTTTCTCGAATCGCGGCCAGTTTTTCTTCATAGCGTCCTTTGTGAGGAGTAGGATCGACACTCAGGCAAGTACGAAAGCACTCCTTCCTGGGTCTTTCACGCACCTGTGCAGATACAATGCTCGGCAACACGGCCGCAACGACAAACAGCGTCAACATTCTTTTCATACCTATTCCCGTCACTTTTTTAGCAATTCAAGAATTCTTGATAGTGCTTTACGTTAAAACCTAGAACAAATCGGTCTTCCGACACCAAAATGGGAACCGCGTTTTTCCCAAGCTTTCTGAATTGATCTTTCGCAGTCGCAGATTGATCGATCAACATATCGTTGAACGGCACGCCTGCGGAAACGAGATATGCACGCGCGGACGCGCAGTGCTCGCACGTGGTTGTTCCATACAGAGTGAGCTTATGCGGTTGCTGAACAATATGCGTCGTGAAGTCGCCGGCGGTGAATGGTCCGCGCCACTGCTTGATCAGATGTGGCAATTTTCCACCGATAATTACTGCTATTACAACGGTTACTATAATTACCGCAACATTTATAGCTTCAAATCGTTTCGCTAACAAACGGCCACCTTTTTCCAAAAATTATAGTTTTTTCTCCAGACGAATCGATATGCGAGCGTGGTCGTCGGAGCTGGACAAGCGTCGTACCATTCCTTCGCTTTGCAGGTACTCGTCCGTCCTGTGTCGCTTGCGGGAAAGGAGATTGTCCAGACTCACAACAACTCGTGTGTCCTTATCCGCATCCCAACTTGCATTGCCCCCCACTGTGAGCTTGCTCGATTCGAATACGCGTTGGCTGGCGCTTTCGCGCCACCAATCGCCGGGCAAATAACTCAGATCGAATCTCAGCTTCAGCGGCAATGATCGAAACTGATACCCGCCGCCGAATTTTGCGCGCAAGGGTGACTGCCCTTCGACACGATTGTCAGGCCCGGGGATATCGTCGAGTTCGGATCGAGCCAGGCCCAGGCTCCCATAGAGTTCCAGCTCGGGCAGTGAAGCCCAAGCATCTTTACCGGATAACCTGGCCTCCAGATTCACCCCTTGTATTCTTGCCTTTCCCAAATTGGCAGGCCGATACAGGTAGCGCGGGGCTTTGTTGAGCAAATCGAGCGAAGGCCGAGCTGACGCTATTTGTAGTTCGTTTTACAACACTGGGACCGTAATCGGGGTACCAAGCCGAGTAAAGCGGTTGAGCACGGCAGCCCGCACTTGTAGTTCGGCGACCTGACGGTCGAAGTCACGCGCCATGACGCGTTCGCCCAGCAGTTTGAAGCAGCGCATCTTGGTTTCGACAAGGCTGCGCCGGTGGTAACCGCTCCATTTCTTCCAGATCGCCCGGCCCAGCCTGCGTGTCGTGTGCAGTATCTCGTTACGCGCATCGGCACCGCAGCGATTTGCCTTCCAGGGTTTGGCATTCTTGCGGGTCGGGATGATGGCTTGAGCGGCACGCCGGGCGATGGCCTCGTGGCAGTCCTTCGTGTCATAAGCGCCATCGCCGCTGACGCTGGCAATCTTCTCATCGACAGGAATTTGGTCGAGCAGCGCTGGCAGGACAGGCGCATCGCCAATGCTGTTGTCGGTCACCTCCATGGCTCGGATCTCCAACGTGGACGCGTCGATCCCAAGGTGCACCTTGCGCCATTGACGGCGGTATTCCGCGCCGTGCTTCTTCGTCTTCCACTCGCCTTCGCCCAGCATCTTGATACCCGTGCTATCCACCAGCAGATGCAGTCCCGTCGTGGTCGGCACCGCTCCAATGGCGACCTGCAGCGTCTTCTGGCGCCGGCTGACCGTGCTGTAGTCCGGCACCGGCCAATCGAGCCCGGCCAGGTGCAGCAAACTTTGCGCCATGCCCATGGCCTGCCGCAGTGGTAAATTGAAGAGGCACTTGATGCTCAGGCAGAACTGAATCGCCTCGTCGCTGAACGTCTGGCTACGCCCGCGTTTGCCGCTCGGCTGGCCGTGCCAATTCATCGTTGGATCAAGCCAGATCAGCAGCGAGCCGCGTGCCTTGAGGGCTTCGTTGTACGTCTTCCAGTTCGTCGTGCGGTACTTCTGTGGAGCTGGTTTCATCCGTTCAGGCTACCAGACCTGCGGGTTCTACGCTGGTCGAGCCTGATTTACGCAACAAAGCCCATTTTTCGGACTAGCCGAAAACAACTCCCCCGGCTTTCCAGTGACCGGGCCTGCTTCGAGTTTCATTAAAACGTCTGGCCTGATTTCGTCAGGTTTTACATCAGCCACCGCGACGTAATCTTTCACTACGGGCGGCTCTGGTGGATACAAGTAGTCGAATCGAGTATAACTTGCGGTTGTCAAAATAGACATCTTTGGTTGCGCCACCGCGAAGATATCTTGATGACTTTTCCAATAATTCGTGGGACTACCGCCGACACGCGTTGACGAAGCCGTTTGTACACTCTGCCCCAACACTATTAAGAGCGGCTCAGGCTTTTCCTTGGGGTCAGCGCCATAACTCGTCGCGTCGAGGTCGATGACTTTATATCGCCCTATGACCGCCCCGTTGACGCTCAATACGAGTTCCCCCTTGAACTCCCGGCCAACCCATATTTGAAACCGCTCGCCATCAAAGAAGTTTGCCTTTCTCAGCAATTTCTTCTCGCGAGGACTATAGAATTCCGATTTTGATTCGACTGTGTAAGTCGTGTCGGCCTTCAGGTTGATATCGAAGATGACGTCACGGTGCTTGCGCAGGATGACCTTGACGTTGTCGCTCGATCGCCAGCACTGCACACGCTCACCTGGCAGGTCGATGCATACTTCCTGCACCTTCGCGTTCAATGCCGCATTTGATTTTTTCGCGCCCATTGCTGATCCTCACTTGCGTCGTGGCTGCTTTGCGCCGAATGGTCCAAGAGGAGCGTTCTTGATCAGTGCCTTGCCGCTACCGTCCAGCACCACCTTTTTTTCTGCTCCATTCGAGAAGTTCAGATTAATCGGCTCATCGGTCAGCACGTTGCCATCCGCGTCCACGAATTCAATCTCCAGGTCACGCTTGATATTCAACTCGGAGACTTTCATGGCGAGGTCGACACCCGGAACACTGACAGGCCCCGCCAACTCCTTCTTGCTCGCCTTGAACTCCACCTTCCCCGGCGCATGCACCTCGATATTCCCCCCTTCGAGCTTGATGTACGCCCCCTGCGCCGTCAGCAACACATGCTTCTTCGGCGCAGAAATCGCCACCGACTTGGTCACGCTGGCCACCGTCACCGTCTTGTCGGCGGTGATCGACGTCGTCCCCGACTGGCTCTGCGTGCTCAGCTTCCCGCTGGCCGCATGCAGCTTGATGCCGGCTTCCTGGTTGGGTTTGTCTTTGTTGGTAGCCTTACCGTAGGTGAACAGGCTGATGCCATCCGCAGCCAGCGTGGACGCATTGCCCTGCGCGGCGAGATTGATATCCTGCCCGGCGACGATGCTGCTGGTCGTGCCCGCAGCCAGCACGGCGTCCAGGGGTGTGGTCGCGACGATGCCGGATGGACTCGACAGCTGCAGGTGCGGCTCGCTGTATGCTGCGGCCTCCTGCTGGCCGCCGGCGGCCGCCTGCGTCGCCTCGAGCACCTCGGCGCTATGGCCCATCTGCTTGATCGCAAGGAGTTCCTCAGGCGCCGGCTCGTCCTTCAGTTTGGCGTTGTGTTTCTGCGCCTGCGACGCCAGGCCAAGCTGCAACTGCTGGCTCGCCGCGACCTGGGCAAGCGCTTCGCGCGAGTCGAGCTGGTTGCCATTGCCGCCATGGCGCGCATCGCTCGACAGCAACATGCCTTGCCCTGCGCGAAGCGCCACGCTGTTCGCCGCCTTCAGCTCGGCGCCGAAGCCCACCGTCTGCAGCCGTTCGTTATCGCTCTGGTGCCGCAGGTGTCCCAGGTTCAGTTCGGCCGCTCCATCGTGCGCCTTCGTGTGGTGCTGCAAGGCAATGCGCGCCTGCCCTTCGCTGTCGTCGAACACCAGCTGGTTATAGGCGCCGGCGCCGGCCTGGCTGGCCTGCATGGCCTGCGACTTGAAGCCGGACAGGACCGCCGGGTGCCCGTGGCCACCGTCCTCGCCCGGAAACCACGGTGGCGCGTTGCCGGTTGCCGCCCCGGCGCCGTACGCGGCCTGGTTGTACTGCGCATCGGGCTGCCCGCGTCCGTTGTACAGGCTGCCGATCACCACGGGCCGGTCGATGTCGCCCTCGAGGAAATCGACCAGCACTTCCTGTCCCACGCGCGGGACCATGTTGCTGCCCCAGTTGGCACCGGCGACCGGCGTCGCCAGCCGCACCCAGGTGCCGGCCCTGTCGTCGCCAGGGGCGCCGGTGTGCCCGTCGGGATGCGGATGATCGCTGCGGCCATGGCTGGCTGCGCCCCGCTGCCAGTGGAACTGCACCTTGATGCGGTGGTCCCGGTCGGTATGCACCACCGCCCCAGGCGCTCCCACCACGATAGCGGTCTGCTGGCCGCGCACCGTCGGGCGCGGATGGAGGATGCGGCCGCTGCGGTGCATGCCGCTGCTGCGGTATGGAAGGCTGGCCAGGATGGCGTCCATGCGGTTGCGATACAGCGGCCGCTCGCCGCTGGCGGGACGCGCCGCCTTCCAGCCCGGCTCATCGGCATCGGTCGCGGCCACGATGCCCGGCCCCAGCAGCTTGGCGACGTTGTCGAGCATGTCGGCACTCAGGTTGTTGTGCATCAGGTGTACCGTGCGCACGATCAGGAAGGTGCGACCATCGTCGCCGTGCGCGCTGTCGAACCTGGCGTGGCCGTGCAGCGTGAAGGTGGTGCCTGGCGCGAAGGTCCGCACCGTCCCGGCGCCGATGTGCACGTGGCGCGCGGCTTCGATCGCCTCGATCTGGTTCCTTGCGATGCGCTGGCCCTGCTCGCGGTTCTCCCAGGCATAGACGCCCGGCGCATCGCGGCTGCACAGGAGCGGGCCGTCGATGCCGGTTCCCGCAGCCTGGACCTGGCGCTGGCGCGCCGTCCGGTAATCCCAGCTGCCCATCTCGACCGCATTCGTGGACAGGTGGCATTCGCTGCGCCAGCGGTCGATGCTGTCAGCCTGCATGACCGCGCCGGGACGGGTGAACGCGACCGAATCCTGGACGTTCGGCGCGAACGCCCCGTTATGGTCGGCGATGACCATCACGTGGCTGCCCAGCGAGGGGCTGTCCGCGTCGCCGCCGTGCTCGAAGAAGTAGAACAGCCCCTCCTCGTGCATGAGGCGTTCGACGAAGGCAAGGTCGCTTTCCTGGTACTGCGTGGTGAGGCTGCGCTTCGGATAGACGGCGCGGTCGGCGAGCTCGAAACGCCATGCGGGTGCGACCCTGCCCCGGCCTGCATAGCTGCCGAAAACCACCTCCAGGATGTCGAACACCGTCATGTCCTGGAACACCCGGCTGTCGCGGCCGAACGAGAGGAAGCGGGTCCAGGGCTCGATGCGCAGGACATGGCGCGCGAAGCCGCCGTTCGCGCCGGTCATGTCGGCGGCGGTGACGTATCCGTGAAAGGGACGCAAGTCGTCGTGGCTGGTGGCGGTCAACAGCTGCAGCAGCGCGGGTTGTCCGACCAGCGATTTCAGCGGCACATGGGCATCCGTGCACAAGGCGTCGATCCGGAAGCAGTAGCCTTCGCTGATGCCCTCCTCGCCCCGTACGCACTCCGCCAACAGGTCGGTACCCAGGGGCGTCGTCAGCCTGAGCAGGCGCGTGTCTTGCGTAAAACGGCTCAGCGACGCAAGCAGGCTGGATTCGCGGGCATGCTCCAACATCGTTTCCTCCGTTCCTATGTGCAAAGTCAACTCGTTGATTACACGTCGAGTTGCCGATGCCACTGTTGCGAAGGATCAGGCTGCTTGACGACAAGCATGAAACTGACTCGGCGCGGACACAGTGATTCGGAGATGGATGAAATCGCTCGGATTAATCCGAACCGCGATGGGCGGCCCGCTGCAGGGCCAAAAGAAAAGCGCTGCAGCGTTTCCGCATGCAGCGCTTGTTCATCACCGTGAGACCGCCCTAGCTCTTGCGGTCCTCATGCGGCTGCTTACGTGTTGAGGTCCCGCCCGCCAAACGCGTTCGGCAGCTGCTCGGCAGCCGTGGTCTCGAACACATCGCCGTTCAGGTTGGTCAGCACCACGGGCAATGCATTACCACCTAGTTCCAGGATCACCTGGCGGCAGGCGCCGCAAGGAGCGATCGGCCCCTCGGTCTGGCCGATGACGGCCAGCGCCGTGAAGTCGCCCGGCTTGTAGCCGTGCGCGATGGCGCTGAAGAACGCGGTGCGCTCGGCGCAGTTGCACAGTCCGTAGGACGCGTTCTCGATGTTGCAGCCGCGGAAGATGCGGCCGTCCTTGCATTCCAGCGCGGCGCCGACCTGGAACTTCGAGTACGGGGTGTAGGCCAGTTCGCGCGCGGCTCTAGCTTCGTCGATGAGTTTTGCGTATTTCATGCTCGATCCCTCAAGGACGGATGGTCTTGTAGATCATCGGCTCGGCGGCCGCTTTCTCTGCACCGATCTGGTAGGCCGCCTGCACCTGGCGCACCGCCTGCTCGGCAGCTTCCTGCGTGCGGGCATGCACCATCGCCAGCGGCTGGCCGACTGCGATCGTGTCGCCCAGTTCCACCAGGTTGGTGAGACCGACGGCAAAGTCGATCGTGTCCTGCGGACGCACGCGGCCGCCGCCCAGCGCCACCACCGCCAGACCCAGGCCGCGGGTATCGACCGCGGTCGCGTAGCCTGCCTGCAGGCTAGGTGCCGGCACGATGACCGGCGCGGTCTCGAGGTGCGCATCCGGCTTGTCCATCAGGTCGGCCGGGCCGCCCAGGGCGGTGACCATGCGCGCGAAACGCTCGGCCGCTTCGCCCGAATCGAGGGCTGCCTGCAGCTTGGCGCGGGCTTCGCCTTCGTTGGCGGCGATGCTGGAAATGACCAGCATCTCGGCGCACAGGGCCATCGTCACTTCATGCAGGCGGCTTGGTCGCGACTTGCCGGTCAGGTAGTCGATCGCGACGCGCACTTCGACGGCGTTGCCGGCGGCGTGGCACAGCGACTCGTTCATGCCGGTCAGGATGGCCGAGGTGCGGGTGCCGGCGCCGTTGCCGACGTGGACGATGCTCTCGGCCAGCTCCACCGATTTGTCATAGGTTGGCATGAAGGCGCCGCTGCCGACCTTCACGTCCATCACCAGCGCATCCAGGCCGGCGGCCAGCTTCTTCGACAGGATCGACCCGGTGATCATGGCCACCGACTCGACCGTCGCCGTGGTGTCGCGGATGCTGTAGAAGCGCTTGTCGGCCGGCGCCAGCTGGGCGGTCTGGCCGATGATGGCCACGCCCACGTCTTTCACCACCTGGCGGAACTTGTCCGGATCGGGCACGGTGCTGTAGCCCGGGATCGAATCGAACTTGTCCAGGGTGCCGCCGGTGTGGCCCAGGCCGCGGCCCGAGATCATCGGCACGAAGCCGCCGCAGGCCGCGATCATGGGCCCCAGCATGAGCGAGACCACGTCGCCGACGCCGCCGGTCGAGTGCTTGTCGACCACCGGGCCCGGCAGGTCCAGCGATTTCCATTCCATCACCAGGCCGGAATCGCGCATCGCCAGCGTGAAGGCGACGCGCTCGTCCATGGTCATGTCGTTGAAGTAGACGGCCATCGCCAGCGCGGCGATCTGGCCTTCGGTGGTGCTGCCGTCCGGGATGCCGCGCACGAAGAACTGGATCTCTTCGGCGCTCAGGATGCCGCCGTCACGCTTTTTGCGGACGATTTCTTGGGGGAGGAACATGATGCTTCCTTATAAACCGTTTTCAGTGTTATCTCCAAAACGTCATTCCCGCGCAGGCGGGAATCCAAGTTTCTATGCGTACTGCCTACGCTTGACGTAAGTAGCGCGCTACGAAATTGGATTCCCGCCTTCGCGGGAATGACGGTTTCGAAGCTATTGGTATCAGACGCCGTACGGAATCCAGACGTTCTTCACCTGGCTCGCATGCTGCAGCACCGTGCGGCCGCACGCCTGCTTCGCATCGAACCAGTCACGGCCCTTGGCGCCGCCAACCCAGGTACGCTTGAGCGAATCGCTTGATAAGCGCTCCACTTCCGCGCAACCTTCCGCCGAACCGTCGTGGCGCCACACCGCATCCACGTCCGCGTGCGACGCCAGCGTGCGCGCCAGTTCGGAGCTCGATCCGGTGACGATGTTCAGCGCGCCGCCCGGCAGGTCCGAAGTGTCCAGCACCTGGTACAGATCGAGCGCCGACAGCGGCGCCGTTTCCGACGGCACCGCCACCACGCGGTTGCCCAGGGCAAGTGCGGGAGCGACCAGCGAGATGAAGCCCAGCAGCGGGTTCTCGTTCGGGCAGATGATGCCGATCACGCCGACCGGCTCGTTCAGGGCCACGGTGATGCCGTGCATCGGCGGCTGGTGGGCCAGGCCGTCGTACTTGTCGCACCATGCGGCCCAGTAGAACAGGCGCTCGATCGATGCCTGCACCTCGCGTGCCGCATCCTTGGCGCCGGTCTGCGCGGCGATGCGCTGGGCGAATTCGTCGGCGCGGATCGCCAGGTTCTCGGCGATGTAGTACAGCACCTGGGCGCGGTTGTGCGCGGTGGCCTTGGCCCAGCCGGAAGCCTTGTGCGCCGCTTCCACGGCGTTGCGGATGTCCTTGCGGTTGCCTTCGCCGATATCGGCCAGGAAGGCGCCGTTGGCGCCCATGATCGCGCGGCTGTAGGCACCGTCCGGGCGCGCCTGCTTGCCGCCGATGTACAGCTTGGCGGTGCGGTCCACGGCGAACGGGTTGCCTTCTTCCGACGCTTTCACACGGCCCTGGTTCGAGCCAACTGCCGTGACGACCGGCGCCGCCGGGCGCGCGTCTTCCGCCAGCGGCGTCAGGTACTCGACCATGCCCTCTTTGCCGCCTTCGCGGCCGAAGCCCGATTCCTTGTAGCCGCCGAAGCCGCAGGCTGCGTCGAACTGGTTGGCGGTGTTGATCCATACCACGCCAGCCTTGATCTGCGGCGCCACGTCCAGCGCCAGCGAGATCGATTCCGACCACACGCAGGCGGCCAGGCCGTACACGGTGTTGTTCGCCAGCTGCACCGCTTCGCTCGGCGTGCGGAAGCTCATCGCCACCAGCACCGGGCCGAAGATCTCGGCTTGCGCCACGGCGGCCGAGGTCGAGGCCCCTAGGATCAGGGTCGGCAGGTACCAGGAACCGGCGGTCGGTGCTTCGCAGCTTGGCTGCCACACGTCGCAACCCTCAAGGCGTGCCGATTCCACCAGCGCGTGGATGCGCTGCTGCTGGATCGGATCGACCAGCGCGCCGATGTCGTTCGATTTATCCAGCGGCGAGCCCACGCGCAGGTTCTGCATGCGCGCCTTTACTTTTGCAATGAAGCGCTCGTAGACCGATTCCTGCACCAGGAGGCGCGAACCGGCGCAGCACACCTGGCCCTGGTTGAACCAGATCGAATCGACCAGGCCTTCCACGGCCGCGTCCAGGTCGGCGTCGTCGAACACGATGAACGGGGACTTGCCGCCCAGTTCCAGCGACAGCTTCTTGCCGGTGCCCGCGGTGGCCTTCCTGATGATGCGGCCCACTTCGGTCGAGCCGGTGAAGGCCAGCTTGTCGATGCCCGGGTGCTTGACGATGGCTTCGCCCACGGCGCCGTCGCCGGTGACGATGTTGACCACGCCGCTCGGGACGCCGGCCTGCTGGCAGATCTCGGCGAACAGCAGCGCGGTCAACGGCGTGAACTCGGCCGGCTTGAACACGATGGTGTTACCGGCCGCCATGGCCGGGGCGATCTTCCATGCCAGCATCAAGAGCGGGAAGTTCCAGGGCACGATCTGGCCGACCACGCCCACGGCGCGGTAGTCCGCGAATTCTTCCGACTGCAGCGAGGCCCAGCCGGCGTGGTGGTAGAAGTGGCGCGCGGCCAGCGGCAGGTCGGCATCGCGGGTTTCGCGGATGGTCTTGCCGTTGTCGAGGGTTTCGAGCACCGCGAACAGGCGCGCATGCTTCTGCAGCAGGCGTGCCACCGCATACATGACGCGCGCGCGGCCATGGCCGCCGAGGGCCACCCAGCCCGGCTGGGCGCGGCGCGCGGCCTGCACGGCGCGTTCCACGTCGTCGCTCGTTGCCTGCGTCACCTGGGCCAGCTCGCTGGCATCGGCCGGGTTGCTGGTGGCGAAGGTGGTGGCAGCTTCGGTCCACGCGCCATCGATGAACAGGCCAAAACGGCGTCCATGCTGGTCCAGCCACGCGTTCGCTTCCTTGGTGCTTTCTGGTGCGGGGCCGTAATCCATAGTCTGAAGAATCTCTTTAATAGTGGGCATGACGAATCCGTTGCTGTTTTATGGTTGCGCGTGGCGATGGGCGGCCGAGTAGTTGCCGGTCACGTAGTGTTCGAGCTGGCGTTCGATGTCGGTCATCAGGCTCGACGCGCCGATGCGGAACAGGTGCGGCTGCAGCCATTCGTTGCCGAGTTCTTCCTTCATCACGGTCAGGTACTGCAGCGCGGCCTTGGCGGTGGAGACGCCACCGGCCGGCTTGTAGCCGACCTGGAAGCCGGTCTGCTCGTAGTAGTCGCGGATCGCGCGGGTCATCACCAGGGACACCGGGATGGTGGCGTTGACGCCTTCCTTGCCGGTCGAGGTCTTGATGAAGTCGGCGCCGGCCATCATGCAGACCATCGAGGCCTTGGCCACGTTGTCCAGGGTGACGATGTCGCCGGTGGCCAGGATCGCCTTCACGTGGGCGTCGCCGCAGGCCTGGCGGTAGGCCACCATCTCGTCGTACAGGGCCTGCCAGTTACCTAGCAGGACGTGCTGGCGGGTGATCACGATGTCGATCTCGGTCGCGCCGGCGGCCACCGACAGTTCGATCTCGCGGATCTTGGTTTCCAGGCTCGACAGGCCGGCCGGGAAGGCGGTCGACACGGCGGCGATCGGCAGGCGGCCCTGCAGGACCTTGACGGCGGGTTGAATCATCTCGTGGTACACGCAGACGGCGCCGGTGGTGAGGCTTTCCAGGCCCAGTGCCTGCATCAGGTCGGCGCGCAGCGGGCGCATCGCCTTCATGCACAGGCGCTCGACGCGGCCCGGGGTGTCGTCGCCGCCGAGCGTCGTCAGGTCCATGCACTCGATGGCGCGCACCAGCCAGGCGGCCTGGTATTCCTTCTTGACGGTGCGGCGGTTCGCCAGGCTGGCGGCGCGGCGGTCGGCCGCGTTGCGGTTCACCTTGACATGCTTGACCAGCCCGAGGTCGAGGCCGACGGCGGTGTTACGTTTGAAGTCCAGGGGCTGGGTCATAGCAGTGCGGTTCCGTTCGAAAGTGGTTTGACGCCAAGGTGCTTGGCGAGGGTTGCGCCGATATCGGAGAAGGTATTCGCGATCGGCAGTTCCTGCGCGGCGACGTTCGGGCCGAAGAAGATCATCGGGATATGTTCACGCGTGTGGTCCGAGCCGGGTGCGGTCGGGTCGCAGCCGTGGTCGGCGGTGATGACGACCAGGTCGCCGTCCTTCAGCTTGGCCATGAATTCCGGCAGGCGCGCATCCAGCTCGTGCAGCGCGTTCGCATAGCCGGCGACGTCGCGGCGGTGGCCGAAGTGCATGTCGAAGTCGACGAAGTTGACAAACGTGAGCGACTTCGAGGGCGCAGTGTCGGCGGTTTCGACCAGGCGGTCGAACAGGGCCATGTTGTCGGCGCCCTTGATCAGCTGGGTCACGCCTTGCGCAGCAAAGATGTCGCTGATCTTGCCCAGGGCGATGACCTCGCCGCCCGCATCCTTGACGTGGTCGAGCAGGGTCGGTGCGGTCGGCGGCACGGCGTAGTCGTGGCGGTTGCTGGTGCGCTTGTAGTTGCCCTTCTCGCCAACGAACGGGCGCGCGATCACGCGGCCGATGTTGTAGGGCTTGACCAGCTCATACGCGGCCTCGCAGACTTCGTACAAACGTTCCAGGCCGAAGTGCTCCTCGTGCGCGGCGATCTGCAGCACCGAGTCGGCCGAGGTGTACAGGATCGGACGGCCAGTAGCGACGTGCTCGTCGCCCAGTTCGTTGATGATGGTGGTGCCCGAGGCGTGGCAGTTGCCGAGCCAGCCCGGTACCTTGGTGATCTCCTGCAGCTTGTCGGTCAGCTCTGCGGGGAAGGACGGCACCGTCTTCGGGAAGTAGCCCCAGTCGAACAGCACCGGCACGCCGGCGATCTCCCAGTGGCCGCTCTGCGTGTCCTTGCCGGTGGACTGCTCGCGGGCGACGCCCCAGGCGCCGGTGAAACCGTCGCGCCGGCTGAAGCCCGGCGCCCATTCGCCGCTCGCCTTGTGGGCAGCGGCGGCGAGCCCGAGGCGCTCCAGGTTCGGCAGCGCCATCGGCTTGCCCTCGTTCGCGGCCCAGGCCGCGATGTGGCCGAAGGTGTTGGCACCTAGATCGCCGTATTTGTCGGCATCGGGCAGCGCGCCCAGGCCGAAGGAGTCAAGCAGGAGGATGAATGCGCGTGACATGGAATCGCTCGATATGGATGTGAATGCTTAGGCTGCAGCGCGCGGGGTCGAACCGAGGCGCTCGATGAAGGAGTGGATCAGGGTGACCAGGTCCTTGGCCGCGATCGCGGCGTACTTCAGGGTCTGCTCGTGCGACAGCGGGAACGGGGTCAGGCCTTCGGCCAGGTTGGTAATCGCCGAGATGCCGGCAACCTTCAGGCCGCAATGGCGCGCGGAGATCACTTCCGGCACCACCGACATGCCGACCACGTCGGCGCCGAGCGCCTTGAACGCGCGGATTTCGGCGGCGGTCTCGAAGTTCGGGCCCGGGCAGGCCAGGTACACGCCTTCGTGCAGGGTGATGCCCTTGCTTGCTGCGGTTTCCTTGATCAGGGCGCGCAGGTCGGCGTCGTAGGCGTTGGCCATGCTGAAGAAGCGCGGGCCGAAGCGCTCGTCGTTCGGGCCAGCCATCGGGCTGCCCGGCAGCAGGTTGATGTGGTCGTTCAGGACCACGACGCTGCCGGCATCCACTTCAGGGCGCAGCGAGCCGGCGGCGTTGGTCACCAGCAGCATTTCGCAGCCGATCAGCTTGAACGTGCGCACGGCGGAAGTCATCACCGCGGCGCCGTAGCCTTCGTAGAAGTGGCCACGGCCCTTCATGCACACGACCGGGACACCCGCCAGGGTGCCCAGCACCAGTTCGCCCGCGTGGCCGTGCACGGTGCTGATCGGGAATCCCGGCAGGTCGGCGTAGCTGATCGAGACGGCATCCGTCATCTGCTCGGCCAGCACGCCCAGGCCCGAGCCCAGGATCAGTGCTGCGCGCGGCTCGAAACCCGGCTTGCGGGCTTTGATGACTTCTGCGGCTTCGAATGGAGTGTTGCTGAACATGGTTGTTCCTTGTTGTGTGCGGATCGGGAGACGTGAGGAGGGCTGGTATAGGTGTTGCGTTGGGCTCATTACCGCTGAACAGCAGCCAGAGAGCACATATCAGCCGGAATATTATAACTATGCATGAGGGCCGATATGTATGGCAAATACCATTTTTCTTGCCGATTTATTGGTTTTAAAAATAAATCAAACGGTGTATCTTTGTCATGCAGATACATCAACATGCAGATAAACGCAGAGAGTGTTTGACACTTGCAAAACATTTATCTAGTATCGATAAACTTTTGTTTGTTCCCAAGCGTTAATCCTACGATAAGCAGAGCCTCACCGTGACCGAGCTGACCAAGAAAGAACAGTTGTACGAGCTGATCCGCGCGAATCCCTTCATTTCGCAGCAGGACCTTGCGACCCAGCTCGGGCTGTCGCGCTCGGCCGTGGCCAATTACATCGCCACCCTGGTGCGTGAACGCCGCATCCTGGGGCGCGCCTACGTGCTGCCGGACCAGCGCCCGATCCTGTGCATCGGCGCCGCGAACCTCGACCGCAAGCTGCGCAGCATCAAGAAGCTCACGCTCGGCACCTCGAACCCGGCCGCGCAGGATGAATCCTTCGGCGGCGTCGCCCGCAACATCGCCGAGAACCTGGCGCGCCTGGGCGCCCCGGTGGCCCTGATTACCGCGGTCGGCAACGATGCCTCCGGCCGCGCCCTGCTCGCCCATGCCGAAGATGCCGGCATCGATACGCGTGGCGCGCTGCGCCTGGATGGCGTCAGCAGCGGCACCTATACCGCGGTGCTGGACCAGGACGGCGAGATGGTGGTGGCGCTGGCCGACATGGCGCTCAACGATCTGCTCACGCCCGCCTTCCTCGCCACGCGCCAGCAGCAGCGCGCCGGTGCATCACTGGTCGTGGCCGACCTGAACCTGCCGCACGACACGGTCGCCGCCCTGCTCGACGACGCAGTGCGCGACGGCGTGCCGCTGGTGCTGGTGGCGGTGTCGGAACCGAAGATGGCGCACCTGCCGCAGAACCTGCTCGGCCTGCGCCTCCTGATCCTGAACGAAGGCGAACTGGCGGCCCGCGTCGGTCGCGCGCTCGACAGCGATGCCGCCATCGGCGCCGCCTGCGAAGAAGTGCAGCGCCAGGGCGTGCGGGACGTGATCGTCACGCGCGGCGCGCGCGGCGTCATGTACACCTCCCCCACGGGCGTGATGCGCCTCGACGCCCCCGCGGTGAGCGTGGTGGACGTGACCGGCGCCGGCGACGCCTTCGCTGCCGCCGTCTGCTGGTCGCTGCACAGCGGCGGCGAAGGCGAAGGCGGCGACAAGGACGGCAGCCACCTCGCCCTGGCCTGCCGCCGCGGCCTGCAGCTGTCCGCCATGACCATCGAGTGCGAGCAGACCGTCTGCCCGGCGCTCGAACCCGGCCATCTCGATGGCTCCGACAACGAACTCACACTGGACTAATCATGCAATCCTTCCTCCTGTTCTCGCCCGAAGTGGCGGCCGCGCGCGCTGCCGGCAAGCCCGTCGTCGCGCTCGAATCGACCATCATCTCGCACGGCATGCCCTACCCGCAGAACGTGCAGACCGCGCGCGAAGTCGAGCAGATCATCCGCGACGCCGGCGCCGTGCCGGCGACCATCGCCATCATTGGCGGCAAGATCTGCGTCGGCCTGAACGACGAGCAGCTCGAGCTGCTCGGCGCGTCGCCGGATGCGATGAAAGTCAGCCGCCGCGACCTGGCCTACGTGCTCTCGACCGGAAAACTCGGCGCCACCACGGTGGCCGCCACCATGATCTGCGCCCAACTGGCGGGCATCGAAGTATTCGTCACCGGCGGCATTGGCGGCGTGCACCGCGGCGCCGAGACCAGCTTCGACATCTCGGCCGACCTGCAGGAACTCAGCCACACCAGCGTGGCCGTGGTCTGCGCCGGCGTGAAGTCCATCCTCGACATCGGCCTGACCCTCGAATACCTCGAGACCCACGGCGTGCCGGTGGTGAGCGTCGGCCAGCCGGGCTTCCCGGCCTTCTTCACGCGCGACAGCGGCTTCAAGGCCGACTTCCAGCTCGACACCCCGGAAGAACAGGCAGCCTTCATCCGTACCAAGTGGCAGCTCGGCCTGGCGGGCGGCGTCGTGGTGAGCA
The DNA here is from genome assembly GCF_042432755.1 of Massilia consociata. NCBI lineage: Bacteria > Pseudomonadati > Pseudomonadota > Betaproteobacteria > Burkholderiales > Oxalobacteraceae > Massilia > Massilia consociata. The sequence goes on from NZ_JBHLWP010000006.1 coordinate 139,930, forward strand.
ACCCGGTGCCGCCGCAATCCGCGATGCCGACCGAAGAGATCGACGCCATCATCCGGCAGGCGCTGGGCGAAGCCGACGCGCAAGGCGTGAAAGGCAAGGCGGTCACGCCTTTCCTGCTGGCACGCATCAAGGAACTGACCGAAGGCCGCAGCCTGGCCACCAACATCGCACTGGTCAAGCACAACGCGCTGGTGGGCGCGCGCCTGGCGGCTGCGTTGAATGCCCCCCTGAACGCGTAACGCTCGAAACGGACCATGTCGATCGACCTGAAACAGCTGAGGTACTTCCTCGCGGTGGCCGAAGAAAAAAGCTTCAGCCGCGCGGCCGAACGCCTGCACATCTCGCAACCGCCGCTGAGCCAGCAGATCATGAAGCTCGAGAGCGAGCTGGGGGTGCGCCTGTTCACCCGCACCACGCGCAGCTTCGAGCTGACGGTGGCGGGCAAGGCATTGATGGTGGAAGCGGCCGAACTGCTGGCCAGGATGCGCATGACGATCGACACCATCCGCCAGATCGACCGCGGCGAAGTGGGCCGCCTGCGCGTGGGCATCGTCGGCTCGGCGATGTGGGGCCCGATTCCGGGCCTGCTGGAACAGTTCCAGAGCCAGTACCCGCGCGTGACCTGGACCCTCCACGAACTGGGCCCGAACGACCAGTGGGAAGCGCTGCGCGCCAAGCAGATCGACGTCGGTTTCTGGCGCGAGCCGCGCATCGAGCCCGACGTGCTGAAGCAGGCCAACCTGCGCCAGGACCTGTGCTTCCGCGAGAACGTGTGCGTGGCGATCAACGCGCGCCATCCGCTTGCCGCCAACGACGACATCGAGCTGATGGACATTGCCAATGAACCGATGCTCACCCTGCACCTGGACCAGTCGGCCGAGCCGCGCTACCTGATCCAGTGCTGCGTCAACGCCGGCTTCCAGCCGACGATCTTTCAGGAAGCGGCCGAGCCGCAGACCCTGCTGGCGATGGTGGGCGCCGGCCTGGGCGTGGCCTTGCTGCCGCAGACCACCAGCCGCATCGGCTGGCCGGGCGTGCGCTTCCTGCCGATCCGCACCAACCCGCCGTCGGCCAACCTCTATATCGCTTACCCGGTCGAGGGAGATGCGCCGGTGGTGCGCGCCTTCCTGAACATCCTGTTCCCCGACGAAAAAACAGCCTGAGGGCGATACGCTCCGGTTGACGCGCAAGCCAGGGTCGGAAGCTACTGCCGCTTGAGTTCGACCGCCACCGTGCTGAGCGAGGCAATCTGGTGCCGCCGCTCGCTCGGGCGCGTCAGCACGCGCATCGTCACTTCCAGCGGCACGCCGATCCTGGCGAGTTCGGTCGCCGCACGCGGGCGCCCTTCGCTGGCGGCCTCGTGGATGGCTGCATCGATGAGCAGCGCGGTCTTGTAGTCGTTTCGTCGGTCCATCCGGTCATCCTAGCATTCTTGCGTAAAGACCAGTGTTTTGCTAAAAGTTATTGAAAGAACAGTTTCAATAAATCTTATTTAAAGGACCACTTTTCTTTATTCTGCGTTACTTCGCGCACCGTCCCCAGGCATATCTTGGTGCAAACTCTTGTCAAAACATGAACAACCAGACGACCTTTACAAGGAGCACACCATGAAAACCACCATCACCCTCTCCGCCCTGATGCTGTCCGTCGCCATGCTCGCCACCGGCTGCAAGAAGACTGACGACAACCCGAACATGGGCCCGGCGCAGGAAGCCGGCGCCGCTGTCGACAACGCTGCGGCCAACGCTGCACAGGAAACCCGCGAAGCGGCCCAGAATGTCGAGAACGCGACCGAAAACGCAGCCGCACGCGTCGACGCCGCAGCCGACCGCGCAGGCGAGAACATCGAGCAAGCCGCCGACAAAGCCGGCGAAAACATGCGCGAAGCCGGTGCCGAAGTGCGCCAGGAAACCCGTGAAGCCGCGGCCAACGTCAGGGAAGGCGCCGACAAGGCTGCCGACAAGACCGGCGCCGCCCTGGAGCGCGCGGGCGAGAAGATGCAAGACAAGCGTTAATTGCCTGACTGATCGCCTTGTCGGGGCACCCGCCCCGGCAAGGCAGCCACGCGGACCGTGCGTCGACTAGTGCGTCGCGCCACCCGCGTGCGCCACGTCGCGTTCCACGCTCAATGCCGTCTCGACCGCGATCCGGATTCCCGCGACGATGTCCTCAAGCGCCATCGACGGCGGATCGTCCTCCCGCACCAGGGCCTGCTCCGGCAGGAAAGGCACGTGGATGAAGCCCGCCTTCACCGCGCGCCCGCTTCCGGCCAGGTGGTGCATCAGTCCGTAGAACACATGGTTGCACACGAAGGTTCCCGCCGTCTGCGACACCCCCGCCTGTAATCCCCGCTCGCGCATCGCCGCCACCATTGCCTTGATCGGCAGCGTGGTGAAATAGGCCGCCGGTCCGTCTTCGTGAATCGGCCGGTCCACCGGCTGCTGGCCGGCGTTGTCCAGGATCGATGCGTCGTCGATGTTGATCGCCACCCGCTCCACCGAGATCTCCGCCCGTCCGCCGGCCTGGCCGACGGCGATGACGACGCTAGGAGCCAGTTCGTCCACCAGGGCGGACAAGGCCCGGTTGGCCTCGCCGAACACGCAGGGCAGCTGGCGCACCTCGACCCGGAAGCCGTCGCCACGCCACCCTTCCAGCGCGCGCACGGCTTCCCAGGCCGGGTTGATGGCGGCGCGATTGAAAGGTTCGAAGCCGGTCAGTAAAACGGTCTTGGTCGTCATTTGTTCATCAGGAAGTACAGCAGGAAGATGTTCGCCACCAGCAGCGGCAGCGCCGTCGGAATCTGGGCCCGGATCACGGCGTTCTTGTCGGGCAGGTCGAGCAGCGCGGCCGGCACGATGTTGAAGTTGGCCGCCATCGGCGTCATCAATGTACCGCAATAGGCGCTGAACATGCCGATCGCCGCCATCACGGCAGGGTTGGCGCCATATACGCCCACCAGCACCGGGATGCCGACGCCGCCCGCCATCACCGGGAAGGCGGCGAAGCCGTTGCCCATCACGATGGTGAACAGGGCCATGCCAATGCAGAACACCGCCACCGCGACGAAGCGCGAATCCATGCCGATGTAGGAGGTCGTCACGTGCGCCACTGCCTTGCCCACGCCGGCTTCGGTGAACAGCAGGCCGAGCACGGCCAGCATGTGCGGCAGCACGACGGCCCAGCTCATCGCATCGACCAGCCGGCGCGCCTCGCGCACGCCCTGCAGCGGCGTGGCGCGGGCCAGCCAGCAGGCCGCCGCCAGCGCCGCCAGCGCGCCGCACCCCAGGCTCACCAGGGTCAGGTGCTTCGGGTCGAGCAGCGGCAGCGCGCCCACCTGCACCTCGTCGAGCAGGGTCGCGCCGATCATGGTCACCAGCGGCAGCAGCAAGGCCGGGATGAACAGTTTATTGCCCAGCCGCTGGCTGCTGGCGCGGCGTGCTTCTTCCGGCGGCAGCTTCGCCTTGCCGGCGGCGACGCCGCCGAAGCCGGCCAGCAGCGCCATCAGGATCATCAGCGCACCGACGTACGCGGGCGGCATGCGCTCGCCTGCCAGGTACAGCAAGGCATACAGCCCCCAGAACAGCGCGGTGGTGAAACGGCGCGGGTTGCTGCGGTCGACCAGGTTCATGACCGCCACCGCCGCCAGCAGCAGGCCGACCAGCACATAGAAGAATTCGAGCGTGATCATGCTTCTTGCGCCCCCTTCGTCCCCTTCGTTCCCTTCTCGCCCTTCTCCATCTTCTCCATCTCGCGGGCGATCCCGGCGTCGAGGCGGCGCAGGTTCCAGGCATGGATGATGAAGGCCGTGACCGCGGTCGGAATGCCCCACAGCGCGATGTGCAGCGGGTCGACGGCGATGCCCTCTGCAGTCAGGATGGTGTGCATCAGCACGATCGCCCCGAAGGCGACGAAGATGTCTTCGCCGAAGAACAGGCCGACGTTGTCGGTGGCCGCCGACATGGCGCGGATGCGGTGGCGTACCGGCGCCGGCAGCTTGCCGAACTGCGTTTCGGCCGCGGCCTCGGCCATCGGCGCCACCAGCGGGCGCACCATCGAGGCCTGGCCGCCCAGGCTGGTCAATCCGGCCGCGGCCGAGGTCTCGCGGGCGAACAGGTAGACGATCAGGAGGCGCCCCGCCGTGGCCGAGCGCACCTTCGCAATGGCGGTCTGGGCGCGCTCGCGCAGCCCGAAGCGCTCCAGCAGGCCGATGGCGGCCAGCGGCAGCAGCAGGATCAGCGGCAGGTTGCGCGTCTTGACGAATGCCGTGCCGAGCGACTCGAGCATGGCAATGACCGGCATCGCGGCGGCGGCGCCGGTGACGCCGCAGGCCGCGACCACCACCAGCACCGGGTTGGCGCGCAGCAGGAAGCCGGCGACGACGACGGCCACGCCGAGCAGCGGCCAAAGATTGACGGCAGATTGCATGGACTCTCCGGCTCAGTTGAAAGCCGGGCAATCTTACCCGATGTTCAGCACATATTTACTACCAGCAAACTCAACCGGGGCGGACCGGGTTGAAGGCATCCTTGCCGACCACCGTGTTCCACTGCCGTACATGGAAGGAGCGCACCAGGCCGTGGGTCACGTACGGGTCCTTGGCGGCGAACATCTGGACGGTCTGGGGCGAATCGCAGCTGAACACCAGGACGGCGTGGTCGGCCGGCTCGGCCATCGCGCCGGCGAGCACCAGTTCGCCGCGCTCCTGCGCCTCCCAGGCCAGCTTCAGGTGGGCGTCGCGGAATTCGCCGCGGCGTTCGAGGTAGTCGGGAGCGAGGTCATACATGAGCAGATAGTGCACGGGGACTCCGATGTAATGGCGGCAAGGGCCGGAATGGGCGATCTTACTGCATCGGCAGGAGAAATGGCGGCGCCAACTCCCAAGCGCGCGTCCCGCTCCCCCTCGCTATGTCAAACTCATCCCGACAGCAACCAACGCCAGGAGCACGCCAATGAACAAGATCACCATCGCCGGCCAACCTCTGCACACGATCATGAGCGCGGCGCCGGCCGTCCTCATTCCCTTCGGTTTCATCCTCGACGCCATGCACAGCGCCACCGGCGACGAAGACTATGCCAAGGCCTCCTACCTGAGCATGGCCGGCGGCATCGTCGGCGGGCTGGCGGCCGGTGTCGCCGGCGTGGCGGAGTACGTGGCCGACAAGCCGGAAGGCGAGGCCAGGCACGACAGCCAGCTGCATGCGGCCCTGACCGCCGGCGCCCTCCTCGTCGGCGCGGCCAACCTGGTGCTGCGCCGGCAAGGCACCCACGCACGCGGCGGCTCGCTGGCACTCACCGCACTGTCCGCCGCCGGCGTGCTGGCCTCGGAATACCTGGGCAGGCGCATGTCGGGTACCGAAGGCACTGCGGGCGAGCATGTCGAAGCGGGCGTCCACGCCAACCACGAGGACGTGCGCATCGACCATACCGTCACCGACGTCGAGCAGTACGTGGCCGCCGGCCCGTCGTCCGTGCACCCGCCGAAATAAGCAGCGCAGTCACCACGGCGGAGCCTGGGGCTCCGCCGTCTCCCCATTCATCCGCACCCCTTCCAGCGAACACTCACTGTTGCGTTAACCCAACTGTTCCGTTATCCATCGAACGCGCTGCCCACTGAGCGAAATGCCGCACAGAACAAAGGTTTCCCGCAGAGGTAGACTGGGGCCATGGACACTTCGAAGAAAATGGCGGCGGGGATCACGGGGTTTGCCAGCTTTCTCTGGCTGACCCTGACGGCTGCCGTGGCGGCCAACCAGCGCCGCCTCGTGTTCAACCCCTGCATCAAGCCCGAAGTCGAAAGCCCGCGCAGCAGCGGGCACCGCACCCGTCCCGTCGTCCTGCGCGCCAGGGACGGCACCCGCCTGTGCGGCTGGCTGCTGACTCCGCTGGTGCCGGGGCCGCGTCCCGCCGTGCTGTATTTCGGCGGCCGTTCCGAAGAAGTCTCCTGGGTCGTGCGCGACGCCGGCAAGCTGTTCCCCGGCATGACCGTGCTCGTGATGAACTACCGCGGCTACGGCCAGTCGCACGGCGTCCCCGCCGAAATCCACATGATCGACGACGGCTGCACCCTGTACGACTGGCTCGCCGCCCTCGGCCAGGTCGACGCGGCGCGCATCGCGGTCGTCGGCCGCAGCCTGGGCTCGGGCGTTGCCGTGCAGGTGGCCAAGGAGCGTCCGGTCCACTCGGTGGTCCTGCTCACGCCCTACGATTCGATCCTGGCGATCGCCAAGCGGCGTTTCCGCGTGATGCCGATCGAGTACATGCTGAGCCACCGGTTCGAGTCGATCAAGTACGCGCCCTCGCTCACGGCCCCGACCTACGTGCTGCGCGCGCTTGAAGACGACGTCGTGCCGCACTCGCACACCGACCAGCTGGTTGGGAAACTCGCCACCCTGGTGGCCGACGACACCGTGCCCGGTTCGGATCACATGAACATCCCCTACCTGGAAGCGACCCAGGCGCTGATCGCCGGCTTCCTCACGCGCCAGTTCGCCCAGCCCGTCGGCACCCCGGCGCTGCCGCCTGCCGACGCACCGGCCGTGTCGGCCGAAGTCGGCCCCGAAGTCGGCCCGAAAGCAGACCGGCACGCGTCCCCCGCCTCCCTCGCCGGCGACAAGATCGTTGCTATTTCAAAATAATTGCTGAAAATTGTCAGCAGTTATATTTCCTTGGAATAAATTGCCAAGTAAAATCGTATTTGTCATCAATATGTCGCTTGATGCATATTTGATAGGCTGAGCTGCGTAGGTCCAGGTATTCCTCATGCGCGGCATCGTGGCCGATTCTTTGCGCCGGTTTGTTGCTGGCGAGCCACACGACACACGTGGGGCATCAAGCGCTGCCGAAAGAGTCATCGTCGCGATACAAATCGTAACCCCTCGCACGCCGCGCGGCTGACACAATGCGCATCGCATGGTCCAGCCTGCGTCAGCGTCGTGGTCGATGCAGCTTGCGCAGCCCGTTCCAAGCCTACGGTTGGGCCGGGTACAATATCGAAATTCCAGGAGCCTCATTCATGAAACTCAAGCAACTCACCATGACCATTGCGGCGCTGTGCGTCGCCGGCAGCGCAGGGATCGCCAATGCGGCGCCCGCGGCACCGAAGCTCGGCATGGTCTACGATGCGGGCGGCAAGTTCGACAAATCGTTCAACCAGTCGGCGTTCGAAGGCCTGCAGCGCTTCACCAAGGAAACCGGCATCAAGGTCTTCGAAGTGCAGGCCAACAGCGACACCCAGGCCGAGCAGGTCATGCGCGGCCTGGCCCGCAAGAAGGTCGACATGATCGCCGCGATCGGCTTCTCGCAGACCCAGGCGGTCCAGAAGGTCGCCAAGGAATTCCCGAACGTGCGCTTCGTGCTGGTCGACAGCATCGCGCAGGGTAACAACATCAATTCGGTGATGTTCAAGGAGCAGGAAGGCTCCTACCTGGTCGGCGTCGCCGCCGCCATGGCATCCAAGTCGAAGAAGCTGGGCTTCGTCGGCGGCATGGACATTCCGCTGATCCGCGCCTTTGCCTGCGGCTACGCGCAAGGCGCGAAGGCCCAGCATCCGAAGATCGAAATCATGCAGAACATGGTCGGCACCACCGCCGCCGCATGGAACGACCCGGCCAAGGGCGGCGAACTGGCGCGTGCGCAGTTCGACCGCGGCGCGGACGTCGTCTTCGCGGTCGCGGGCGGCAGCGGCATGGGCGCCCTGCAGATGGCCAAGACCAAGGGCAAGCTGGCGATCGGCGTCGATTCGAACCAGAACTACCTGCATCCGGGCTCGATGCTGACCTCGATGGTCAAGCGTGTGGACATTGCCGTCTACGATTCGTTCATGGCACAGAAGAACGGCACCTGGAAGCCGGGCGTCGTCTACAAGGGCCTGAAGGAAGGCGGCGTGGACTGGGTGCTGGACAAGGACAACCGCATGGTCGTCACGCCGGAGATGGAAAAGCGCGTGAACGCCGTGCGCACCGACATCATCAACGGCAAGATCAAGGTCGTCGACTACCGCACCGCAGGCAGCTGCCCGATCTGATTCACCCCTCCTTGGAGAAAAAGCGCGCCGCGCCGGTGAACCCGGCCCGGCGCGCTTTTGAATGAAGCGCACCGCATTTGGTGCGCCCCGCATTTACCACTACCTTACTACTGATCGCAATGCAGCCAGCCGTAGAATTTCGCAACATAAGCAAGGCCTTCGGGGCCGTGCAGGCGAACGCTGACGTCAGCTTCTCGATCGCCAAAGGCTCGATCCACGGCGTGATCGGCGAAAATGGCGCGGGCAAGTCCACCCTCATGAGCATCCTGTACGGCTACTACCATGCCGACAGCGGCCAGCTCCTGATCAACGGACAGGAGCGCCAGATCCGCACCTCGTTCGAGGCGATTGCCATGGGCATCGGCATGGTCCACCAGCACTTCATGCTGGTCGAGAACATGACCGTGCTCGACAACGTCATGCTCGGCACCGAGGGCGGATTCAAGCTGGCTGCCAAGCGCGCCGAGACGGAAGCGAAGCTGCGCGAAATCTGCGCCAAATACCGCCTCGACGTCGATCCGCTGGCCACCATCCACGACCTGTCGGTGGGCGCCCAGCAGCGCGTCGAGATCCTCAAGCAGATCTACCGCAGCGCCGAGATCCTGATCCTCGACGAACCGACCGCCGTCCTCACCGCGCAGGAAACCGCCTCGCTGTTCGAGATCCTGCGGCTGTTCAAGGAACAGGGCAAGACCATCATCCTGATCACCCACAAGCTGGGCGAGATCATGGAGATCACCGACCAGGTGACGGTGATGCGCGCCGGCCGCGTGGTCGGCGCCGTGGCGACGAAGGACACCTCGAAGGAACAGCTGGCCAACATGATGGTCGGCCGCCCGATCGAGGGCAACCTGCCGCGCAAGCCGTACCAGCCCGGCGCGCCGGTGCTGCAGGTGAAAAACCTGCAGCTGGAAGACAAGCACAAGGTCAAGCTCCTGGCCGACATCGACCTCACGGTGCGCGCCGGCGAGATCGTCGCCATCGCGGGCGTATCGGGCAACGGCCAGAGCGAGCTGATGGAAATCCTGTCGGGCATGCGCCTGCCGACGTCCGGCAGCGTCGCATTCCTCGGCAAGGAGCTGCCCTACGCGCGCCGCGCCAACGCCGACGGCCTGCCCGCCGAATTCCGCGAGCTCGGCATCGGCCACGTGCCGGAAGATCGCCTGCGCGACGGCGTCATCAAGGATTTCTCGGTGATGCAGAACACCGTGTTCGGCTACCAGGACCGCGTCAGGAACAAGCTGGGCCTGTTCGACTTCGACGCCATCGCCAAGCGCTGCGCCCACCTGCTGGAAGCGTTCGACGTGCGCCCGAAGAACCCTGACCTGCGCATCGGTTTGCTTTCCGGCGGCAACCAGCAGAAGGTGGTGATCGCGCGCGAAGTGTCGGCTAGCCCGAAGCTGATGCTGGTCGGCCAGCCGACCCGCGGCGTGGACATCGGCACCATCGAAAGCATCCACACCCAGCTGCTGCGCCTGCGCGACGAAGGCGTGGCGATCCTGCTGGTGTCGACCGAGCTGGAGGAAGTGCGCGCGCTGGCCGACCGCATCGTGGTCGTCTCCGGCGGCCGCGTCACCGGCGAACTGAGCATCGATGAATTCGATACCACCCGCATCGGCCTCCTGATGGGCGGGATGCACAAGTCGTAGTGAGAGACGAACCTTCATGAAAACCACTGAACTCCCACGCTGGGCTTCCGGCTTCGTCCTGCCCGTCCTGAACCTGCTGTCGGCGCTGCTGGTGGCGGCGCTCGTCATCCACCTGCTGGGCGAAAGCCCGGTCGAATCGCTGCAGATCCTGATCAACAGCGCCGTCATCAATCCGGAAGGCCTGAGCTACACGCTGTTCTACGCCTCCACCTTCGTCTTCACCGGCCTCGCGGTCTCGGTGGCGATGAAGGCGGGCCTGTTCAACATCGGCGCCGAAGGCCAGATGTACCTCGGCGGCCTGGGCCTGACTCTGGCCATGCTGTCGTTCGACGCCACCCTCTCGCCCTGGCTCCTGATCCCGCTGGCGATGGTCGCCAGCGCGGTGTTCGGCGCGGGCTGGGCCTTCCTGCCCGGCTACCTGCAGGCCAAGCGCGGCAGCCACGTGGTGGTCACGACCATCATGTTCAACTTCATCGCCGCGAACCTGATGAACTACCTCATCGTGGCCCACCTCATCCCCGAGGGCGACCAGAACCCGGCCAGCCGCGTGTTCGACGAGGCGGCCTGGATGCCGCGCCTGGTCGACTGGTTCCCGGCGCTGGGCGACACGCCGCTGAACATCTCCTTCCTGCTGGCCATCGTGGCCCTGGTGATCTACGGCGTCGTGATGTCGCGCTCCTCGTGGGGCTACAAGCTGCAGGCCACGGGCCTGAACCAGCACGCGGCCCACTACGCCGGCGTGCGCATCAGCCGCATGATCATTGTCGCGATGCTGATCTCGGGCGCCCTCGCCGGCCTGGCGGCGGTCAACTCGATCCTCGGCTCGACCCACTACCTGAGCCTGAACTTCCCTGCCGGCGCCGGCTTCATCGGCATCGCGATCGCCCTGATGGGCCGCCAGAACCCGGTGGGCATCTTCCTGTCGTCGGTCCTGTTCGGCGCGCTGATCCAGGGCGGCTTCGACCTGTCGCTGGAAAAGCCGAACATCCCGCAGGAGACCTTCATTTTCATCCAGGGACTGATCATCCTGTTCTGCGGCGCGATGGAGAACCTGTACGCGCCGGCGGTCCTGAAGCTGATCAACGCAACACGTAAAGGTAACTAAGGGTTAAGCCATGGAAGACTTCCAGTTCGCCAGTATCGTCGTCTCGACGATCCGCAATGCGCCGGTCCTGATTTTCGCTGCGATGGCCGGCCTGTTCGCCGAACGCAGCGGCGTGGTCGACATCGGCCTCGAGGGCAAGATCCTGGCCTCCGCCTTCGTGTCGGCCGGCGTCGCCTACACCTACCAGGACCCGTGGCTCGGCATCGCCGCCGGCATCATGGTGTCCGTGCTGCTGGCCATGGTGCAGGCCTTCGTGTCGATCACCCAGAAGGGCAACCAGCTGGTCGCGGGCATCGCGATCAACATCGCCATGAGCGGCCTGACCTTCGTGGTGGCGCAGTATTTCTTCCAGCAGGGCGGCCGCACGCCGGACCTGGGCGAGGCGCGCCTGACCGACGTGGTCCTGCCGGGCACCTCGCTGCTGGCCGACATCCCCTTCGTCGGCTGGCTGTACGGCAGCGTGATCGGCGGCCACTCGGTGCTCGTGTACCTGGCCTTCCTGCTGCTGCCGGTGGTGCACTGGGTGCTGTTCCACAGCCGCTTCGGCCTGCGCCTGCGCGCCTGCGGAGAAAACCCGCATGCGGCCGACGCGGCCGGCGTCTCGGTGCAGCAGACCCGCTATGTGGCGATGATCATCGCCGGCGTGCTGTGCTCGTTCTCGGGCGCCTACCTGTCGATCGTCCAGAGCGGCTTCTTCCTGCGCGACATGTCGGCCGGCGCCGGCTACCTGGCGCTGACGGCGCTGGTGTTCGGCAACTGGCGTCCGGTGCAGACCGTGCTGGGCTGCCTGATGTTCGGCTTCTTCTCGGCGGTGCAGATCCAGATCGAAGGCGTCGACCTGCCGGTGGTGGGCCGCATCCCGGGTTCGCTGATCCAGATGATCCCGTACGTCGTGACCGTGATCGTGCTGGCCGGCCTGATGGCCAAGTCGGTTGCGCCGAAGGCGCTGGGCAAGCCCTTCGTGAAATCGCGCTGAGACTGTCTTATGCAAAAAAATGGCCTGCATCCGCAGGCCATTTTTTTTGCCCCTCGTCATGCTTAATTGCGGACTTTGTTAGCAAATGTGACTACCGTAAGCCTTTGTAAAGCCCGTCAACAGGGCTCATCCGCCGCCCGTTGAATGTCCAGGTGACACGATAAACGTACGCCAGAACCGAACCAGAAAGGATTCATCCAATGAAGAAAGCTATTGCTACCCTGATCGTCGCTCTGTCCGCTACCTCGGCATACGCCCAGACCACCACCCCGGCAACGCCAGCCACCCCGGCGACTCCGGCAACCGCCGCTACCCCGGCAATGCCGACCACCCCGGCAAACGAAACCGACGCCACCACGGATTCCGCAGCCACCGGCGGTACCGGCTCGACCGCGGCAACCGCGGCCTCCCCGGCAACGGCCGCTACTCCGGCCACCCCGGCGACTTCGGCATCGGCGGCCGACAAGACCGACAAGGCCGACGCCAAGCAGGCCAAGCAGGACAAGAAGTCCTCGCAAAAAGACAGCAAGGACGCTTCCAAGTAATACGGCCATCGCCCGGACCGGCCCTGCGCCGCCCGGGCGCCACGCCGACCGTGCGGCCCCGCACGGTCTTTACTGCAGGCCCGGATCGACCGTTCCAGCGCCACGCGCCCGCGCGGCGGAGCGCTTGAAGGTCCACATCACCCCCACCCCGCCCGACACCCCGTTGTCCTTCACGTGCAATGGACTGTCGCGGTTCGCCGCCCCTTTGTAGCTCTCGTAGCGCAGGTAGCCGAACACCCGCACGTCCTCGTCGATCCGCCGCGATCCGAACAGGCCGAGGCGCGTCAGCAGCAGGCCCGCATCGGCCGCATGGGCCGGGCGCGTTGCCGTCACATGCTGTGGCGCCACTTCGTAGAAGTGGCGGTGGATCTTGCGGTCGCCCAGCACCACCGACAGGTTCGTCTCCAGCGTCCACAGCCCGCCTTCGCCCGCCATTTCGTAGGCCAGGCGCGGCTCGAAAGTATAGCCACGGTTGTGCAGTCCTCCGCGCGCCTCGATCACCGCGCGCAGCGGCAGTTCGGCGCGCAGCCGACGGTTGCCGCCCAGGTCGGCCAGGCGGACCTTCAGGCGCGGGCCGAACTCCACCAGCGGGCCGAGGTCGGGCATGCCTTCGCGTTCATCGACGTCGTCGGAATCGGACGGCAGCGCACCTGCGAAGCCGATATCCAGTTCCACCTGGTCGCTGCGGAACAGGCGCGCATTGATGCCGGAACGGTCGGCGCGCAGGATCTGGCCGCGGTAGACGATGTTGGGGAAGACCAGCAGGCGCGACTCGCGCGCGTCGGCCCCCGGATAGGCGGGCGTGGACAGGGCGGCGCTGCCCACGCCGAGTTCCCACAGGGGGAGATCGCGTTCGGGGTCCGTCTGGGCGAAGGCGGCGGCGGGAAAGATGAGGCAGGCGGCGGCGAGGGCGGCCTTCAGATGGGAGCTCATATTGGCTTGGAAAGGTCGGTGGTGAGCCGGATTCTATCCAAGAGCGGGAAGGTGATGCGCCGCGCAGACGCACGACGGATAGCGGCAGCGTTTGCCGACATCCGCGCCCGTCAACCTCCTCCCGCAGGCCGGGAGTCATTGCCGCCATTGGCGGCAACGACGGTCCTGAAGCCGACTAAGGAATTGTAGAGCTGACTACGCTCGACGAACGATCAGCCCTTTTCCGGATAAATCGCCTGCAGGATCGCCGCCAGGTTGTACCCGCCCCTGATCAACTGCTGCTTTGCAATCTCCGAGCTCGGCACCGGGTAGTTGGCCGGCACTTCCAGCGCGAAGGTATAGTAGGTCTCGCCCTTCTTGCTCGTCTGCGGCACCAGCTTGCCCGGCGTGACGCCGGCAAACGCCTGCTTGGCCACGAACAGCGAGTGGTTGGCCCATGCGTAAGGCGCGACGATCGGATCTCCTTCGATCTTCGGGATCTGCATGTTGCCGCTGATGACCTTGTCCGCGAACTGGTCCGCGGTCCTGGTCTGGATGCGGCGGAAGGCATAGTCGACCGTGGTACTGTCCCAGTAAGAGTGGAACGGCTTGGTCAACGCCTTCGGCACGCCTTCCTTCACCGGCACCGGCTCGCCCGCCGGGATCAGGCCGGCCGCCAGTTCGGTCAGCCTCGCATCGTCCAGCAACAGGTTGTTGCTGCCGCGCGTGTCGAAGATGGTCGTCTCGTTCACCTCGTCCTGGGTCTTCGGCGCCACGAACTTGCCGTCCTTGCCGACGTAGGCCGCGCCCACATGCAGCGGCTGGTGGATGTCGCCGGCGAAGTGCGCGAGCAGGATCAGCGCCTGGCGCTTCGTGAACTTGTGCGGATTCAGTTCCGGGTCTAGCTTGCCTTGCAGGACCGCGATGCACTGGCGCAGCGTCTGCACGATGTCCACGCCCGTCCTGCCCACGCCGTGGTCATCGTAGTGGTCGTGCTGGAACGGCACGTTGGTGTAGTGGTACTTGTCGTGCTGCGGGTTGCCGTTGACGTACTCGACCATCTCCTGGGTCTGCTCGCCGCAGAACGTGCCCTTGACGCAGTCGGCCCAGTTGGCGACCGATTCCAGGGTCTCGCCCGGCTTGAGCAGCAGGGCGATCTCCTTCTGCGCCCGGGTGCCCTTGAGCAGCTTGTCGGCGATGGCGCCGACCGCCTTGTGGCCGTCACGGCCCCAGGCCGCGGCATCGAACGATGCGAATGCGCCGGTCAGCGCGAGTACACATGCTAGTTTCTTCATGATCTTCCTTCGGTTTGGCGTACAGCTGTTTATTGTGCCTTCATGATGCGCGGCGCGGCCGGCGCCAGCGACGCGCCCTGCCCCTCGATGTTGCGCAGGTATTCGGTGAACGCGTCGAGGTCGAGCAAGCCGGTCTCGAGGCGGTTGCTGCCCTTGGCAAATTCCGGGAAGTTGTCGCCGCCTTCGGCCAGGAAGTCGTTGGCGACGACGCGGTAGGTCTTGCCCGCTTCCAGCGGCTTGCCGTCCAGGGTGATGTCGAGCACGCGGCTGCCGACCGGGCGCTTCGCGTCCCAGCGGTAGCTGAAACCGTTCGAGACCTGCAGCATCGAACCGTTCGGCGACGCCGAGCGCCACTGCTGTTCGAGCAGCGTGCGGATCTGGGCGCCGGTCAGGTCCATGACCACCAGCGTATTGCCGAACGGGAGCACAGCCTGGGCCTGGCCGAAGGCCGCCACGTTGTCCGGCCCCGCTTCCAGATCCTTGCGGATGCCGCCTTCGTTCATGAAGCCGATCTGCGCGCCCACGTTGCGGGTCGCCGCCAGCACGGCGTCGGCGATCAGGCTGCCGAGCGGAGCCTCGCCGGCCTCGTTCTGCATGCGCAGCACGGGTGCGCTCGCCAGGCGCGCCACCGGACGGATCAGGGCGGCGCGGCTGCGCTCCTTCACCGAGGCCATGAACGCGGTCATCCGGGCGTCGGCCGGGAAGTCGCCCGGCTTCAGCACGACGTTCTCCACCCGCAGGCCGGTCACCCGGTCCCTGGCCGTGTCCACCTGCATGGCGATGCGGGTCGCGAGGTGGCCGTAGGAGCCGGCCTGGGTCACGATGCGGCCGTCCACGTTGCACAGGTAGCCCTGGTGCGAGTGGCCCGAGATCACCAGCCTGACGACCGGGTCCAGCTTCTTCGCGATGTCGACCACCGGGCCCTTCAGGTTGGCGCAGTCCGGCTGCATCGGGTTGTCGGTCGTGGTGCCGCCCTCGTGCACCAGGGCGACGATCACGTCCGCTCCCTGGCGGCGCATCTCCGGAATCGCCCGGTTGATCGCTTCGGCCTCGTCGCCGAACGCCAGGCCGGCGATGCCCGATGCCATCACCACCGACTGGGTATCCTGCAGCACCACGCCCACCAAACCGACCTTCACGCCCTTGACGGTCTCGATTTTGTACCCGGGAATAAAAGGCTTGCCGGTCGCACTGTCGATGACGTTGGCCGCCAGGTAGGTGAATTTGGCGCCCTTGAAGTCCGGACCCATCTGGCAGGCCTTGGCGGGGCGCGGCGAATCGCAGCCACCGTGCTGCTGGCGCAGCAGCTCCTTGCGGCCGGCGTCGAACTCATGGTTGCCGACCGCGCTCGCGCGCAGGTCCAGCATGTTCATCGCCTCGATGGTCGGCTCGTCGGCCCACAGCGAGGACAGCGCGGGGCTGGCCCCTACCAGGTCGCCTGCGGAGACGAACAGCAGATCCTTGTCCTCCTTGCGCCAGGCCTGCAGCGCCGCCGCCACGGCCTCGATGCCGCCGGCGCGGATCGCCTGTTCCTTGGCGCCATCAAGGCCGGTCGGGGTGTAGCGGCTCGGCTCGAGGTTGCCGTGGAAATCGTTGATGGCGACCAGGTTGATGGTCACCGGCTCGCGGCTCGCGGTGGTGGTGCAGCCGGCCACGCTCAGGGCAGAGGCGATGGCAAATGCGACGCAGGAAAGTCGTGCCGGGAGTCGTGCCGGGACGTGCAGGGAAACGGTCATGGAATATTCTCGATCAGGGACGGGAGGCTCGTCGAGCCGCCCGCATTATCACATGGGGTCCCGCCTGCCGGCCATCCTTACAGGGCCGGAAAGCGGGGCCTTCACCCATGAAAAAACGGCCGGTGTCGCCACCGGCCGTTCTCTACATCACAAGCGTGACATCAAGCGAATCGATCAGAACTCGTACTTGACGGTTGCCTGGATGGCCCACTGCGATTCGCCCTTGGACTGGCGCACGTTCAGGTCTTCCACGTTGTTACGCACTGCGTACACATAGCGACCCTGTGCATCCAGGCCGGCGTAGTCGACGAAGCTGCGCGCCTGGGCGCCGGCCGATTGGAAGCCCACTTCTTCGATACGGCCCCACTTCTTGTTCAGCAGGTTGCCGAAGTTCAGGATGTCGAGCGAGAAGCTGGCCTTGTGCTTGGCCATGAAGCCCGGCAGTTCCTGGGTGATCTTCACGTCGAAGCTGTTGGTCCACGGCGAGAAGTCGCTGTTACGCTCGACCACGCCGCCCTTCGCATTGCGCAGGACCTTGTTGGCGTTGACCACGTCCCAGAAGCGGGTCTCATTGGTCTTGTTGGTCGCGGTGTCACCGAAGAACACGACTTCACCCGAACCGAAGGCCGTCGGGATGTACATCAGGTCGTTGCCGGCCAGGCCGTCGCCGTTCAGGTCGTTGTTGATGGTCCAGCTGTACGGCTTGCCTTCACGGCCTTCATAGAAGACGCCGAGACGGGTGCGGTAATTGCCGAAGAAGCGCTTCTCCCACGACAGGCGGGCATTGATGCGGTCCTTTACCAGGTACGACGAGTTGGCGGCGACTTCCTCGTTCGGGTTGAAGACCGAGCGGCCAGACCAGTTCGAGTTCGAGGTCGACGACGTCAGCGGCGAGACTTCGGTCGCGTTGGTGTGCGAGTAGGCCACCGACCAGCCGAAGCCTTTGCGGGTCGGGCTCGTCACCGACAGGGTCACGATCTGGGCGTCGCCCTTGCTGGTGCCCTTGGCCAGCAGCACGTTGTTGTAGCTCAGGTTCGACAGCGCCTTGGCGGTGTTCTGGCAGCCCGTTGCATTACCCACCGAGTTGTTGGTGAAGGTGTAGCAGGACGCGCTCAGGCCGTTGGCGTTGTAGTACAGCTCGCGGCCATCGGTACCGATGCGGGTCGGTGCGCCGAGGTTCAGGTTCTGGTAGAAGATCGCGTCCTTGTTCTGGGTCGCAAGCAGCTCGGCGCCGAACACCAGGCCGTTCCATGGCAGTTCATGCTCGAATGCCAGGTTGGCTTTCCAGATCGACGGCTGCTTCAGGTCCGGCGACAGGATGTCGACGTTCGAGGCAGGGGTGGCGCCGCTCACGGTACGCTGGGCGTTCACGTCCGGGGTGAAGGTGCCGTCCGTGCTTGGGCAGCGGGTCGCGCCCGAGCCCGAGCACGTAACGATACGGGTTGCCGCGCCGGTGTTCGAGAACGGGTTCGACATCCAGACGGTCGCCGCCGCGCCCTGGAACAGGCCGACACCGCCGCGCAGCTGCATCGGGCGCGCCGAGTCGAACTTGTAGTTGAAGCCGACGCGCGGCTGCCACAGCTTGTTGCCGTCGAAGGTCTGGGTGTTGTCGACACCGTAGCCGCCGGTCTGACGCACGAAGGTCGCGGCATTGCCGGCGATGGTCGGCTGGGCGACGCCCGCATTGCGCAGCGGAGTGTTGTCCACGGCGGTCAGGTCGACGCGCACGCCGGCGCTGACGGTCAGGTTCTTGTTGACGGTCCAGTTATCCTGCAGGAACAGGCCGGTGTTCTTCATCGTGAACTGGGCGATCGCGTTGTTCAGCGAACCGCCGGCGACCGGAAGCTGCACGGTGTACGAGGTCGGACGGCCGCGCGAGAAGTTCTCGTAGATCGCTTCGTTGATCTGCGACGCCGTCGCGGTGGCGCAGTTGATCGAACCGAAGGTGTAGCTGAAGTTGTTGTCGCAGGCGAAGGTGTAGTTGCCGAACACGTTCTGCAGGAACGCGTTGTAGACCTTGTTCTGGGTGTAATCGGCGCCGAACTTGATCTCGTGGTCGCCCATCATGTAGTTGGCGCCCGCGTACAGGTCGAGGGTCTTGGTGCCCAGCACGTTGTTATGACGGCTGTTCTCGGTACCGGTGTTCAGGAAACGGTTGCCGGTGCGGGTGCCGCTTGGCGCGTCCGGTGGCAGGGCGCCGCTGAACTGGAACGACATGGTCGGCAGCTGAGCGTTGTTGATCGGCACCGAGTCATAATCGCGCTGCGAGATCTTGAATTCGGTCGAGAAGTTCTGGGTCCAGTCCGAGAACACCTGGCCGACCATGGTCTCGATGGTCTTGTCCTGCTTGTAGAACTGCGAGCTCAGCGACACGCCGCTGTTCGAGAAGCCCGGGAAGATCGGCTCGTTCTGCGAGGTCTTCGAGTAGCGGAAGTTGGCGCGGTGGTCGTCGCTGATGTTCCAGTCGAGCTTGATCATGCGCTCTTCCGACTTCATCTTGGTGCCGGCCGGGATCTCGGTGCTGCCAAGGTCGAAGTTATAGCGGCTCTGGGCGATGTCGCGCAGGCGATTGATCTGGGTCGGGCTGATGCCGATGGTGGTGCCGGTGTTCGCGCCGATCGGGCCGAAGTCCGGGCCGCTACGGCTGCTTTCGAAATTTTCGGCCAGGGCGAAGAAGAACAGCTTGTCCTGGATCAGCGGGCCGCTGACCCACAGGCCCTTGGTGTTTTCCTTGAATTCCGGGGCATCGGTGTAGCTGTCGGTGGCCTGGTTGTAACGCTGGCCGACCAGGCGGTCGTCGCGGGTCACGTAGTAGGCGCCGCCGTGGTACACGTTGGTACCCGACTTGGTGACGGCGTTGACGTTGGCGCCGGTGTAGCCGCGCTGGGTCACGTCGTAGTTGGCGACGTTCACCTGCACCGAGGCGATCGCTTCCATCGAGATCGGCTGGCGGGCGGTCGGGCTGCCGTTGGCTTCCAGGCCGAAGGTATCGTTGATGGCGACGCCGTCGATGGTCATCGAGTTGTAGCGCGAGTTCTGGCCCGCCACCGACATCTCGCCGCGTTCCTTGTCGGTCTGCGAGACGCGCGGGTCGATACGCGCGAAGTCCTGCAGGTTACGGTTGATCGATGCCTGGGTTTCCAGGTCGGCGCGCGAGATGCTGGTCACCGAACCCATGGTCTGGTTCGAGAAGATCTCCGAGCGCGCTGCCGAACCGGTCACGGTGACGGTCTGCATCTGCTGGCCCAGGGTCGCATCCACAGCGGCGGTTTCGGCCAGCTGGACGAACACGTTTTCACGGCGCTCGGTGACGCCGCCCTTGGTGATGACGATCGTGTACGGACCGCCGACGCGCAGGCCGCGCGCTACGTAACGGCCTTCCGCATCGGTGACGACATTGCTGACAGAACCGGACTCGGCGTGAACAATCTGCACCTGGGCGCCAGCGGCAGGGGTGCCGTCAGCGCTCGAAATACGGCCGCCGATGGCCGAGGTGGTGTTCTGTGCGAAGGACGGCGTAGCGGCCAACGCAACCGACAAAGCCAGCGCAAGCTTGGTGAGCCGGATCTGTTGTTGAGTGATCATTGATAACCCCAAAATTAACTTAATAGTTATAACGGGCAGCCGACGGTTGCCCCTCTCTTACAGTACTGCAATCTTTATTTGCTGCATGTAGCGCCGGCGGCCTGCCGGCTGGCGGCGGCAAGTGTAACGTGCTCGTATGACAATGAAGTTACAGACGGCATGGTGTGAAAACGGTGCATGCCTGGCGGCGTCAATACCCGAATATGCATGAGCGTTGACAAACCGGCAAATTCGTTTTGGTTTCGATATTTATACGTTTGTCGTATAAATACGCTCCAGCACGTTGTTACTACGCTACAAAGTAAGGGAAATCCCCAGCAAAATCACAAGGCGGGATTATAAGGGCGGCATTCCTGGACGAAATTTTTTTAGTAAGAATTTCGTTAAAGCGGGGAAGGAAGAAGAGAATTTGTAGCACGAAGGCCACAAAACATGAATTTTTACTAATTCAATGCCAAAAAGTCACCTGGCCGCGGTGACGGGCAGGCGATCCGGAAGGGCTCCGGATCGCCATTTGCAGCGGTCTACAAGGTTTTACTTGGCTACGGCCTGCAGCTTCGCCAGCCCGGCAATCTTCGCTTCGAACTCGATGAAGCGTTGATCCAGCTGACGGGTCAGTCGTTGTTTTTCTGCCACTGGCAGGAAGGCGTAGCGAATGCTGTTGTACGAGGTCTTCTTCATCTCCGCATAGTCCGGCTTGTAGCGGCTGGCGAACTGCACGTACTCGTGCGACAGGCTGTGGCGGGTGACGCCGGCGTCGTCGGTGGAGATCACGTAGGGCACGCCATACTTGCGGTACAGGGTGACCGGGTGGTTCGCGCCTTCGATGCCGCTGATGAAGGCGTTCGAGGTCAGGTTGATCTCGACCGGGATGTCATCCTTGCGCATCTTCGCCATGATCGCGAGCGCATTGGTCTCGTGCGCCAGGTCGATGCCGTGGCCGATGCGGTTGGCGCCGGCGATCACGAGGGCCTGGTCGATGTGGAACTTCAGGCCTTCCGGCGGCACGTCGCCCAGCGCGAGCTCGCCCGCGTGCATTGCAACCTTGACGTCCGGGTAGCGCGACTTCAGAAAACGGAACATTTTCATGTGCAGCGAATAGTCGCGCATCGACACCATGGTGCTCTCCTGCCCCACGATGTTCACGCCGACGATCTTGTCGCTCATTTCCGCAGCCTTGAAGCCTGACACCATCGACGAGAACACCTGCGACGGGTTCATCAGGCGCACGACGTAGGTCTGGTAGCGCATGGTGAAGCGCTCGTCGTCGATGCCTTCGGCCGCCTCGTGGATCTTGTTGACGAAGTCTTCGGTCGACTTCCTGAAGGCCGCATCCTGCTCGAGCACTGCCAGCCAGGCGCCCATCTGGGCGTCGAAGGCCTTGTCGTCGTTGGCGTTCTGCCAGGCAAGGGTGTCGAAATCCTTGCTGACGACGAAGGGCGACATCTTGAACATGGTCTCGATGTAGCTGACGTTTTCCAGGATCGCGCGGTTTTTCAGCTCCTGCAGGCCTTCGCGGAAATTCGCGTTCGACACCGGGCCGAAGAAACCGAAGGTCTGGAAGAACAGGCGGTCCGGCGGCGGCTGGATCGCGCCGTGGTTATTGAAATCCTTGTTCGACCAGCGCTGCAGCAGCTCGCGGTAGGTGTAGTCGTCGGCATACACCTCGGCCGTGGACAGGCAGTTGCGCTCGGCGGCAGGCTTGGCGCGCTCGGCCGCGACCACTTCCTTGTTGGTCTCGATGCGGTAGGTGCGCTTGTCGACGCACAGGCCCTGCTTGTCGAGGAAGTTCACGTAGGTCTCGGCATACACCGAACCCGAATAGTGGTGGTGCAGGTCGCCGCCCTTCGGCATCTGGGTGAAGAACAGGGTCAGCTCGGACGTCTTCGGCTCGCCGGCGATCAGGCCGGCGTAGTGGCGGGCGGTGGCGGCCTCGTTGGCGTTCGATGCCGGGCCCTTGGCCAGCGCCTGCGGGGCGCCGGCGACGGCCAGGGCGAGCAGGATGCTGCCGGTCAGTTTGATGGTCATGGATCGGACTTTCTGGTGCGGTTACTGGTGCAAACAAGGGCAGGCTGGCGCCTGCATGACCGCGCAACTCTATACGGTTGAGTTACCGTTGGCAATATCGCTATCGTCGGGGTGGTCGGCTTCGCCGACCGCGCGTTCACATCACGGCAATGCTGCCTGTGCGGATTTTCATCCGTCCCTTGAACGCGCGGCCGGGAGACCCGGCCACCCTACGACATCATGCGCGGGCGTGGACCTGCCTGCCGGCCGAATAGGTCGCCTTGACCGCCCGGTCGTCGCCCAGCAGCGCCAGCGCGAACAGCAGCTCTTCCAGCGAATCGCAGTGCGCCGTGCGGCGCGCCAGCAGCGGCGTCGACTTCGGGTCGAGCACGATGAAGTCGGCTTCCGCGCCGGGCGCGAAACTGCCGATCGTGCCCTCCAGGCCCATGGCACGGGCCGCGCCCAGGGTGGCCAGGTAGAACATGCGCACTGCCGGCAGGTAGCTGCCCTTCAGGCGCGCCACCTTGTAGGCTTCGTTCATGGTCTGCAGCATCGAGAACGAGGTGCCGGCGCCGACGTCGGTGCCGAGCGAGAGCAGCGTGCGCGCGCCGTCGGCCTTCTCGAAGTCGAACAGGCCGCTGCCGAGGAACAGGTTGGAGGTCGGGCACACCGCGGCCGCCGAGCCGGTCGCCGCCATGCGCGCGAAGTCCTCGTCGTCGAGCCAGATGCAGTGGCCGAACAGCGCGCGCGGACGCATCAGGCCGAAGCGTTCGTACACGTCGAGGTAGCTGCGGGCCTGCGGATGCAGCTCGCCCACCCACTTGCACTCATCCTTGTTTTCCGAGACGTGGGTCTGGATGAAGGTGTCCGGCCAGGCTTGCGCCAGCTCGGCGGTGGCGCGCAGCTGGGCGTCGGTCGAGGTCGGGGCGAAGCGCGGGGTGATCGCGTACAGCTGGCGGCCGCGCTTGTGCCACTTCGCGATCAGGTCCGCGCTGCTGCCCACGCCGCCCTGGACGTCGCGCAGGAAGTCCGGACAGTGGCGGTCCATCAGCACCTTGCCGGCCACCATGCGCAGGTTGCGCGCCTCGCTCGCTTCGAAAAAGGCATCGACCGACTGCGGGTGCACGGTGCAATAGACAATGGCGGTGGTGGTGCCGCAACGCAGCAGCTCATCGAGGAAGAACTCGGCGGTCGCGCGCGCATGCGCCGGGTCGTCGAAGCGGCGCTCGGTCGGGAAGGTGTAGGTCTCGAGCCAGGGCAGCAGGCCGGGCGCCGGCGAGGCGATCATGTCGGTCTGCGGGTAGTGCAGGTGCGTGTCGATGAAGCCGGGCGTGATGACCTGGCCGCGGTAGTCGAGCGGGGTCACCCCGGCCGGCAGGGTCGAAGCGAGCGCGGCATGGTCGCCGGCGGCCTTGATCCGGCCGTCCTCGACGACCAGCAGGCCGTCTTCGTGCCAGGCATGGGCCTCGCCGTGGAAGGCCGGGTCGGCGTGAAAATGCAGCAAGCTCGCACGGTAGGCTTGCACGTTGTTCAGTGCGGTGGACATGAGTGGATTTCCGTTGAAACGTCGGATTGGCGGGCAGCTGCTTCCCATACGGTCAGCAGCTGCGCCGCAACGGAGGCCGCGATCACGGCCGGGGCCTTGCCCTCGATGCCGGGCAAGCCGATGGGACAGACCATTGCCTCGAGGCGCGCGCCAGCGATGCCGCGTTCGCGCAGGCGGTGTTCGAACTGGCGGCGCTTGGTGCCGGAGCCGATCAGGCCGAACCAGTCGGCGCCCGCTTGCCCAGTGCCGGCCTGCGCCATGCAGGGGCGCGACAATATCGCGTGCGACAGGCGCAGGTCAAGAGCATGGCTGTGTGTCATCACCAGGAAGCTGGTGCCGCGTGGCGCTTTTTCAACAAGCGCCTCGGGCGTATCGGTCGCCTCGACCGTCACGTTGGCCGGCACGGCGGCCGGGAACAGCGCGTCGCGCTCGTCGACCCAGGTGACGCGGCACGGCAGCCCGGCCAGCGCGCGCACGATGGCCGCGCCGACGTGGCCGGCGCCGAACAGCATCAGATGCTCGCGCGGGGCGAGAACGGCATCGACGAGCCACAGGCGGCCGCCCTCCTCCAGTACATGGGTGCCGGCGGCATGGTCGAATGCGGGCACGTCTCCGCCAGCGAGCTGGCGCCCGCTGCCGTCGAACAGGGCCGTAGGGTGGCCGGCTCTGCCGGCCGCGCGTTCAAGCAGCGCTCGCCCTGTCGGATGATTTTCCTCTGCGCCGGCGTGATTTGGACGCGCGGGCGGCGAAGCCGCCCACCCTACGCATACCACGCGCCAGGTGTCTTCGTTGCGGCGCTTGTCGAGCAGCGCCAGCTGCTCCGGATCGGCCATCTCGAACGCCAGGTAGGCAACGCCGCCGCAGCACTGGCCGAGACTCGGCCCGAGCGGAAAACGCGCGATATGCGCGTCGCCGCCGCCCTGCCCGAGCATGCCGCGCGCAATCTCCAGCGCCCGGTGCTCCAGGTGTCCGCCGCCGATGGTGCCGTGGAAGCGTCCCGCCTGCACCAGCATGCGCGCACCCGGCTCGCGCGGCACGGAGCCCTCGACGCGGGCCACCGTCACCAGCACCGCCGGCGCGCGCAGCGCCGCTGGAAGCCAGTCGTCCATCATGCGGCCGGGAGGGCGCCCGTGGCGGCCTGCACGGCCGCCACCGCCTTCAGGATCTCTTCGCTCGTCGCCGGCGCGTTCAGCGGCGGGTTGACCTGGTGCTTGCCCACGCTGGAGATGGCGTCGCGGATGGCGAAGAACACCGAGAACGGCAGCAGCAGCGGCGGCTCGCCGACCGCCTTGGAGCGGTGGATGCTGTCCTCGGCGTTGCGGTTCCTGAAAAGGCGCACGCGGAAGTCTTCCGGGCAGTCGGAAATGCCTGGGATCTTGTAGGTGGACGGCGCATGCGTCATCAGCTTGCCGGCCGGGTTCCACCACAGTTCCTCGGTGGTGAGCCAGCCCATGCCCTGGATGAAGGCGCCCTCGACCTGGCCGATATCGATGGCCGGGTTGAGCGAGTTGCCGGCGTCATACAAGGCGTCGGCACGCAGCAGCTTCCATTCGCCGGTCAGCGTGTCGACGATGACTTCCGACACCGCCGCGCCATACGCGTAGTATGAGAACGGGTGCCCGCTCATCGTCTTCGGATCCCAGTGCAGGCCGGGCGTGGCGTAGAAGCCGTCGGACCACAGCTGCACGCGCGCCAGGTAGGCCTTGGCGACCACCTCGCCGAAGCGCAGCGCCTGGCCGGCCACGTACACGGTGTCGTCCGCAAAGCGCACCTCGGCAGCGTCGCCGCCGAACTGCGCGGCCACGAATGCGGCCAGGCGGTCGCGGATCTTGCGCGCGGCATCCTGGGCGGCCTTGCCGTTCAGGTCGGCGCCGGTGGATGCCGCGGTGGCGGAGGTATTGGCTACCTTGCTGGTGTTGGTGGCGGTGGCGCGCACGCGTCCGAGGTCGACGCCCAGTTCGTGCGCCACGACCTGCATCACCTTGGTGTTGATGCCCTGCCCCATCTCGGTGCCGCCGTGGTTGACCAGGATCGAGCCGTCCACGTACACGTGCACCAGCGCCCCGGCCTGGTTCAGGTGGGTGACGTTGAAGGCAATGCCGAATTTCACGGGGGTGAGCGCCAGGCCCTTCTTGAGCACGGGACTGGTGCGATTGAAATCGGCAATGGATGCGCGTCGTCCGCGGTAGTCGCTGCTCGCTTCCAGCTCGGCCACGAGCTCGTGGATGACGTTGTCGACGATGACCTGGCCATAGGGCGTGACGTTGCGCTCGTCAAGCTCACTGCTGCCGTAGAAATTCAGGCGGCGGATGTCGAGCGGGTCGCGCCCGAGATTGCGCGCGATCTCGTCGATCACGTACTCGATGGCGATCGCACCCTGCGGGCCGCCGAAGCCGCGGAAGGCGGTGTTCGACTGGGTGTTGGTCTTGCCGCAGGCGGCGCGGATCTCGACGTCCGACAGGTAATAGGCGTTGTCGAAGTGGCAGACGGCGCGGGTGGCCACCGGGCCGGACAGGTCGGCCGAAAAGCCGGCGCGGGTGACCATGTCGACCTTCGCCGCAAGGATGCGTCCTTCGCGGTCGTAGCCGACTTCGTATTCATAGTGGAAGCAGTGGCGCTTGCCGGTGACGAGCATGTCGTCGTCGCGGTCGGCGCGCAGCTTGACCGGGCGGCGCAGGCGCGCGGCGGCGATCGCCGCGGCGGACGCCCACAAGGCCGACTGCGATTCCTTGCCGCCGAAGCCGCCGCCCATGCGGCGGCACTCCACCACCACGTGGTGCGAGTGCAGGCCGAGCGCGTGCGCGACCACGTGCTGCATCTCGCTCGGGTGCTGGGTCGAGCAATACACGTGCATGCCGCGGTCCTCGCCCGGAATCGCGTAGGCGATCTGCCCTTCCAGGTAGAACTGCTCCTGCCCGCCGACGTACAGTTCGCCCTTCACGCGGTACGGCGCCCGGGCGAAGGCGCCTTCGGCGTCGCCGCGGGCCAGGCGCATCGGCGGCAGCACGTAGGACTGCGCGGCGCGCGCCTCCTGCGGCGTGAGGATGGCCGGCAAGTCCTCGTACGTCAGCTGCGCGCGTTTCGCGGCGCGGCGCGCGTTGTCGTGGCTGTCGGCGACGACGATGAACACCGGCTGCCCGACATACTGGACCAGGCCATCGGCCAGGATCGGGTCGTCGTGGATGATCGGGCCGCAATCGTTCAGGCCCGGGATGTCCCGCGCGGTGAGCACCGCCACCACGCCGCGGCTGGCGGCTACCTGCGCGAGGTCGATCGCGGTGATGCGCGCGTGGGCGCGGCTGGACAGGCCGAGCGCCGCGTGCAGCGTGCCGGCGGTCTCGGGAATGTCATCGGTATAGGTGGCCTGGCCGAGCACGTGCAATACGCTCGACTCGTGCGGCCGCGCGCGGCCGACTTCGCTCCATGCCGCGTCGGCCTCTCTTGCCGCGCTTGCCGCGCCGTTCGCATCGGCCAGCTCCGGGGTGCCTGCGTCGTTCATGTCCGTTCTCCTTCTTGACTCAGGCGCCGGCCGCGAAGGCGTTGACCATGGTTGCCGGCAGCGGATCGTCCACGCGCGTCTCGAACCAGAAGCGGCGCAGCAGGTTCTGCGCGGCCTGCATGCGGTAGCTGCTGGAAGCGCGCATGTCGCTCAGGGGCGCGTAATCGCGGGCCAACGCCGCCATCGCCGCGCCCATGCTCGCCTCGTTCCATGGCTGCCCGATGAGCGCCGCTTCGGCGCCGGCGGCCCGCTTCGGGGTCGCGGCCATGCCGCCGAAGGCGATGCGCGCGTCTGCTACCGTATCGCCGTCGAGCGTGATGGCGAAGGCGGCGCACACGGCCGAGATGTCCTGGTCGAAGCGCTTGGCCAATTTATAGGTACGCATGCGCAGGCCGGCGCGGCGCAATGGAATACGCAGCGCCTGCACGAATTCGTCGGGGCGCAGGTCCTTCTGCTGGTAGCCGAGATAGAAGTCTTCCAGCGCCAGCACGCGCTCGCCCGCCGCGCCGCGCAGCACGAGCTGCGTGCCGAGCGCGATCAGCCAGGGCATCGAGTCGCCGATCGGCGAGCCGTTGGCCACGTTGCCGCCCAGGGTACCGGCGTTGCGGATCGGGAGCGAGGCGAAGCGCTGCCACATTTCGGTCAGCTCGTCGGGATAATGGCGGCAGACGGCCGCGTAGGCGTCGTTCAGCGTCACGCCGGCGCCGATCTCGAGCATGCCCTCGTGTTCGCCCACCGACTTGAGTGCCTCGACCTGGCCCAGGTAGATGATGTCGTTCAGTTCGCGCATGTGCTTGGTGACCCACAGGCCCACGTCGGTCGAGCCGGCCAGCAGCAGCGCACCCGGGTGTTCGCTGCGCAGGCGCACCAGCTCGTCGAGCGTGCGCGGCACGTGGAAGCGCCCGCCCTTCGCTTCATAGCGGAAGCCGTGGGCGCGCTGCAGGGCCTGCAGGCGTTCGGCCAGCGCGGCACGGTCGAACGTCGCTGGCGGCAGCTCGACCATGCGGCGGGCCGCGTCGATGATCGGGCGGTAGCCGGTGCAGCGGCACAGGTTGCCCGACAGCGCGTCGTCGATCTGGCAGCGCGTGGGCTGGCGGCCTTCCTGCTTCAGGTACATTCCCCACAGGGACATCGCAAAGCCCGGCGTGCAAAAGCCGCACTGGGAGCCGTGGCACTCGACCAGGGCCTGCTGCACCGGATGCAGCCGGCCGTCGGCTTGCTGCAGGTCTTCCACCGTGAACAGCGCCTTGCCGTCGAGCGTGGGGGCGAACTGGATGCAGGCGTTCACCGCCTTCAGCTCCAGCTTGCCGTTTTCCAGCGAGCCGACCACCACCGTGCAGGCGCCGCAGTCGCCCTCCGCGCAGCCTTCCTTGGTGCCGGTGCAACCCAGGTCCTCGCGCAGGTGCTGCAGGACGGTCTGCGTCGGTGCCACGTCCCGCACTTCGTGGACGGCGCCGCGGTAATAGAATCGGATCGGCTCTGACATGTTTGCTCACTTTCAACCAAGGGCGGAAGGCTACCACCTGCGGGCAGGACACTTATAAGATTTTCCTTATATTGCTTATCAATATATTCGTATATCTAATGGAACGCCGCCTCCTTTCATTCTAGGAAAGGATGCACGGTTTTCCAGTGGTGCGCGATATCGATGCGGCGCGCGATCCAGACGTGTTCGTGGCTGCCGACGTAATCGAGGAAGCGCGCCAGCGCCGCCGCCCGCGCCGGCCGCCCCACCAAGCGGCAGTGCAGGCCGATCGACAGCATCTTCGGTTGGTCCAGGCCGTTCGGGTCGCCCTCGCGGTACAGCACGTCGAAGGCATCCTTCAGGTAGTCGAAGAACTGGGTGCCCGAGTTAAAACCTTGCAGGGCGGCGAAGCGCATGTCGTTGGTGTCGAGCGTGTACGGTACCACCAGGTGCGGCACGGTGTGCGTCGTGCTGTCCGGCCCGTCGCCGGGCGACTTGACGGCCACCCGCTGCCAGAACGGCAGGTCGTCGCCGTAGTGGTCGGCGTCGTAGACGAAACCGCCGTGCTCGACGACCAGGCGGCGCGTGTTGGGCGAATCCCGCCCCGTGTACCAGCCCAGCGGCGCCTCTCCCGTCAGCTCGCGGATGATCTGCACTGCTTCCCGCATGTGGGCGCGCTCGGTGTCTTCGTCGACATGCTGGTACGAGATCCAGCGCAGGCCGTGGCAGGCGATCTCGTGGCCCAGTTCGCGGAAGGCGGCCAGCGCGTCCGGGTTGCGCTTGAGCGCCATCGCTACGCCGAACACCGTCAGCGGCAGCCGGCGCTCCTCGAACAGGCGCAGCACCCGCCACAACCCGGCGCGCGAACCGTATTCGTAGAGCGACTCCATGCTCATGTGCCGCATCGGGAACGCCTGCGCGCCGATGATCTCGGACAGGAAGGTTTCGGACGCCGGGTCGCCGTGCAGCACGCAGTTCTCGCCGCCCTCCTCGTAGTTGAGCACGAATTGCAGGGCGACCCGCGCCCGGCCGGGCCATTGCGGGTGCGGCGGGTTGCGGCCGTAGCCGACGAGGTCGCGCGGGTAGTTCGCGTAGGTGTCCATGGATATCGGCGAAGCGAGGTTGAAAGAGGATTGAAAACGCGGGTATATCGGCGATCATATATTGCAGGATCCACAACAGTATATGATTGCCCGCATACTTCAACTCATCCAGGGAATATGGGAGCCATATGGGAAAACTGTCCACCCACGTCCTCGACACCGCCCACGGCCGGCCCGGCGCCGGCGTCAAGGTGGAGCTGTACGCGCTCGACGCACGCATTGACGCACCCGGCGGCGGCCGCACCCTGCTCAAGACGGATGTCACCAACGGCGACGGCCGCTGCGGCGCCCCGCTGCTGGAAGGCGAGCAGTTGCGCACCGGCCATTACGAGCTCGTCTTCCATGCCGGCGACTACTTCGCCACCCAGGGCGTCGAGCTGCCCTCCCCGCGCTTCCTCGACCGCGTGACCATCGCCTTCGGCATCTTCGACAGCGCGCAGAACTACCACGTGCCGCTGGTGATGACGCCGTGGTCGTACTCTACCTATCGCGGGAGCTGAGGGGGAAGCTGAGGGAGAAGCCGTCCAGCGCCATCCGGACGCGGCAAGACGCCCAAACGCGTTATCCTTGGGCTCACCGCATCGGGAGAGCTCATGGCATTGCACATCGTTCATTTCATCGGGCCGATCAACCACAACTCCGCCTGCACGGTGCGCAACCTGTGCCTGCAGGCGCTGCAGAACGGCGCCACCGAAATCGAACTGCACATGTCCAGCGAAGGCGGCAACATGACCGCCGGCTTCGCGCTGTATTTCTTCCTGAAGTCGCTGCCGGTGCCGCTCACCACCTTCAATATCGGCAGCGTGGAGTCGGTCGCCGTCGTGATCTTCCTTGCCGGGCAAAAACGCTACGCCTGCCCCGGCACCCGTTTCCTGATCCATCCGCTGCACTGGGGCTTCGGCAGCCTGGTGGCGGCCGACCATTCGCGCGTCTCCGAATGGCGCGACTGCCTCGATTTCGACGCCGAACGCTATGCCCGCATCTTCCTCGACGCCACCACCGCCGCCGGCGTCGCCACCGACATCCGCACCAACCTCACGGGCAATGCCCGCATCTTCGATGCCGACGAAGCCGTCAGGGCCGGCATCATCCACCGTGCCATGCAGGCGCAGCTGCCGGCAGGCGGCACTACTTGTCATTGGTGGAACTAAAACTGACAACACGCTGTTTCAAAGACACAACATGTAGTCTTTTTCCTACACGAAATATCTCGCATTGTAATCATTTGTCTTGCATCAAAAATTGCTCGGTGGATAGAATTAGGGCCAGAGCTTCATGGCGCTACCTGTTTGCTGCCTTTTCAGCGCCTCTCTTCCCGAGCAGCTTTTGCAACAAGAATGATGATGAAAAAAAGTGTAATTGCTACCCTGCTGGCGTTCCCGCTGGCAGCCGTGACGGCCCATGCGCAAG
Organism: Massilia consociata; assembly: GCF_042432755.1. NCBI lineage: Bacteria > Pseudomonadati > Pseudomonadota > Betaproteobacteria > Burkholderiales > Oxalobacteraceae > Massilia > Massilia consociata. The sequence goes on from NZ_JBHLWP010000006.1 coordinate 170,786, forward strand.
ACGGCAACGGCTTCCCTCCAGTGAAAGTCAGCGGTTTCGGCACCGCCGCCCTGACCTACGCCGACACCGACAAGGCCGAATTCGCCCGCCCGAACCAGGGCAGTGGCTCGTCCAAGAATTTCCGTACCGGCATCGACTCGAACCTCGGCCTGCAGGCCGACATGTCGGTCAACAGCTGGCTCTCGTTCACCGGCCAGGTGCTGGTGCGCCAGGATGCCGAAGACCATTTCGGTGCCGAGCTGGCATGGGCATTTGCCAAGGCACGCCTCAGCGATGAACTGAGCGTGCGCGTGGGCCGTGTCGGCCTGCCGGTGTTCATGATCTCGGACTACCGCAACGTCGGCTATGCCAACACCATGCTGCGTCCGCCGGCCGAGCTGTACTCGCAAATTCCGATGGGCAGCATCGACGGCGCCGACATCACCTGGCAGCACAGCTTCGGCGACACCACCGTGACCTCGCAACTGGCTGCCGGCAACACCAAGGCGCCGCTGAGCCATACGACGCATGCGCGCGGCAAGAACATCCTTGCCCTGAACGTGGTGGCCGAGCACGGCCCCTTCACCCTGCGCGGCGGCTACGCCCGCACCGACATGACCATCAGCGGCAACGCCAACCTCAACGGCCTGGTGGGCGGCCTGCGTGCTGCCGGTACCGGCTATCGCCTGCCGCAGCTGAACGCACTGGCCACCGAAATCGAAGCCGACGAAGACAAGGGCACCTTCAGCTCGCTGGGCCTGCTAATGGACTGGAACAATATTGTCGTCCAATCCGAGTTTGCAAAGCGCAAGAACGAGAGCGGCTACATCAACGACACCACTGCGTGGTACGCGATGGGCGGTTACCGCATCGGCAAGTTCCTGCCCTACGTCAGCCACGCTAACCTGAAGATCGACAATGCCATCGTCAACACCGTGCCGGCAGCCTGCCCGCCCGGCTACCCGGCAGCCTGCACCCCGACCCTGCAGCAGCTCGGCGCCGGCGTGCGCCGCCTGCCGAACACCGGCGTGGGCCAGGGCGAACAGTCGACCAATACCATCGGCGTGCGCTGGGACTTCGCCAGCTCGGTGGCCTTGAAGGTACAGATCGACCGCATCAAGCCGAAGAACGGCACTGGCCTGTTCCTGAACCCGCAGCCGGGCTTCAAGGACACCGTGACCGTCGGCGCCGTCGCCCTCGATTTCGTGTTCTAAGGAGCGGACGATGAACAAGATGATTGCAAAGCTGTTCGCCGTTGCCGCCCTGGGCGCCGCCGTTCCGGCCATGGCCGAGGTGGTCGTGGTAGTGAACAAGGGTGCTGCCGAAAGCAGCATGACCAAGGAGCAGGTCGCCCAGTTCTTCCTCGGTAAGTCCTCGAGCATGACCCCGATCGACCAGGCCGATTCGAGCCCGATCCGCACCGAGTTCTACAAGAAGGTCGCGGACAAGGACGCCTCCCAGGCCAAGGCCCTGTGGTCCAAGTTGGTCTTCACCGGCAAGGCCACGATGCCGAAGGAAGTCGCCGACAGCGCTGCCGTGAAGGCGGCCGTCGCCGCCAACCCGAAGGCCATCGGCTACATCGACAAGAGCGCCGTCGACGGCAGCGTCAAGGTCGTCTACACGGCTCAGTAAGCAAGAGCGTACCTTCGTAGCACCCGCCGACGGCCTTGTGCCGCCGGCGGTTTCTGCATTCTGGAGACAGCACCATGAGCATCAAGCGCAGGATCTGGGCACTGCCCGTCATTTCCGCCATTATTTTCGGCCTCGGCGCCGGCTTCAGCGCGATGATCGCGAACGGCGCGCTGAATTCGATCACCACGACCGCCAGCGTCGACTATCCGGTGCTCGACGCTTCCAAGGCACTCATTCTCGACGTCGCAGCCGTCACCGACGGCCTGCAGGACGCGGTCGCCGAGGGCGACAAGGACAAGATCGGCCAGGTCGGCGAGCAGGCCAACAAGCTGCGCGCCAAGCTGGAAAAATTCAAGCAAATCCCGGGGCAGCAGGAAGTCGGCGCCCGCCTGGGCAAGGAATTCGACGCCTATTACGCACCGGCCCTGTCGGCCGCGCGTATCATGCTCGAGATGGAAGAAGGCGACCCGCAGGCCGTGGTCGGCAAGATGCAGTCGACGCTCGCCACCCTGAACGGCGACCTGGCCAAGGTCAACGAAGCGGCCCAGCGCCAGTTCGCAGCCGGCATCGAAGGCAGCAAGAACAGCGTACAGAACGTCCTGATCTCGATGATCGCGACCGCCTTGATCGTGATCGCTGCCCTGGCGGTAATATCGTGGTTCGTGGTGCGCACCATCTGGCGCCAACTGGGCGGCGAGCCTGAATACGCACGCGAGATCGCGCAGGCCGTCGCCGGCGGCGACCTGTCGACCGAGATCCGCATCGAAAAGGGCGATACCGGCAGCCTGCTGGTGGCCCTGAAGGAGATGCGCGGCCGCCTGGCGACGCTGGTCGCCGAGATCAAGGCCTCGGCCGACACCATTGCCATGGCCAGCTCGGAAATCGCCAGCGGCAACGCCGACCTGGCGCGCCGCACCGAATCGCAGGCCGCCAGCCTGGACCGCACCACCCGCACGATGGAAGAACTGACCGGCGCCGTGCGCGAGAACGCCAGCGCCGCCACCCAGGCCAACGCGCTGGTGGAAACCGCGAGCAGCATCGCCACCCGCGGCGGCCAGGTGGTCGGCGGCGTGGTGAGCACGATGGGCGACATCAACAACTCGGCGAACAAGATCGTCGAGATCATCTCGGTCATCGACGGCATCGCCTTCCAGACCAATATCCTGGCGCTGAACGCGGCCGTGGAAGCGGCGCGCGCCGGCGAACAGGGCCGCGGCTTCGCGGTCGTGGCGGGCGAAGTGCGCAACCTGGCGCAGCGCTCGGCCGCCGCCGCCAAGGAGATCAAGGAACTGATCGGCGACTCGGTGTCGAAGGTCAGCGCCGGCAGCGCGCTGGTCGACGAAGCCGGCGTGACCATGGGCCAGATCGTGGAATCGGTACGCAAGGTGCAGACCATCATGGCCGAGATCAGCGCCGCCGGCGCCCGCCAGAGCGCCGGCATCGACGAGATGGGCCGCGCCATCGGCAGCATCGACGAGATGACCCAGCAGAACTCGGCGCTGGTGGAGGAAGCCTCGGCGGCGGCGGAGTCGCTGGCCGACCAGACCACACAGCTGACGGGCGCGCTGTCGGTGTTCAAGCTGGAAGCGGGCACGCCAGCCCTGGCCGGCGCGGGCAAGCGCCTGGCGCTGCGCTGATCTTTATTTATAGAGTGGCGGCTGCCGCGATGCTGCGGCAGCGCATGACGAACTGGGGTTCCCGCCTACGCGGAAACGACGAACCGTGGTGTACGCAATACCACAAGCCGACTTGAAGCCCTTGGCTCGTCGTTCCGGCGCAGGCCGGAACCCAATTTTGCAGCGCCCCCAATGTGTCCTCGCACCTCCACTCGCGTCAAGTCCTCCTACCACTCCCGTCAATACACCTGCTTGTCACCTGAACCACAATGCTTGTCGCTCCAACCACAAGCCTTGTCGCCCTTGCCATGAAAGCCTGCGCGCCACCCTGATGACGTGGCGCGTATGCATCTTCCTGGACGCAAATCCTTTACAAATTTGATGCCTGTAGGCATCATCCAGAGCATCCCCACCCAGGTCGCATTCCCTTTTTCCGGCTTCTATGGCAGCAGTCCTCCCCAACACGACCACCGGCACGCCGCTCTCCAGCCTGGCCCGTGCGCTCGTGCAGGCCGGCCGCTTGAGCATGGGACAGGCCGACGCACTGCAGAAAAAAGCTGCCACCGACAAGACCGCCTTCATCGACACCCTGCTCGAGAGCGGCATCATCGCCCCCGGCGCCCTCGCCGCGTTCTGCGCCGAGACCTTCGGCTATCCCCTGCTCGACCTCGCGGCCTTTGCACCGGAATCGCTGCCATCCGCCGCCATCGACGCCAAGCTGATGCAGGCGCAGCGGGTGATCGCGCTCGCCAAGCGCGGCAACAAGATGTCGGTGGCGCTGTCCGACCCGACCAATACCCAGGCGCTGGACCAGATCAAGTTCCAGAGCGAGGCCTCGGTCGAGCCGGTGATCGTGCCGCACGATGCCCTCCTCAAGCTGCTGTCCACCCTGGCCAAGAGCGCCAGCGACAGCCTGAACGACCTGGTGGGCGACGACAACGACATCGAGTTCGCCGAGGAAGAGGCGCAGCCGGTCGCGCCGCCCGACTCGGCCAACGACGTCGAGGACGCGCCGATCGTGCGCTTCCTGAACAAGATCCTGATGGACGCGGTGCAGCTGGGCGCCTCGGACATCCACTTCGAGCCCTACGAGAAGTACTACCGCATCCGCATGCGCGTGGACGGCGTGCTGCGCGACCATGCGAACCCGCCGCTGTCGATCCGCGAGAAACTCGTTTCGCGCATCAAGGTGCTGGCCAAGCTCGACATCTCGGAAAAGCGCGTGCCGCAGGACGGCCGCATGCGCCTGATCCTGTCCCCCACCCGCACCATCGACTTCCGCGTCAGCACCTTGCCCACGCTGTTCGGCGAAAAGACCGTGATGCGTATCCTCGACGCCACCCAGGCCCAGATGGGCATCGATTCGCTCGGCTACGACCCCGAGCAGAAAGCCTTGCTGCTGGACGCGATCTCGCGCCCCTACGGCATGGTGCTGGTCACCGGCCCCACCGGCTCCGGCAAGACGGTGTCGCTGTATACCTGCCTGAACCTGCTGAACAAGCCCGGCATCAACATCTCGACCGCGGAAGACCCGGCCGAGATCAACCTGCCGGGCGTGAACCAGGTCAACGTGAACGACAAGGCCGGCCTCACCTTCCCGGTGGCGCTGAAATCCTTCCTGCGCCAGGACCCGGACATCATCATGGTCGGCGAGATCCGCGACCTGGAAACCGCCGACATCGCGATCAAGGCCGCGCAGACCGGCCACATGGTGTTTTCCACCCTGCACACGAACGACGCCCCGTCGACGCTGACGCGCCTGATGAACATGGGCGTGGCGCCCTTCAACATCGCCTCGTCCGTCATCCTGATCACGGCCCAGCGCCTGGCGCGCCGCCTGTGCAGCTGCAAGCAGCCGCTGGAAACCACGCGCGAAGTGCTGGTGGCGGCCGGCTACCGCGACAGCGACTTCGATGGCAGCTGGAAGCCCTACGGCCCGGTAGGCTGCGACCGCTGCCTGGGCTCGGGCTACAAGGGCCGGGTCGGCATCTACCAGATCATGCCGATTTCACCGGCCATCGAAGCCCTGATCCTGGCGAACGGCAACTCGATGCAGATCGCCGCACAGGCCGAGAAGGAAGGCGTGAACTCGCTGCGCCGCTCCGGCCTGATGAAAGTGAAGCAAGGGCTCACCAGCCTCGAGGAAGTGCTCGGCTGTACCAACGAATAAGCGACGAACAGGAACACAGGGACCCATATGGCAAGCCTCACACCCACCAAAAGCCCGGGCCGCGCCCAGGTCAAGGAAAAGGTCTATGCCTGGGAAGGCAAGGACAAGACCGGCAAGACCGTGCGCGGCGAACTGCGCGCGGGCGGCGAAGCCATCGTCAATGTCACGCTGCGCCGCCAGGGCATCCTGGTCACCAAGGTCAAGCAGAAGACCTACCGCAGCGGCAAGAAGATCACCGACAAGGACCTGACCCTGTTCACGCGCCAGCTGGCGACCATGATGAAGGCCGGCGTGCCGCTGCTGCAGGCCTTCGACATCGTCGGCAAGGGCCACGCCAACCCGTCGATGTCCAAGCTGATCATGGACCTGCGCGCCGACGTCGAGACCGGCACCAGCCTGAACAACGCCTTCCGCAAGTACCCGCTGTATTTCGACCCGCTGTTCTGCAACCTGGTGGGCGCCGGCGAACAGGCCGGCATCCTGGAAGACCTCTTGACGCGCCTGGCGATCTACAAGGAGAAGACGCTGGCCATCAAGGCCAAGATCAAGTCGGCCCTGATGTACCCGATCGCGATCCTGGCGATCGCCTTCATCGTCACGGCCGTCATCATGATCTGGGTGGTCCCGGCCTTCAAGGAAGTGTTCAAGAGCTTCGGCGCCGACCTGCCGGCGCCGACCCTGATCGTGATGGGCATCTCGGAATTCTTCGTCGCCTGGTGGTGGATGATCTTCGGCTCGCTGTTCGCGGGCCTGTACTTCTTCTTCCAGGCCTGGCGCCGCTCGCTGAAGATGCAGCAGGCCATGGACCGCATCCTGCTGCGCGTGCCGATCTTCGGCGCCGTGATCCGCAAGGCCACCATCGCGCGCTGGACCCGCACCCTGTCGACCATGTTCGCCGCCGGCGTGCCGCTGGTCGAAGCGCTCGACTCGGTCGGCGGCGCCTCGGGCAACAACGTCTACCTGGAAGCGACCAAGCGCATCCAGACCGAGGTCAGCACCGGCACCAGCCTGACCATCTCGATGCAGAACGCCAACGTGTTCCCCAACATGGTCACGCAAATGGTGCAGATCGGCGAGGAATCCGGCTCGCTCGATGCCATGCTGGGCAAGGTGGCCGATTTCTTCGAAGAGGAAGTCGACGAGGCGGTGGCGGCGCTGTCGTCGCTGATGGAGCCGCTGATCATGGTGATCCTGGGCGTCTTGATCGGCGGGCTGGTGATTGCGATGTACTTGCCGATCTTTAAGCTGGGGTCGGTGGTTTGATTGCGCCTGCCGCTGCAGGTGCGCCGGGTGGTGCGTGGTCTCGCGGAGTACCGGCAGCGGGTTCGCAGTGATGCTCGAACAGGCTCACTGCGGCAGTTGCCATCGGCTGGCCACGCGCGCCTGTCACTGACGAAGTGCAGTCGGCTGCAACCGACCTAAGTGGGCTTTCCGGCCCTGTTCTCGAATGCTCGAATCGAGTCTTCGGTCGAGAATACCGCCGCTGCGACCTCGACTGCCCCCGTCAGTTTGTTTACCAGGATCGGCCCGTTGCCTGCCAACGCATGGATGAAGTCCCCTGTTGCGACGTACGCTTTCGTTTGATAGGTGTAAGCTAGCGTGGTCGCCATCCCGAATGGGGAAGGCATCAGTACCAAGTCCTCGCCACACTGTTGTGCTATTCGGGTCAGACATTGCTTGGCACGAAGGCGGCAATCTGCTTCGCTCAGCATTTGGACTCCTGGGAAATGATCGTTTCTGGACTCGCAGCGGACGGTAGCTCGTCAGCCCTTATGCTCAAGTAGATCACGGCGTCGCAGCTTGCCCTCAACAGTGCGCAAGCACCCGCACAACAGACAAACAAACTCATGCGCAATGCATAAGCATAGTGCGAACAAATATTGGCGCTCTCCCATTGCTGTTTGTTAAGGTGCCCACCCTTGCAACCTCGGGTTGCCGCATCAACGAAAGAACACATGAGCTTCAAACACACCACCGCCAACCCGGCGCGCGCCGTGCTGGCGCTGAGCCTGGTCGGCTCGCTGGGCCTGCCCGCCTACGCCCAGCAGGCGCCAGCCGCAACGGCAGCCGACGCTGCGGTCCAGACCGTCGTCGTCACCGGCACCTTTGCCAAGAACCGCCGCACGCTCGATACCGAATCCCCGGTCGATGTCATCAGCGGCAAGGAACTGCAGGCTTCCGGCTCGACCGAGCTGGCGACCGTGCTCGGGCGCCTGGTCCCGTCGGTCAACTTCCCGCGCCCGTCCGGCGCCGACGCCAGCGACGCGGTGCGTCCGGCGCAGCTGCGCGGCCTGTCGCCCGACCAGGTCCTGGTGCTGGTCAACGGCAAGCGCCGCCACACCTCGGCCGTCATCAACGTCAACGGCACGCTCGGCCGCGGCTCGGCGCCGGTCGACCTGAACGCGATTCCCATGACCGCGATCGACCGCATCGAGGTGCTGCGCGACGGCGCCGCCGCCCAGTACGGCTCGGACGCCATCGCCGGCGTGATCAACATCATCCTGAAGCGGGGCGCCGATGGCGGCGAGCTCGAAGCGGGCTTCGGCCAGTACGACGCCGGCGACGGCGAACAGGCCAGCCTGAAGGGCTCGGCCGGCTTTGCGCTGGGCGAGCGCGGCTGGGTGCGCGTGGCGGCCGAAGTGGCCGACCGCAACCCGACCAACCGCGCCGGCGCCGACCTGCGCAACCCGCGCGAGCCGCGCTACGGCCAGGTCAACCAGCGCCTCGGCGACCCGGCCAGCAAGCCGCGCACCGTGTTCGTCAACAGCCAGTATGCGCTGACCGACAGCATCGACTGGTATGCCTTCGCCAACTACGGCGAGCGCGACACCTCGGCCGCCGCCACCTGGCGCACCGCCTACACCAGCACCAGCCCGACCGCCCCGCTGCGTTCGACCATCTTCCCGGAAGGCTTCCTGCCGATGCAGAACAGTACCTCGCTTGACCAGTCGCTGGTGACCGGCCTGCGCGGCGAAGCGGCCGGCTGGCGCTGGGATGCGAGCGTGAACCACGGCCGCAACACCTTCCGCCTCGAGCTCGACAACACCGTCAACCAGAGCCTGGGCGCAACCAGCCCGACGCACTTCTATGCCGGCAAGCTGACCAGCACCCAGACCCTTGGCAACCTGGACGTGGCGCGCGAGTTCCCCGTGGCCGGGCTGGCCGGCCCGCTGACCGTGGCCGCGGGCCTGGAAGCGCGCCGCGAAAGCTATGCGATCGGCGCCGGCGAGGAAGCCTCGTACATCGGCACCGGCTCGCAGGGCTTCAGCGGCTTCCGTCCTGCCGACGCCGGCAAGCGCAGCCGCCACAACGAATCGGTGTACCTGAACCTGGAAGCGGAAGTGACGGACAAGCTGTCGGGCGGCGTGGCCCTGCGCCACGAGCGCTACAGCGACTTCGGCAGCACGACCTCGGCCAAGGGTTCGGCGCGCTATGCGTTCAACGACCAGGTGGCGATCCGCGGCACCGCGTCGTCGGGCTTCCGCGCGCCGTCGCTGGCCCAGCAGCACTACACGATCACGACCACCAACTTCATGCTGATCAATGGCCAGAACACGGCCGTGGAAACCGGCACCTTCGCCGTCGACAGCCCGGCCGCGCTGGCGCTGGGCGCCCAGCCGCTCAAGGCGGAAAAAGCGCGCAACCTGAGCCTTGGCCTGCAGTGGCAGCCAAGCCGCAACCTGAGCAGCTCGCTCGACCTGTACCAGATCGAGATCGACGACCGCATCCTGTTCTCGGGTAACCTGAACCTGGCGAACACGGGCCTGCGCAACGACCTGGCGGCGCAGGGCGTGTACGTGGGTGCGGCGCGCTACTTCACCAACTCGCTCGACACCCGCACCCGTGGGCTGGACTGGGTGAGCACCTACCGCCTGAACCTGAACCAGGGCGAGCGCCTCGACCTGACGCTGGCCTATAACCGCAACAAGACCGACGTGCTGCGCGTGTCGCCGAACCCGGAGCTCCTGGGCCGGAACAAGCTGGTGCTGCTGGACCGCCAGACCATCCAGCGCGCCACCGTCGGCGCACCGGAGGACAAGCTGAACCTGTCGGCCGACTACACCGCCGGCAAGTGGAACGCGCGCGCCGGCCTCACCCGCTACGGCAGCTTCACGGTGCCGCAGAACGACCCGGCCATGGACCAGGTCTACGATCCGCAGTGGGTGCTCGACCTGTCGGGCAGCGTGCGCCTGTCGACGCAATGGAAACTCAGCGCGGGCATCGATAACGCGACCAACCGCGTGCCGGCCCAGATCACCTCGCTGGGCAACCTCAACAACAACGGCATCAACCGCTACAGCGGCTATGCGCCGAACGGCTACAACGGCCGCTACTTCTACGCGAAGGCGGCGTACAGCTGGTAAGCGACAGCCGGGTTCACCCCCGCGGACCGAACAAGTCCGCGGGGGCGTCCTCCAGCGTGCGCGTCTCGTGGCGCCACACCTGCGGCGCGGGGGCGAAAGCGTCGCCCTCGCGGCGCAGCACCAGGTAGTCCCCCTCCCCGTTTTCCGCGATGGCCACGACGTCCGCCGGAAAACCGCCCCACTCACGGCAGCACTGCGTTTCGGTGACGATGTCGTTGCAGGATCGCGCCAGGCGCTTCCTGTCGGACGCGTCCCTGATCGGAAACAGCGTCCACTCCTCGTCGTCGGTGTCGATGCTGCCGCCATTGTTCGCCATCATGGCGGCGCGGTAGGCGGCGGGCAGCCTTGCCCCGAGCGCGCTTTCTGCTTCGCACACATAGCGTTCGTCCACATTGAATCCCATGCCTTGGACCTTTCCTGCTTCTTTTCAAGCTGTGCGGCCGAACACCTGCCCGGCCTTTTCCAGGATGCGGCGCACCGCCGGATGGTGCTCGCGCCGCTCCACCGACACCGCGTAGAACTGCTCGACGATCGAATCGATCATGCCCACGGCTTCCAGTTCGTTCTCCGCCCCGACGATCTCGCTGAGCACCGTCGGCACCACCATGAAGCCGGTGCCGGCGCGCGCGAAGGATTTTAACAGTGCCCCGTCGTCGAATTCGCCGACCACGATCGGCCGCAGGCCATGGGTCTCGAACCAGCTGCCCAGCTGGCTGTGGATGGCGGCATCCTGTCCCGGCAGCAGGAAGGGCGCACCCTTCAGGCGCTGGGGAAACTCGCCCGGCCAGGCGCGGCACAGGTCCGGGTGGCCGAGCACCGTCAGGGTGCTCGATCCGAGCAGGTGGGTATAGCCGCGGATCGTGCCGCCGGTCGGCAGGCCCTGGTCGGAAATCACGAGGTCGAGCTTGTGCGCCGTGAGGTCGACCATGAGGTCCTCGAAGCGGCCCTCGCGGCAGATCAGGCGCATCGCCAGGCCGGCTTCGCGCGCCGGCTGCAGCAGGCGGAAGGCCATGGTCTTGGCGATCATGTCGCAGATGCCGACCCGCAGCGTTTCCTCCTCGGTGAAGCCGCCCCGGCGCACCGCCTGTTCCAGCTCGTTGCCGAGGTCGAAGATTTGCTCGGCATAGCGTAGCACGGTCTTGCCGGCCTCGGTCAGCTCCAGCACCCTGCCCTTTTTCTTGAACAGTTCCTCGCCCAGCTGGTCCTCGAGCACCTGCAGTTGCATGCTGATGGCCTGCGCGCTCACATGCAGGTGCTCGGCCGCGCGCGCCACGGTGCCATGGGTCGCGACCGCATGGAAGTAATGAAGATGCTTGTAGTTGATCACGGCTGAAAGAAACCTCAACAAAAACTTACGCTTTACTAAAGATTAATCGATTTTACTTTAGATTGGCACGCCCCTATAGTGACTGCACATCATTTTATGGAGGTAGTCATGCAAGTCTATGCAGTCAACAGTCCCGAAGCCGTCAGCCGGATGCTCGCCCTGACCATGATCGTGGACGGCCACATCAGCCCGCTCGAGGTGCGCACCATGCACGCCGCGACCTTCCTGGAGCCGCTGGCGGTTGACGACGAGACCTTCGACCGGACCTTGCGCCAGTTGTGCGAAGACCTGTTGGGCGCAGCCAACCGCCACGCCGGCATGGTCGAACTCGATCCGGTCCAGATCGACGCGCTGCTGCGCGACATCACCGACCCGCTGCTGCAGATCTGCCTGTGGAAGACCATGGTCGATATCGTCCATGCGGACGGCCACCTCGATGGACGCGAGACCACGCTGGTGCGCCGCGCGGCCAAAGCCTGGTTCGGCCAGGATGCCTCGGCCGCGACGGTGCCAGCTGCGTCGCCGGTCGCGGCGCTCGCCTGAAGCCTGAACGATCACCGATAACCCGTCAACGTAAAACGACATAAGCGAGGACAATCATGGACATGCTGCACACCCTCTGGCTGGGCACACCGGCCTGGAGCTGGATCATCTTCCTGACGGTCGTCGTGGTCCTGCTGGTTTTCGACCTCGGCGTGCTGAACAAGAAAGACCACGTCATCGGGGTCAAGGAAAGCCTCAAGCTGTCGGCACTGTACCTGACGGCAGGCCTGCTGTTCGGCCTGTGGGTGTGGCACGAGTTCGGCGGCGAAAAGGGCATGCACTTCTACACCGGCTTCCTGATCGAGAAGAGCCTGTCGCTGGACAACATCTTCGTGATCTCGCTGATCTTCGCCACCCTGGCGATCCCGCCGCTCTACCAGCACCGGGTGCTGTTCTGGGGCATCCTCGGCGTCATCATCACGCGCGGCATCATGATCGGGGCCGGCACTGCGCTGGTGGAAAGTTATTACTGGACGCTGTACCTGTTCGGCGCCTTCCTGGTGATCACCGGCATCAAGATGTTCTTCGTGGATACCAGCAGCGACGACATCCGCGAGAGCAAGATCCTGGCATGGCTGAAGCGCCACCTGCGCATTACCCCGGTCCTGCACGGTAATGCCTTCCTGGTGCGCCAGCCCGATCCGGCCCAGCCCGGCAAGACCCTGCTGTTCGCCACGCCGCTGTTCCTGGCGCTGTGCATGGTCGAGCTGACCGACGTGGTGTTCGCAGTGGACAGCGTGCCGGCGATCTTTGCGATCACCAGCGATCCGTTCATCGTCTACACGTCGAACATCTTCGCGGTGCTGGGCCTGCGTGCGCTGTACTTCGCCCTGGCCGCGATGGTCGAGCGCTTCCATTACCTGAAGTACTCGCTGGCCGCGGTGCTGGTCTTCATCGGTTCGAAGATCTTCCTCGGCGACTTCGTGTTCGGCGGCAAGGTGCCGGCAGCGCTGTCGCTGGCCGTGACCGGTGGCCTGATCCTGTCGGGCGTGCTGTACTCGCTGTGGAAGACCCGCAACGATCCACCCGTGGCGGCAAGCTGACACACAGGCAGGCGGCGCGGCTAGCGCAGCGCCGCCTGCAGCTGCCGCGCCATCCTCCCCATCAGGGCCCGCCACAAATAGCCCCCCATCGCCAGCGGCCGGTGCCGGTCGGCGCCGCGCCGGCTCATCCGCTGCGGCAGGAAGAAGCGCCCGAAGCTCGACAGGCCGCTGCGCCGCATGGTCCAGAAGCACCCTCCCGCGTACACCGTATCGAAGCCGTCCTCGGCGCGCAGCAGCTGCAGCGCGGTGCCGGAAAACATGGCGATGTGGGCAGCGCAGTTCGTCCCCTCCGTGCGCGGCTTCAGGTGAAAGCCCCGTCGGTACGACAGCTCCACGGTCTGGCGCAGGTCGGGCAGGTGCAGCAGCAAGGGACGGAGCGCGCCGACCGCCTCGAGCAGCCAGGGCAGCACGTGCATACCGCTCGCTACCCGCTCCTGGTACCTGGAAAACGCCGCCTTCAGTTCGCCCAGCGAGGCCGGCGGCGGCCGCGGCAAGGGCGGTGGCCGGTTGCGCCAGCACCTGGCCCAGTGCCCGACCGCCCCCTCGTGCAGCGCCGCCAGCGTGCCGGGCGTATCGCGCTGCAGGTCGATGCGCGCGCCGGGCGGCAGGAAGCGGATCAGCCCGCGCACGCCTTCCAGCCGCGGCAGCTCCAGCAGCTCCGCCGGCATGAGCCTGCCGCCATTGAGCCACACGTTGTCGGCCCGTGCGAAGCGCGCGAACGAGGCGATGGGCACCACCAGCTTGGGCCGAAAGCGCTCGGCCTGCACGGCGATCCGCCCGACCGCGGCCTGCGCCGCCGCTTCACGCTCGGCGAACCCGTCGGGATTGCCGCACCAGCCCATGCTGCCGAAGCCAGTGAGCAGCAGGTCGATGCGCGGCGCAAGCTGTGCAATACGCGGGGCGGCGGCCTGGCAGGCTGCCATCGTGGGCAGTGCCCGGTCGCCCAGGTTCAGGATGTTGCGGCCGCCGCAGCCGATCAGGCAGAAGGAATCGCCGTCGCCGTTGGCGAACGCGGTCAGGCGCAGGTCGCCGGCCAGCCCGACCGTCACGCCCTCCGGGCACTCCGCCATCGGCAACCGGTGGCGGCGCAGTTCATTGCTGATGCGCATATCGCGCCCGGGCCGATAGAGGAAGGTGGCGATGCCGCGAAACTCGGACCGGAAACGTCGCAGGAAAGGCAGCGAAAACCGGTCCGGCTGGGCGCGAGAGCACCAGATGTAGACCGGCACGCTCGCCCCATTGAGCTCTGCCATCAGGGCCGCGCTGCTGGTGGAGCCGTCCACCAGGCTCCACGCATCGCCAAGCACGCTGCCTTCGAGCCAGGGGTCTGCGACCAGCAGCGCGCCGTCGGTGCGCACGATGAAGCAGGCATGGTTCAGGAAAGTGAAAGTTGACATGCGGGTTGCGCTTGGCATTGCGGGCATCCGGACTTGTCCAAAAGTCCAGCGTAGCCGCGCGCCGGGGTAGGCACATGATCCGCCACAATCGGGCGCCAATGGCGTCGCATGGGCGCACAAGGATGCGGTCCGGTGCGAAGGCTTCGCCAAATCACAGGGAAACCTCTACAATAGATTGATGTAAAGAATCTTTTTCGCTGCATTCCCGCTCATTCACGGATCGTCTCGCCATGCCTTTGGAATCCTTCCTGTCCGCCCCGCCGGCGACCTTGTCCGCCACGCTCGTGGCCGCCCTGTTCGGGCTGCTCATCGGCAGTTTCCTGAACGTGGTGATCCACCGGATCCCGAAGATGATGCAGCGCGAATCCGATAACTACGTCGCGCAGGAAAGCGGCAAGGAGCTGCCGCATACCGACCGCTACAACCTGATGGTGCCGCGCTCGGCCTGCCCCTGCTGCGGCCACCAGATCACGGCGCTTGAGAACATTCCCGTCGTCAGCTGGCTGGCCCTGCGCGGCAAGTGCCGCAATTGCAAGGCCCCGATCTCGCCGCGCTATCCGGCCGTCGAGCTGCTCACCGGCACCCTGTCCGGCGTGCTGGTCTGGACCTTCGGCAGCGGCATGGCGGGCCTGGCGACGCTTCTGTTCCTGTACCTGCTGGTCGCGATGACCTTCATCGACTTCGACACCCAGCTGCTGCCGGACGACCTCACCTATCCGCTGCTGTGGGCCGGCCTGCTGGTCAACCTGAACGGCAGCTTCGTGCCCTTGCAGGACGCGGTCATCGGCGCGGCGGCCGGCTACCTGGTGCTGTGGGCCGTGTATTGGCTGTTCAAGCTGGTCACCGGCAAGGAAGGCATGGGCTACGGCGACTTCAAGCTGCTCGCCGCGCTGGGTGCCTGGCTCGGCTGGCAGATGCTGCCGACCATCATCCTGCTGTCCTCGGTGGTCGGCGCGATCGTCGGCATCAGCCTGATCGTGTTCGCCAAGCGCGGCCGCGACAAGCCGATTCCCTTCGGTCCCTACCTGGCGGCGGCCGGCCTGATCGCCCTGCTCTACGGCAGCCGCCTCAGCGAAGGCCTGCAGGCCGTGGTGGCCGGCTGAGGCTGACGATGGCGCCACAGCACAAGCTCGCATTTTCCGTCGGCCTCACCGGCGGCATCGGTTCCGGCAAGACGACCGTGGCCGACATGTTCGCCGCCCTGGGCGCCTCGGTCATCGACACCGACCAGATCGCCCATGCGCTCACGGCCCCGCACGGCGCCGCCATGCCGGCATTGCTCGCCGAGTTCGGCGACGACTTCGCCACCCCTGACGGGGCGCTGGATCGTGGAAAAATGCGTGCGCTGGTGTTCTCCGACGCGACCGCCCGGGCGCGCCTGGAGGCCATCCTGCACCCGCGCATCCGCGACGCCACCGCTGCGGCCGCAAGCATCGCCACCGGCGACTACGTGATCTTCGCCGTTCCCCTCCTGATCGAATCGGGCACCTGGCGCGAGCGCGTCACCCGCGTGCTGGCGATCGACTGCCCGGAAGAAGTGCAGGTGGCGCGCGTCATGGCGCGCAACGGGCTGAGCGAAGCCCAGGTGCGCGCCATCATGGCCGCCCAGGTATCACGCACGCAGCGGCTGGCGGCCGCCGACGACGTCATCCTGAACGACGATGGGCTGGACGCGCTGCGCCCGCAAGTCGAGCAATTGCATGCGAAATATTTATCGCAGAGCAAAGGAATGTAACAAAGCCAATGCAGGGTTTGTAATTTTGCGCAGCATGGTTCAGAATCACGGGGTTGCTCGCCAGCCTACATTCAGAGGAATGTCATTTTGATCGTCTACGAATATCCTTTCAACGAGCGGATTCGCACGTTGTTGCGGCTGGAAGACCTGTACGAGAAGTTCAAGTTTTTTGTGCAACAAGAGCACCCGATGCAGCACCACGTGGCGCTTGCCACGATTTTCGACATGCTGGAAGTGGCCGGCCGCGCCGACCTGAAGTCCGACCTGCTGCAGGAACTCGAACGCCAGAAGCAAAGCCTGCTGTCCTACCGCAGCAATCCCAATGTCGCCACCGAGATGCTCGATGCCGTGCTGTCCGAGCTCGACAGCGTGAGCGGCGCCCTGGTCGCGGCGCAGGGCAAGACCGGCCAGAACGTGCGCGACAACGAATGGCTGATGAGCATCCGCGGCCGCACCATCATCCCGGGCGGCGCCTGCGAATTCGATTTGCCCTCATACTATGCCTGGCAGAAGCGCCCGGCCGAACAGCGCCATGCCGACATCATGGCCTGGTTCGCCCCGCTGGCGCCGCTGTTCGAGGCCCTGGCCCTGGTGCTGCGCCTGCTGCGCGACTCCGGCGGCCCGGTCAAGATGATCGCGGTCGGCGGCAGCTACCAGCAGATGTTGCAAGGGAAGGTGTACCAGATGCTGCGCCTGTCGCTCGACGAGTCGCTGGGCGCGATTCCCGAGATCTCGGCCAACAAGTACATGCTGTGGGTGCGCTTCACCAGCCACGACGGCGACTGCAAGCCGAAGGCGCTGGAGACGGACGTGCCGTTCGACCTGACCCTGTGTAATTTCTGATTGTTTGATTGTTTGATTGTAGATTGATAGACCGATGACAGTAGTTGCATGCCCGACCTGCGGCAAGAAGGTCGAATGGACCCCGGCGAACAAGTACCGCCCGTTCTGCTCCGAGCGTTGCAAGCAGATCGACCTGGGCGCCTGGGCCGAGGAAAAATACACGATCCCTGGCGCGACCCCGAACGAGGCGCAGGACGATCCGCTGTCCGACGAAAAATAAGCCTGCACGCGTAGCAGCCTGGCGGCGAAGCCGCCCACCCTACGAACAGCGATAGCCGTAGGGTGGGCAGGTTTCCTGCCCACGCGTTCAACCAGCCGGTGAATAGCCCGTAAGACTCAAGCGAAACGCACCCGGTCCAGCCACTCCAGCAAGGGAATCGTGGCCGGCAGCAGCGGGCTCACGCTATAGCCGCCCTGCCACGCAAAGGCCTGCCCTTCCAGGCTTTGCGGCTCGCCGCGCCACGCGCGGCAAATGTAGAAGTACAGGCGCACGTGCGCATGCTCGTACACGTGCTCGACGCAGCACCACGGCTCGCCGCTGAGCACCTCGACGCCCAGTTCCTCGACGAACTCGCGCTGCAGCGCGTGGAAGATGTCTTCGCCCGGCTCCACTTTCCCGCCGGGGAATTCCCAGTAGCCCGCGTACGGCTTGCCATCCGGGCGCTGGCCCAGCAGCACGTCGCCGTTTGGGCGCATCAGGATGCCGACCGCGACGTCGACCGGTTTCGCCAGGGGTGTGTTCAGTGCGTCATCGGTCATGCGTTTCACTCTCAGGCAGCCTGCCGGCATAGTCCTTCGCAAATTGCCACGCCACCCGGCCCGAGCGCGAGCCGCGCTGCAGGGCCCATTGCAGGGCTTGCGGCCGCGCCGCCTCGATCTGCTGCGGCGTGCAGCCGAAGCCGGCCAGCCAGTGGGCGACGATGCCGAGGTAGTCGTCCTGCCGGAACGGGTAGAACGACAGCCACAGGCCGAAACGCTCCGACAGCGAGATCTTCTCTTCGACCGTCTCGCCCGGATGCAGGTCGCCATCCTCGCCGTGCCGGTAGCCGGCGTTATCCGACATCTTTTCCGGCATCAGGTGGCGCCGGTTCGAGGTCGCGTAGATCAGCACATTGTCCGACTGGGCCGAGATGCTGCCGTCCAGCGCCACCTTGAGCGCCTTGTATCCCGCCTCGCCCTCCTCGAACGACAGGTCGTCGCAGAAGATCACGAAGCGCTCCGGGCGGCCGGCCACCAGGTCGACGATGTCCGGCAGGTCGGCCAGGTCGGCCTTGTCCACCTCGATCAGGCGCAGCCCCCGGTCGGCGAAGCCGTTCAGGCAGGCCTTGATGAGGGACGACTTGCCGGTGCCGCGCGCGCCGGTCAGCAGCACGTTGTTGGCCGGCCTGCGCGCCACGAACTGGCGCGTGTTCTGCTCGATCTGGCGCTTCTGCGCATCGACGTGATGCAGGTCTTCCAGGCGGATGGTCGACGCATGCAGCACCGGCGCCAGGTATTTGCCCCCGCCATTGACGCGCTTGCGCCAGCGGAAGGCGAAGCTGCGCTTCCAGTCCGGTTCGCGCGGCACCGCCGGCGGCAGCACCGCCTCGACCCGCGCCAGCAGGGCTTCGGCGCGGTGCAGGAACTGTTCCAGTGGGGTCATGTAGTGAACCCGTGGATCAGGAACGGTAATCCGCGTTGATCGAGACGTAGTCGTGCGACAGGTCGCAGGTCCAGACGGTGGCGGTGGCGTCGCCACGTCCGAGCGTCACGCGGGTGGTGATCTCGGCCTGCTTCATCACGCGCTGGCCGTCCTCTTCCTTGTAGTCCGGGTTGCGTCCCCCGCTCTTGGCCACCCACACATCGTCCAGGTAGAGGTCGAGCTTGGCGGTGTCGAGGTCGTCCACGCCGGCATAGCCGATGGCGGCCAGGATGCGGCCCAGGTTCGGGTCCGACGCGAAGAACGCGGTCTTGACCAGCGGCGAGTGGGCGATCGAATAGGCGATCTTGCGGCATTCCTCGACGTCGCGGCCGCCCTCCACGGTGATGGTCATGAACTTGGTCGCGCCTTCGCCATCGCGGATGATCTGCTGCGCCAGGTTGCGCGAGATGTCGGTGACAGCGGCCTTCAGCGCTTCATACTCGAAGCCGCTGGCGGTATCGACGTGCAGGCTGCCGGCGCCGGTGGCCACGATGATGAAGGAATCGTTGGTCGAGGTGTCGCCGTCGATCGTGATGCTGTTGAACGAGTGGTCGGCGGCGTGCTTGACGAGTTCGTCGAGCACCGGCTGCGCGACCCGGGCGTCGATGGCGAGATAGCCCAGCATGGTCGCCATGTTCGGCTTGATCATGCCGGCGCCCTTGCTGATGCCGGTCATGGTGACTGTATGGCCGCCGATGGTCACCGTACGCGATGCCGCCTTCGGCTGGGTGTCGGTGGTCATGATCGCCTCGGCGGCGTTGAACCAGTTGTCCGCCTTCAGGTTCGACACGGCGGCCGGCAGGCCGGCAATGATTCTATCGATCGGCAGCTGTTCGAGGATCACGCCGGTGGAAAACGGCAGCACCTGCTGCGCGTCCAGGCCGAGCAGCTTCGCCACTTCCGCGCAGGTGGCCTGCGCATTGGCCAGCCCCTGCTCGCCGGTGGCGGCATTGGCATTGCCCGTGTTGACCACCAGCGCGCGGATCGGCTTGCCGCCGCCCTTCACGGCTTCCAGGTTGGCCTTGCTCACCTGGACCGGCGCGGCGCAGAAACGGTTCTTGGTGAACACGCCGGCCACGGTCGCGCCCTCGGCCAGCCTCATCACCAGGAGGTCCTTGCGGTTGGGCTTCTTGATACCGGCTTCGGCGAAGCCGATTTCAATGCCGTTGACGGGTTTCAGGTCGGCTGCGACTGGCAGGGGGGAATTGACGGCCATGGCGATCTCGTAGTGGAAAGATGATGAATCCGACATTGTAACGCCAGCGGCGGCCGGGGCGAGCAAGCCAGCAACGTGCCGCCGCCCTCGGCGTTTTCATGCAGGCCGCATGAAGCGATAACCCCTGCTTAGACCTCGTTAATTTGCGCTTATATACCGACTTTCAGTCCCGCCTTGCGCACGATTCATATTTCGCAAAATATTGTTTTAAATCAAACCTTTACGTTTTGCTCAGCCGGAGTGTGCATATACTCATCAGGCCCGGAACGACTTGTTGTTTTACCGCGCCGGAGCCCCCTTCCTGGCGTGCTGCCAGGAGATTTTTCTAATAACTGGAGACAACAATGACATTCACCGCAAAGGCGCGCCTGCTCGTTGCGCTCGGCCTGGGCCTGGCCGGACTGGCATCGGCGCCGCTGGCATTCGCCGACGGCACGCCCACCGAACTGACCGTATCGGCCAAGCAGTACAAGCAGTATTTCAGGGAAGCGTCGAAGGAGTTCGACGTGCCGGTCGAACTGCTGCAGTCGATCGCCTACGCCGAAACCCGCTGGCACCCACACGTCCCCAAGGGCAAGGGCAAGAAGAACGGCGAGCCCGAAGTCGAGGTGGAATCGCACCACGGCCAGCCGATCAGCTACGGCATCATGGGCCTGCGCAACGACGGCCACTTCGGCCAGTCGCTGGTCCAGGGCGCCGCCCTCATCCGCGTGACGCCGGAACAGGCCGCATCGGACACGCGCACCAACATTCGCGCCGCCGCCGCCCTGCTGGCGCACTATGGCGCGCGCAAGAACAAGGCCTTTCCCCTCGAGGACTGGGAAAGCGCGGTGGCGCGCTACAGCGGCATCCCGCAGCCCGAGATCGCCCAGATCTACACCTACGAGGTCCTGACCGCGATCCGCCAGGGCCGCCGCAGCAACATGTTCGAGATCGACCAGAAGCACGTCGAGATGGAAAAGGTCTACGGCAAGGACAAGCTGCGCAAGCTGTCCGCGCGCCGCATCATGATCGAAACCGGCACGCCCGATCCGAAGATCTCGGCGCCGGATTTCGTCGACACCCCGAATAAAAAATAACAAGCACAACATACGGAGACAGCACGCATGAAGACCTTATCCAAAGGCAGCCTGGCCAAACTATTCGCAGGCCTGTGCCTTGCCGCATCGGTCCAGCCGGCGCTCGCCTCGGCCGACTACCCGCCGGCCATCTGGAACCCGGCCGCCAGCTGCAACTACTCGAGCCGCAGCGCAGCGGTCACCCACGTGACCGTGCACACCACCCAGGGCTCGTACGCGGGTTCGATCTCGTGGTTCCAGAACTGCAGCGCCGGCGTCAGCGCGCACTACGTGATCCGCTCCTCGGACGGCCAGGTGACCCAGATGGTGCGCGAGGCCGACAAGGCCTGGCACGTCGGGAACTCGAACGGCTACACCGTCGGCATCGAGCACGAAGGCTATGTCAACAATCCCTCGGCCTGGTACACCACCGCCATGTACAACGCGTCGGCGGCGCTCACGCGCGACATCCTCGCCTCGCGCGGCCTGGCGCAGAAGGTGTACAACGGCAGCAGCGGCTGGAACGCGGTGCCGGCCGACTCGCTGTACAACGTCAAGGGCCACGTCAACTACGCCAACCAGAGCCACACCGACCCGGGTTCGGGCTGGGACTGGCCGCGCTACAAGACCCTGGTCGCCGGCGGCACCAGCGGCGGTGGCGGCACCGGCACCACATTGAGCTGGCCGCTGGTCCAGTACGGGAACAAGGGCGAGCGCGTGCGCACCATCCAGTACCTGCTGCAGCAGTGGGGTTACTCGCTGACCGTGAACGCCAGTTTCGACACCGCCACCCAGAACGCGGTGAAGAACTTCCAGTCCTCGCACGGCCTGGGAGCGGACGGCATCGTCGGCAACGCCACCTGGCCGGCGCTGACCATCCTCACCCAGCAGGGCGATTCGGGCGCCAAGGTGCGCGCGGTGCAGAGCCAGCTCAACGAGAGCGGCGCAGGCATCAGCGTGGACGGCGTGTTCGGCCCGGCCACGGCCACCGCCGTGCGCAACTTCCAGACCTCGAAGGGCCTGAGCGCCGACGGCATCGTCGGCGACAATACCTGGAACAAGATGGCCTGGTAAGCGCGCCGCCCCGGCCGCATCATCGGCCGCAGGTCCGCGCGGGCCTGCGGCTTTTCTTCCTAGCGCGGGATCGACAGCGCCAGCGTTTCCTTCAGCTCTTCCATCACCACGTAGCTCTTCGACTGCCCGGCGTCGGCCACGTGCAGGATCTCGCCCAGCAGGCGCCGGTATTCCGACATCTCGGGGATGCGGGCCTTGATCAGGTAGTCGAAGTCCCCAGATACGAGGTGACATTCCATTACCTCGGGAATCCCCAGCATCGCGCGGCGGAAGCGGTCGAAGGCCTTTTCGGATTTCTGGTGCAGCGTGATCTCGACGAACACCAGGATCTGCAGGCCCATCGCCTGGGGATTCACCCGTGCGTGGTAGCCGGTGATCACGCCGTCGCGCTCCATCCGCCTGACCCGCTCGATGCAGGGCGTGAGCGACAGCCCGACCTGCTCGGCCAGGTCCTTCATCACGATCCGCGCATCGGCCTGCAGGATGGACAGGATGTGCAGATCGATCTTGTCGAGCACACGGTGGGAATTCTTTTGGACGCGCATGATTTTTCACTGAAAACCTGTGTAATAACAGGAACCATTATTCCACTGCCGCAGGTAATATGGCAATCTTTCCTAAACCTCGAAATTTTTCAGGATCTTCACACTAATATGCGAGTTCTCGTACTGGGCAGCGGCGTGGTCGGCGTCACCACCGCATACTATCTGGCCAAGGCCGGCCACGACGTCACCGTCATCGATCGTCAACCCGGCCCTGCCCTGGAGACGAGTTTCGCCAACGCCGGCCAGATCTCGCCGGGCTATGCCTCGCCGTGGGCGGCGCCGGGCATCCCGCTGAAGGCCGCGAAATGGCTGTTCCAGAAGCACGCGCCGCTGGCGATCCGTCCGGACGGCTCGCTGTTCCAGCTTGCCTGGATGTGGCAGATGTACCGCAACTGCACCGCGGACCGCTACGCCGTCAACAAGGAGCGCATGGTGCGCCTGGCCGAGTACAGCCGCGATTGCATCCGCGAGCTGCGCGCGGAAACCGGCATCGAATACGAAGGCCGCACCCTGGGCACCATCCAGCTGTTCCGAACCCAGCAGCAGCTGGAAAGCGCCGGCAAGGACATCGAAGTACTCAAGGAAGCCGGCGTCGAATACGAGCTGCTGCGCGGCCGCGAGCTGGGCAAGGCCGAGCCGGCACTGGGCAGCCACGGCACCCTGGTCGGCGGCCTGCGCCTGCCGAACGACGAAACCGGCGACTGCCAGCTGTTCACCACCCGCCTGACCGTCATGGCGCGCGACCTGGGCGTGCGCTTCGTGTTCGACTCCGACATCCGTGAACTGCTCACCACCGGCGACCAGATCGCCGGCGTGCGCACCGACAAGGAAGTGTTGACGGCCGACCGCTACGTGCTGGCGCTGGGCAGCTATTCGCGCCTGCTGCTCAAGAACCACTTCACGCTGCCGGTCTACCCGCTCAAGGGCTACTCGATCACCGTCCCGATCACGGATGCCAGCCGCGCGCCCGTGTCGACCATCCTCGACGAGACCTACAAGATCGCAGTCACCCGCTTCGAAGACCGCATCCGCGTGGGCGGCATGGCCGAGATCGCGGGCTACAGCAAGGCCCCCAACCCGGCGCGCCGCGAGACGCTGGAGATGGTCGTCAACGACCTGTTCCCGGGCGCCGGCGACACCAGCCAGGCATCGTTCTGGACCGGCCTGCGCCCAATGACGCCGGACAGCACCCCGGTGGTCGGCCCGACCCCGCTGCGCAACCTGTTCGTCAACACCGGCCACGGCACCCTGGGCTGGACCATGGCCTGCGGCTCGGCCGCCGTGATCGCCGACCTGGTGAGCGGCAAGCAGCCGGCCATCCGCGCCGACGACCTCGCGGTGTTCCGCTACGCCGGCGTTCCGGCGCACGGCGCTTCGCCGGAACTGGTCAAGGCGTAACGCTCCATGGTGGAATCGGTAGAAGCGCCCCGCGCCGGGGCGGTGCTGACGGTCGACCTGGGCGCGGTCCGGGCCAATTACCGGCAGCTCGCGAACATGACCAGGGGGGCCTGCGCGGCCGTCATGAAAGCCGACGCCTACGGGATCGGCATGGAACAGGTGGCGCCGGCGCTGGCCCTGGAGGGCTGCAAGGTGTTCTTCACAGCGCACCTCGAGGAAGGCATCCGCCTGCGCCAACTGGTGCCGGAACACTGCGCAATCTACGTGCTGCACGGCCCGCCGCCGGGCACGGCGAAGGAATGCTTCCAGTACGACCTGACGCCGGTGCTGAACGATCCGGGCCAGCTGCACGAATGGCGCACCGTGGCGCACAAGCTCGGCCGCGAGCTGCCGGCCGCGATCCAGCTCGACACCGGCATGTCGCGCATGGGCATCGCCAGCACCGACCTGGCGGCACTCAGCAGGACCAGCGACTGGCTGCAGGGCCTGCGCCCCACCCTCGTGATGAGCCACCTGGCCTGCGCGGACGAGCCGGGCCACCCGATGAACGATGCGCAGCGCCGCCGTTTCGACACCCTGCGCGAAGTGCTGCCCGGCGTGCCGGCCAGCCTGGCCAATTCCTCGGGCGTGTTCCTGGGGCCCGACTACCACTACGACCTGCTGCGCCCGGGCGCGGCGCTGTACGGCATCAACCCGCAGCCGGGCATGCCCAATCCGCTGCGCCAGGCGGTGTCGCTGCGCGCGCGCGTGGTGCAGGTGCGCAGCGTGTGCGAGGGCGACGTGGTCGGCTATGGCGCGCATCACGTCTGCGCGGGCGAACGGCGCATCGCGACCGTGGCCGTCGGCTATGCCGATGGCTGGCTGCGTTCGCTGTCGGGGCGCGGTTTCGCGTTCGTGGACGGCATCAAGGTGCCGATCGTGGGACGGGTGTCGATGGACAGCATGGGACTGGACGTGACAGGCATCCCTGCCGAACGGATCGTTCCTGGCGCCGAGGTCGAACTGATGGGGGCGCACCAGACGGTGGACGAGGTGGCCAGTGCCGCGGGGACGATCGGGTACGAGGTGCTGACGCGCCTGGGTAGCCGCTTCCATCGGCGTTATCTGTAGGCACACAACATTGGGTTCCCGCCTGCGCGGGAACGACGGTTTCGAGTTCGGCGACAGGGTTCGGACAGACGACGAGGCACCCGAGTCGATCAATGTGGTCCCGGCGCGGGCCGGGGCCCGATTCCGTATCGCGGTGCGAACATGAAAAAACGGCCGGACATCCAGTCCGGCCGTTTTCCGTTTACCTCTACGCAGCGATCACGCCAGCTTGCCGTGGCACTGCTTGAACTTCTTCCCGCTGCCGCACGGGCACGGGTCGTTGCGGCCGACCTTCATGCCCAGGTAGGAGTTGTGGTCCTCGGCCGCCACCGGGGCCGAATCCGCGCGCACCGGGTTCGGGTTGAGCAGTTCTTCCGGCGCAGCCGACGGGTTGAAGTCGGCGTGCTGGAAGTTGATGTTCTCCAGGTGTGCCGCCTGCGCCGCCATGGCCGCTTCCGCCGCCTCGACTTCCTCGCGGGTCTGGATGCGGACCGTCATCACGGTGCGCACCACTTCGTTCTTGATCCGGTCCAGCATGTCGCTGAACAGTTCGAAGGCTTCGCGCTTGTACTCCTGCTTCGGGTTCTTCTGCGCATAGCCGCGCAGGTGGATGCCCTGGCGCAGGTGGTCCAGCGCCGCGAGGTGCTCGCGCCAGTGGGTGTCCACGCTCTGCAGCATGACGTTGCGCTCGAAGCCTCCGAAGGATTCGCGGCCCACCACCGCCACCTTGGCGTTGTACGACTCTTCGGCCGCCTTCAGCACGGCTTCGAGGATGTCGTCGTCGTTCAGGTTCGGATCGTCCTGCAGCATCTGCTGCAGCGGCACGTTCAGGCTCCACTCGGTCGCCAGCGTGTCTTCCAGGGCCTTGATGTCCCACTGCTCTTCCACCGATTCGGCCGGCACGAAGGTGCGCACCAGGTCGGTGAACACGCCTGCGCGCAGCGAAGCGATGGTTTCGCCCATGTCGGTCGACTCGAGCAGTTCGTTACGCTGGGTGTAGATCACCTTGCGCTGGTCGTTGGCGACGTCGTCGTATTCCAGCAGTTGCTTACGGATGTCGAAGTTGCGGGCCTCGACCTTGCGCTGGGCGGTTTCGATCGAACGGGTCACGATGCCCGCCTCGATCGGCTCGCCTTCCGGCATCTTCAGGCGGTCCATGATCGCGCGCACGCGGTCGCCGGCGAAGATGCGCAGCAGCGGATCGTCCAGGCACAGGTAGAAGCGCGAGGAACCCGGGTCGCCCTGGCGGCCCGAACGGCCGCGCAGCTGGTTGTCGACCCGGCGCGACTCGTGGCGCTCGGTACCGATGATGTGCAGGCCGCCCACGCTCACCACGTGGTCGTGCAGCGACTGCCATTCGTCGCGCAGCTGCTTGGCCTGCGCCGCCTTGTCGGCATCCGACAGCGCGGGATTGGCTTCGATGAGCTGGATCTGCTTCTCGACGTTGCCGCCCAGGACGATGTCGGTACCGCGGCCGGCCATGTTGGTGGCGATGGTGATCATCTTCGGGCGGCCCGCCTGGGCGATGATTTCCGCCTCGCGTGCGTGCTGCTTCGCGTTGAGCACGTTGTGCGCCAGATTGGCCTTGTTCAGGATGCCGGACAGCAGTTCCGAGTTCTCGATCGAGGTGGTACCGACCAGCACCGGCTGGCCGCGCTCGTAGCAGTCGCGGATGTCGCTTACCATCGCGTTGTACTTTTCCTCGGCCGACTTGTACACCTGGTCCTGGCGGTCCTTGCGCTGCGACGGACGGTTCGGCGGGACGACCACGGTTTCCAGGCCGTAGATTTCCTGGAATTCGTAGGCTTCGGTGTCGGCCGTACCGGTCATGCCGGCCAGCTTGGCGTACATGCGGAAGTAGTTCTGGAAGGTGATCGAGGCCAGGGTCTGGTTCTCGTTCTGGATACGCACGCCTTCCTTGGCTTCGACGGCCTGGTGCAGGCCGTCCGACCAGCGGCGGCCCGTCATCAGGCGGCCGGTGAATTCGTCGACGATCACCACTTCGCCGTTCTGCACCACGTAGTGCTGGTCCTTGTGGTACAGCACGTGGGCGCGCAGCGCCGCGTACAGGTGGTGGATCAGGGTGATGTTGGCCGCGTCGTACAGCGAGGCGCCTTCCGGCAGCAGGCCCATCTTGGTCAGGATGGCTTCGGCCTTCTCGTGGCCGGCCTCGGTCAGCAGCACGGTGTGCGCTTTTTCGTCCTTGGTGTAGTCGCCCGGGACTTCGATCTTGCCCTTGCCGTCCGGGGTCTCTTCGCCGATCTGCTGGGTCAGCTGCGGCGGGACTTCGTTCAGGCGGTGGTACAGGTCGGTGTGGTTCTCGGCCTGGCCGGAAATGATCAGCGGGGTACGCGCTTCGTCGATCAGGATCGAGTCGACTTCGTCGACCACGGCGAAGTTCAGCGTGCGCTGCACGCGCTCGCGCGCGTCGTACACCATGTTGTCGCGCAGGTAGTCGAAGCCGAACTCGTTGTTGGTGCCGTAGGTGATGTCGGAGGCGTAGGCTTTCTGCTTGCTGTCGTGGTCGAGCTGCGACAGGTTCACGCCGGTGCTCAAGCCGAGCCAGCCGTACAGGCGGCCCATCGACTCGGCGTCGCGCTGCGCCAGGTAGTCGTTGACGGTAATGACGTGGACGCCCTTGCCGGCCAGGGCGTTCAGGTAGACCGGCAGGGTTGCCATCAGGGTCTTGCCCTCGCCGGTGCCCATTTCAGCGATCTTGCCCTGATGCAGGACCATGCCGCCGATCAGCTGGACGTCGAAGTGGCGCATCTTCATGACGCGCTTGGCCGCTTCACGGCAGACGGCAAAGGCTTCCGGCAGGATGTCGTCGAGCGTCTGGCCACCCGCGAGGCGCTCCTTGAACTCGGGCGTCTTGGCCTGGAGTTCGGCGTCGGACAGCTTTTCCATCTGCGGCTCGAGCGCGTTGATCTGACGCACGGTCTTTTGGTATTGCTTGAGCAGACGCTGGTTACGGCTGCCGAAAATCTGGGTCAGGAATGACATGCTTAATTTCTACAAAAAATACGCCGCAAAAAGAGCCTGGGGAGGTCGTCAATACGACCCGCCGGAGACCGCCTATGGCAAAAAGCTACTAATTTTATCATGCGATCCGGCCATACTTGGGGATGTTGGGCTGGATAACAAGACTCTTGAGCAGCAGAATGTTATCAAATTGCACTGAGACCCACGCTGCGCACGCGACAGGATGCGTTTCCATGCACCCCGCATCCTTCCGAGCTGTGGTATGTTGTGGCATCGCGCTTTACCTCCCACGATTTCCTTATTCTCCCAGTGCACATCTACGGTACCAAGAACCGGCAGACATCGATTGTCGCGACCGATTTCCTGCGCAAGAACGACCGCATGGCCAGCCTGCTGCCCGCGGCGATGCGCATGGCGCGCCTGCAATCGGACTGTGCCGCCATCCTGCCGGTCATGGCCGGCAACACCGACGTGATCTCGTTCCAGGATGGGGCGCTGGTGCTGGCTGTGCCGAGTTCGGCCGTGGCTGCGCGCATGAAACAGATGCTGCCCAAGCTGCAGGCCTCGCTCGTCCAGCGCGGCTGGCAGGTGGAATCGATCCGCCTGAAGGTGCAGGTGGCGCGGGCCATGCCCGAGAAGCCGGAACCGCGCATCCTGGAACTGCCGCCGACGGCGGTGCAGGCGTTCGAGGAACTGGCGGAGTCGTTACCGGAGACGAACCAGAACAAGGACCTGGTGGCGGCGCTGAAGCGGCTGGCGGCGAAGAGGAAGTAGTGTCCCCTTTGCTGACCAAGAGCAATGGGAGGACGCCCTAACAAAACCTCCATGGCTGCGTTGCACCGCATCGCCGTACAGGCGTACTGTCTTCGCTGCTGCGCCTTGCCCTGAAAGTTTTGTTAGACGTTCTAAAGGACGAGCTACGGATCCGCTATGAACTTGGGTTCCCGCCTCCGCGGGAACGACGTGCCAAGGGCAGTGGTCGTTAGTTAAAGTCTCGGCTAATTCACTAGCCTGGAGACCGTCATCCCCGCGTAGGCGGGGATCCAATCTTGCATGCGCACCACTACCGCACGCCCGTACCCATCACATCTGCGCCCACTCGCGCGTCATCTGCCGCACATACGATGGCGGCGCCTCCCCGAGCGACTCGAAGGTGACGATCTCGTACGCATCCGGCTGCGCCAGCAATTTGCGCAGCAGTTCGTTGTTGAGCGCATGCCCCGACTTGTGCGCCGTGTAGCTGGCCAGCAGCGGGTGGCCGACGATGTACAGGTCGCCGATCGCATCGAGGATCTTGTGGCGCACGAACTCGTCCTCGTAGCGCAGGCCGTCCGCATTCAGGATACGGTACTCGTCCATCACGATCGCGTTCTCCAGCGAACCGCCGCGCGCCAGCCCCAGGCCGCGCAGGGTTTCCACGTCCTGCATGAAGCCGAAGGTGCGCGCACGCGCCACGTCGTGCACGTAGGAGACGTCGCCGAAGTCCACCGAGGCGCGCTGCATGGTGCCGTCCACGGCCGGGTGGTTGAATTCGATGAAGAAGTCGAGCTTGAAGCCCTCGTGCGGCGACAGCCGCGCCCACTTCTCGTTGTTGCCGGTGCCCTGGCGGATCTCGACTTCCTTGAGCACGCGGATGAATTTCTTGGGCGCGTCCTGCTCCTCCAGGCCGGCCTGCTGCAGCAGGAACACGAAGGAAGCGGCCGAGCCGTCCATGATGGGGATCTCTTCGGCCGTCACGTCGACGGTGAGATTGTCGATGCCCAAACCGGCGCAGGCGGACATCAGGTGCTCGACGGTGGACACGCGCGCACCGTCCTTGATCAGGACGGTGGCCATGCGGGTCTCGCCGACGACGTCGGCCGCGCTCGGGATGGCGACGATGGGATCATAATCGACGCGGCGGAAGGTGATGCCGGCGCCCGGCGGAGCCGGACGCAGGGTCAGCTCGACCTTGGTGCCCGAGTGCACGCCCACACCGGTGGTGCGGACGACCTGTTTGATGGTTCGTTGTTTCAGCATCCGCCGATTATAGCCCAGCGCTTCCGGGCTCGCCGACGGCCCCTCCGGTTCTACGGATGGTCCGATTCGACGTGCACCTTTTCGTGGCGAATCAGATACATGCCGCTGCCGATGATGATTGCCGCCCCCACGATGGTCCAGCCGTCCGGCAGGGCCTGCCACAGCAGCCAGTCCAGCCCGACCGCCCAGGCCAGGGCCGTGTATTCGAAGGGCGCCACGCTCGATGCATCGCCCTTGGCGAAGGCCTCGGTGATCGCCAGCTGGCCGATGAAGCCGCTCAGGGCCAGTCCCAGCAGCAGCGGGATATCCGCCATGCGCATCGCCACCCAGCCCGGCGCCGCCAGCAGCCCGGCGCCGATCGACATCATCACCATCAGCCAGAACACCATGTGCTCGCTGCGATCGGTACGGGCGAGAATGCCGACCGTGATCGCCGAGACGGCGTACATCGCCGCCGCGCCCAGCACGGCCAGGCCGCCGATGGTGAGAAAGCCGGCGCCGCTCGGGCGCAGCACCACCAGCACGCCGCCCAGCCCCACCGCGATGGCGATCCAGCGCGCCAGGTCGACGCGCTCCTTCAGGAACCAGACCGACAACGCGGTGATGAGCGCGGGCGCGATGAAGAAGATCGTGTACGCCTCGGCCAGCGAGAGCTTGCGGATGCCGAAGGCGAAAAAGCTCAGCATGGCGATGCCGAGCACCGCGCGCAGCAGGTGCAGCGGCCAGCGGATCCGGAAGATGTCCTGGTAGCCGATACGCCAGCCCACGTAGGCCGCCACCAGCGGCAGCGAGGTGAGCGAACGCAGCGCCGCCACCTGGATCGCCGGATAATCCTGGGACAGCACTTTCATTACCGTGTCCATCAGGGCGAACATGAAGACGGCCAGCATCATCGCGTAGATGCTGTACAGGTTTCCGGCGGGGCGTTTCAAGGCATTGCTTCCATGTTCAAGGCTGGCGTTCGATGAACGAAAAACGGCGCCGCAGCGCCGTTTGCATCAGCGTGGGGGTGCTTAGCCCAGTTGCTCCAGCATCTTCTCGGCGCCCGAGACTTCAAAGCCGGCGGTTTCGACGTTGAGCTGCTTGACGATGCCGTCCTCGACCAGCATCGAGTAGCGCTTCGAGCGGGTGCCCATGCCGTGCTTCGAGAAGTCGGCGTCCAGGCCCAGGGCCTTCGAGTAGGCGGCGTTACCATCGGCCATCATGCGCACGATGCCGGTGGCCTTCTGGTCGCGGCCCCAGGCGCCCATGACGAAGGCGTCGTTCACCGAGATGCACCAGATTTCGTCGACGCCCTTGGCCTTCAGGCTTTCTGCGTGCTGCACGTAACCCGGCACGTGCTGGGCCGAGCAGGTCGGGGTGAAGGCGCCCGGCAGGCCGAAGATGACGATCTTCTTGCCCTGCACGAGGTCGGCCACCTGGAAAGTGTTCGGGCCGAGCGAGCAGCCGGCGGTTTCGGTTTCGATGAATTCCGACAGGGTGCCTTCCGGCAGGCGGTCGCCGATCTGGATGGTCATGACGTGTTCCTTTTTGTGTTTTGAGAATCCGGCAATTATCGCTGATTCGCTTCGAGCTTGCAGAATGACGGGCAGAGTTGCCTCTTTACGCACCGATGCCATCAAAACCGTCGTTCCCGCGAAGGCGGGAAGCCAATTTTGCTTGCGTACCCACTCCGGCACGCGCTGGCGCCTGTGAGACGAACGTTGATTCCCGCCTTCGCGGGAATGACGTCCATAAGTAGCCGGCCGACCGTGCCTGAACGATCCGCACCAAAGAAAAAGGCCAGCTCGCGCCGGCCTTTCATATTCCAACTGATATCGAATCAGTCGGCCTGCTTGCGCAGGAACGCCGGGATGTCGTAGGTCTCGACGCCGTTGCGCTGCATTGCCTGCACCTGCTCCGATGCCTGCTCGCGGCGCCACACTGCCGGCTGCTTCATGCCGCCCATGGCGTCGCCCTGGGTGTGGCCCATGGCCACGCCGCCGGTCATGGTCGCGGCACCGGCCATCACCGGCGCGTTGTAGCCGTGGGTACCGGTGCGCAGCACCTGCTGCGGCTGCACCAGCGAGATCTTCTTGTTCTTGCCCAGGCCGGTCGCGACCACGGTCACGCGCAGCTCGTCGCCCATCGCGTCGTCGTAGGCGATGCCCTGTGCGATCGATGCGTCCGGTGCGGCGAAGGCGCGTACGGCGGCCATGACTTCCTTGATCTCCTTGCCCTTCAGGCCGCGGCTGGCGGTCACGTTGACCAGCACGCCCTTGGCGCCCGACAGGTCGATGCCGTCCAGCAGCGGCGAAGCCACGGCCTGCTCGGCGGCGATGCGCGCGCGGTCCACGCCCGACGCGGTCGCGGTGCCCATCATGGCCTTGCCCTGCTCGCTCATGATGGTCTTCACGTCGTTGAAGTCGACGTTGATGTGGCCCGGCACGTTGATGATCTCGGCGATACCGGCGACCGCGTTGTTCAGGACGTCGTCGGCATGCTTCATCCAGTCGAGCATCGACTCGTCTTCGTAGATGTCCTCCAGCTTCTCGTTCAGGATGACGATCAGGGAGTCGACGTGCTTGGTCAGCTCTTCCAGGCCCTCTTCGGCGACCTGCATGCACTTCTCGCCTTCGTAGGAGAACGGCTTGGAGACCACGGCAACGGTCAGGGCGCCCATGGTCTTGGCCACTTCGGCGACGATCGGTGCGGCGCCGGTGCCGGTGCCGCCGCCCATGCCGGCAGCGATGAAGACCATGTGCGCGCCGCGCAGCGCATCTTCGATACGCGAACGCGACTGCTCGGCGAGCTGGCGGCCCACTTCCGGACGCATGCCCGCACCCAGGCCGGACTCGCCGATCTGGATGATGTTGTTGGCGCTCGACGCGGCAAGAGCCTGCGCATCCGTGTTTGCGGCGATGAACTCGACACCGGACACACCCTTATTGATCATGTGCTGAACCGCATTGCCGCCGGCGCCGCCGACGCCAACGACCTTGATAACGGTTCCCAGTGCTGCGTTATCGACCATATCGAACTCCATGATGACTCCCAATATTCAAGATGCTGCTTCCCTCACGGGGATTTGCCAGGCCCCTGACAGGCCCCGTGACCGGAAGTAGCGATTGTATTTAAAAAACCTTGACCCGTGAACGATTTACTACTGTCGTACCAAAAAAATTCATGCCCTGAACCACTACTTTAGAAATTCCCTGCTATCCATTCCTTCATGCGCTGCCACACTGCCTTCACCGAACCGTCCTGGCGCGTGACGATGTGTCCGCGCAGGTACTGCTTCTTCGCTTCCAGCAGCAGGCCGAGCACCGTGGCGTAGCGTGGGCTGCGCACGACGTCGGCCAGCTGGCCGCGGTAGTCCGGCGTGCCGAGGCGCGCCGGTTTGAGGAAGATGTCTTCGGCCATCTCGATCATGCCCGGCATGATCGAGCTGCCGCCGGTGAGCACGATGCCCGACGAGAGCACGCCCTCGTAGCCCGACTCGCGCACCACCGTGTGCACCATCGCGAACAGTTCTTCCACGCGCGGCTCGATCACGGCCGCCAGCGCCTGGCGCGACAGCGCGCGCGGACCGCGGTCGCCCAGCCCCGGCACCTCGAGCGTCTCGCCCGGGTCGGCCAGCACCTGCTTGGCCACGCCGTAGCGGATCTTGATGTCCTCGGCCTCGCCGGTGGGCGTGCGCAGGGCCATCGCGATGTCGCTGGTGATCTGGTCGCCGGCGATCGGCAGCACGGCGGTGTGGCGGATGGCGCCATCCGAGAACACGGCGATGTCGGTGGTGCCGCCGCCGATATCGATCAGGACCACGCCCAGTTCTTTTTCGTCGGTGGTCAGGACGGCGTCGGCCGACGCCATCGGCTGCAGGATCAGGTCCGAAACCTCGAGCCCGCAACGGCGCACGCACTTTACAATATTCTGGACCGCGGATACCGCACCGGTGACGATGTGCACGCGCACTTCCAGGCGGATGCCGCTCATGCCGATCGGTTCGCGCACGTCTTCCTGGTTGTCGACGATGAATTCCTGCGGCACGGTGTGCAGCAGTTGCTGGTCGGTCGGGATGTTGACCGCCTTGGCGGTCTCGATGACGCGCGCCACGTCGGTGGCGGTGACTTCCTTGTCCTTGATCGCAACCATGCCGCTCGAGTTGAACGAACGGATATGGCTGCCGGCGATGCCAGCATAGACGTTGCGGATCTTGCAGTCGGCCATCAGCTCCGCTTCCTCGAGCGCACGCTGGATCGACTCGACGGTGGCCTCGATGTTCACGACCACGCCCTTCTTCAATCCTTTCGACTCGTGCTGACCGAGGCCGATCACCTCGTGGCGTCCGTCGGACATCACTTCGGCCACGACCGCCACCACCTTCGAGGTGCCGATGTCGAGGCCGACGATCAGGTTCTTCGCGTCTTTTGTCATTGCTGTTGCCTGCTTATGTTTGCTTGGTTGTTTTGTTGGGTTGATTCGGTTTTTTCTTTGCCGGCTTCACCGGCTTGGTGGCGTCTTCCGGCACGCTCAGGGCCGCCGACGACAGCGCCAGTCCGTTCTGGTAGCGCATGTCGATGGTGTCGATGCGTCCCTCCTGCAGCCGCGCGACCAGCTGCGGGTAGACGCTCACCAGGCGCTGCACGCGCTTCTTGAGCATGTCGCGGTCCTGTTCCCGGCCGAGCGCCACGCTCATGCCGTTGTCCAGCTTCACGGTCCAGGCGTACCGGTTGGACAGCGACAGCGCCTGCGGCACCAGTTGCACGGGCGCGAACAGCGAGCGCAGCTCGGTGAAGCGCGCCAGCACTTCCTTCTCGCTGCCGGGCGGGCCGTCGAAGGCCGGCAGCTCATGGTCGTCGTCGGCTTCGGCCAGGTTGGCGGTGAAGATATCGCCCTTGACCGACAGCAGGCGGCCATCCTCGCCCCAGGTGCCGAGCGCCTCGTGCTCTTCCACCTCGACCACCAGCTGGTTCGGCCACTCGCGCCGCACCGTTGCGCGGCGCACCCAGGGCACGGTCTCGAACGTGGCCCGCACCTGCTCCAGGTTCGCGGTGAAGAAGTTCCCGCGGATCTTGCCGATGACGCCGTTGCGCACCGTGAGTTCGTTCACGTGGCGCAGGTCGATCCCGTACATGCTTTCCACCGTCACCGTGCGCAGCGAGAACATGGGCAGCTGCGACAGCCACCACACGCCGGACCCGAGACAGGCGAGCACCACCAGCGCCACCAGGCTGCTGGCGGTTGCGTTGAGGGCGCGGACGTCATGCCACATGCGTGCTTATTCCTTTACCCTGGCCATCTTCAGGCGGGCCGAGGCCAGGATTTCCAGGCACAGGTCCTCGTAGCTGATGCCCACCGCGCGCGCGGCCATCGGCACCAGCGAGTGCGAGGTCATGCCCGGCGAGGTGTTCACCTCCAGCAGGAACGGGCGCATGTCCTCCTGCCGCACCAGCACGTCGATCCGGCCCCAGCCCTCGCAGCCGAGCGCGCGATAGGCGTTCACGGCGTGGCGCTGGATCTCTTCGGCCAGCGCCGGATCGAGCGGCGCCGGGCAGTGGTACTTGGTGTCGTCGGTGAAGTACTTGTTCTGGTAGTCGTAGTTGCCTTCCGGGGCCACGATCTCGACGATCGGCAGCGCACGCGCGGTCTTGCCGGTGCCGAGCACGGCGACGGTGAACTCGCGGCCGGTGACGAATTCCTCGGCCAGCACCACCGGGTCGAAGCCGATGGCCAGGTCGACCGCGGCCTTCAGTTCGTCGGCCTTGTTGACCTTGGTGATGCCGATGGTCGAGCCCTCGAGCGGCGGCTTGACGATCATCGGCAGGCCGAGCGAGACCAGGACCTCGTCGAGGTCGGTGGACGGGTCGATCTGCACGTAATCCGGCGTCGGGATCTCGTCCATCTTCCAGATCTTCTTGGTGGTGATCTTGTCCATGCCGACGCTCGATGCCATCACGCCGCTGCCGGTGTATGGAATGCCGAGCTGCTCCAGGGCGCCCTGCAGGCTGCCGTCTTCGCCGTAGCGGCCGTGCAGCGCGATGAACACGCGGTCAAAACGCTGTTCGGCCAGTTCGGCCAGGCTCTGGGTGCCCGGATCGAAGGCATGGGCGTCGACGCCGCGGCTCCTCAGGGCGTTCAGCACGCCGGTGCCGGACATGATCGACACGTCGCGTTCGGCGGAGCGGCCGCCGAACAGCACGCCGACCTTGCCGAAGGATGCCGGGTCGAAGGTCGAGTTTACATTCACCGTGGATGCGTTCACGATATCAGCCCTTTGCATTGGTCAGTTGATGAGGAACGCCGCTGATCGAGCCGGCGCCCATGGTCATGACGACGTCGCCGTCGCGCGCCACGTTCAGGATGGCTGCGGGCATGTCGGCGATCGCCTCGACAAAAATGGGTTCCACCTTGCCGCCGGTGCGCAGCGCGCGCGCCAGGGCGCGGCCGTCGGCGGCCACGATCGGGGCCTCGCCCGCCGGGTAGACGTCGGCCAGCAGCAGCACGTCCGGGGTCGCCAGCACCTTCACGAAGTCCTCGAACAGGTCGCGCGTGCGGCTGTAGCGGTGCGGCTGGAAGGCCAGCACCAGGCGGCGGCCCGGATAGGCTGCGCGCGCGGCGGCCAGCGTGACCTCGGTCTCGACCGGATGGTGGCCGAAGTCGTCCACCAGCGTGAAGCTGCCGCCGCCGGGGAGCGCGACTTCGCCGTAGCGGGTGAAGCGGCGGCCGACGCCGCTGAAATTCTGCAGGCCCTGGTTGGTGGCTTCATCCGGGATGCCGATCTCGCGCGCGATGGCGATGGCCGAGCAGGCATTGAGCACGTTGTGCATGCCCGGCTGGGCCAGCACGAACCTGGTGTCGGGGTAGCCCTGCTGGCGCACGGTGAAGTGCATCTGCACGCCTTCTGCATGGGCGTCGAGCGCGCGCACTTCGGCTTCCGGCGAGAAGCCGTAGGTGGTCACCGGCTTGGTCACCTGCGGCAGGATGGCGCGCACGTGCGGATCGTCGATGCACAGCATCACGCGGCCGTAGAACGGCAGGCGGTGGGTGAAGTTCACGAACGCGGCCTTGAGCTTCTCGAAATCGTGCTCGTAGGTCTCCATGTGGTCGGCGTCGATGTTGGTGATCACCTCGATCATCGGCGACAGGTTCAGGAACGACGCGTCCGATTCGTCGGCTTCGGCCACGATGTACTCGCCGGTACCGAGCTTGGCGTTGGCGCCGGCGGCCGTCAGGCGCCCGCCGATGACAAAGGTGGGGTCCATGCCGCCCGCCGCCAGCACCGACGCCACCAGGCTGGTGGTGGTGGTCTTGCCGTGGGTGCCGGCAATGGCTATGCCGCGCTTCAGGCGCATCAGTTCGCCCAGCATGATCGCGCGCGGCACCACCGGCACCTTGGCGGCGCGGGCGGCCACCACTTCCGGATTGGTGTCAATGACGGCGGTCGAGGTCACGACCACGTTGGCGCCGACCACGTGCTCGGCCGAGTGACCGGTATACACGCGTGCGCCCAGCTCGGCCAGGCGCTGGCTGGCCGCATTGCTCGACAGATCCGAGCCCGACACGTTGTACCCCAGGTTCAGCAGCACTTCGGCGATACCGCTCATGCCGCTGCCGCCGATGCCGACGAAATGGATGTTCTTGATCTTGTGTTTCATGGGTTCCCGTTCATCCCGCCAGTTTTTCCAGTTCGCGCGCGATCGCCTCGTTGGCATCGCGCTTGCCCACGCCGTGCGCCGCCTGGGCCATCGCCAGGCAATCGTCGCGCGACGTCGTCTGCAGCAGGCTTGCCAGCCGCTGCGGATTCAGTTCGCCCTGCGGCTGGTAGCGTGCCGCCTTCTGTTCCTGCATCCAGACCGCGTTGTCGCGCTGGTGGCTGGTGGTGCTGGCCACGAAAGGCACCAGCACGCTGGCCACGCCGGCGGCCGTCAGTTCCGACACCGTGATCGCGCCGGCGCGGCAGATCACGAGGTCGGCATCGGCGTAGCTTGCCGCCATGTCGTCGATGAAGTCGACGACCTTCGCCTGCACCCCCGCCTGCGCGTAGGCCGCACGCAGCGCGTCGATATTCTTCTTGCCCGACTGGTGGGTCACGACGGGACGCAAGGCCGGGTCGATCTGTGCGAGCGCGGCCGGTACGCTGTCGTTCAGCACCTTGGCACCCAGGCTGCCGCCCACCACCAGCACGCGCAGCGGGCCGCTGCGGCCCGCAAAGCGCGTCGCGGGTGCCGGCAGGTCGAGGATCTGCTGGCGCACCGGGTTGCCGGTGACGACCGCCTTGCCGGCGGCCTTGCCGAAATCGGCCGGGAAGCCGAACAGCACGCGCTGGGCGATCGGGGCCAGGGTCTTGTTCGACAGCAGCAGCGCCGCATCGGCGTTCACCAGCGCCAGCGGCACCCCGCGCGCGCGCGCCATCATCCCGCCCGGCACCGTCACGTAGCCGCCCATGCCGAGCACGACGTCCGGCTTGCGCTGGCCGAGGATGCGGCGGCAGGCAAGGAAACCGCCGGCCATCTTGAAGGCGCCGCTGACGGCATGGCCCAGCCCCTTGCCGCGCAGGCCGGCGAAGTCGATGGTGTCCATCTCGATGCCGGCCTTCGGCACCAGGTCTTTTTCCATGCCGTGCGCGGTGCCCAGCCACGACACTTCCCAGCCGCGCGCGCGCATGGTCTGCGCGATCGCGATGCCGGGGAAGATGTGGCCGCCGGTGCCGGCCGCCATGATCATCAGGCGCTTGCTCGTTTGCGTACTCATGTCCGCCCCCCACGCATGCGCACCCGGTTCTCGTAATCGATCCGCAGCAGGATCGCCAGGCCGACGCAGTTGAACAGCACACCCGAGCCACCGAAGCTCATGAGCGGCAGGGTCAGGCCCTTGGTCGGCAGCAGGCCGAGATTCACGCCCATGTTGATGAAGGTCTGCACGCCGATCCAGATGCCGATCCCCTTCGCGGCCAGGCCGGCGAAGATCTGGTCCAGGGCGATCGCCTGGCGGCCGATGTCGAAGGCGCGCTTGACGAGCCAGTAGAACATCGCGATCACGACCAGCACCCCGGCCAGGCCGAGCTCTTCGCCGATCACCGCCATGATGAAGTCGGTGTGCGCTTCCGGCAGGTAGAACAGCTTCTCGACGCTGCCGCCCAGGCCCACGCCGAAGAACTCGCCGCGCCCGAAGGCGATCAGGGAATGCGTCAACTGGTACGCCTTGTCCAGCGCATTACCCTCTTCCCATGGGTCGAGGTAGGCGAACATGCGGGCGCGGCGGAACGGCGAGAGCGCGATGATGGTGCTGAAGATCAGCACCAGCAGCGCGCCGATGCCGCCGAACCAGACGATGTTGATCCCGCCCAGGAACAGGATGCCCATCGCAATGCAGACGATCACGCCGAAGGCGCCGAGGTCCGGCTCCATCAGCAGCAGGCCGCCGACCAGGCCGATCGCGACCATCATCGGCAGGAAGCCCTTGGTCAGCTTGTGCATGTATTCCTGCTTGCGCACCGTGAAGTCGGCCGCGTACAGGACGACGGCGATCTTCATGATCTCGGACGGCTGCAGCAGCATGAACTTCAGCGGCAGCCAGCGGCGTGCGCCGTTGACGGAGTGCCCGATGCCCGGGATCAGCACGATCACCAGCAGCACCAGGGTGCCGATGAACAGCATCGGCGCCCATTTCTGCCACACGGCGACCGGGATCTGGAACACCACGGCGGCGGCCGCCATCGAGACGGCAATGTACATCGCCTGGCGGTACAGGAAGTATTCGTTCTTGTCGCCCAGGTAGGCGAACTTGGGCGAATCCGGCAACGCTATCGAGGCCGAATACACCATCACCAGGCCGAACAGCATGAGCAGCACGGTGACCCAGACCAGCGGCTGGTCGTAGCCCATCATCTTCGACGGGCGGCTGCGCGCCGCGATGGTCGCGTCGCTGCTCGATCCGGAGAACTTGAATGGAATCTGGAAAGGCATCAGATCTCCTGTCCTTTTTCCAGTGCGATGTCGCGCACGGCCTCGACGAACACCTGCGCGCGATGCGCGTAGTTGGTGAACATGTCGAGGCTGGCGCAGGCCGGCGACAGCAGCACCGCGTCGCCCGGGCGCGCGAGGCCGGCGGCGCGGCGCACGGCTTCCGGCAGGCCGGGCAGGTCGAACACCGGCACGCCGGTCGGCTCGATGGCGGCCCTGACAGCAGGCGCATCGCGGCCGATCAGCAGCACGGCGCGCACGTGGCGCGATGCCGGGAGTGCCAGCGGTGCGAAGTCCTGGCCCTTGCCGTCGCCGCCGGCGATCAGGAGGATCTGCTGGTCTTCGCCGGCAAAGGCCTTGCCCAGGCCTTCCAGTGCCGCGACGGTGGCGCCGACGTTGGTGCCCTTGCTGTCGTCGTAGTAATCCACGCCGTCGATGCTGGCAACCAGTTCGACGCGATGCGGCTCGCCCGCGTATTCGCGCAGGCCGTGCAGCAGCGGCGCCAGCGGCAAGCCGCAGGCGCGGCACAGGGCCAGTGCGGCCAGGGCATTCGAGGCATTGTGCAGGCCGCGGATCTTCAGGGCGTCGGCCGGCATCAGGCGGTTGACGGCGACCTCCACGGGCGGCGGCAGTTCGCCCTTCTTCAGTTTTTTCGGTGCTTCGTCATCCAGCGCCACGGCATTGGCCAGCCACAGCACGCCACGCTCGTTGAGCAGGCCGAAGCTGTCCGGTTCAAGGGGCTCGTCCGTACCGAAGGTATAGGCCGGGACGTCGGCGGCCGGCGTGTCCGCCGGCCCCATGCGCATCACGATCGCATCGTTGCGGTTCAGGACGCGCACCGTCGCGGGGCCGAAGATGCGCGCCTTGTCCGCTGCGTAGGCATCCATGCTGCCGTGCCAGTCGAGGTGGTCCTGGGTCACGTTGAGGACCGTTGCGGCATCGGCCTGCAGGCTGGCGGTGGTGTGCAGCTGGAAGCTGGACAGCTCGAGCACCCAGGCCTGCGGCAGCTCGTCGCCGTCCAGGCATTCACGCAGCACGTCCAGCGCGGCGGGGCTGATGTTGCCGGCCACGCGGGTGCTCAGGCCGGCGCGGCGGCACAGCAGGCCCGTCAGGCTGGTTACCGTGGTCTTGCCGTTGGTGCCGGTGATCGCGATGACTTTCGGCGCATAAGCGCGTTCAGTGCGCAGGTGCGCCAGCGCCTGGGCGAACAGTTCGATCTCGCCCCACACCGGGATGGCGCGTTCCTGCGCGGCCGGCGCAATCCGCGCCAGTTCGCGCTCCGGGGCCAGGCCCGGGCTGACGGCGACGAAGTCCATGCCGTCGAGCAGGCTTTCGTCGAATGCGCCGGATGCGTCCCCGCCGACGAATTCGGCCGTCGGCACCGCCTGGCGCAGGGCGAACAGGCGCTGCGGCTCGGTGCGGGTGTCGGCCACGCGCACGCGCGCGCCGCAACGGGCCAGCCATTGCGCCATCGCCAGCCCGGATTCGCCCAGGCCCAGCACCAATGCGGATTTGCCTTCGTAAGTCATCTCAACGCAGCTTCAGAGTGGACAGGCCCACGAGGACCAGCATCATGGTGACGATCCAGAAGCGGACCACGACCTTGGTCTCCTTCCAGCCCTTTTGTTCGAAATGGTGGTGCAGCGGCGCCATCAGGAACACGCGGCGGCCGGCGCCGTAGCGCTTCTTGGTGTACTTGAACCAGGTCACCTGGATGATCACCGACAGGGTCTCGGCCACGAACACGCCGCCCATGATGAACAGGACGATTTCCTGGCGCACGATGACGGCGATGGTGCCGAGCGCGCCGCCCAGCGCCAGCGCGCCGACGTCGCCCATGAACATCTGCGCGGGGTGCGCGTTGTACCACAGGAAGGCCAGCCCCGCACCCGCCATCGCGCCGCAGAAGATCAAGAGTTCGCCGGCGCCCGGGATATAGGGAATGAACAGGTAGTTCGAATAGGTCACGCTGCCGGTCAGGTAGGCGAACAGGCCGAGCGCGCCGCCGACCATCACGGTCGGCATGATCGCCAGGCCATCCAGGCCGTCGGTGAAGTTGACCGCGTTCGAGGAACCGACGATGACGCAGTAGGTCAGCGCGATGAAGCCCCACACGCCCAGCGGATAGCTGATCGATTTGAAGAACGGGACGATCAGGTCGGCCTTGGGCGGCAGGGTCATCGAGAAGCCCGACTGCACCCAGGCGTAGAACAGTTGCAGCACTTCCCACGGATTCTCGGCCGACACCGAGAAGGCCAGGTACAGGGCCGAAGCGATGCCGATCAGCGACATCCAGAAGTACTTTTCGCCCGAGCGCATGCCTTCCGGGTCCTTGTAGACCACCTTGCGGTAGTCGTCGACCCAGCCGACGGCGCCGAAACCCATGGTCACGACCAGCACCGGCCAGATCAGGCGGTTCGACAGGTCGCACCACAGCAGGGTCGAGATGCCGATCGAAATCAGGACCAGCACGCCGCCCATGGTCGGGGTGCCGTGCTTGGCCAGGTGGGTCTGCGGGCCGTAGGTACGCACCGCCTGGCCGACCTTCATGGCGGTGAGCTTGCGGATGACGGCCGGGCCGCAGATCAGGCCGATGGCGATCGCGGTGATGGTCGCGAACACCGCGCGGAAGGTGATGTAGTTAAATACGCGCAACGGACCGATGTAGTCCTGGAAATATTGGGCGAGCCAGAGAAGCATGTCAGTGGGTGTCCTTGCCTGGGTGGTTTGATTGAGTCAGGTGCTGGACCACGCGCTCCATTTTCATGAAGCGCGAGCCCTTCACCAGCACAGTCGCGTCGCATTTGGCACCTGCGTTGCCGCCCAGAGTTACATCCAGTGCTGCCAATAATTCGTCGAACTGCTCGTAATGCCGTGCTCCCGACGCCGTCATCGCATTTGCAATGTGGAGGGCCAGTTCGCCAAAAGCGAGCACGTTGTCGATGCCACGCTCCTGGGCATAGGCACCGACTTCTTCATGAAACTCTTTTCCTTGGGTGCCGACCTCGCCCATGTCGCCCACCACCAGGATGCGCGGGGCCGGGTAGGCGGCCAGCACGTCGATCGCGGCGCGCATCGAATCCGGGTTGGCGTTGTAGGTGTCGTCGATCACGGTGGCGCCGTTCGCGGCCTGCTTGCGCTGCAGGCGGCCGCCGACCGGGGCAAAGCTTTCCAGGCCGCGCACGATGGCATCGGCGGGGATGCCGGCGGCCAGGCAGCAGGCGAAGGCGGCGAGCGCGTTGCGCACGTTGTGTTCGCCGGCGGCGGCGAGCTTCACCGTCGACAGCGCGCCGCCTGCGATGACCCGTACTTCATTCCCGAAGCCGGTCGACGTGTACGTCGCGCTCACGTCACAGTCGTTGGTCAGGCCGAACGTCAGGGTGGAACTCCTGGCCATCCCGCGCCACAGGTCCGTATAGGTATCGTCCCCCGGGAACACCGCGACGCCGTCCGCCGGCAGCGCCGCCAGGACCGACCCGTTCTCGCGCGCCACCGCTTCCACGGTGTGCATGAATTCCTGGTGCTCGCGCTGGGCGTTGTTGACCATGGCGACGGTCGGCTCGGCGATGGCGGCCAGGCGACCGATCTCGCCCGGATGGTTCATGCCCATCTCGATCACCGCCGCGCGGTGCTGCGCGCCCAGGCGGAACAGCGTCAGCGGCACGCCGATCTCGTTATTCAGGTTGCCCTGCGTCGCCAGGCGCGCCTCGTCGCCGAACGCGGCGGCCAGGATCGACGCGATCATTTCCTTGACCGTGGTCTTGCCGTTCGAGCCGGTCACGCCGATCACGGGGATGGCATAGTGCTTGCGCCAGGCATTGGCGATGCGGCCCAGCGCCACCAGGGTGTCCGGCACCACGATGGCCGGCAGGGTCCAGCCTGCCGGCAGCGCATGGACCACCACCGCGGCCACGCCGCGTCCCGCGACCTGGTCGAGGAAGTCGTGCGCATCGAAGGTCTCGCCGCGCAGCGCGACGAACAGCGCGCCGGCGTTGGCCGTGCGGCTGTCGGTCGAGACGCCCACGAAGGGGACGTCGTCGCCCACGAGCCGTGCGCCCGGGATGGCCGCGGCGAGTTGTGCGAGCGTACCGCGCATCAGTGGGTCCTCATCATGGTGAGCCGCGCGGTCAAGGCCAGCGAAGCATGGTCGGCGTCGGAGAACGGGATCTTCTTGCCCTTGATCTCCTGGTAGGGCTCGTGGCCCTTCCCTGCCAGCAGGATCACGTCCGGCTTGGCGGCATTCTTCACGGCCAGCAGGATGGCGGTGGCACGGTCCTCCACGGCCTGGTATTCCTTGCGGATGCCGGCGACGACCTGGGCGATGATGCCGGCAGGTTCTTCGCTGCGCGGATTGTCGCTGGTGACCAGGATGTGGTCGGCGGCCTCGGCAGCCGCGCCCATCTGCGGGCGCTTGCCCGGGTCGCGGTCGCCGCCGCAGCCGAACACGCACCACAGCTGGCCGCCGCGTTCGTGCGCGACCTGGCGCAGGGCGTCGAGCGTCTTTTCCAGTGCGTCCGGCGTGTGGGCGTAGTCGATCACGACCATCGGCGCGTCCTGGCCGCCGATCTGCTGCATGCGGCCCGGGGCCGGCACCAGCGCCTCGATCGCATCGACCGCCTGCTTGAGCGGCACGTCCTTCGCCAGCAGCGCACCCAGTACCGCCAGCGCATTGCTGACGTTGAAATGGCCGACCAGGCGGGTCTTGACCGTGGCGGCGCCCAGCGGGGAATCGAGGTGGAATTCGGTGCCGGCGTTACGGCTGCGCAGCTGCGAGGCGCGCAGGATGCGCACGCCTT
Source organism: Massilia consociata (assembly GCF_042432755.1). Classification (NCBI taxonomy): domain Bacteria; kingdom Pseudomonadati; phylum Pseudomonadota; class Betaproteobacteria; order Burkholderiales; family Oxalobacteraceae; genus Massilia; species Massilia consociata. Next base: position 215,237 of record NZ_JBHLWP010000006.1, read on the forward strand.
CGATGGCGGCCTGCTCGGTGTCGTTCTTGAGCGTGTAGCCGGTGACCGGCAGCTGGGCGAAGTTCGCGCGCAGGTGCGCCACCAGGCGCCGGCCCGCCGGGTCATCCAGGTTCACGACCGCATGCTTCAGGCCTTCCCACTCGAACAGCTTGACCTTGGCGGCTTCGTAGTTCTCCATGCTGCCATGGAAGTCGAGGTGGTCGCGCGTCAGGTTGGTGAAAATGGCGACGTCGAAATGCATCCCCGCGGCGCGGTCCTGCACCAGGCCGATCGACGAGGCTTCGATGGCCAGCGCGGTGGCGCCGCGGCCGCGCAGGTCGGCCAGTGTCTGCGCGAGCAGCACCGCGTCCGGCGTGGTGTAGCCGGTGGCGTCGAACTGCGGTTCGGCCGCGCTTCCCTTGCCTTTCATGACGCCCACGCCCAGGGTACCGACCACGGCCGCGGTCTCGCCCAGGCGCGCCAGCGCCTGGCCGGTCCATACGGCGCAGGAGGTCTTGCCGTTGGTGCCGGTGACGGCGACGGTGAACATCTGCGCGTCCGGGCAGTTCAATACGGCGTGGGCGATCGGACCCGCATTCTTCTTCAGCTCGGGGACGGCGAAATGGGGGACGTCGTGCTCCGTATTCCAGGTGTAGCCGCTTTCTTCGTAGACGACGGCGGCGGCGCCGGCGGCAATGGCCGCAGCGATGAAGTTGCGGCCATCGGCAGCCTCGCCCGGATAGGCGAAGAACACGTCGCCTGCCTTCAGGCGGCGGGAGTCGGAAACGAGACGGCCGCCCGGGGCGGCGGCACGGATCCGCCGGGCCAGGTCCGGCTGGGTGATGTCGTTCTCATTCATGAGCATCACATGCTCTCCTCTAGGGGATGTTCCGGAATGATGATGTCGGTCACCGAGGAGTCGGGCGGTATGTTTGCCGCCCGCAACGCATTCGATGCAAGGTCGGCAGCCGTCGGCGCGGCGACGCTGCCGCCGGTTCGCAACGCGCCCCTCGGGTTGTCGATCATGACCGCGATGACGAAGCGCGGCTTGGACATCGGCGCGATGCCGACGAAATAGCCGATGTTGTCAGTCTTCGAGTAGCGGCCGTTGACGATCTTTTCGGCGGTGCCGGTCTTGCCGCCGACGCGGTAACCGGCGACCTGGGCTTTCGATGCCGTGCCTTCCGGGCCGACGACCGATTCCAGCATCGTGCGCACCTGGGCGGCGGTCTTCGGCGAGATCACCGGCTGGCCGACCGGCTCTTCGGTCACCTTCAGGAAGGACAAGGGGATGATGTCGCCTTCGCGCGCGAACACCATGTACGAGCGCGCCAGCTGCAGCAGCGACACCGACAGGCCGTGGCCGAAGGACATGTTGGCATATTCGATCGGCTTCCACGATTTCCATGGGCGCACACGGCCGGCCACCGCGCCCGGGAAACCGAAGCGCGGCGCCTGGCCGTAGCCGAGCTTGGTGTACAGCTCCCACATGTCCTTCGGTTCGAGCATCTGGGCGATCTTGACCGTGCCGACGTTCGACGACTTCTGGATGATGCCGCTGACCGTGAGCGCTTCCTTCGGGTGCATGTCGCGGATCGGGCGGCCGCCCACCACGATGCGTCCGCCCGAGGTGTCGAACACGGTGTCCGGCGTGATCTTCTTCTTTTCCAGGCCGAGCGCCACGGTCATCGGCTTGAGGGTCGAACCCGGCTCGAAGGTGTCGGTGATGACGCGGTTGCGCAGCTGGGCGCCGGTCAGGTTCTTGCGGTCGTTCGGGTTGTAGGTGGGGTAGTTGGCCATGGCCAGCACTTCGCCGGTGTGCACGTCGAGCACCACCGCGCCCCCGGCCTGGGCGTTGAACTTCTCGACCGCGTTCTTCACGCTGGTGAAGGCGATGTACTGCAGCTTGCTGTCGATCGACAGGGTCAGGTCCTTGCCCTGGTGCGGCTCGCGGAACATGCCCAGGTCTTCGGCGATGTGCCCGAGGCGGTCCTTGATGACGCGGCGGCTGCCCGGCACGCCCATCAGGGACTTCTGGTGGAACAGCTCCATGCCTTCCTGGCCGACGTCCTCGACGTTGGTGAAGCCGACCATGTGGGTCATCACTTCGCCCTGCGGGTAGAAGCGCTTGAATTCCTTGCGGGTGTCGAGGCCGCCGAGCTTGAGCTTCTCGATCTCGGCGATGACCGGCATCTCCACCTGGCGCTTGAGGTAGACGAAGGTGCGGTCCGAATCGAGCTTCTTGCGCAGGTCCGCCTCCGGCATCTCGAGCAGGCGCGCCAGTTCGGCGATCTTCCCGGGCGGATTCTTGAGCAGGTCTTCGGGAATCGCCCACACCGCGCGGACCGGCAGCGACGAGGCCAGCACGGCGCCGTTGCGGTCCATGATCTTGCCGCGCGTGGCCGGCAGTTCAAGCGTGCGCTCGTAGCGGCTCTTGCCCTGCTTTTGCAGGAACTGCGTGGACACGCCCTGCAGCCAGAGCGCGCGCACGGCAAGCGCCGCGAATGCGGCGAACAGCACGAACAGCACCAGGCGCGAACGCCAGTTCGGCACGTTCACGGCCAGCACCGGACTCTTGGAGAAGGCCACGCCCTTGGACGCGGCGACGCGGGCGCTGGCCCGTTGTGCGCTCCGGCTCATTGCGCGCCTTCCGTCAGGTACTGGGTACGGGCCGGGGTCAGCGGAGCCATGTTCAGGTTGTTGCGGGCGATCTGCTCGATGCGCTCGTTCTTGCCGAGCGTGGACTGGTCGAGCTGGAGCTGGGCCCAGTCGATCTCCAGCTGGCGCGAATGCTGCTGCAGGCGCTCCAGCTCGATGAGCAGGTGGCGCGCCTGGTAGCGCGCGTTCACCACCGACAGCGCGCAGCCGACCAGCACCACGGTCAGCACGATGCTCAGCTTGGCACTCATGCCGCGCTCTCCAGGTGCTCGCCCAGGCGCTCGGCCACGCGCAGGACCGCCGAGCGGGCGCGCGGGTTGGCGCCGACCTCCGCGTCGGACGGCTTGATCTTGGCGACCAGCTTCATCAAGGGCTGCGGCAGGTCGGCGGCGCGGATCGGCAGGCGGCGGTCCGGCTGCTCGACCTTGGCCTTGGATGCCAGGAACTGCTTGACCATGCGGTCTTCCAGCGAATGGAAGCTGATCACGGACATGCGCGCGCCCGGCGCGAGCATGGCGTAGGCCGCGCTCAGGCCTTGCTCGAGGTCCTCAAGCTCCTTATTGATGAAAATCCGGATAGCCTGAAAGGTCCGGGTTGCCGGATCCTTGCCCTTTTCCCGGGTTTTGACCGCGTCTGCCACGATTGCGGCAAGCTGTCGTGTGGTCGAAATTGGCTCGATTGACCGGCGAGCAACAATCGCCTTTGCAATCTTGAAAGCAAACCGCTCTTCTCCATAATCTCGTATGACCTTTTCCAGTTGTTGTTCCGCCGCGGTGGCCAGCCAGTCGGCCGCCGACATGCCGCGCGTGGTATCCATGCGCATGTCGAGCGGGCCATCCTGCCGGAAACTGAATCCGCGGGTGGCGTCGTCCACCTGGGGCGACGAAATACCAAGGTCCAGCAAGATGCCGTCCACCTGGCTGATGCCGCGCGCGGCAAGCGCGTCGAGCATCGTGGCAAAACTGTCGTGCACGATCGTGAAACGGGGGTCATTCACCCCCTCTGCGGTGGCAATCGCCTGCGGGTCCTTGTCGAACGCCACCAGGCGGCCGCGTTCGCCCAACCGGGACAGGATCAGGCGGCTGTGTCCGCCGCGGCCAAACGTGCCATCTATATAAGTACCGTTGATGCGCTCGCCCACCAGGTTGAGCGCATCGACTGCTTCGTCCAACAACACCGTGCGATGCTGGAATGCAGGCACCGTCCTTGTTTCCGTCATCGGCGCCTCAGAAAGAGAAGTTGGAAAGCACATCGGGCATGCCGCCGGCCACGGCTTCAGCTTCGCTTTCGGCGAGCTTGGCGGCATCCCAGATCTCGAAATGGGTCCCCATCCCGAGCATCATGACTTCCTTCTCCAGCCCAACGGCGGCGCGCAGCTCGGGCGAAATCAGCACCCGGCCTGCGCTGTCCAACTCGACATCGCACGCGTTACCAAGGAAAATGCGCTGCCATGCCCTGGCCGACATCGGCCAGCCGGCGATCTGCTCGCGGTGCTGTTCCCACACCGGGCGTGGGAAGAACAACAGGCAACCGTGCGGATGCTTCGTCAAGGTCATCCGTCCTTCGCACTGGACCGCGAGGGCGTCACGATGCTTTGCCGGAATCGACATCCTTCCCTTAGCATCGAGATTGATCGCTGACGCGCCCTGGAACACGTATTTACCTAGTCTGGAGAGTTATCAATTTAGTATTTTTTAGTGCTTGCGGTTCCGGAAATCCCCCACAATTCGACACTTTTTCACACTGTTTCCCACTTTATTGGAATCAATGTTGACGGTCAAGCGAATTCGGTCTTTGCAATTCCTAAATTTACTAATGAAACCAAGGACTTAGCGGCATGTGTTAAGGCTTCGCCAAGGTAAAATGTCTCGTAAATCAGTCACTTAGGAAACGGAGTGAAGGTTCCACCTCACTTGTAATGACAACATTTGGTTTGATCTGCCTCATACGGACCTGGTTTGTTTACTTGTGGAAACAAATTTTGGTGTGCAGCATTGCCCGTTTCGACATTGCGGGGCTCGTCAGGAAGGGTTAGGATCAAAGCAAGGCAATGACCCATCCTGCATACGGCCCGCTCGCGGGGTGGCACAGCCGGACGGGGCGGGCCATGCTGGCGGAGCTCGGGTCCTTGCACCCAGGTCTGCCGAGGAGACAGACGTGAGCATCACTCTCGCCCGTACCTGCGCGGTCTACGACCTGATCGAAGTTCAGGAAGCGCTCGACCGCAGCCGCGGCCGCTCCCCGGATCTCGAAGCCTTCTACGAGCGCATGCTGGAAACCGGGGCCGACCGTTTCGTCACCACCCCCTCCTCCATCGACGCCCTCGACCCCTTGTTCGAGGAATGCCCGAATTTCGACGAAGTCCTGGACGACCTGGCGCGCTACCTGCGCCTCGCGCATGCAGGGGACAAGGGCTTCAACGTCATGCCGATCCTGCTGCTGGGCGGCCCGGGCGTCGGAAAAACCCATTTCGCCAAGCGGCTGGCCAAGGTCATGCAGACCGAGTGCGAGCTGATCAGCATGAACGCACTGTCGGCCGGCTTCGTCATCACCGGCAGTTCGGCCAGCTGGCGCGGCGCCAAGTGCGGCAAGGTGGCCGAGCGCCTGGTGCGCGGACAGTACGCAAACCCGGTGGTAGTGCTCGACGAAGTGGAAAAGGCGACCGGGTCGAGCCAGTCGGATCCGCTGGCGGCCCTCTACCAGTTACTGGAGCCGGAAACCTCGAAGGCCTTCCGCGACGAGTTCATCGATGTGGAAGTCGATGCCAGCCGAATCTTCTGGGTGCTGACGGCGAACTCGGTCGAAGGGATTCCGGCGCCGCTGCTCAACCGCATGGCGGTATACGAGGTGCCGGCGCCGACGCCCGAGCAGGCGGCGGGCATCGCCCAGCGCATGGTGCGCGGCCTGGTGCGCGAACTGAACCTGGGTGGCTTCGACGATCACCTGGCCGACAAGGTGCTCGACAAACTGGCGGGGGTGTCGCCGCGCGACCTGCGCAAGACGCTGCTCGATGGCCTCGGCCACGCGGTGGCCGATGGGCGCGCGCATGTCACGGTGGAGGACATCCGGCTGCGCCAGGTGCCGGGCAAGTCGCGCATCGGTTTCTAGATGGGTAAGGTGGTCGGCTCTGCCGGCCCTAGCGGAGATAGGCCTTCAGGACAGCGCTGCTGCGGTTCATTCCTTCCTTGAGGCGCTTTTCGGCATGCAGCGCGTACTCGTCCGGCGTGCCGCCGCCCTGGCTGGCAGCCTTGGCCGCCATTGCCTTTGCCGCGATACCGAAGGCCACGATCGCCTGGTCCCAGGTCAGGCCCGACGCCAGCGCATCCTCGACCACCCGCGCCGAGAGCGTGCCCAGCTTCTGGACCAGGCGCGGATCCGTGTCTCCCAATCTCATCATCTTGCCTCCCATGCGAACGGCGGCATGCCGCGCCACCCTGCAGGGATCATACGGTATCCGGCATGCGATGCCGGGCACGGTTGGGCAACCGGCCAGTCGCGCCGGGTCAGCTGCAGCTGCGCATTGCGCAGCGCCTCCAGCAGCTGTTCGCCCTGCTTCACGCTCACCAGCAGCGATTGCCCGCCCTTCGCCGGCAGATAGACGACGCGCTCACGGTCGGTCATCACGACGAACAGCTTGCTGCGGTCTTCCCCGGTGAAGCGCCCGGCCAGATAGCCCGGCAGGCCGACGCCATTGCTGCGCCAGGCGATCTGCGCCGGATCGATTGCCGCATAGTTGCCGTGGCGGGCGCCCGCCAGGTCGAAGTCGGCGAGCTTGCGTTCGTATTCGCGGAAGTAGCCGGCTTTTACCTGCACTTTGCCGTCGCGCACCTGCAGGCTGTTGCGCGAGACGTCGGCCGCGAGGAAGGCCGTGAACGGCAGGATCAGCAGGACGCAGGCGAGCATGGTCTTGAGGTTGGCCGCGAGCGTGCGGCGGCGTGCAAGCAGCACTGGCAGCAGCGCCGGCAACAGGGTAATGCCGAGCAGGGTCAGGTAAGGTCCGCTGCCGGCGGCAGGGATGTCGAACGTCATGCCACAAGTCCTCCAGGATCACACCGGTCTTACCTTAGCAGATTTGCCAGCTTCCTGATGTGTTCCGGCGGCGCAGGGGCGCTCGCGCAAGCGCGGCGGCGCCCTCAGGGGTTCTCCCACGCCTTGGCGTGCTCGACCGCCCTGCCCCAGCGCGCCAGCAACTCACCGCGGCGGCCCGCATCCATCGCCGGCTCGAAGCGCCGCTCGACCCGCCACTGGCGCGCGATGTCCTGTGCCGTTTCCCAGTAACCGACCGCCAGCCCGGCCAGGTAGGCCGCGCCCAGCGCCGTCGTTTCGAGCACGCGCGGCCGCACCACCGGGATGCCCAGCAGGTCGGCCTGGAACTGCATCAGGAGGTCGTTGCGCGCGGCGCCGCCGTCGGCCCGGATCTCGAGGACCGCGCAGGCCGTGTCCTTCTGCATGGCCGCGAGCAGCTCGGCGCTCTGGTAGGCGATCGCCTCGACCGCGGCGCGGGCGATGTGGGCGGCGGTCGTGCCGCGGCTCATGCCGACGATGGCGCCGCGTGCGTAGGGGTCCCAGTGCGGGGCGCCGAGACCGGTGAAGGCCGGCACCAGCATCACGCCGCCGCTGTCCGGCACGCTCAGGGCCAGCGCCTCCACGTCGCCGGACTGCCTGATGATGCCCAGGCCGTCGCGCAGCCACTGCACCGTGGCGCCGGCCATGAAGACGCTGCCTTCCAGGAGATAGTCGGTCCTTCCCTTGACCGTCCAGCCGACGGTGGCCAGCAGGCGGTTGTGCGACCTGGGGGGCGCGTCGCCGGCGTGCATCAGCATGAAGCAGCCGGTCCCGTAGGTATTCTTGACCAGGCCCTTGCGGTGGCAGGCCTGGCCGAAGGTGGCGGCCTGCTGGTCGCCGGCGATGCCGGCGATCGGGACCGCATGGCCGAACCATTCCTCGGCGGCCAGCCCGACGACTTCCGAACTGGCGACCACTTCCGGCAGCAGCGCCGGCGGGATGCCGAACAGCGCCAGCAGCGTGTCGTCCCAGCGCAGCGTGTGGATGTTGAACAGCATCGTGCGCGCCGCGTTGCTCACGTCCGTGACATGGCGCCCGCACAGGCGGTACACGAGCCAGCTGTCCACCGTCCCGAACGCCAGTTCGCCACGCTCGGCACGCGCGCGGGCGCCGGGCACGTGCTCGAGCAGCCATTGCAGCTTGGTCGCCGAAAAATAGGCGTCGACTTCGAGGCCGGTGCGCTCCTGGATCTCGGGGGCCTTGCCCTGCGCGCGCAGGCGGTCGCACAGGTCGGCCGTGCGGCGGTCCTGCCAGACGATGGCGCGGGCGACCGGCTCGCCGGTGGCGCGGTCCCACAGCACCGTGGTTTCGCGCTGGTTGGCAATGCCGATGGCCGCCACCTGGGATGCCGCGATGCCGGCGTCGCGCAAGGCTTCGCGCGCGCAGGCGAGCTGGCTGTGCCAGATGTCGAGCGCGTCGTGCTCGACCCATCCGGGCCGGGGGAAGTGCTGGGGGTATTCGTGCTGGCTTCTCGCGACCGGGATGCCTTCGTGGTCGAAGACGATGGCGCGCGAGCTGGTGGTGCCCTGGTCGAGAGCCAGGATGTATTTCTGCATCGTTGTCTCCAGCGCCAGGCTGCGGCCCTGACGGACCGTCTGAATTCATGTAAAGCAGGCCGATAGGCCGGATTCTGTGTAGTGGTCTCCCTTGCGGGACGCCCCTATGACAGCCATTCCTCTAGGCGCTGGATTACTCCAGCGCTCAAGCTTCCTACCCGCACGCTCCGCGAGCAACATCAACGCGTGCCTATTTGGAATTGCTCCAGGTGGAGGTTACCGCGTTTCACCGTAACTTAATACGCTCGTCTCTGTGGCCCTGTTCCTCGCCTTATACCTTGCGGCTTTCAGCGGACGGCCGTTAACCGTCACCCTGCTCTGTGGAGTCCGGACCTTCCTCCCGCCATCACCCGAGGGTGACGGCCAGCGGCTGCCTGGCCTGCTTCACGGGGGCATTGTAACCGATTGAGGATGCTGCTGGACGGGTGAAAGGGTTGGTGTCGGTTTTTATGCAAACTTGGGTGCCCGCCTTCGCGGGAACGACGTGCTGAGTGTGCGGGCTACAGAAGCGTTCGCGGCCTTCAGCCATAAACCCGTCGTCCCCGCGCAGGCGGGGATCCAATTCTGTCGCGTTCCACCAAGGTCAAGCTTGCACCACGTTTTCTGAAATTTCGTGTCGCCATTTCAAAATCCTTCCCCACCTCATCCACATAGAATGTTTGGATAGCAAAACCATCAAGGACGAGACCCAACCATGACCCACCCTTCCCGCACCGGCGGCCAGATCCTGGTCGATGCGCTCCATACCCACGGCGTGGACACTGCCTTCGGCGTGCCCGGCGAAAGCTATCTCGACGTGCTGGACGCCCTGCACGATTCGGATATCCGCTTCGTGATCAACCGGCAGGAAGGCGGCGCGGCGTTCATGGCCGAGGCCTACGGCAAGCTCACCGGCAAGCCGGGCATCTGTTTCGTCACCCGCGGCCCGGGCGCCACCAACGCCTCGATCGGCGTGCATACCGCCTACCAGGACTCGACCCCGATGATCCTGTTCATCGGCCAGGTCGGCAGCGACTTCATCGACCGCGAGGCCTTCCAGGAAATCGACTACCGCCGCATGTTCGGACAGATGGCCAAGTGGGTGACCCAGATCGACCGCGCCGACCGCATTCCCGAATACATCGCGCGCGCCTTCCAGGTCGCCACCAGCGGCCGCCCCGGCCCGGTGGTGCTGGCGCTGCCCGAGGACATGCTGGTGACCAAAGCGGCGGTCGCCGATGCGCGCCGCTACCAGCCGGTGCAGGCGGCGCCCTCCTCGGCGCAGATCGCTACGCTGCGCGGCATGCTGGCGCAAGCTGCGCGCCCGATCGTGCTGCTCGGCGGCGGCTCCTGGACCGACCAGGCCTGCGCCGACCTGGCACGCTTTGCCGAAGCCAACCACCTGCCGGTGGGCTGCACCTTCCGCTTCCAGGACCTGCTGGACAACGCACACCCGAACTACGTGGGCGACGTCGGCATCGGCATCAACCCGAAGCTGGCCGCGCGCGTGAAGGAAGCGGACCTGGTCATCGCCATCGGCCCGCGCCTGGGCGAGATGACCACCAGCGGCTACTCGCTGCTGTCGTCGCCGGTGCCGCGCCAGCGCCTGGTCCACATCCACGCCGACCCGGATGAACTGGGCAGCGTCTACCAGGCCGACCTGATGATCGCCAGCGGCGCGCCGCAGGTGTGCGCCATGCTGGCCGCGATGGAGCCGGTCGACGCGACGGCATGGAAAAATACTGTCGAGGAAGCGAAAGCCGACCTGGCCGCCTGGCAGGCGCATCCGCCGATCTTCCGCGAAGGCGGCGCCCCGCTCGACCTGTGGGAAGTGGTGCAGGAACTGATGCGCCAGGCGCCGCGCGACACCATCATCACCAACGGCGCCGGCAACTACGCGACCTGGGCGCACCGCTTCTACCGCTACGGCGGCAAGCGCACGCAGCTCGCGCCGACCAACGGCGCCATGGGCTATGCGGTGCCGGCCGGCGTGATGGCCAAGATCGCCGACCCGCAGCGCACGGTCGTGACCTTTGCCGGCGACGGCGAATTCATGATGACGGGGCAGGAACTGGCGACCGCCGTACAGTATGGAGCCGGCGTCGTGGTGCTGGTCTTTAACAACAACATGTTCGGCACGATCCGCATGCACCAGGAACGCGACTACCCGGGCCGCGTGTCGGGCACGAGCCTGCACAATCCGGATTTCGCCGCCCTGGCGCGCGCCTATGGCGGCCACGGTGAGGTGGTCGAGAAGACCGAGGAGTTCGCACCGGCCCTGCAGCGCGCGCTGGCACATGCGAACGAGCGCAAGATGCCGGCAGTCATCGAACTGCGCTACGACGGCAACCTCATCACGCCGAACGCGTCGCTCGAAACCATCCGCAAGGCGGCGGAAGCGGCCAAGGCCGGCCGCTGATCCCGCATCGTTTGCAGGGTGGACGGCTTGGCCGTGCGCGCGCTCAACCGGCTTACGATGAGCGGCGATGCTTGTTCATACGTAAGCTGAACGCGCGGCCGGCAGAGCCGGCCACCCTACTGGCCCAGGCCGAGTTCGGCCGGCAGCGGGATCGGTTTGTCGAAGAAACTGATCGCCTCGCTCGACGAGTTGGTAAGGAACAATGCGACGAGGGCAATGAACGCCCACACAATAACGTTGCGCAAAGCCGCGGCGCTGCCACCCGTGGCGTCGTCGCCATGGATGAGCCGCTTAAGGATATTCGTGATTCTCACGGTTGGTCCCCGTTGTTCGGTTTTTAGGTTTCCTCTCTCCGTGTTCAATTTAACGCAGTTCGCAATCGTTTTCCAGTTCCGCACTGTTGAGTAGCCTGCCGGTTTCATCAATCACGCAACAGGGAGTTCCTTCGATGCATCTCCAAACGTCGGCGTAGGTACCGAGGGCGGGATCGTCTTGCTGCTCTGGTAAAATATTCGCTACTTTTTTCATCGCCGACGCCAGTCGGCACTGAGCGCAGGATCCGCCCCCACACTATGTTTAGTTTCTTCAAAAGAAAGAAGCCGGAAACCGAGGTCGCCGCGCCGAGCGCGCCGGACTCCGCTCCCGTCCCTGGCGCACCCGCATCCGAACCGGCTGCGCCGATGTTCGTACCCGGCGCGCTGCCTACCGTCTCCACGACCGCGCCGCTGGCTGCGCCGGGCACGCCCGACGCCGGGGAGCTGTTCCCGGAAACCGCCGAACGCCCGACCACCGAGGCGGAGCGCAAGCGCTCCTGGATGGCGCGCCTGAAGGCCGGCCTGTCCAAGACCTCGAGCAACCTGTCGCTGCTGTTCGTCGGCGCGCGCATCGACGAAGACCTGTACGAGGAACTCGAGTCGGCGCTCCTGATGTCGGACGCCGGCATGGACGCCACCGACCACCTGCTCACCGCCCTGCGCCGCAAGGTCAAGGAAGAGAAATTGCTCGACGCTGCCGCCGTCAAGGCCGCGCTCAAGCAACTGATGATCGAGATGCTGCAGCCGCTGCAAAAGCCGCTCGAACTCGGCCGCCACGAGCCGCTCGTGATGATGATCGCGGGCGTCAACGGCGCCGGCAAGACCACCACCATCGGCAAGCTGGCCAAGCACATGCAGCGCTTCGACCAGTCGGTGCTGCTGGCCGCCGGCGACACCTTCCGCGCCGCCGCGCGCGAGCAGCTGATGGTCTGGGGCCAGCGCAACAACGTCACCGTGATCTCGCAGCAGTCGGGCGACCCGGCCGCCGTCGCCTTCGACGCAGTGCAGTCGGGCAAGGCGAAGGGCGTGGATGTGGTCATGGTCGACACGGCCGGCCGCCTGCCGACCCAGCTGCACCTGATGGAAGAGCTCAAGAAGATCAAGCGCGTGATCGGCAAGGGCATGGAAAGCGCGCCGCACGAGACCCTGCTCGTCATCGACGGCAATACCGGCCAGAACGCGCTGGCGCAGGTAAAGGCCTTCGACGATGCGCTGCAGCTGACCGGCCTGATCATCACCAAGCTGGACGGCACCGCCAAGGGCGGCGTGCTGGCGGCGATCGCGCGTACCCGCCCGGTGCCGGTGTACTTCATCGGTGTGGGCGAGAAGCTGGACGACCTGCAGCCGTTCGACGCCGAAGAATTCGTCGACGCCTTGCTCGGTTAAACAGAACGGCACCCATGATCGAGTTCCAGTCCGTCTCCAAACAATATTCCACCGATGCCTACGCGCTGCGCGACGTGTCCCTCGACATCGCCAAGGGCGAGCTGGTCTACCTGGCCGGCCCGTCCGGCGCCGGCAAGTCGACCCTGATGAAGATGGTGGCCGCCGTCGAGCGTCCCACCAGCGGCACGGTGACCGTCAACGGCCAGGACATCGGCCGCATCGGCAAGGCCGGCATCCCCTTCCTGCGCCGTAACCTGGGACTGATCTTCCAGCACCAGCGCCTGCTCAACGACCGCAACATCCTCGGCAACGTGATGCTGCCACTGCTCGTCACCGGCGCCCCCAGGGCGCAGGCCGAGCAGCGCGCCCGCGCGGCGCTCGACAAGGTCGGCCTGCTGGAGCGCGCCAGGGCGATGCCGCTGGAGCTGTCCGGCGGCGAACAGCAGCGCGTGGCGGTCGCGCGCGCCATCGTCAACCGCCCGCAGATCATCCTGGCCGACGAACCGACCGCGAACCTCGACCGCGTGGCGGCCGACAAGGTGCTCGACGCGCTGCGCGCCTTCAATGCCGTGGGCGTGACCTGCGTGATCTCGACCCACGACGACCAGGTGCTCGACAGCGCCGCGGCGCGCGTGATCCGCCTCGAACAGGGACAGCTTGTCGATGCAGCCCGCCCCGGAGGCGCCGTATGAGCCCGTGGTTCCGCCAGCACCGCTTCGCGCTCGGCGCGGCGCTGTCCACCGTGCGCAAGGCGCCCGGGAGCTTCCTGTTCAACGTGGTCGTCATCGCCCTGGCGCTGACCCTGCCCTTTGCCGGCATCACCCTGCTCGACAACGTGCGGCCGCTGTCGCAACAGCTGTCGGTCGATCCCGAGATCAGCCTGTTCATGAAGCTGGAGGCCACCCGCGAGGAAGCCGCCGCGCTGGCGCCGCAGATCCGGGCGATCGCCGCCACGGGCGGGCGCGCGGATGTCGAATTCGTCCCGCGCGAGGAAGCGCTGGCCGCGATGAAGGCAACGAGCGGCCTGGGCGACGTGATCGATACGCTCGGGGAAAACCCGCTGCCCGACAGCTACAAGATGACGCTCGGCGGCAGCGGCGCCGCGGGCCAGGTGGATGCCATGGTCGAGCAACTGCGCTCCCTGCCGGGCGTCGATGTGGTGCAGGTGGATTCGGTCTGGGTCAAGCGCCTCGCCGCGGCCCTGAACGTCCTGCGCCTGGCCCTGCTGCTGCTGGCCATCACGCTCGGCATCGTCGTCATCGCGGTCGTGTTCAACACGATCCGCCTGCAGGTGCTGACGCAGAAGGAAGAGATCGCCGTTTCCAAGCTGCTGGGCGCGACGGACAACTTCATCCACCGTCCGTTCTATTACACGGGCGCCCTGCTCGGCCTGTGCGCCGGCGCCGTGGCGCTGGGCGTGGTGGCGCTGGGACTGGCGCCCCTGAACGGCGCCATCGCCGACTTCGCACGCCTGTACGAGTCCGCGTTCCAGCTGGCGCCGCTCGGCGCCCTGGAAATGGCCGGCGTGCTGGCGATCAGCGCCGGACTCGGCCTGATCGGCGCCATGCTGTCGGTGCAGCGCCACCTGGCGCGGGTACGTTGACCTGACCTGACCGCAGGGTGGAGGGACGCGCCGTCCACCCTGCAACAAGGTTTGCGCCCTCTGGCGAAACTGCTTAGCCGTCCCTCCCTACGCTCAGACGGGTTGAAATCCTACAGAGCGTCCCCAGCGAACGTGCGCCATCCAACAGAAGGCGTCAAGACGCGCCTTTAACCTGTCTTCAAGGCGGTTTTCCAGTACTTCTGGGCTCATTTTTGAGCTGAATCAATCGAATCAAGGTCGTCTGCTCTACAGTGGAAACGACAGGTTTTTGATTCTCTCAGGCAATACTTTAGCCAAACTTAATCGATTCCGGCAAAGCGATGGCTTGCCTAGCACTCACCCCAGGAGAGTGCTAATATATGACTCGAATACAGAGAAAATCAAGGAAAGCATCCAGTAACAGGCGGTAACGCTGCTGTCGCGCGGCATGGGTCCGTGGCACATTGAGGATGCAGCAAGATTACTACGAGGGAAATGAATATGTCCGCACAATCCGCATTGGTTCCAGCTGGAAGTCGTGCTCTGGGACTTGGTTTCACCGGCAATCTCGGCAACATCGACGCCTACATCTCGGCCGTCAACCGTCTGCCGATGCTGTCCCACGAGGAAGAAATCTCGCTGGCCAAGTCGCTGCGGGAAAAGAATGACCTGGAAGCGGCGCAAAAACTGGTCCTGTCGCACCTGCGCCTGGTGGTGTCGATCGCGCGCGGCTACCTCGGCTACGGCCTGCCGCACGCTGACCTGATCCAGGAAGGCAACATCGGCCTGATGAAGGCAGTGAAGCGCTTCGACCCGAACCAGGGCGTGCGTCTCGTGTCGTACGCGATGCACTGGATCAAGGCCGAGATGCACGAATACATCCTGAAGAACTGGCGCCTGGTGAAGGTCGCCACGACCAAGGCCCAGCGCAAGCTGTTCTTCAACCTGCGCAGCAACAAGACCGGCCTGGACGCCATGTCGCCAGCCCAGGTGGACGAACTGGCCAAGATGCTCGACGTCAAGCGCGAAGAAGTCATCGAGATGGAAACCCGCCTGTCGGGCCGCGACATCGCGCTCGAATCGCCGACCGACGACGAGGACGACAAGTTCGCCCCGATCGCCTACCTGTCGTCGGACCAGCAGGAACCGACCAGGGTGCTGGAGGCCGAGCAGGTCACCCGCCTGCAGTCGGAAGGCCTGGAGACCGCCCTGTCGAAACTGGACCCGCGTTCGCGCCGCATCGTCGAAGCGCGCTGGCTGGCCAACGACGACGGCTCGGGCGCCACGCTGCACACGCTGGCCGAGGAGTTCGGCGTGTCGGCCGAGCGTATCCGCCAGATCGAATCGGCTGCGCTGAAGAAGATGAAGGGTGCGCTGGCGGCTTACGTGTAAGCCGGCCTGCATCCCGACAGGAAGAACGGTCTGGTCGCTTCGGCGGCCGGGCCGTTTTCTTTTAGGGCCTGGCGGCAGCAACTGTGGCCCCGGCTAGGCCTGCCATCGCATCAGGGTTTCCGGATGCCCAGTGTGCTCGTCCGGCCGTTCGCCGAACGCGACGAATCCATGCCTTGCATAAAATCGCCGGGCGGCCTGATTGGCCGAATACACGCTCAGTTCGAGCACGCTGCGGCGGGTCTTGGCATCGGCCAGGAGCAGGCTGCCAATACCCCCGGCCTGGCTGTCCGGGTCGACGAACAGCGCGGCCAGCACGTCGCCGTGCAGACTGTAGAACCCGGCTACCGCACCGTCGCGCTCGAATACATAAGTTGTCGCCACGGGCAGATACAGCGTGCGCATGCTGTCGCGCTGTGCGTGCCAGAACGCTGCGTCGATAAAACCATGCGCCTGGACCGATGCGCGCAGCCAGATATCCAGCACCTTCTCCATGTCGTGGACGCATTTTTTCCGAATCACCGGCTCAATCTCCCTGCCGACCTCATGTGGTCACAAAAACTGTAACACGTCTTTCCTCGCCGGCATGCGGTGCGCCGGGCAAACCATCTTTTCCGCTTGCGAAAACGTGTTCGGCATCCCCCGGCTAGAATGACAACTTTCATCCGGCATGTTCAAGGAGACCCCGATGACCGACCCGTACGTCCCACCGAAAGTCTGGACCCCGCCCGCCTCTTCCGGCGGCACCTTCGCCAACATCAACCGCCCGGTTGCCGGGCCGACCCACGAGGCCGCGCTTCCGGTCGGCAAGCACCCGCTGCAGCTGTACTCGCTGGCCACGCCGAATGGCGTCAAGGTGACGATCATGCTGGAAGAGCTGCTGGCGCTCGGCCACACGGGGGCCGAATACGATGCCTGGCTCATCAAGATCAACGAAGGGGCGCAGTTCTCGAGCGGCTTCGTCGAGATCAATCCGAACTCGAAGATCCCGGCCATGGTCGACCGCAGCGCAGTGGGGTCGAATTCGGAACCGGTACGCGTGTTCGAATCGGGCTCGATCCTGGTCTATCTTGCCGAGAAATTCGGCGCCTTCCTCCCGAAGGACGGCGTGGCGCGGGTCGAGACCATGAACTGGCTGTTCTGGCAGATGGGCTCGGCGCCCTTCGTGGGCGGCGGCTTCGGCCACTTCTACGCCTATGCGCCGGAAAAGCTGCAATACCCGATCGACCGCTATGCGATGGAAACCAAGCGCCAGCTCGACGTGCTGGAGCGCCAACTAGCCAACCACCGCTACGTCGCCGGCAGCGAATACACGATCGCCGACATGGCGATCTGGCCCTGGTACGGCGGCATGGTGCGCGGCGAACTCTACGAGGCCGGCGAATTCCTCGCCGTGCACGAGTACAAGAACGTGCGCCGCTGGGCCGACGAGATCGCGGCCCGCCCCGCCGTCGTCCGCGGCCGCAAGGTCAACCGCGTGCGCGGCGAACCGGGCGAGCAGGTGCCGGAGCGGCACGACGCGTCCGACCTCGATTGAGGGTCGTCCGGCACCCGCTTCCGTATTCATGCCAGGTCAGCCCGATTTCATGTCGCCGGAATCGCGGTTCATCCCATTTCGCTGCGGGGACGTACGGGGCTGAGTAAAGTTGTCCATCCAAAAACACAGGATGGACACGACATGAAATCGATACTGTTCGGCCTGGCGGCGCTGCTCGCCATGCCCCCGGCCCATGCCGAAGACGCTGCCGGCCACTGGAAGGGCCGCATTGCCAATTCCCTGGATGTGCTCCTGCAATTTGACAGGACGACGGAAGGACAATGGCAAGGCACGATGGCTGTTCCACAACAGGCCATGAGCACGAAGGTGGATCAGCTGCAGGTGACGGAAGAGCAGGTCAGCTTCCGGCTGGTCGCACTCAATGCCGGCTATGCGGCGCGCTGGAACCAGCAAGGCAAGGTGTGGGAAGGCACCTGGACCCAGCAGGGCCGGACCGTCCCCCTGGTCCTCGCGCGTACCGACGCCGACGCCCGCAAACCGAAGCGCCCGCAGGAAGACGCTATCGCCGCACGCGCGCCGGGCTATACGAGCAGCGAAGTCAGCTTCGCCAACACGGCCGCCGGGCTCACCCTGGCGGGCAGCTTCAGCGTCCCCCATGGCAAGGGACCGTTCCCCGCTGTCGTGCTGGTGCACGGTTCCGGACCCGTCGAGCGCAATGCAAATGTGTTCGAGCATAAGCTGTTTCTCGTGCTGGCCGACCACCTGACCCGCAAGGGCATCGCCGTGCTGCGCTACGACAAGCGCGGCATCGGCAAGTCGACCGGCACCTACAAGGATGCGACCACCTTCGATTTCGCCGGCGATGCCGAAGCGGCCGTGCAGTTCCTGCGCAGCCGTCCCGACGTCGCGCCCGGCCGGATCGGCATCCTCGGCCATTCGGAGGGGGGCCTCATTGCACCGCTGGTGGCGGCGCGCGATCCTGGCCTCGCCTTCGTCGTGATGCTGGCGGCGCCGGGCGTGCGCGGCGAACTGCTCATGGCCGAACAGATTGCCCTCGGATCGAAGGCGAACGGCATGCCCGAGGACCAGATTGCCGGGGAACGCGCATTCCACCGCGCACTGCTCGCCGCCCTGGCCTCGGAACAGCAGCTTGACCTCGCCATCGACAAGGCTCGGCAGGTCGCGGACGCTGCCGAACGCGATGGCACGCTACCCGCAGGCGTCGCCAAACGGCGGCTCCAGCAGCTGGCGACACCCTGGTTCCATCCCTTCCTCAGGCATGAACCCGGTCCCGTGCTGCGGTCGCTGCGCCAGCCCGTGCTGGTACTGAATGGCGAACGCGACATGCAGGTACCTGCCGCCATGAATCTCGGTGCGATCCGCACGGCGCTCAAGGACAACCCACGGGCCGTGGTGCAGGAACTACCCAAGTTGAACCACCTGTTCCAGACCGCACCGACCGGGGCAGTTTCCGAGTATTTCACGATCGAGGAAAGCTTCGCGCCTGCCGCTCTAGATACTGTAAGCAATTGGATCCTGGCGACAGTGAAATAGAAAAATCGGACAGGCCTCCCAGCGTAAAATATCCAAATGGAAAAAATCGCACGAGCGCAAACAGCCACCGAGGCGCCCCTGCCGCACAGCATGGCCACGACCCTGGCGGGCTGGTCCGCTCGTGCGCACCAGTACCCGATCTTCAGCAAGACCTGGTTCGTCTACCGCATGCGTTCCTTCAGGACGCCGCTCATCCTGTTCGCGCTGGTGATCCTGGTGGTCGCCGCGGTGGTGGCGCCGCCCAGGGCGGAAGAACACCTGCTGCGCTTCTACCTGACTTTCCCGGCGCTCTGGCTGGTGGTGGCGACTGCCCTGATGCTCGGGCGCGCCCTGGCGGTCGTGGTACACCGCCGCCGCTGGAGCCCGCGGCGCGAAGCTGCCGGCATCGTCTGCGCCCTGCTGCTGGGCATGGTCGTGGCGCTGGC
Source organism: Massilia consociata (assembly GCF_042432755.1). Classification (NCBI taxonomy): domain Bacteria; kingdom Pseudomonadati; phylum Pseudomonadota; class Betaproteobacteria; order Burkholderiales; family Oxalobacteraceae; genus Massilia; species Massilia consociata. The sequence goes on from NZ_JBHLWP010000006.1 coordinate 234,041, forward strand.
GCTGACGCCGTTCGTCAGGACCGGCGGCGAGCCGGCGCAGGGGCGTGCGCCGACGGCCCAGGAAATCGCAGAAGCCCGCGACGATCGCTTGGTCAACCTGATCATCTGGATCCCCGTGGTGGTGTGGCTGGCCGGCCCCTTCGACCTGGTCGCCTACTTCCGCCAGCGCAGATTGCTGCGCGAAGCCGCGCTGCAGGCCCAGGCGGACCACTACAAGAACCAGCGCAACGAAGTGGAGGCGCAACTGTCGGTGCTGGCCAGCCAGGTGGAGCCGCACTTCCTGTTCAATACGCTGTCGGGCGTGCGCGCCGCCATGCTGTCCGATCCGGACCGGGGCATCGTCATGATCGACCACCTGATCGACTACCTGCGTTCGACCATCCCGCAGTTGCGCGCGGACCGGAGCAGGACATTCGTCACGCTCGGTTCGCAGCTCGACTCGGTGCAGGCTTATCTCGGCATCATCCAGGCCCGCATGCCGCGCCTGGACGTGCAGGTCGAATGTGCACCGGCATTGCGCAACGCCGCCATTCCCCCGCTGATGCTGATTTCGCTGGTCGAGAACGCCGTCAAGCACGGCATCGAACTGAAGAAGGGTCCGGCCCGGATTCGCGTGGCGGCCGCGCGCATCGACCGCGCCGGCGCCGGGGGCGACAATGGCGACGGCATGCTGGAAGTGACGGTGGCGGACGACGGCGTCGGCTTCGGCGCCGCTGCCGGCAGCGGGATCGGCCTGAGCAATATCCGCGAACGCCTGAAGCACTTGTACGACGGCACAGCCGCGCTGTCGCTGCACGCCAATCCCGGGGGCGGCGTGACGGCCGGCATCGTGCTGCCGCTGCGCACATTGACCGAAGAGGAAGCCTGAGATGCCCACCGCCGTGATTGCCGACGACGAAGACCTGCAGCGCACCGAACTGCGGCGCCTGCTGGCGCTGGCCTGGCCCGAACTCGCCATCGTCGCGGCCTGCGAGGATGGCGACGAAGCGCTTGCCGCCATTGCCGACTTGCGTCCGGACGTGGCCTTCCTCGATATCCGCATGCCCGGCATGAGCGGCCTGGACGTGGCAAAGGCAAGCGCCGGCAGCTGCCGTGTCGTGTTTACCACCGCCTACGACAGCCATGCGATCGAAGCCTTCGACCTGGGCGCGGTGGATTACCTCGTCAAGCCGGTGGCCGGGGCGCGCCTAGAGCAGGCAGTCACGCGCTTGCGGGCGCAACTGGCCACCGGAACCAATGCCGCGGAGCTGGTCAAGGCACTGGAACAACTCGACCGGCGCCTGCGGCCGGCAGCGCAAGCGGAAACCATCCGCTGGATCAGCAGCACCGTCGGCAACGTCATCAAGATGTTCCCGATCGAGGAAGTCCTGTTCTTCGAGTCGGATACCCGGTACACCCGCGTGGTCAGCGCCACCGACGAAGGCCTGCTGCGGATGCCGATCAAGGAACTGGCTGCGGGGCTGGACCCGGACCGGTTCTGGCAGATCCGGCGCGGCACGCTGGTATGCGCGCGCGCCATTGCGCGCGTGCGCCGCGATGAGCTGGGTAACTTCACGGTGGAGTTGCGGGATCATTCGGCACAACTCAAGGTCGGCCAGACCTATGCCTGGCGTTTCCGTAACGAAGTGCTGATGCGCTGATACCCAAGGCCGGTGGCCCGGACGCTCCCGGCTGCGCTATGCTGACATTCCCTCTTACCCCATCGGAGAAACGGCATGATCAGCAAAAACACGATTTGCCTCTGGTTCGACGGTAGCGCCCTGGATGCCGCGCAGTTCTACGCAGCCACCTTTCCCGACAGCGCAGTCCACCAGGTCTTCCGGGCGCCGAGCGACTATCCTGCCGGGAAACAGGGCGACGTCCTGACGGTCGCGTTCACCGTGGCCGGCATCCCCTGCATCGGCCTGAACGGCGGTCCGGCTTTCAGGCACAGCGAAGCGTTCTCGTTCCAGATCGCGACCGACGACCAGGAAGAAACCGACCGCCTGTGGCATGTGATCGTTGCCAACGGTGGCCAGGAAAGTGCATGCGGCTGGTGCAAGGACCGGTGGGGCCTGTCCTGGCAGATCACGCCGCGGGTCTTGATCGAAGGCCTTGCCGATCCCGACCCGGCGGTGGCCAGGCGGGTGTTCGAGGCAATGATGACGATGCGCAAAATCGACGTCGCGGCCATCGAGGCGGCCCGGCGCGACTGAGGCGCGCCGGCTGCGCCACCCCGCTTACAGGTCGACGTTCACCGACAGCCAGAGGCGGCGCCCTTCGCCGTTGTTCACGTACACGCTGCTGTAGGTCAGCGGGCCGCTCGCCGCCGCGCGGTACGGGCGGTAGTCGATGAAGTCCTTGTTCAGCAGGTTGTAGATGGCCGCGTTCATCGAGACTGTCTTGCTCAGCTGGTAGCTGGCGCCGAGGTGCAGCATGCCATAGCCCTTGTAGTCGCCCAGTGCCGCCTTGGCGGCGCGCGTCGCCGCCGTGGTGCCCGGGTCGCGGAAGCGCTCGCTGCGCACTTCGGCGCGCAGCCACGTTTTCCACTGCGGCGAGATGCTCCAGTTCAGGCGCGCATTGAGCGCATGCTCGGGCGTATCGGTGAGCGGCATGCCGGCGTTCGTCCCGCTCTTCTGCTCGCTTTCGGTCCAGGTATAGTTGGCATCGGCCGACCATCCCCGGCCGAGCGGGACGCGGGTGCTCAGTTCGACGCCGCGCGTGACCGCCTCGTCCACGTTGACCGACTGGCCGAAGGCATCGACATTCGGCCAGTTGCCGAAGCTGACGCAGCCCAGGCGGTTCGGGGCGCGCACGAAGCTGCAGTTGAGCAGCCCGGTGCCGCTGGTGATCTTGTCCTGGAATTCGTTGTTGAACAGCGTGGCCGACGCATGCAGGCCGGCGCCGTTGTCGAAATGCACGCCCAGTTCCGTGGCGGTAGTCGTTTCCGGCTTCAGGCCGGGGCTGCCGACCAGCGGCAGGGTGCCCTGTGCGCCGAATCCGTTGATGCCCGGCGTCAGCTGCTCCACGCGCGGGGTCTTGTAGCCGCGGCTGACACCGCCCTTGACGGTCCAGTGCGGCGAGGCGTTCCACACCGCATAGGCGCGCGGGCTGGTCTGGCCGCCAAAGATGCTGTGGCGGTCATGGCGCGCGCCCAGCGTCAGCGCGAAGGCGTCGACGATGCGCCACTCGTCCTCGAGGAACACGGCCTTCTGGGTGAATTCGAAGCGCCCCGGCGCCACGCCGTCCTGCATCGACGCGTCCCACCACTGGGCGCCGATCGTGGTCAGGTGGCTGCCCCAGGGCAGCAGCAGCTTGGTGTCGAACACCTTGCTCTTGACTTCCAGCACGCGCGGGCTGCCGGCGACGGCGCCCGGCGTGCCCGGCGGGATGGTGCGGCCGATGGTCTCGGTCTCGTTCACCATGTAGCTGTTGTCCCAGGTGCCGAAGTCGAAGCGGCCGCGGTAGGCGGCGGTGAGCTGGTCGCGGTTGTACTTCTGCTGCGGACCGTAGCCGCCCTGCACCGACTGGGTGCCGAGCTGGCCGCGCGAATTGTCGTAGGCCTGGCGGCTGGCGTCGGCATCCAGGGTGAGCGCGTGGTAGCTATTTGGCGCGAAGGTCAGGCGCGCGCCCAGGTTCTTGAGTTCCGATTCCACCGGGTTGGCGCCCATGGTCGGCGCGATCTCGGCGCCGGCGTCGGTGGCGTAGCGGATGCTGGAGGCGGCGCGGCGCTGGGTGCTGCCGCGCAGCGCCAGCCCGAGCACGTCGGCCGCCAGCGGGCCGTTGAGGTAGAACTTGGCGGCGCGCACGTCGCCGAAGGCCGCTTCTTCCTGCACGGTATAGTCGGCCGACAGGGCCGCCGACCAGCGCTTGCCGACCTTGCGCGTGATGATGTTCACCACGCCGCCCATCGCGTCCGACCCGTACAGCGTCGACATCGGCCCGCGGATGATCTCGATGCGCTCGATCGCGCCCAGCGGCGGCATGAAGCTGGTCTGGGTGCCGCCGAAGCCGTTCGGCGTGACATTGCCCGCCGAGTTCTGGCGGCGCCCGTCGATCAGCACCAGCGTGTAGTCGCTCGGCATGCCGCGCATGCTGATGTTCATGCCGCCGGTCTTGTCCGCCGCCGCGCCGACGTCGATGCCCTCGACGCTTTCGAGGGCCTGGGTCAGGTTGCCGAAACGGCCCTGCTCCAGTTCGTCGCGCGTGATCACCGTGATCGAGGCCGGCGCGTCGCGCATGCGCTGCTCGAACCCCGATGCCGTCACCACCACCTGGTGCATATCGGCTGCCGCTTTGTCGGGCCCGTCGTCCGCCCATGCCGCCCCGTGGGCGAGCGCCAGCGCGAGCGCCAGGGTGGAGGGACGGAACGGTACGGCGCGCAGGGAACGGCTCGACATGGACACTCCTAGAAAGAATGACAGATGACAGAAAGAAAACTGTCGAGATTCTAGCAGTAAATGATAATAATTCCTATTAGCATTCTCAATGTTGCAGGTGTTCGATCAGGATGGCGGTACCGACCAGCACCAGCACCACGCCGCCGATGCGTTCGGCATTGCGTCCCACGGCAGCGCCCAGCCGGCGCCCGAGCAGCACGCCGACGGTCACCATCACGGTGGTCGCCACGCCGATGGCAAGGGCGGCGTGCACGATCGAGACCTCGACGAAGGCCAGTCCGACCCCGACCGCCATCGCATCGATGCTGGTGGCGACCGCCGTGAGCACCAGCACCAGCAGGTTCTGCGCAGCGCCCTGCTCTTCCTCCTCGTCCTCGCCGAACGAGAGCCAGATCATGCGCACGCCCAGGCCCAGCAGCAGGAAGAAGGCGATCCAGTGGTCCCACTGGCGGATGGCGTCGGCCGCCAGCGAGCCGAGCGCCCAGCCGATCAGCGGCGTGATGGTCTCGATGCAGCCGAACAGCAGGCCGATGCGCAAGGCTTGCGGCAGCGTCGGGGTGCGCAGGGCGGCGCCCTTGGCGATCGCCGCGGCAAAGGCGTCGGTCGACATGGCAAGGGCAAGGAAAACGAGGGCGGTGAAGGTCATGCAGAAGTTCCGGCCGGGCACAGACGACGGCGCACCCGCACGCCCGACAATGGCGCGGATGGGCCGATGGTCTTGCCAACCGATTTCGTGATCATTGGCTGGTCACGAGGCGCCCGCGCCACGACCGACGGTCGAGTATGTTGACACGGGCACTTCCGCATGGCGCGGAAGCAGGCTACTCCCCACAGGGTGAAGGCATTCTAGGAGGAAACACCGAGCGATGCAAGCCGAAGCACGTTACACAGCCAGCGGTGCGTCTTTCAGCAAGAAACGCCGCTGCATCATCTCCAGCATCTCGCCGGCCGGCACCGGCCGCGCGATGTAGTAGCCCTGCACCTCGTTGCAGTCGAGCCCGCGCAGGATCGCCAGCTGCTCTTCGGTTTCGACCCCCTCGGCCACCACCGACATGCCGAGCGCATGGGCCATCGACACGATGGCCTGGAAGAACACCTTGCCCTCCTTCGAGTTGCCCAGCTCGGTGGTGAAGGCGCGGTCCACCTTCAGCACGTCCATTTTCAGGCGCTGCAGCTGCGACAGCGACGAGTAGCCGGTGCCGAAATCGTCCACGTGCAGCTTGACGCCCAGCGCGCGCAAGGCGGCCAGTTCGGCCAGGATGTCGTCGTGGTCGCCCATCATGGCCGACTCGGTGATCTCGACTTCGATCAGGCTGGCCGGCACGCGGTGGCGGCGCAACGCAAGGCTGAGCGCTTGCTGCACCCCGCCGCGCAGGAACTGCTTGGGCGAGACGTTGATCGACACCGGCACCAGTTCGGCGCCCTGCTCGCGCCATGTCGCCAGCTGGGCGCAGGCCTTGTCGATGACCAGCTCGCCGATGCGCGCGATCAGGCCGGTGCTTTCGGCCAGCGGAATGAATTCGCCCGGCGGGACGATGCCCAGCTCCGGATGCCGCCAGCGGACCAGCGCTTCCATGCTCAGCAGCTCGCCGCTGCGGGCATCGACGCGCGGCTGGTAATACAGCATGAACTGGTCCCGTTCGATCGCTTCCAGCATGCGCTGCTTCAGGCGCGCACGCGCATTCAGCGTGTGCGACAGGGCCGGGTCGAAGAAGCGGTATTGCCCCTTGCCTTCGTTCTTCCCGGCGTACATGGCGATATCGCTGTGGCGCACCAGGGTCTCAACGTCCTGGCCGTCGCGCGGGAACATGCTGATGCCGATCGACGCGCCCACCGCGTGCAGTTCGTCGCCGATCAGGAAGGGTACGCCGAATGCCTCGACGATGCGCGCCGCCACCGCCGCGACCTGGCGCTCGCCCTCCACCGGGTGCAGCAGCACCAGGAATTCGTCACCGCCGAAGCGCGCCACCTGGTCATTGGGGCGCAGCAGCGACAGCAGGCGCCCTGCCGCGGACTTGAGCAACTGGTCGCCGGTCGCATGGCCGTGGGTGTCGTTGACGTGCTTGAATTCGTCGAGGTCGATGAACAGCAGCGCCAGGTTTTCTTCACCGGCGCGCGCCTGCGCCAGCAGTGCCGGCATCGCCTGCAGGAAGGCATGGCGCGTGGCCAGGCCGGTCAGCGCATCCTCGTTGGCCATGCGCTCGAGCTGGGATTCGTGCTCCTTGCGCTGGCTGATGTCCTGCAGCGTCACCGCCAGGCCGTTGCCGACCCGTACCAGGCGCCGGTGCCCCCAGCTGATGTTCAGGCGGTTATCGCTCGGCATCTTGCGGTCGTCCTCGTAGAAGCCCGCCTGCATCGCCTTGCGGTAGGTCGCCATCAGCTCCTCGCCGAACAGCCCCGCATCGATCTGCGACAGGCGGCTGCCCACCAGCGTGGCGCGCGTCATGCCGAAGAAGAAGGCGCCGCGCTCGTTGCAATCGACGATGCGGAAGTCGGCAATGTCCCCGTCGCGCCCGTACACGGCGGCGGCCATGTAGAACCCGTCGTTGCCGCTCTCGGTGGCGGTGCGGTAGGCGCGCTGCACTTCCTCCTGCTCGCGCTCGCGCAGCACGGCACGGCGCGCCAGCACCGAGCCGGCCGCGCCGAGCAGCAGCAGGCAGGCGCTGGCGGCGATGGCGCGGTCGCGGCTCTCGGCCCAGTAGGCCGCCGCGCCCTGCAGCGCTTCCTGGTGCGACAGGCCGACCAGGGCCACCAGCGGATAGACCGCCGAATGGCGCCAGCCCAGCACGCGCGCCTGGCCGTCCGTGAAACCGTAGCGGCCCGCCACCAGGCGTACGCCGCGCTCGCTCGACCACAGGCCCGCATTCGGCGGCAGCACCAGGGCCCCGTCGTCCAGGTGGGCACTGCCGTCGCTGCGCTGCTCGACGCGCAGGCGGCCTTCGGTGCCGGCCAGCGCGACCACCCCGCCCGCGCCCAGCGTCGCCGGGCTGAGGAAGGAGGTGAAGTAGCGGGCGTCCACGGCCATCAGCACGATGCCGTCGAATTCGTCGTCGGGCGTGTCGAGGCGGCGCGTAAACAGTACCAGGTCCTTGCCGCCGCCGAAACGCGGCGGGGCGGCGCCGACCCGCAGCGCGGTCGAGATGTGGTTGCGGTGCTGGAGAAAGTACGGGCCGGCGGAGAGGTCGGCGCCGAGCAGCGCAGGCCGGGTCGAGGCGCGCACGATGCCGGTGCGGTCCACGATGGCCACGGTGTCGAAGGCGTTGTCGGTGAACATGCCGTCGCGCCGCAGCTCGTCGAGCAATCCGCTGTCGCGGGCGCCGTGCCGTCCATGCTCCCAGCTGAACTTCAGCTGCATCGTGATCTGGTCCATCTGCCCGACCGAACGCGTGATCACCTGCTCGTAGGCTTCGGCATAGGCGCCCGCATCCTTGCGCGCCTGGGTGTCGGCGCGCTTGCGCTCGGCATCGGCGCGAATCACGGTGGCGGCCCACAGTGCCGCGCACAGCAGCAGGGCCAGGAGCGGCCAGAGGAAGACGAGGATACGGTTGGTACGGGAAGCGACGTGGCCGGGATGTTTGCTCATGCAACGACTGAAATAACTGTTTCAACTAGGCAAGTTGCCTGGCAGTCTACTGAGCAAACATGTCATCCCGATGACATGCCGGGGTGTAGCAAAGAGCTGGACGTGCTAGGAAGCGGACAGCATGTAGCCGGCCCCGCGCACGGTCTTGATCAGGGACTTGGCCCGTCCCAGCGCCTTGCGCAGGCGCAGCACGTGGACGTCCACGGTGCGCTGGTCGAGGGTGTCGTGGGCCTCCCACAGGTGCGCCAGCAACTGGGCGCGCGTGAACACCTGGCCCGGATGGCACAGCAGGAAGCGCAGCAGCCGGTATTCGGCCTGGCGCACCTCGACCTTGTGGTTGCCGACCCGGACCGTGCAGCTGAGCGGATCGAGCACCAGCCGGCCGGAGCGCAGCAGGCGCTCGTCGGGCGTTTCTTCGGGCGGCGGCTGGGGGATGAATTCGGGCGGGGGCAGCGGCGCGTCACGCTCGCCTTCGCCGCATTCGGCGGCCAGCAGGATGACGGGTTTGTCGCGCAGGCGGCGGTCGCCGCGCAGGCGCGCCAGCAGGCGCATGCCGCCTTCGTGGCGCAGCATGGATTCCTGCAGCAGCAGGTCGGGGCGCTCGCGTCCGATGAAATCCCAGGCCTGCGCCAGGCTCGGCACGCTGTGCCAGATCCATTCGTCCTCGTGCAGCGAGTACTTGAGCAGCTCGGCAATGGCCGGCTTGTCGTCGACTACCAGGACGATCGTGTTAGCCGTTGTCATAAATGTAGGGTATCCGGCCTGGCCGAACACGCGTTCAAACGAAGTGGGAATGGATGTGCAGCCTGCTCACGTGAGTTGAACGCGTGGGCGGGAATACCCGCCCACCCTACGTCAGCGCCGCGTCGGTTCAAACGATCAGTAGATCGCCTTGCCCGAAGCATCCTTCAGCTGCGACTTCCAGTTGGCCTGGATCAGGCTGACGACCGATGCCGGCATCGGCACGTAGTCCAGGTCGGCGGCAGCCGGGGCGCCGTTCTTGAAGGCCCAGTCGAAGAACTTCACCACTTCGGCACCCTTGGCGCCATTGGCCTGGTTCTTGTGCATCAGGATGTACGAGACACCGGTGATCGGCCAGCTCTGCTTGCCCGGCTGGTCGGTCAGCACCACGCCGAAGCCCGGCGCCTTGGTCCATTCCGCGCCGGCGGCAGCGGCCTTGAAGGCGTCGTCGCTCGGCTGCAGGAACACGCCTTCGCGGTTCTGCATCTGGGTGTGCGACAGCCTGTTCTTCTTGGCGTAGGCCCACTCGACGTAGCCGATCGCGCCCTTGATGCGCTGCACGTTGGCGGCGACGCCTTCGTTGCCCTTGCCGCCCACGCCCACGGCCCACTTCACGGTGGTGCCGGCGCCGATGGTGTTCTTCCAGTCCGGGCTGGCCTTGGCCAGGTAGTCGGTGAACAGGAACGAGGTGCCCGAGCTGTCGGCGCGGTGCACGACGGTGATGTCGGCATCCGGCAGCTTCACGCCCGGGTTCAGCGCGGCGATCGGCTGCGCGTTCCACTTGGTGATCTTGCCCATGTAGATGTCGGCGATGACCGGGCCGGTCAGCTTCAGCTGGCCCGGGGTGATGCCTTCGACGTTGATCACGGTGACCACGCCGCCCATGATGGCCGGGAACTGCATCAGGCCGTCGCTGTCCAGGTCTTCCTGCTTGAGCGGCATGTCCGATGCACCGAAGTCCACGGTCTTGGCCTTGATCTGCTTGATGCCGGCGCCCGAGCCCACCGATTGGTAGTTCAGGCCGATGCCGGTGGCTGCCTTGTATGCTTCCGCCCACTTGGCGTAGATCGGGTACGGGAAGGTCGCGCCGGCGCCGGTCATGTCGGCGGCGTGGGAGGCCGACATCGCGAACACGGCGGCGGTAGTGGCGGCGGCGGCGAGGATCTTCTTGAACATTGGCTTGTTATTCCTATTCCTGGTTGATGGGGTGAGGTTTTGGACCACGCAGCAAAGTCTAGTCCGCGAATGTGACCGGTTTATGACTCCGTCAACACGGTTCTGCGACGTGCGTGCGCGACCGCGCGCCACGGGTTTGCTATGATGGGCATTCCAAAAAAACAACTGGATGACATCGCATGCGCCCCCTGCTCCGTGTCTTCACCTTCTCGTGCGCCGCCCTCGTACTGGCGGGCTGCGCCACTTCCCACGACCGCCTGCCCGAGGCACGCTATACCCTCACCGAGCGCCAGACCCTGCCGCTGGCCGAGCGCCTGAGCATCACCTACGAAGGCGCCGAAGACAGCCGCTGCCCGGACAATGCGCGCTGCATGTGGCCGGGCCGCCTGGCCTACCGCTTCACCATGCGCATCGGCAGCGTGGCGCAGGCCTTCTACCTGGTGCACGGCCAGCCGGGCTACATGTCGCCGGCGCTGCGCGGCTCGCGCATCGAGCTCGATCACCTCACCCCGCCGCCGCCACGCGGCATGACGGCAAGCGGACCGGGGCCGGTGTCGTATCCGGTGACCTTCAACATGTACGCGCAGTAAGCGCTGCCGGAACCTGAACCCATGAAGGCGGCGCTCGCTTGCGGGCTGGCTCTCTCCATCGTCCTGCACGCGCCGGCGGCAAGCGCGAAGACGCCGGTGGCCACCGGCACGGGCGGCGCGGTCGCCACCATCAGCGAGCAGGCCTCGCAGTCCGCGCTGGCGATCCTGAACCGGGGCGGCAATGCCGTCGACGCGGCGGTGGCCGCGGCGGCCACCCTGGGCGTGACCGATCCGTTCAGCTGCGGCATCGGCGGCGGCGGTTTCATGGTCATCTACCTGGCCAAGGACAAGCGCGTGATCACCATCGACCACCGCGAAACGGCGCCCGCCAGCTTCACGCCCGCCGCCTTCCTCGAGAACGGCAAGCCGATCGACTTCGACACGGCCGTGGCAAGCGGCGCGGCGGTCGGGGTGCCGGGTACGGTACGCGGCTGGCACGAAGCGTTGCAGCGCTACGGCAGCATGGACTTCAAGCAGGTGTTGGCGCCGGCCATCGACGTCGCCACCAGGGGCTACCAGGCAACTGAAATATTCAGTCATTTAACGGCCAAAAATGAAAGAAAATTTCAGCTCTATGCGCCGACGGGCGCCCTGTACCTGCGCGGCGGCAAGGCAGTGCAGCCGGGGACCCTGATCCGCAATCCGGACATGGCCAAGGCCTACCGCGAGATCGCGGCCGGTGGCGTGAAAGCCTTCTACGAAGGGCCCATCGCGCGCGCCATCGTCGACGCCGTCAACCGCCCGCCGCTCGCGCCCGGCAAGAGCGCACGCGCCGGCCGCATGACGATGGCCGACCTGGCGAACTACGAGGCGCGCATCCGCCAGCCGCTGCGCAGCACCTACCGCGGCTACGAGGTCTATGGCATGCCCTTGCCCAGCAGCGGCGGCGCGACGGTGGCCGAAGCGCTGAACATCCTGGAAGGTTTCGATCTCAGGAAGATGCCGCGCGCGCAGGCCGAGCACACCTACCTGGAAGCGAGCCGGCTCGCCTTTGCCGACCGCAACGCCTATCTGGCCGACCCCGAATACGTCGACGTGCCGCTTGCCGGCATCCTGTCGAAGGAGTACGCGGCCCAGCGCCGCAGGCTGATCGGCGCCGCGGCCGCGCACAAGGTGGCGGCGGGCGATCCGTACGCATTCCAGGACGACCAGAGCGTGCCGCTGCGGCCCCAGTCCGCCGTACAGAGAAAGCGCGAGAGCGCGCACACCACCCACCTGGCGGTGTCGGACAAGGACGGCAACGTGGTGTCGTACACCTTCACGCTCGAGGACTGGGGCGGCAGCGGCATCACGGTGCCGGGCTACGGCTTCATCCTGAACAACGAGATGACCGATTTCGATTTCAGCGGCCCGCATCCGAACGTGCCGGAAGCAGGCAAGCGCCCGCGCTCGAGCATGGCGCCGACCATCGTGCTCAGGGACGGCAAACCGGCCTTCACCATCGGCAGCCCGGGCGGATCGACCATCATCACCACGGTGCTGCAGACCATCTTCAACCACGTCGACCTCGGCATGCCGATGGACCAGGCGCTCGACGCACCGCGCATCTCCGAGCGCAATGGCGAGGCCACCTCGGTCGAACCGGGCTTTCCGGGCAGCGCCCAGGCCCGCGCCCTGGAGCGCTTCGGCCACCGCTGGGAAGCCGGGCCGGAAGAAATCGGCGCGGCCAATGCCATCGTCTTCAACCCCGACGGCACCGTCACCGCGGTCAGCGAAGGCAAGCGCCATGGCGTCGGCACGGCACTGGTGCAGCGGCGCGGGCATTGAGCATCGAGCAGTGAACAGTGAGCAGTGGGCACTGCGCACCGGCATAGGTGAACAAGCGCGTATTTTTGGCCGCAGCCGATCTGGTAATCTCCCCGGTTTTTGGCCGAACCGACATGCACGAAAACACAGACCCCGCTTACGCCCGCGCCCGCGCCCGCGCCATCGTGCGATCGACCGGCATCCTTGTCTGCGCCCTGGGACTGGCCCAACTCGTGCTGGGCCTCGCCAGTGCGCCGAAGGGAACGTTCAGGTTCGAATTGCTGGGACTGATCGTGGGCTTGCTGATCCTGTTCGGGAACATGCGCGCACTGGCGCTCGTGCGCTGGCTCGCATTGTTCGCCGTGGGCGCATCGCTGCTCGAACTGCTCAAGCCGGTGATCCTGATGCCGTTCGACCTCATCGTCACGCAATTGCGCCTGTTCCCAGGGCAAACCGCCATGCTGTACCTCCCCCACCTCCTCGGCGCACTGGCGGTGCTGCTCGTGGCGGTACGCCTGAGCCACCCGCAGGTCCTGTCGGCCCGCGCCGTGGCCGGGCTGAAGGCGCCCGCCACGCGCCTGCCGCTTGCACTCGGGATCGTGCTGGCGCTGGGCGTGTGCTTCCTGCAGTACCGCGCCCTGAACGGCGAGGACGCCGGTCGGGCCAGGCAGCTGGCGGCCGATAAATTCGGGCCGCGCTACCAGTACCACACCCAATATCTACACATCCAGTTCGGCGAGAATGCGGGCGTATCGGCCACCGTGCATGCCTGGAACGACAAGGAAGTGCTGCGCATTCCGGTACAGTGGCGCAGGTAGGCCGGGCTTGTGCGGCGCGTGCAGAAATGATGCCTGCGGCGGCTGCGCGGGCCGCTTCTCGGTATGCATTTCGGAAACGCCAGAAATGGCCGATTTGGCATAGAATTCGGCATCCTGTTTTCGTCGAACCGCACCCATGTCCACGGAATCTCCCCTGTTGTCTTCCCTCGAGGCGAACCTGACCTCAACGCTGGTCGCCAAGATCCGCGACTTCGCCATCTTCATGCTGTCGCCCGACGGCCGGGTCGCGACATGGAATGCGGGGGCGCAGCGCGCGAAGGGATATGCCGCCGACGAGATCATCGGCCAGCACTTCGAGTGCTTCTATACCGAAGAAGACCGCGCGGCCGGCGTGCCCCGGCAGGCGCTGGCCACCGCCCAATCGGCAGGCGTGTTCGAGGCGACCGGCTGGCGCGTGCGCAAGGACGGCTCGCGCTTCTGGGCGCATGTCGTGATCGATCCGCTCTACGACGACGACGGCACCCTGATCGGCTTCGGCAAGGTCACCCGTGATGTCACCAAGGCGCGCGACGCGCGCGAGCGTGAAGCGCGCGCCCAGGCCGCGCTGCTGCAGGCGCGCACCGAGCAGAGCCAGCACCTGCTGCGCCTGTTCGAGCAGGCGCCGGGCTTCGTCTGCTATTTCAACGGCCCCGAACACGTCTACGAGCTGCAGAACGATGCCCATCACCGCCTGGCCGGCTACCGCGACATCATCGGCAAGCCGGTGCGCGAGGCGCTGCCGGAACTGGCCGGCCAGGGCTTCTTCGAGCTGCTCGACGAGGTCTATGCCTCGGGCAAGCCCTATGTCGGCCGCGCCGTACCGCTGACCCTGCGTTCCGCCGACGGCAAGGACGTCGGAAGCTTCATCGACTTCGTCTACCAGCCCATCTTCGACGAGAACGGCAAGGTGCTGGGCATCGTGTCCCAGGGCAGCGACGTCACCGAACAGGTCAACAACACCCGCTTCCTGGCGGAGAAGCAGGCCGAGCTCGAACGGACCATCGTCGAGCGCACCGGCGCACTGGAGGAGACCCGCAAGGCGCTGGCCCTGGCCAATGAGCTCCAGCTCAGCAACACCTTCTTCCACAGCCTGTTCGAACAGGCGCCCGGCTTCATCTGCGTGCTGAAAGGGCCGGAGCACGTCTTCGAACTGGCCAACAACGCCTACCGCAACCTGACCGGGAACCGCGACCTGATCGGGAAAACGGTGCGTGAGGCGCTCCCCGACGTGGACGGACAGGGCTTCTTCGAACTGCTCGACAAGGTCTTCCAGAACGGTACCCCGGTGGTCGGCCAGAGCGTGCAGCTCGAACTGCAGGAGGGGCCGGGACGCATCGTCACCCGCTTCATCGACTTCATCTACCAGCCGATCCTGAATGCGCAAGGCGAGTCGGTTGGCATCTTCGTGCAGGGCAGCGACGTCACCAAGCAGAAGCTGGCCCAGGACGAGGTGCAGAAGTACCAAAAGGAGCTGGAAAGCCTGGTGGAAGCCCGTACCACCGAACTGCAGACCACGCAGGCCGCGCTGCAGCACTCGCAGAAGCTGGAAGCGATCGGCAAGCTGACCGGCGGCGTCGCCCACGACTTCAACAACATCCTGCAGGTGATCGGCGGCAACCTGCAGCTGCTGCGCGACCTGTCCGCCGGCGCCAGCCTGCCCGCCAAGCACATCGACACTGCGCTGCGCGCGGTCGAGCGCGGGGCCAAGCTGGCCTCGCAACTGCTCGCTTTTGCCCGCCGCCAGCCGCTGCAGCCGGTCGTCATCAACCCGGCCCGCATCGTGCAGCAGATGGACGAGCTGCTGCGCCGTGCGCTGGGCGAAACCACTGCCGTCGAGACCATCCGCAGCGGCGGCCTGTGGAACACCTGCGTCGACCCCTACCAGCTCGAGAACGTGATCCTGAACCTGGCGATCAACGCGCGCGATGCCATGCCGCCGTCGGGCGGCAAGCTGACGATCGAGCTCGGCAACGCAATGCTCGACGACGAGTACGCGGCCACCCACCACGAGATCACGCCGGGCCAGTACGTCATGATCGCGGTGTCCGACAACGGATACGGCATGAGCAAGGAGGTGCTCGAGCGCGCCTGCGAGCCCTTCTTCACCACCAAGCCGGAAGGCCACGGCACCGGCCTGGGCCTGTCGATGGCCTACGGCTTCGTCAAGCAGACCGGCGGCCACTTCAAGATCTACAGCGAGGTCGGACACGGCACCACGATCAAGATGTACTTCCCGCGCTCGTACAAGGCCGAAGTGAGCGAACCGATCGTCAAGGGCGGGCCGGTCACCGGCGGCAACGAGACGATCCTGGTGGTCGAAGACGACCTGGCGGTGCAGGCGACGGTGGTGGAAATGCTGCGCAGCCTGGGCTACAAAGTCATGAAGGCCGATAACGCGGCGTCCGCGCTAGTGATCCTCAACAGCGGCATGCCGGTCGACCTGCTGTTCACCGACGTCGTCATGCCGGGCGAAGTGCGCAGCCCGGAGCTGGCGCGCCAGGCCCGCCAGCTGCACCCGAACATCGAGGTGCTGTTCACCTCCGGCTACACCCAGAATGCGATCGTCCACGACGGCAAGCTCGATGCCGGGGTCCAGCTGCTCTCCAAGCCGTACGGGAAAGACCAGCTGGCGCGCAAGGTCCGGCAGTTGCTGTCGAAGCAGCCGGCGCAGCCGGCGCGCACTGCCGACGCCGCGCCGATCGAAACCGTCGCGGGCACCAGGCGCGTCCTGTTCGTCGAGGACGACCCGGACCTGCTGGCCACGACCTGCTCGCTGCTCGAGCTGCTGAACCAGCGGGTCGACGGCACCGCCGATCCGGCCGAAGCGCTGGCGCTGCTGCAACGCAGCCACTACGACGTCCTGATCACCGATTACGAGTTGCCGGGCATGAGCGGCGCCGAACTTGCCCGGCGCGCGAAAGCGATCCGGCCCGGCCTGCAGCTAGTGGTGGCGACCGGCTACGGGCATGTCGAGGAAGCGGCGGCGCTCGGGGCGCTCAGCCTGCCCAAGCCCTTCTCTCCTGCGGACCTGAAGCGCATCCTCGAGGCCTGAGCCCTGATGCCTGCCCGGGCGTGTTCAAGGCACGCCCGGCTTGATTTTTTCGTCCTGTCCCTCCTGCCACCCGGTTTTCCGGGCGGCGGCTGCACTACACTGGCGTTGCGGCGAGCAGCGCAGTGCCTCATACCGTTGCCTCCATTGCGTCATGCGCGACCGCACATACCAACAACAACGGAGACAAACGCATGAGCAACTTCATCACCCTGTTGCCCACCCTCCTGATCGGCGCGCTGGCGCTGATCATGTTCGGGCTGGGCCTGTCCCTCACCCTCGCCGACTTCCGCCGCCTGCTCGGGCACCCGAAGGCCGTCGTCCTGGCCCTGGTGCTGCAAACCATGGTGCTTCCGGCGATCTGCTATGGCCTGATCGTCGGCCTGGGCGTGGCGCCGGTCTATGCGGTCGGCCTGATGCTGCTGGCGGCCTCGCCGGGCGGCGTCTCGGCCAACCTGTTCAGCCACCTGTTCGGCGGCAACGTGGCGATGAACATCTCGCTCACCGCGATCAACACGGTGCTGTCGATCGTCAGCCTGCCCCTGATCGCCAACTTCGCCATCGCCACTTTCGCGAAAAGCGGCCAGGTGGTGCCGATGCAGACCGCGAAGGTGGTCGAGGTGATCGCCATCGTCCTGATCCCGGTGGCCATCGGCATGTTCGTGAAGAGCCGCGCGCCCGGTTTCGCGGCGCGCATGGACAAGCCGATGAAGCGCTTCTCGATGGCGGTGCTGGCGGCGCTGGCCCTGATCGCCATCGCCAAGGAATGGACGGCAATGACCACCTCGTTCGCGTCGATCGGCCTGGCCGTGGTGCTCTTCAACATCCTGAGCCTGGGCCTGGGCTACTACGTGCCGCGCCTGATGGGGCTGGACAAGCCGAACGCCGTCGCCATCGGCTACGAAATCGGCATCCACAATTCGACGCTGGCGATCTTCGTGGCGGTGTCGGTGCTGGGCGACTTCCAGCTGATGCTGCCGGCGGCAATCTACTCGGTCAGCATGTACGTGTTCGCCACCGCGTTCGGCTTCCTGGTGCTGGGAAGGAAGGCGGCTGCCGGCGCACCGGCGCCGGCGTCGAGCTGAATGCGTTCAGAACCTGTCCCAGTAGGGAGGAGGAAGTGATGATGCATGACGACTAGCGAGGGCAAGACGCGAGGAGGCCGCACTGCGGGCATGCAACGACGAGCAACGCGGTACCCGCTTGTCAGGCGCGTCAGCAACGACTCATTCCCTACTGGGACAGGCTCTTGGTCCATCCGCCCTGCTGCCGGGAGCTGGCCCAGCGGCACGACGTAGGTCAGCGGCATGAACGACACATGCACGCGAACAGCCAGCGGCTGTCTGGGAGCACGTCCGGATCGACGCGCGAGGAGGCGGGATGCCAATGCCGAGCGCAACCAGCACCATCAAGGTCCAGCGCGACCACAAACCCGGCCCGGTGATGAGTCGGGCCGATCACATTCAGCATCAGGCGCGGCCATCGCGCCGGACGCTGTCGCGGCGCAGCAAGGCGACATCCCAGCGGCGCGCCGGTCCTGCCTTGGATGCGATCAGCTGTTGCGTCTATCACATAAACGAGGAGCAACAAGCTTGAATCTATGACATTATTCGGCTGCGCCATCATCCGGCACCGCCGTCGGCGCCAGCGTTCTACCTATCATCATTCATAAAGCATCACATGCCGCATAGCGTTCATACGGCCGCGGGTTCCGATGACGGACTCCATGCCAATCCCGAGGTGCGGTTCCGGGAACTGTTCGAACAGTCACCCGCCAGCACCCAGATCCTGACGCCGGCCGGGTTCACGGTCCGTGTCAACAAGGCCTGGGAAGCGCTCTGGCACATCCACGAGGGCAGCGAACTGCATCGCTTCGTCATGAGCGCGGACTACAACGTCCTGCATGATCCCCAGCTGGTGGCGAACGGGATCGTGCCTTACCTGCAGCGCGCCATGGCCGGCGACTCTGTCCAGATCCCGGCGATCCACTACGACACCGCGGCCCTCGGCGAAACGGGACGGGCGCGCTGGGTCACCGCGCGCGCGCATCCGATCAAGGACAGTGCGGGCCGGATCGTCGAGGTCATGCTGATGCACGAGGACATCACCGAGCGCATCGAGGCCGAGGCGGCCCTGCGCGCGCGCGAAGAGCGCTTCCGGTCGCTCGTGATGGCGACCACGCAGGTGATCTGGACCACCCTGCCCGACGGCCGCGTCGCCGAGGCCTCCCCGTCCTGGATGGCCTATACGGGGCAGCGTCACGACGAATTCAGGGAATACGGATGGCTCGATGCCGTGCATCCGGACGACCGCGAGCGCACCCGCCAGGTGCACTCCCAGGCGGTCGCGACCCGCTCGGTGTACGAAACCGAATACCGCTTGCGGCGGAAGGACGGCGTGTACCGCTGGACCGCCGTCAAGGGCGTGCCCATCCGCGACGGTGCCGGCAACGTGCGCGAATGGATCGGCGCCAACCGCGACATCGACGACATCGTGACGGCGCAGGCGGCACTGGCCGAGCGGCTCGATCGCGAACGGCGGCAATCGGCCCTGCTGTCCAAGGTGGCGAACGCCTCGCGCACGCTGCATACGGCCCTGTCGGCCGGGGACATCGCCGAGGCGCTGGTACACGAAGTCCGCGACATCCTCGAGGTGCACCAGGCCGTCGTCTCCCTGACCGAAAACGACAGCTGGACGCAGGCGATCAATGCGGTGTCGCTGTCCGACAAATATGCGCGCTACAGGACCTATGCGGCAAAAACCGCGGGCACCGGCATCTATGCCGAGGTCTGCCGCACCAACACCGTGATGCGGCTCACCCAGCAGGAGCTGGAAGCGCATCCGGCCTGGAAGGGCTTCGGCGTCCATGCGAAGGACCATCCCGCCATGCGCGGCTGGCTGGCCGTGCCGCTGGTCAACCGCAAGGGAAAGAACATCGGACTGATCCAGGCTTCGGACAAGGTCGACGGCGAGTTCACCGACGAGGACGAGGCGATCCTGGTGCAGCTCGCCGCGATCGCCGCGAACGGCTTCGAGAACGCGCGGCTGGTCGATTCGCTGCGCGAGCAGGAGCGCCGCAAGGACGAGTTCCTGGCCATGCTGGCGCACGAACTGCGCAATCCGCTGGCACCGATTTCCGCCGCTGCCGAGGTGCTGAAGATCGCCGCCAACCCGGAGCGCATCCACAAGTCGAGCGAAGTGATCGCCCGTCAGGTCAAGCACATGACCTCGCTCGTGGACGACCTGCTGGACGTGTCGCGCGTGACGCGGGGCCTGGTCAAGCTGGACCGGCGGATCGTTGCCGTGGAGTCGTTCGTGTCCAGCGCGGTCGAGCAGTCGCGGCCCTTGATCGCCGCGCGCGACCATGCGTTCTCGGTCGAGATGGATGCCGTCGGGACGCAGGTCGACGGCGACGCGACGCGCCTGGTCCAGATCCTCACCAACCTGCTCAACAACGCCGCGAAATATACCCCACAGGGCGGCACGATCCTGCTGCGCGTCGCGCGCACCGGAGCGCAGGTGCGGCTCAGCATCACGGACAACGGCATCGGCATCGACCAGAAGCTGCTGCCGCATGTGTTCGACCTGTTCACCCAGGCCGAGCGCACCCCGGACCGCTCCCAGGGCGGCCTGGGCATCAAGCTGGCGCTGGTGCGGACCCTGGTGGCGCTGCATGGCGGCGAGGTGCAGGCGCACAGCGACGGCGTCGGAAAAGGCAGCACCTTCACGGTCTGGCTGCCGCTGGCGTAGGACGCGCGGCCGGCACCGCCGGCCACCCTGCAAAAAAGAGCCGGGACAAGCCCGGCTCTTCGCTGCCTTCAGGGATGGATCACAGATGCGGCGTGATCAGCGGCATCAGGTCGTCGAAAGTACGGCCTGAGCCGTTCTCGCCGATCGCATGCATCTTCCACTCGCCGTTGTGGCGGTACAGCTTGGCCATGATCTGGGCGGTGTGCGAGCCCTGCACCGACAGGTTGAAGCGCGCCACTTCCTGGTTGTTGCCGGCGTTGATCAGGCGGCAGTAGGCGTTCTCGACGGTCGAGAAGTTCTGGCCGGTGAAGCTGTTCACGGTGAACACCAGCGACTTGACGCTGGCCGGCACGCGCGACAGGTCGACATTGATCTGCTCGTCGTCGCCGTCGCCGGCGCCGGTGCGGTTGTCGCCGGTGTGGGTGATGCTGCCGTCCTTGCTCTTGAGCTGGCGGAACCAGACCACGTCGACCGGACGGTTCGATTCGTCGAACATCACCACCGACGCATCCAGGTCGACGGGCTGACCGGCGCCGCCGCCGAAGCCGAAGAAGCCCTTCGACTTGGCCACGTCCCAGCCCAGGCCCATCGTCACGCGGGACAGACCGCCGCCGCCTTCCTTGTCCAGCGAGATCTTCTGGCCTTTTTGCAGATTAACTGACATGTATTTCCTCCTTTAGCGCGCCGGCTGCTGCATCCATGCCTTGAATGCGTTCCGGTTGCGCGAACATACGTAGACCTTTCCTTTGCCCGAGAAGCGCAACACCACGCCCTCGCCGCTGGTCTGGCTGTTGATCAGGTTGCCCAGGAAGCCGCCGCTGGTACCGGTCGTGATCGAGATCTCGTAGCGCAGGGTGCTGTCCCAGCACACCACGTGCGAGTTGTCGATGATCGCATCCTTGCCCGGCTCGACCTCCAGCATCGACATCGAACCGAAGCCCGACACCACCACCTGGCCGCTGCCCGTCGTCTCGGTGACGAAAAAGCCGCCGCTCTGCGCGAACAGGGCGTTGCCGATGTTCTGGGTGCGCACCTTCAGGTCCACGCCCGAGCTGGCCGCAACGAAGGCGCCGTCGCTGATGATGTACTGGTTCGGACCGCAATCGACGATCTGCATCGCGCCCGGCAGGGTCGGCGACAGCAGGCAGTCGCCGTCGCCGCGGACCGCTTCGATGTGCTGCTGGAAGAAGGACTCGCCGTTGGCGAAGGTACGCATCAGCGCACTGCCGAGGCCGCCCTTCATCTTGCCCTTCAGGTCGAGCGTCGATTCCATCATCACCATCGCATCCGATTCGCAATAGATGGTCTCGCCGCGTCGCATCGAGACATGCAGGAAGGGATCGACATCCCCGGTCACGGTAAATACTGGCATGGTGGCTTCCTTTTGTTGAATGCGGCCCGCTTCATGCACGCGGGCCGCACGCCTGGTTAAACCGAATTAAACGTTCACGCCGTAGTTCTTGGCCAGGGGGCCGAGGCCGCCGTTGAAGCCCTGGCCGATGGCGCGGAACTTCCAGTCGGCGCCGTTACGATACACCTCGCCGAAGATCATCGCCGCTTCGGTGGAGCTGTCTTCCGACAGGTCGTAGCGGGCGATCTCGCTGTTGTTGGCGGCATTGATGCAGCGGATGAAGGCCTTGCCGACCATGCCGAAGTTCTGGCGGCGGGTTTCGGCGTCGTGGATGGTCACGGCCAGCACGATCTTGTCGACGTCGGCCGGCACCTTGGACAGGTCGACCGATACGCTTTCGTCGTCGCCCTCGCCTTCGCCGGTGCGGTTGTCGCCCGAGTGGACCACCGAACCGTCGGCCGACTTCAGGTTGTTATAGAAGATGAAGTCGCTATCCGAACGCACCTTGCCCTGCGAATTGAGCAGGAACACCGCGCCGTCGAGGTCGAAACCGGCGCCGTCGGTGGCGCGGGTATCCCAACCGAGGCCGACCTTCAACTGGGTCAGGCCAGGAGCTTCTTTCGACAGGTTGACGTTACCGCCTTTTTGCAGACTGATTGCCATGATTGAGACTCTCCTAAAAAGTACTGCTTGAACACCGGGGTAATAGCATAGCGAGCTGGTGTTCTGCCACTCGCCATGCGGTTCCTTCGTAAAACCTTATGCTGCCTCGATTGCCGCGTGCTTCTTCTTGTACTGGATCGAGCTCCACAGCGAAGCCAGGATGAAGGCCAGGCCCACGCCGCCGGTGATCAGCTCGGGCACGTGCATGTGCATGCTGATCAGCATGATCACGGCCAGGATACCGATCGCATAGTGCGCGCCGTGCTCCAGGTAGACGTACTCGTCGAGCGTGCCCTGGCGCACCAGGTAGACCGTCATCGAACGCACGAACATCGCACCGATCGCCAGGCCCAGCATGATGATCACGACATCGCTGGTGATCGCGAAGGCGCCGATCACGCCGTCGAAGCTGAACGACGCGTCGAGCACTTCGAGGTACAGGAAGCCGCCGATACCGCCGCGCTTGACCATCTCGCCGACGTCGCTGCTCGCGTCCGATTCGCTCTTCTCGAGCAGGCTGGAGATCATGTCGACACCGATGTAGACCAGGATGCCCCACAGGCCGGCGATCAGCACGATCAACTTCTGGCCTTCCGCGATCCAGCTCGTCGAGTACAGCAGCGCGCCCAGGGCGACCAGCACCGCGATCGAGGACACCCTGCCGAGCGAGCCGAGCTTGCGCTCCATGTTGCCGAGCCAGTGCACTTCCTTCTCATCGTCCAGCATGAAGTTCAGGAACACCAGCAGCAGGAACATGCCGCCGAAGGCCGCCACTTCCGCATGGTGTTCGGTCAGGTGGCCGGAGAACTCCTTCGGATTCGTCAGCGCCAGGTTCCACACCTCCGTCATGCCAAGGTCGGCCGCCACGGCGACGATCACCAGCGGGAATACCAGGCGCATGCCGAACACGGCGATGATCATGCCCAGGCCCAGGAACAGCTTGAGCCAGAACTCGTCCCAGCCCTTCAAGACCGAGGCGTTGACCACCGCGTTGTCGAAGGACAGTGAGACTTCCATGACCGACAGGATTGCCGCCACGCCGAGCGCCGTGAATGCGCCCGGAAGTCCGCCCAATTCGTAGCCCCACCAGGCAGCAAGGCTCAAACAGACGGCGGTCACAATGAATGACCACGTAAAGTGCTTCATGTTTTCATTTCCCTCTCTTAATTTTTAAAAAATTTAACAGGACGCAGTGTAGAGTCTGGGCCCACCTCGAAAAAGCGAAGATAATCGAAGAGTTACTTCCAAAAAACAGAAGAGATGACCAATAATCCCACCAATTTCCGCCACTTGTATTACTTCTGGGTCGTTGCCAAGGAAGGCAGCATCACGCGCGCGGCCGAACGGCTGGGCCTGGCGATCCAGACCGTCAGCACCCAGCTTGCCCAGCTCGAGCAATCGATCGGCAAGGCACTCTTCACGCAGCAGGGCCGGCGACTGACTCTAACCGAGGCCGGCCGTCTTGCGTTGTCCTACGCCGACCAGATCTTCCTTTTGGGAGAGCAGATGCAGGAAGCGCTGGCCGAGGCCGGCAGCGGGCGTACCCGCCTGACGGTGGGCATTTCCGATTCGCTTCCCAAGCTCACCGCTTACCGCCTGCTCGAGATCGCCACCCAGCTGCCGCACCCGGTGCGCCTGGTCTGCTACGAAGGCGGCTTCGACGAACTGCTGGCCGACCTGGCGCTGCACCGGCTCGACGTGGTCCTGACCGACCGCGCCGTGCCGTCGGGCACGCTGCTGCGCGTATTCAGCCACCAGCTGGCCGACAGCGAGATGATCGTCGCCGGCGTGCCGCAGCTGGCCGGCGCCTACAGGGCGGGCTTTCCGCAGTCGCTGGACAACGCGCCATTCCTGCTGCCTACACGTAACAATGCCCTGCGCGGCAAGATCGACGAATGGTTCGAATCGCACGGGGTGCGTCCGGACGTGGTCGGCGAATTCGAGGACAATGCCCTCCTCAACACTTTCGGCCGGCGCGGCCTGGGCCTGTTCTTCGCCCCGTCGGCGCTGGCCCACGACATCGAAGAGCAGTTCGGCGCGCTGCTGGTGGGGCGCGTCCCGCAGGTGCGCGAGCACTTCTACGCCGTCTCGAATGAGCGCAAGATCAAGCATCCGGCCGTCGAGGCCATCCTGTCGGCCGTGCACCAGGGTGTCCTGGCGGGCACATGACTGTACAATGGCCGTTGGCTTTTGCCTTTCGTTAACTCAACCCTTTATATGGAAAACTTTTTATTTGTCGTTCTCGCCCTGTTCCTGGTGGCGCTGAACGGCTTCTACGTTGCCGCAGAATTCAGTATCGTCACCCTCCGCAAGACCCGGGTCCACGCCATCGCCAGGACGAGCGGCCTGCGCGGCCGTATCCTGGGCAAGGTCCACGGCCAGCTCGACGCCTATCTCTCCGCCTGCCAGCTCGGCATCACCCTCGCCTCGCTCGGCCTGGGCTGGGTCGGCGAGCCCGCCTTTGCCAGCCTGCTGGAACCGGTATTCGCCATGCTGGGCGTCACCTCGCCCGAGCTGATCCGCGGCGTGTCCTTCGTGGTGGCCTTCTCGGTCATCTCCTTCCTGCACATCGTGGTCGGTGAACTGGCGCCGAAGTCGCTCGCGATCCGCCTGCCCGAGGCGGTGGCCTTGTGGTGCGCGATCCCGCTGTACGCCTTCTACTGGGCGATGTACCCGGCGATCGCCGTGCTCAACGCCAGCGCCAACATGGTGCTGCGCATCGCCGGCCTGGCAGGCAGGGGCGGGCACGATACCCACTACTCCACCGAGGAGTTGAAGATGATCCTGCGCACCAACACCAGCACGACGCCCGGCGAGAAATTCACCAACGACGAGCGCAACATCCTGGCGCAGTCGCTCGACTTCAGCCAGCTGGCCGTCTCGGACCTGATGCGCCCGATCAACGAGGTGAGCGCCCTGTACGCCAGCCGCACGCTGGAAGAGAACATGGAGACGGTGCGCCGCAACCGCTTCTCGCGCTACCCGTATTTCGACGAGGAAGGCGAGGAAGTGCTGGGCGTGATCCACCTGAAGGACCTGTTCTTCGCCCAGCAGGCGGGCCGTGCCATCACCGACCTGACCCAGCACCTGCGCCCGGTGGAGACGATCTCGGCGCGCACCCCGGCACAGGACATCTTCCGGCGCTTCCGCAGCGGCGCGCCGCACTTCGCGCTGATCGGCGAGAAGGGCAAGCGCCCGGTCGGCTTCATCACGCTCGACAACCTGCTGGGGGCGATGGTCGGCGAGATCCGCGACGAGTTCCGCCTGAACGAGAACGACTGGCTCAAGCAGGCCGACGGCACCTACATCGGCAAGGCCAGCCTGCCGATCTTCTCGCTCGAGCGGCTGCTCGGCATCGACATCGATAACGAAGAGATGGGGCTGGACGACGTCGAATCGGTCGGCGGCCTCCTGATGGCCAAGCTCGGCGATATCCCCAAGCAGGGCCAGCGCATCGGCTTCCCGCACTTCGACGTGGTGGTGAAAAAGATGAACGGTCCGCGCATCCTGCTGGTGAAGGTGCTGCCGCACCTAGAGCGCAACGAAGCGGACGAGGACCGCGACTGAATGCGCACGCGCCGACTGTCGCCAGGCAGCGACAAAATTAATTATTGCACCTGCAATATCACTAGTTCATACTTGCCGCTGGCGTGCTTCCGGGTCGGGTGTACTCATGCGGTTCTACCACCACGAGGATGATGATGACAGTGCAGTTCCGTAACAACGTGCATGTCAGCGGCGACGGCGGGGCCACCATGGTCTTTTCCCACGGCTTCGGTTGCGACCAGACCATGTGGCGCTTCATGGCGCCGAAGTACACGGACCGCTTCCGCGTCATCACCTACGACCTCACCGGCAGCGGCCACTCCGACCTGTCCGCCTACGACCGCACCCGTTATTCCACGCTGCAGGGCTATGCCGACGACCTGTTGCACATCATCGACGAATGCGCGGCCGGCCCGGTGGTCCTGGTCGGCCATTCGGTCAGCGCGATGATCGGCATGCTGGCGAGCATCCAGGCGCCGGAGCGTTTCCTTGCCCAGGTGATGGTGGCGCCCTCGGCGTGCTATATCAACGACCCGAACTGCGCCATGAGCGGCGCCGGCGGCTATACGGGCGGCTTCGAGCGCAGCGACATCGACGAGCTGCTCGAGACCATGGACGCGAACTACCTCGGCTGGTCGAGCAACCTGGCGCCCACCATCATGGGCGCCCCGAACCAGCCTTCCCTGCGCGAGGAACTCACCGACAGTTTCTGCCGCAACGATCCGCATATCGCCAGGCATTTCGCGCGCACGACCTTCCTGTCCGACCACCGCGCCGACGTGCCGCTGTCGGCCACGCCGGCCGTGATCCTGCAATGCAGCGACGACCTGATCGCTCCGCGCAGCGCCGGCGACTTCCTGCACCGCCACCTCCCGCGCAGCCAGCTCCATGTGATCGACAACATCGGGCACTGCCCGCACATGAGCGCCCCCACCGCCAGCTCGCGCGCCATCGACGCGTTCCTGGCCGCGACGCTGGACTGAACCATGATCGGCGTGCCCGTCCCCGCCGATCCCCTCTACGAGAATGCCCCGTGCGGCCTGCTGCTGACGGACCGCGACGGCCTGCTGCTGCGGGCCAACGCGACCGCCTGCCACTGGCTCGGCTTCGAGCTGTCCGAGCTGGCCGGCGCCGTGCGCATCCAGGAGCTGATGACGGTCGGCGCGCGCCTGTTCCACCACACCCACTGCCAGCCCTTGCTGCAGGTGCGCGGCTCGGTGGCCGAACTGCAGATCGACCTGCGCCACCGCGACGGCACCCGGCTGCCGATGCTGGTCAACGTCGTGCGCCGCGAGGCCCACGGCCAGGTCCAGGACGAATGGGCGCTGTTCATGGCCACCGAGCGCCAGTCCTACGAGCATGAACTGCGCAACGCGCGCAAGGCGGCCGAGGAAGCGCTGGAAGCGCGCCGCGAGGCCGAGCGCCGGCTGCAGGCCCTGAACGACACGCTGTCGGCGGCGGACCGGCGCAAGGACGAGTTCCTGGCGACCCTCTCGCACGAGCTGCGCAACCCGCTGGCGCCGATGCGCAACGCCATCGAGGTGCTCAGGCACGGCGCCCCCGCCGGCGGCGGCAACGAGCGCCTGCTGGCCGTCTTCGACCGCCAGCTGCACCACCTCACGCACCTGGTGGACGACCTGATGGAAGTCTCGCGCATCACCCAGGACAAGATGGAACTGCGGCGCGCACCGGTCGAACTGGGCGCGCTGGTACGCGCCGCGGTGTGCGACACCGCCAGCCTGATGGAGCGCGCGCGCCATCGGCTGGAAGTGGAGGTGCCGGCGCAAGCGGTCACCGTCGACGCCGACCCGACCCGCATCAACCAGGTCATCGTCAACCTGCTGACCAATGCCGCCAAGTACACGCCCGACGGCGGACGCATCGTGCTGTCGCTCGGCGTCGAGGACGACGGCAAAGAAAGCGGGACCGCCGTGCTGGCGGTGCGCGACAACGGCATCGGCCTGCCGGCCCATGCGCTGGGCACGGTATTCGACATGTTCTCGCAACTGGCGCCGGCGCTGGACCGCGCCAAGGGCGGACTCGGGATCGGCCTGTCGCTGGTGCGCGGCATCGTGGCGCTGCACGGCGGCAGCATCGCCGCCGACAGCGAGGGCGAGGGCCGGGGCAGCTGCTTCACGGTGCGCCTGCCGCTGGCCCGGGCCGCGCCGGCAGCGCTGCTGCCGCAGGCCGCCGCGCCCACCCCGGCGCGCATCCTGGTGGTGGACGACAATGCCGACGCCGCCGCCATGCTCCTGATGGCGCTCGAACTGTTCGGCTGCGAGGTGCGCACCGCCCACACCGCCGGCGCCGCGCTCGAGCTGGCGGCGCAGTTCGCGCCGCAAGTGGCTTTGCTCGACATCGGGCTGCCCGACCTGAACGGCTATGAACTGGCCCGGCGCCTGCGCGCGCTGGAGGGCGGCGGCAGCATGCGCCTGATCGCGGCCACCGGCTGGGGCCAGGAAAAGGACCGCCAGCGTGCCTTCGATGCCGGCTTCGACCACCATCTCACCAAGCCGATCGACTTCGACCGCCTGCGCAGCGTGCTGGCCGCGCCGCACCACCGGGCATCGTAGGTCGGCCCGGCCTTCCCCGCTCTCCCGCATGGCGTGCCTGCGAGATTCGCAGGCTGAGTTATCATCTCGTCATTCCCATCCCCGGAGCCGCCATGGAACTGTTGCTTGACCCAAACGTCTGGATCGCCTTCCTCATGTTGAGCGCCCTCGAGATCGTCCTGGGCGTGGACAACATCATCTTCATCTCGATCCTGGTGGGCCGCCTGCCGCCCGAGATGCGCGACAAGGCGCGCCGGCTGGGCATCGGCTTTGCCATGGTGTCGCGCCTGCTGCTGCTGTTCTCGCTCAGCTGGGTCATGGGCCTGACGGCAGACCTGTTCAACCTGTTCGGCCAGGGCATCAGCGGGCGCGACCTGGTGCTGCTGTTCGGCGGCCTGTTCCTGCTCTACAAGGCCTCGCACGAGATCTTCGTCGAGGTGGAGGCGAAGGACGCGGGCGGACCGCAGGAGGTTGTTGGCACTGCCGCCGCGGCGGCGGCCACGAACAAGCTGTTCTGGAGCATCATCGGCCAGATCGCCGTGATCGATATCGTGTTCTCGCTCGATTCGGTCATCACGGCGGTCGGCATGGTCGACCAGATCAGCGTCATGGTGGCGGCCGTGATCTTCTCCGTGCTGGTGATGCTGGTGGCGGCCAAGCCGATCGGCGAATTCGTCGACCGCCACCCCTCGGTCAAGGTGCTGGCGCTTGCTTTCCTGGTGATGGTCGGCATGGCGCTGACGGCGGAAGCCTTCGACGCCGAAATTCCAAAAGGATATATTTATGCCGCCATGGCCTTCTCGCTGGCGGTGGAGGCGCTCAACATCCGGGCGCGTAACAAGCGCAAGGCCCTGCTGCCCAGGGTCTGAGCAGTTGGCAGGAGGCGTCCGGTTTGCCGGCACGCCGCAGGGACGCGCCCGATTCCGGATATGATGAAGGCGCGCCCTCTCTGACCGTGCAGGCGCGCGCTCCTGCCGGGCGCCCATCAACATTCGAGGGAACTTTCATATGGAATACGATCCACAGAACCCGTTCGCCAGGATCCTGCGCGACGAACTGCCTTGCGTGAAGGTTTACGAAGACGAGGCCACGCTTGCGATCATGGACATCATGCCGCAGGCCGACGGGCACGTCCTCGTGCTGCCGAAGGAAGCGGCCGCCGAGCTGTTCGAACTGTCCGAAGAGAGCGCGGCCGCGTGCATCCGCACCACCAGGAAGGTGGCAACGGCGGTCAAGGCCGCCATGGGGGCGCAGGGTGTCATGATCGCGCAGTTCAACGGCAGCGCCGCGGGCCAGACCGTGCCCCATGTGCACTTCCACATCGTCCCGCGGCACGAGGGGACATCGCTCAAACCGCATGGCGCGGTCGCCGCGGACATCAATCGGCTGTGCGAGATCGCAGTGCGGATCATTAGCGCCCTGCCGGCTCCCGCGGTGGCGTGATTCCCGGCAGCTGTCCTCGGGCGTCCCCGGGTGTGCTCACGCGCCGGTATCCTGCCGGATCACCCGGTCCGGCGTGCCGGTCCATTCCGTCATCAGGCTGTAGCCCACCGCCAGCAGGGTCGGCCCGATGAACATGCCGACGAAGCCGAAGGCGATCACGCCGCCCAGCACGCCCAGCAGGGTGAGCAGGAACGGCAGGCTGCTGCCACGGCTGATCAGCATCGGGCGCACGATGTTGTCCACGCCGCTGATCAGGAACGTGCCCCAGATCACCATGAAGATGGCCCAGCCGGTTTCGTGCTGCAGGAACAGCCAGAACGCGGCGCCGCCCCAGATGATCGGCGGACCGACCGGAATCAGGGAGGAAATGAAGATCATCACCGACAGCAGCGGCACCGCCGGCACGCCGGCGATGGCAAAGCCGATCGCCGCCACCAGCGCCTGGGCCAGCGCCGTGCCCAGCAGGCCGTACATGACGCCGCGCACGGTCTGGCTGACCGTCTGCGAGACCGATTCGGCCCCCTCCCCCATCACCCGGTGCATGGTGACGGTGACCACGTCGAGCAGGGCCTTGCCGTCACGGTAGAAGAAGAAGCTGACAAAGGCGGCAAGGCTGAGCTGGACGACGCCGGTACCGAGCATCAGGCCGCCCGCGATCAGGTAGCGGCGCGCCGGTTCCAGCATGCGCTGGGCCAGCGCCACCATCTCTTCGCGGCTGGCGACCAGCCTGCGCAGGTAGAGGTCGATCGATTCGCCCACCAGCGGAATGTCGCGCACCCAGGGCGGCGGCAGCAGCTCGCGCTGTTCGATGGCATGGCGCAGTTCGGTGAAGCCCTTGGCGACGTCGTCGACCAGGTTGTAGGCGACCATCGACAGCGGGATGATGATGAGCAAGGTGAGCGACAGCGTCATCGTGAGCGCCGCCAGGGTGCGGTGTCCGCGCATGGCGTCCTGCAGGCGCAGGTACAGCGGCCACGAGGAGATCACGACGCAGGCCGCGAACAGGATCGCGGCCAGGAAAGGCTTGAGGACGTAGAGGCAGCCCAGCGTCAGCAGGACGACAATGGCGATACGGGTATAGTTCCTGCCTTGCCGTTGTTCCATGCCGCCCCTGCACAGTGGTGTTTACACCATCATAACAGCAGAGCCATCAAAGCTCACCCGCGAACGTTCTACAGCAGCTGGCGCAGGTCGGCTGCGAGCGTCGCCGGGCCCTGGCCGTGGCGCACGAACAGGCGCAGCTTGCCGTCGCGGTCGAACACGTAGCTGCCGGCGGTATGGTCCACCGTGTAGTTCTTCGGGTCGTCGCCGAGCGGCGTCTTGGCGTAGAACACCTTGAACTCCTTGGCGGTGCGGGCAGTGGCTTCCTGGTTGCCGTACAGGCCGATGAAGCTCGGGTGGAAGGCCGGCACGTAGTGGGCCAGCAGTTCCTGGGTGTCGCGCTCGGGGTCGAGCGTGACGAACAGCACCTGCACGTCCTTGCCGGCCGGGCCGAGCTCCTTCAGCACGGCGGCCATTTCGGCCATCGTCGTGGGGCACACGTCCGGGCACTGCGTGTAGCCGAAGAACAGCACCACCAGCTTGCCCTTGAAGTCCTGCAGCGTGCGCGGCTTGCCGGTATGGTCGGTCAGCGAAAAGCCTTTCGCGTAGTCGAGGCCGGTCACGTCGGTGTTGTTGAAGGCCGGGGTCCGGTTCGACAGCTTGTCGCAGCCGGTAGCCAGCACTGCCAACAAGGAAATCGACAGTGCGGTGAGCAGTTTTTTCATGGTTCAGAACCTGAAGTAATGGTCGACGAGCAGCGCAGCAAACAGCAACGACAGGTAGATGATCGACCAGGTGAAGGCGTTGCGTGCGGCCATGTCGCTGTAGTGGCGGTGCACGCGCCAGGAGTGGCGCAGGAAGATCGCGTTGAGCACGACCGCCGCGGCCAGGTAGATCAGGCCGCTCATGCCCACGGCGAAAGGCAGCAAGGTGGTGGCGGCCAGGGCGATGGTGTACAGCCACACCTGCAGGCCGGTGTACTTCATGCCGTGCGTGATCGGCAGCATCGGCAGGCCGGAACGGGCGTAGTCGTCGCGGCGGTACATCGCCAGCACCCAGAAGTGCGGCGGGGTCCAGACGAAGATGATGAGCACCAGCAGCCAGGCCTGCATCGGCACGGCGTCGGCCACCGCGGCCCAGCCGAGCGCCGGCGGCATGGCGCCGGACAGGCCGCCGATGACGATGTTCTGCGGCGTCGCCGGCTTGAGCAGCATGGTGTAGATGAAGGCATAACCGACGAAGGTCACGAAGGTCAGCCACATGGTGAGCGGATTGACGAGGACATACAGGATAGTCATGCCGAGGCCGCCGATGACGGTCGAGAAGACGATCGTCTGGGTGCTGGTGAGCTCGCCCATCGCGGTGGCGCGCCGCGCCGTGCGCGCCATGCGCGCGTCGATCTCGGCCTCCACCAGGCAGTTCACCGCGAAGGCGGCGCCCGCCAGCAGCCAGATGCCGGCGGTGCCGGCAATCAGGACCCGCCAGCCCGGGAATCCGTCTGTGGCAAGGAACATCCCGATCACCGCGCAGAACACGGCCAGTTGCGTGACCCGTGGCTTGGTCAGGGCCCAATACTGGGCAACACGGCTCGGGGGTTTGTGGAGGGCGGTCTGGGTCGTCATCAATGGGTGGTCGCCGGCGCCGGCGCCGGCGGTACTGCTGCCGTTTGCGTCGCGCTGTTCGCTTCAATCTGGTATTTCACCCGGTAGTTTAACATGGTCACCAGCAGGACCAGCACGGCGGCCCCAGCGTTATGCATGACGGCAATGGCAAGCGGGAAGTCGAGATAAACGGTCGCGACCCCGGTCAGCAGCTGCACGAACAGTGCGATGGCCAGCCAGCGCGCATGTTTTGCCAGGTAGGCATGGCGCCAGGCGCGCCACACCAGCAGGCCCAGCACGGCGACGACGACGATGGCGAAGTTGCGGTGCACCCAGTGGATCGCCACCAGCGCCGAGAACGGCAGGTAGTGCCCGGCCGCGGTCTTGCCCAGTTCGCGCCACAAGGTGAAGCCGTGCTCGAAGTCCATCGACGGCACCACTTGGCCGTTGCACAAAGGGAAATCTTCGCAGGCCAGGGTGGCGTAGTTGGTGCTTACCCACCCGCCCAGCGCGATCTGGACCGTGACTACCACGGCAGCCAGGATGGCCAGGGTACGGATACGGCGCAGCGCGGCAGTGTCGCCCGCAGGAGCGGGCGGCGCCATCAGGTAGTCCTCGCGCCCGCCGAGCCAGGCCAGCAATGCCAGCAAGCCCATGCCGAGCAGCAGGTGGATGGTGACGATGACCGGCTGCAGCTTGAGGGTGACGGTCCAGGCGCCGAACGCGCCCTGGATGCAGACGAACACGAACAGGGCCAGCGGGATGCCAGGCTTGAAGGCCTGCATCCTGGTCCGGCGCCATTGCATGACGGAGGTGAACAGCAGGGCCATGATGACCACGCCGATGCCCATCGCCAGGTAGCGGTGGATCATTTCGATCCATGCCTTGGCCATTGTTACCGGGCCGGTCGGCATGGCCGCCTCGGCCGCGGAGATTTCCGCGTGCGCCAGGAAGGGGTTGGCCTTGCCGTAGCAGCCCGGCCAGTCCGGGCAGCCCAGGCCTGAATCGGTCAGGCGCGTGAAGCCGCCGAACACGATGATGTCGAAGGTCAGGAACACGGCGATCCAGACCAGCTTGCGGAATTTGTTGGCGCTGGACGACATCCACACCATCGACAGCGGCAGGGCCGCCACGAGCAGGCCCATCAGGGCCAGTTGTAACAGGGAAGAAGCTTGCATAATCGTTTCCGGTACGTCAGCGAAGACAGTGCGTGCCGACGCGAGACGTCGCCCACACCGTCATACGCTCTCTATTTTGTCAGGTGGATCTAACCGATGGCCGAAGCCTTGAGCAGTTTCGCGATGTCCTTGTAGACCTTGCGCGGGTCCGGGTCGGCCGGGAAGCGCATCATCAGGTTGCCCAGCGGGTCGATCAGGTAGATGTGGTCGGCGGGCTGGGTGCCCTTCTCGGCCGGCAGCCACTTCGACACCACGTCCTGCGGCGCGCGCAGCATGTGCATCTCGTCGTATTGCCGGATCGTCATCGTGTCCAGCGGCTTGTCGTCGGTGACGAGCCAGACGCGCTCGACGCGGTCCATGTTCTTGCCCTGCATCAGGCGCCACTGGCGCATCGAGAACAGTTGTTTCTGGCAAGCCTCCAGGCATTCGCCGCTGCCCACTTTCAGCATGATCCACTTGCCGGCATGGTCCTCCAGCCTGGCCGGGCGGCCGTCGAGGGTCGTGCTGGCCATGGCCGGGATCGGGCGCGTGCGCGGATCGATCAGGGTGCCGTAGTTGGTGCGGCCGCCCGGCTTGATGACGTAGTACGTCAGGTAGGACAGGATCAGCGGCGCCGCGCACACCATCAGCACCGCGAACAGCTTCCAGCGGCCGATGTTGCGCTTGCGTTCCTGCGCCTTGGCAGGATCAGCTGCCTGTTCCTGCATTACGTTTTCTTGTTCCACTTCGGAATCCCGTTATCACAAAAAAGAGGACAGCCATCGCCGCCAGCGCGTACCACTGGAAGGCGTAGCCGCGGTGTTTGTCGATGCCGGCCGCGGGCGGCGGCCAGTCGCGCAAGAGCATGCCATCCGATTGCGCGCCCGGTTGCGCCGGCCCGGTCTGCTGCACGAAGAACGGCTGCAGCGCCAGCCCAGTGGCGCGTGCCGCCCCGGCCGGATCGATGTTCTGGACGATGGCGTTCGGCGCCAGCGGCGCGCCATCGCCCAGGTCCATCACCTGCCCGGCGCTGGCCGTAACGATGCCTTCGACGGTGACCGTCCCCGCGGGCGTGGCAAACGCCGGCAGCTTGCCGTACTCGGCCTGGCGCGGCAGCCAGCCCCGCATCACCAGCACATGTGTGTCCGAACCCGCTATTTTAAACGGCATGACGAGGACATATCCGGGACGGCCTGCCATCGGGCGGTTGGCGAGGAACAGCGGCCAGCCGGCGACGAACTCGCCCGTGACCGTGACGCGACGATACGCAAGGGGGGCGGAGGGGGTGATGGCGGCGCCCAGCGCCATGGGCGGCTCGGCGGCGCGGGCATCGAGGGTATCCTGCAGGGCCTGCTTCTGGGTGGCCCTGCCCTGCTGCCAGTTGCCGAGCGCTACACCCAGCAGGGCGACCAGGAGCGCGGCGATGAACGGAATGAGGCGAAAATGGAACGTGAAGCGCATTACAATGATGCCTCAACCTTTCCCGGGCCGACCATGAAACTGTTTGTTGCCATCGCCTTCATCCTGATCCTTGCCAGCCTTGCGTCGGCCCTGTTCTTCCTGATGCGCGACAAGGGTCAGAGCAACCGTACCGTGCATGCGCTGGCCATGCGGGTCGGCCTGTCGATCACGCTGTTCCTGTGCTTGCTCGCGGCCTACGAGCTGGGCTGGATCAGCCCGACCGGTATTCGCTGACATCTTATCGATACCTGAACCGCCGGGTGTGGACGCAGGGTGGGCGAGCCTCCCGCCGACGCGTTCAACTAGCGGTGGGAAACCAGATTCGCGACTGCGCACTTGCTTCCTGAACGCGCGGGCGGGGAACCCGCCCACCCTACGAAAACCGGTGCAGCCGCCGTTTATTCTTACAGCCAGTACACGACGACGTACAGCCCCAGCCACACGACGTCGACGAAGTGCCAGTACCAGGCCGCGCCTTCGAAACCGAAGTGGTTGTCCGGCGTGAAGTGGCCCTTGAGCACGCGGTACAGGATCACCGACAGCATGATCGCGCCCATCGTCACGTGGAAGCCGTGGAAGCCGGTCAGCATGAAGAAGGTCGAGCCGTAGATGCCCGAGGTCATCTTCAGGTTGAGGTCCTGGTAGGCGTGCATGTATTCGTAGACCTGGAAGCCCATGAAGATCGCGCCCAGGAAGATGGTGGCGGCAAGCCAGAAGGCGGTCTTGCCGCGGTGGCCGGCGCGCAGCGCGTGGTGCGAGATCGTCAGCGTGACACCCGACAGCAGCAGCAGCGCGGTGTTGATGGTCGGGATCGGGAACGGGCCCATCGTGTTGAAATTGTCAACCAGGCCGGCCGGACCGGTATTGCCCCACTGCGGCGCGAAGTCGGGCCACAGGATCTTGTGGTCAAGGTCGGCCAGCCACGGCATGGTGAC
Source organism: Massilia consociata (assembly GCF_042432755.1). Lineage (NCBI taxonomy): Bacteria > Pseudomonadati > Pseudomonadota > Betaproteobacteria > Burkholderiales > Oxalobacteraceae > Massilia > Massilia consociata. The sequence continues at coordinate 269,623 of NZ_JBHLWP010000006.1, forward strand.
GGCGCGGGCGTAGAACAGGGCGCCGAAGAAGGCGCCGAAGAACATCACTTCCGAGAAGATGAACCAGCTCATCGACCAGCGGTAGGACAGGTCGATGCGCTTGCCGTACATGCCGGATTCGGATTCGCCGATGGCGTCGCCGAACCAGAAGTACAGCACCACCAGGGTGGCGGCGATGCCTGCCAGGCACACTGCCGGGGCCCACGTGGCACTGTTGACCCAACCGGACGCGCCGATCATGGTCACCAGCAGCGAAATGCCGGCGAGCATCGGCCAGCGGGATGGGCCGGGCACGAAATAATAGGGCGCGGCGTGTTTCGAACTCATCTGCGGCGAACTCATCTTCATCTCCTCAACTCTTCTGAATTATCGGTAACTCTGAATCGCGAAACTTGGATTCCCGCCGAGGGGGCCGCCCTCGGCCGGGAATGACCTTGTTTTATTGTAGTGGTGTCGTCTTCTGTGACGATTTCCGTACCGTTCTACTGCTTCAATCTGCTTACTGCGATACCGCGAAGCGCACCGCCAGCATCAATACACCGATGAAGATGGCCACCCCGATGAGCCCGGCGATGATCACGTGCACCGGGTTCAGGTTGGCGGCGTCGTGGTCGTAGTCGCGGCGCTTGCGCACCCCGAAGAAAGACCAGAACACCGCCTTCATCGTGGCAAGGAAATTGCCGCGTCGCTGATGCAGCTTCTCGTGCGCCACGTCTTCGGGCTTCTCCTCCATTTACTTCACGGTCCTGGTCGCGGCCGACGCCGTCTGCACCGCGCCGCCGATCTCGAAGAAGGTGTACGACAGCGTGATGTTCTTCACCTCGCGCGGCAGCGCCGGGTCGATGAAGAACACGACCGGCATCTGGCGCGCTTCGTTGGCCTGCAGCGTCTGCTCCTGGAAGCAGAAGCATTCCACCTTCTTGAAGTGCGGGGTGACCACCTGCGGGGCGTAGCTCGGGATCGCCTGTGCCTTGACCGCCCTGCCCTGCGTGTTGACCACCTCGTAGGTCACGGTGACCAGCTCGCCGGGATGCACGTCGATGCTGCGCTGGGTCGGGCGGAAGCGCCACGGCCCCTGCGCATTGCCGTCGAGCTCGACGACGATGGTGCGCGTCTTGTCGATCTGACTGTTCACGGGCGCGGCCACGAACTCGCCCGGCTGGGTCAGCACGTTGATGCCGAGTACCTCGCAGATCTGGCGGTACACCGGCACCAGCGCGTAACCGAAGCCGAACATCATCACTGCCACCACCACCAGCTTGGTCAGCATGGTGCGGTTCAGTTGGAGGAGCTTGCGGTTCGGGTTCATGTCGGTCCGCCTTCAGCTGAGCCAGGTGAACTTGACGAACACGCTGGCGAAAAAGAACAGTGCGATCCCGCCCAGGATCAGGGCGGTACGCAGGTTGCTGGACCGGGGCGCGCCAGCCTTGCGCGGTTCCTGGACCATGATTACTTCACCGTCGGCGGGGTTTCGAAGGTGTGGAACGGGGCCGGGCTCGGCACCGTCCATTCCAGGCCTTCCGCGCCTTCCCACGGCTTGGCCGGGGCCTTGGCGCCGCCGCGGATATTCGGCAGCACGACGGCGAACAGGAAGTACACCTGCGACAGCCCGAAGCCGAAGGCGCCGATCGACACGATCATGTTGAAGTCGGTGAACTGGGTGGCGTAGTCCGCATAGCGGCGCGGCATGCCGGCCAGGCCCAGGAAGTGCATCGGGAAGAAAGTGATGTTGAAGGTGATGAGCGACAGCCAGAAGTGCACCTTGCCGCGGAATTCCGAATACATGTAGCCGGTCCACTTCGGCGCCCAGTAGTAGTAGCCGGCGAACAGCGCGAACAGCGAACCCGCCACCAGCACGTAGTGGAAGTGCGCCACCACGTAATAGGTGTCGTGGACCTGGATGTCGATCGGGGTCACTGCCAGGATCAGGCCGGTGAAGCCGCCCATCGTGAACACGAAGATGAAGCCCACCGCGAACAGCATCGGGGTCTCGAAGGTCATCGAACCCTTCCACATGGTGGCGACCCAGTTGAACACCTTCACGCCGGTCGGTACCGCGATCAGCATGGTGGCGTACATGAAGAACAGCTGCGATGTCACCGGCATGCCGGTGGTGAACATGTGGTGCGCCCACACGATGAAGGACAGGATCGCGATCGAGGCGGTCGCGTACACCATCGAGGCGTAGCCGAACAGCGGCTTGCGGGCGAAGGCCGGGATGATCTGCGAGACGATGCCGAAGGCCGGCAGGATCATGATGTAGACCTCGGGGTGGCCGAAGAACCAGAAGATGTGCTGGTACATCACCGGGTCGCCGCCGCCTGCCGCGTTGAAGAACGAGGTGCCGAAGTGGCGGTCGGTCAGGGTCATGGTGATGGCGCCCGCCAGCACCGGCATCACGGCGATGAGCAGGTAGGCGGTGATCAGCCAGGTCCAGCAGAACATCGGCATCTTCATCAGGGTCATGCCCGGCGCGCGCATGTTCAGGATGGTGACGATGATGTTAATGGAGCCCATGATCGACGAGGCGCCCATGATGTGCATGGCGAAGATCGCCATGTCCATGCCCGGGCCCATCTGGGTCGACAGCGGCGCATACAGCGTCCAGCCGGCGGCGGTGGCGCCGCCCGGCGAGAAGAAGGACGCGGCCAGCAAGATCGCCGCCGGCGGCAGCAGCCAGAACGAGAAGTTGTTCATGCGGGCGAAGGCCATGTCCGAGGCGCCCACCTGCAGCGGCAGCATCCAGTTGGCGAAGCCCACGAAGGCCGGCATGATCGCGCCGAACACCATCACCAGGCCGTGCATGGTGGTGAGCTGGTTGAAGAACTCGGGGCGGAAGAACTGCAGGCCCGGCTCGAACAGTTCGGTGCGGATCATCAGCGCCAGCACGCCGCCCGAGAGCAGCATGATGAACGAGAACCACAGGTACAGGGTACCGATGTCCTTGTGGTTGGTGGCGAACAGCCAGCGGCGCCAGCCGTGTGGATGGTCGTGCGCGTGGTCGTGGCCGTGTGCGTGATCGTGATCGATGGTGCTGGTAGTCATTTCAATATCCCTGAAGCTAACTGAAGCTAACTGAGGCTAACTAAGGCTAAGCGAACTTACTTAGGCTAATTTGCGCTTATTTGCTACGTGCAGCCAACACCTCGGCCGGTTGTACGATGTTTTCCGCAGCCTTGTTCGACCAGGTATTGCGGGTATAGGTGATCACTGCGGCGATCTCGGTATCCGACAGCTGCTTCCAGCCCGGCATCATCGACGGGTAGCGCGGGGTGTCCTGGCCGTTGAGCAGGATGTCGATCTGCGGATGCTTCGGACCGTTGACGATCTCCGAGCCGTCCAGCGGCGCGAAGGCGTTCGGCACGCCCTTGCCGTTGGCCTGGTGGCAGGCCACGCAGTTGGCGGCATACACCTGCTCGCCGCGGGTCTTGAGTTCGTCGATGGTCCAGACCTTGTTCGGGTCGTCCGCCAGGGCGGCCATTTTCTTCTTCTCGCCCTCGACCCAGGCAGTGTAGTCCTCGGCGGAGACAACGCGCACGACGATCGGCATGAAGGCGTGGTCCTTGCCGCACAGCTCGACGCAGTTGCCGCGGTAGACGCCGATCTTGTCGGCCTTGAACCAGCCGTCGCGCACGAAGCCGGGAATGGCGTCCTGCTTGATGGCGAAGGCCGGGATGGTCCAGGCGTGAATGACATCATTCGCGGTGAACACCATGCGGATCTTCTTGCCGACCGGGACGACCATCTCGTTGTCCACTTCGAGCAGGTAGTTTTCGGTCTTCGGCTGGGTGGCGGGCTGGCCCGGCAGGCCGATTTGCTCGCGCGGGGTGGACAGGTTCGACAGGAAGGAAATGCCCTCGCCTTCGCCCTTCAGGTAGTCATAGCCCCACTTCCACTGCATGCCGGTGGCCTTGATGGTGATGTCGGCGTTCGAGGTGTCCTTCAGTGCGACCACGGTCTTGGTGGCCGGCAGGGCCATGCCGATGACGATCAGGAAGGGAACGACGGTCCAGGCGATCTCGACGGCGGTGGACTCGTGGAAGGTGGCGGGCTTGTGGCCGAGCGACTTGCGGTGCTTGAACACCGAATAGAACATGACACCGAAGACGCCGACGAAGATCGCCAGGCAGATCCACATCATGTAGTTGTGCAGATTGTAGATATCCACACCGACACCGGTCACGGGGGGCTGCATGTTGAGCTGGCGTTCCACCGGCCGGCCCGTGATTTCCGGAGCTGCCCATGCTGGGATGCCGGCCGTTGCTGCAAGGCCGAACAGCATGGCCCCAAGTCGCGTTGCGTATGTCATGTTGTCCCCAACCACCCAAAATAAATATTTTTAACGGTCGACAATTCCATGAACGAACTGCCGCCGCTCCGAAACGTGTTTCGCAGACATGGTAGCCATACCAATGCCGCGAAATTGCGCTGCGGAACAGGTGGGGCGACCTACACGCCCGGTGCCGGTAGCCTTGCTACCCGCTCCTGGCGGCTCTGCTGATGCTGCAATTCATTTCTAATTCGCGCCGGAAGTGCCGTTTTTTTCAGCGTTTTTCATATCCGGACGACAAAAATAGCCATTGATTATATCCAAAGCAGTAATTTTTATTCAAGGAAAATCGGGCGGTCGGAAAGCAACACGACAGAGGCGGTTTCGAGACGCACCCTCGCTGCCCGAGGGTGCAATGCAGCATGAATAAGCTCCCCCGCTCTCGCGCCCCGATGCCTATCAGCTCAGCCCGGCTTACGCGGCTGGAACCGGACGATCGCCTCGCCCGAGGCGGTCACGCGCGGCGCCGGCCGGAATGCATGGCCATAAATGACCTCGAAGCTCAAGCCCAGCTTGCCGTCCGGGCGGCGTCCTGCTTCGAGCGCGTCGAGCATCCGTTGCCATGCCGCGCGTCCGACCAGGCCGCGCCGGCGCGTTGCCAGCGGATTGCCGCCGATCGCACGCACGTCCGCCAGCAGGCTTGCCGCCGTATCGTAGGTGACCGTGATGCGCTCCATGTCCATGACCGGCGTCGAGAAACCGGCTTCCACCAGCTGGTCGCCGAAATCGTGCATGTCGACGAACGGCAGCGTATGCGGCGTTTCGTCCATCGCCGCGAAGGCCGTACGCAGTTCGGTGAAGGTGTCCGGGCCAAAGTTGGAGAACATCAGGAGACCATCCACGCGCAGCACGCGACGCCATTCGGCAAACACGCGGTCCGGCTGGGGATGCCAGTGCAGCGCGAGATTCGACCATAAAAGGTCCAGCGAGTTCTGGCCAAATGGCAGGTTCCCGAAGTCAGCGCAAAGAATGTCCACACCGGCCTTGGCCGGCAGCAGGCGGCTGAGCATCTGGTTCAGCGAACGCATGCCCGGCGCCGGCGCCCTGGCCGATGCCGCCATCGCGGGCGATGCGTCCACGCCGAGGATCTGGGCCGCCGGGTAGGCCTTTTGCAGCAGCGCCAGGTCGGCTCCGGTGCCGCAGCCGGCATCGAGCACCTGCTTCGGCGCGATCTTCACGAGTTGCAGGCGCTCGTGCATGCGCGCGGCGATCTCGCGGCGCAGGAAATCGGAAGGCGCGATGCGCCCGGGCTGCGCGAACAGCGCGCGCACGCGCGCCAGGTCGATCGGCGCGCTCATCTTGGAAGGGGGTTGTGGTGACGCCATGGTGTGCAGCTGACAAATGAGATAATGGCGGGAGTGTACATGGTTGCGTGGAGTTGAGCCGATGCCCCTGCTTCCCCGTCCGTGGCGCCGGCCCGGTCCGCTGTTTCCGCCGCTGTTGTCAGACTTGTTGCCCAGGTTGTTGCAGCCCTTGCTGCCGTCCAGCTGCGTGTTGTGCGGCGCCACCTGCGATGAAGCGGTATGCCCGCCCTGCTCGCTGGCCTACGCCACCGGCAAGCAGCCGCGCTGCCCTTGCTGCGCCAACCCGGTGGGGCCGCATGACACGGCGCGCCGCTGCGGCGCCTGCCTGGCCGACCCGCCGGCCTTCGACGCCACGGTGGCGGCCTGCGCTTATGCGGTCCCGCTCGACCGGCTGGTGCTGCAGCTGAAGTTCGGCGGCCGGCTCGCGCTGGCGCCCTGGATGGCGCGCCGGCTGGGCGATGCGGCGGCTGCCCACGCGGGCCTGGCCCTGCCGGATGTGCTGTGCCCGGTGCCGCTGGGACCACGGCGGCTGATCGAGCGCGGCTACAACCAGGCGCTGGAAATGGCGCGGCCGCTGGCACGCGCGCTCGGCATCCCGCTGGCGTCGCGGCTGGCGCAGCGGCTGGTCGACACGGCCGCGCAGTCGGGCGTGGCGCCGGCCGAACGGCGCCGCAACGTGCGCGGCGCCTTTGCGCTGGCGGACGGACAGGTTGCGCTGCACGGGCGGCACGTCGGCGTGGTCGACGACGTCATGACCAGCGGACATACACTCGATGAACTGGCCGGCGTGCTCAAGCAGGCCGGCGCGGCGCGCGTGACCAATTTCGTGTTCGCGCGCACGCCGCCCCACTGATATTCCAAAATATTCCAAAGGAGAGCAAGTTGTTCCACGTCGTCCTGGTCGAACCAGAAATCCCGCCGAATACCGGCAACGTCATCCGTCTGTGCGCCAACACGGGCGTGCAGCTGCACCTGATCGAGCCGCTCGGCTTTCCGCTGGACGACGCCAAGATGCGCCGCGCCGGACTGGATTACCACGATTACGCGACCATGAAGGTGCACAGGAACTGGGATGCGTTCCTGCTCGACGCCAAGCCCGACCCCGCGCGCATGTTCGCGCTGACGACGCACGGTTCTTCTCCCTTCGCCAATGCGCAGTTCCGCCCGGGCGACGTGTTCGTGTTCGGCGCCGAGTCGCGCGGCCTCGACCCGGCGCTGCGCGAAACCTTCCCGCCGGCCCAGCGCATCCGGCTGCCGATGATGCCGGACAACCGCAGCCTCAACCTGTCGAACACGGTCGCCGTGGTGGTCTACGAGGCCTGGCGCCAGAACGGCTACGCCGGCGGGGCCTGACCCGTTGGCGTGAGCTTTTGGCTTGACCCTTTGACAAGTCGCGGGCGATCGCCGATGATCCGGGCTCCTAGCTTCCTGCCGAGCCTTCATGCGACTTCACCGCGGCATCGTCCTCATCCTGTTCGCCTGGGTCCTGTTCTGGACCCTGATGGTGCTCGTGGCGGTCGAGGACTTCCGGCGCGACGGCGAACCCGGGGCCTGGTGGCAGCCGGTGCTGTGGGAAACCTCGTCGATGCTGGTCATCACCGCGCTGGCGCTGGTGCACCGCCGCTACAGCAAGCGCCATGACGCCCTGATCGCCCGTCCCTGGCGCTGGTTCGCCCTGCAGGCATGCTGGCTGCCGCTGTACTGGGCCGCCTTCACGCCGCTGGTGTTCGGCCTGCGCCACCTGGTCTATGCCTGGGCTGGCGCCACCTACGAGCACGAGCCGTGGTCGCAAGTCATCGTCTACGAATCGCTCAAGATCACGGTCTTCATCGGCCTGTTCACCGTGATCGCCTTCGGCCTGCTGTCCTGGCGCGCGCTGCTCGAGGCCCAGGTGCGCGCCGAACGCGCCCATGCCGGCTTGCGCGAGGCCCAGCTCGCGCGCCTGACCCAGCAGATGCAGCCGCACTTCCTGTTCAACGCGCTCAACACCGTCTCGTCGCTGATGCACACCGACCTGCCCCGCGCCGACGCCACCGTGGTACAGCTGGCGGACGTGCTGCGCGCCACCCTCACGCTCGGCGACAAGCCCCTGGCGTCGCTCGCCGACGAACTGCGCATCGCGCGCGGCTACGCGGCCGTGATGGCCGCGCGCTTCGACGACCGGGTGACGATCGCCTGGGACATCGACGAGGCAGCCTTGGACCTCATGCTGCCGGCGATGAGCCTGCAGCCGCTGCTGGAAAACGTGTTCAAGCACACGGTCGAGCGTCGGCGCGGGCCGGTGCGCATCACGGTCGGCGCGCGGCGCCTGCCCCGGTCGCTGCTGCTGTGGGTCGAAGACGACGCCGGCACGCTCGAACAGGGCGCGCCGGGCGCACCAGGCGCACCAAGTGGAATTGGCGTGTCCAACCTGCGCACCCGCCTGGCCAGCCTGTACGGCGACGCAGCGCAGCTGTCCCTGACGGCCCGCGACCCGGCGGGCGTGCGTGCGGAAATGCGGATCCCATGCGCCTCCTGATCGTCGACGACGAGCGCCCGGCGCGCGAACGCTTGCGCCGCATGCTGGCGCTGGAGGCGGGCGTCGAAGCCGTCGCCGAGGCGGCCGACGGCCACGCCGCGCTGGCAATGCTGCCCGGCTTTCGTCCCGATGCCCTGCTGCTGGACATCCAGATGCCCGAGCTGTTCGGCATCGACCTGGCGGCCTCGCTGCCGCAACCGGGACCGCTGGTGGTCTTCGTCACCGCCTACGACGACTACGCCCTGCGCGCCTTCGACGCCAATGCGATCGACTACCTGCTCAAGCCCTTCGACCAGGAGCGCCTGCACCGCGCGCTCGATCGCCTGCGGCAGCGCTGCGCGAGCGCGGCGCCATCGTCACCCGCGAGCGGCCTGCCGGTGCGCCAGCTGCTGGTGACCGAACGGGGCGCCACGCGCGTGGTGCGGGTGGCCGACATCGAATGGCTCGAGACGGCCGACAACTACGTAGCGCTGCACACGCGGCAGGATGCGCCCCTGCTGCGCCATACGCTGGCGGGCCTGCTTGCGCAGCTCGGCCCGGAATTCGTGCGCTGCCACCGGCGCGCTGCAGTCCGGGTGACGGCGATCGAGCGCATCCTTCCCCTCGACAAGGGCGACTGCGAACTGGTCCTGCGCAGCGGCGCACGCTTGCCCTGCAGCCGCCAGTACCGCGGCAACCTGCGCCTGGCGCTGTAGTCGCGGCCCCGGTTATCTCTCCGGTTATCCCTCCGGTTTCCGGTTCGCCCCATCGCCAGCCCGTTTCGCCCCATTCCGCTTGGCCCGCGCGGCAGGCGCGCTTACGCTCGACAGCACCTGTTACTGACGCGAGCCTGCCATGAACGAACGCCTAGAACTGCCTGCCACCCGCATGTTTTTCCTCGACTGGGTGCGCATCCTCGCCTTTTTCCTGCTGATCCTGTACCACGTCGGCATGGTCTACGTTACCTGGGACTGGCATACGAAAAGCCCGGCGGCGAGCGATGCCGTCGAGCCGTTCATGATGCTGTCTTCGCCGTGGCGGCTGAGCTTGCTGTTCTTCGTCTCGGGCGTGGCGCTGAGCTTCCTGCTGGCGCGGATGGCGCCCGGCCGGCTGGCGCGCCGCCGCAGCGCGCGCCTCCTGGTCCCGCTCGTCTTCGGCATGCTGGTGATCGTGCCGGCCCAGCCGTATGTCGAAGTCGTGGAAAAGCTCGGCTACGCCGGCGGTCCGCTCGAGTTCATGCGGCTGTACCTGAGCGCCTACGATGGGTTCTGCCGCGAGGACTGCCTGATCCTGCCGACCTGGAACCACCTGTGGTTCGTCGCTTACCTGTGGGTGTATACGGTGGCCGCCTGCGCCCTGGCGGCCCTGCTCGGCCCGCGCATCGATGCCGTCACGCGCATCGCCGGCCGCCTGCTGGCCGGCTGGGGCGTGATCTGGGTGCCGGTCGCGGTGCTGGGGCTGGCCCGGCTGACGCTCGCCCCGCATTTCGAACAAACGCATGCGCTGGTCGACGATTGGTACAGCCACGCCGCCTACTTCACCGTTTTCCTGCTGGGCGCCGTCGTTGCACGGCTGCCGGCGTTCTGGGAACGCGTGGAAGCGCTGCGCTGGTACGCGCTGGCCCTGGCGCTGGGCAGCTGGGCGATCCTGATCCCCTGGTTCGCCGCCTACGGGCTGTTGCCGGTCGAGCTGGCGGAGCGGATCCGGCTGGTGGCGCGCGTGCTCTGGGTCGTGTGCGGCTGGTGCGCCATCGTGGCGGTGTGCGGCTTCGGGCGGCGCCACCTGCAGTTCGACAATCCGGCACGGCGCTACCTGAACGAAGCGGTCTTTCCAGTCTATATCGCGCACCAGACCCTGATCGTGGTGCTGGCCCATGCTTTCCAGCCGCTCAAGCTGGCGCCCGGACTCGAAGCGCTGCTGCTGGTGATCCTGACCGTGGTGCTGAGCTTCGGGATATTCGAGGCGGTGCGCCGCATGCCCCTGCTGCGTCCGGTCTTCGGCCTGGCGCCGGTGCACCCCCGCGCAATGGCGCAGTGCGCCGTGCCGAGTGCCGCCTGAGCTGCGATGCGGCGGCGCCGCATGCAAAATAATTACTCCCAGCAATGTTACTTGCATGTTGCATTTCAAAGACACAATATAGAAATATTTGAAAGTAAATTGCACAGTTACCAGGCAGAGGAGTAGGCTGAACACATAGCGTTAATTGATCGGCGCCTTCCGGGCGCCTCGGAAAACCGTCGCGAGCGGCAGCAGCAGGTTTTCCGAGATGCCCTTCTGTACTTGTTCGAGGTAACACATGAAAAAGCTTCTCTCCACCGGCGCCCTGGTGCTCGCTTGCGCCACTGCCCATGCCAACCCGATCTCCTGGGGTTTTTCCTTCACCGGTTTCTACGACAGCGTCTCCGACAGCTTCCTGCCGCAGGAAACGATCGCCGGTTCGTTCAAGGGCAATGACCTGAACGGCAACGGCATATTGGAAAAGGACGAGCTGATGACGCTGGTCGTCGGCGAGCTCGACTACATCGCCTGCGCCGGCCCCAGCAACCCGTATTACCAGTGCGGCGCCACCAGCTTCACCTTCTCGCCCGATGCCGGCCTGCACTTTGCCGTCGGCAGCTACAGCAGCGATCCCGAAGGCTGGGTCGGCGGCGGCCGCCTGATCACGACCGGCGACCAGCACTATGCCTATGACTTCAACCCGGGCATGACCAGCGAGCGCCACCTGTACTGGACCAGCGACACGACCTTGACGATGATGTCGCAGGCGCCCGAGCCCGGCACCTGGGCGATGATGGCGGTCGGCCTGCTCGGCCTGACCTGGCGTGCGCGCCGCGCCAGGCGATAACGGACGGACGCACGGCGGCGGCACGCGCTGCCGCCCTTGCCCCATCCGGCTTGTCCGGCACGGCTTGGCGCCGTCCGGGCCGTGATTGCGGATTTTGCCGCCTCGCCGCCCCGCCATGTGGTAGGGTTCGGGTCACTCAAGGCAATGGGTGTGCCGGCAGCCGCCGGCCAGGCCCCGATACCATGGACTTCCGAACGTTTACCGCAACATCGTGTGCCGCCGGCCGGGTGCGCGCATGAAGACACTCATCCATCCCGCACGGGCGGTCGCCCTGGCCTTCCTGCTGGCGATCCTGGCCGGCTCGCTGCTGCTCATGCTGCCGGCGGCGCGCAGCGCAGGGCTGCCGGCGCCGCTCATCGTCGCCCTCTTCACCTCGGTGTCGGCCGTGTGCGTGACCGGCATGGCCATCGTGGACACCGGCACCTACTGGTCCGGCTTCGGGCAGACCGTCATCATGCTGCTGTTCCAGCTCGGCGGCTTCGGCCTGATGACCGCGGCAACGCTGCTCGGGCTAATGGTCAACCGCTCTCCCAGGCTGCGCACACGCATGATGACCCAGACCGAAACGCGCCTGCTCGGGCTCGGGGATATCTCGAGCGTGGCCAAGATCGTGTTCAAGGTGGCCGTGGTATGCCAGTTGCTGCTGTTCGTGGTGCTCACGCTCAGGCTGCACCTCGGCCATGGCTATGCCTGGGGCGATGCCGCCTGGAGCGGACTGTTCCATGCCGCGTCGGCCTTCAACAATGCCGGTTTTTCGACCTATGCGGACGGGCTGATGCGCTATGCCAGCGATGCCGTGGTCCTGGTGCCGATCATGGTCGCCATCGTCATCGGCGGCATCGGTTTTCCCGTGCTGCACGACCTGCGCCACCGCTACCGCGATCCCCGTCACTGGTCGCTGCACACCAAGCTGACGCTGACCGGGTCGATCATCCTGCTGCTTGGCGGTTTTCTCGCCATATTGCTGCTGGAATGGAGCAACCTGCGTACACTGGGTCCGCTATCCACCGCGGACAAGTTCCTGAACAGCATGTTCATGTCCGTGGCTGCCCGCACCGCCGGCTTCAATACGGTGGACATCGGCGCATTGACGCCCGAAACCTGGGCCGTGCATTATTTTCTGATGTTTATCGGGGGCGGCAGCGGCGGGACCGCGGGCGGCGTCAAGGTCGGCACCATCGCCATCCTCGCCCTGCTCGTCATCGCCGAAGCAAAAGGGCATACCGATACCGAAGCCTTCGGGCGCCGGGTCGGCGCCTCGGCCCAGCGCCAGGCCATCACGGTGCTGGTGCTCGGCAGCATCATCGTCGCGTTTGGCACGGTGATCCTGCTGCGCATGACGGGCTTGCCGACCGACCAGGTCATCTTCGAGGTGATCGCCGCGTTCGGCAGCACGGGCCTGTCGACCGGCATCACCGCCGGCCTGCCCCCCGAGGGCCAATTACTGCTGGCCCTGCTGATGTTCTTCGGCCGGGTCGGCACCATCACACTCGCGACCTCGCTCGTGCTGGGCGAGCGGCGCATGCCTTACCGTTATCCGGAGGAACATCCAATTGTTGGGTAGGATTTTTACAGAACAGTTCGCCTTTTCGGCGAGCGACAGCGTTGTCGTCATCGGACTCGGACGCTTCGGCGGCGCCGTCGCGCAGTCGCTGATGCGCCTGGGGCACGACGTCATGGGGATCGACCAGAAGGAAGACCTGGTCCAGTTCTGGGGCGACCGGCTGACCCATGCAGTGCAGGCCGACTCCACCAACGAGAACATCATGCTCCAGCTGGGCGTGGCCGACTTCTCGCACGCCATCGTCGCCATCGGCTCCAACCTCTCCGCCAGCCTGATGACGCTGATGGTGCTGACCGAACTCGGCATCAAGGATATCTGGATCAAGGCGCAGACGCCGGAGCACGGCCAGCTCGCCCAGCGCATCGGCGCCCATCACGTGATCTTCCCGGAGGCCGACATGGGCGCGCGCGTGGCGCACCTGATCACCGGCCGCCTGATGGACTTCATCGAGTTCGAGGACGGTTTCGCGATCGCGAAGATCCATGCGCCGCCCGGGACCCACAACCAGGCCCTGGCGGAATCGCACGTGCGCTCGCGCTACGGCGTCACCGTCGTCGGCGTCAAGCGCGCCAACGAGGATTTCCAGCATGCGCTGCCCGAAACCCGCATCCTGCCGGCCGACATCCTGATCGTGTCCGGCCCGACCAAGAAGATCGAACTGTTCGCGGCTGGCGAAAAGAAGAAGCGCTGAGGCTCTGAACTGCTCTCAGCGCCGGCGCGCCGGCGGAATCAGCATCAGTTGCGCGCCCGCCGTCTTGGTGCGCGCCACCAGCCAGGCCTGGGCGCGCTGTACCTCGGCCGGCGCCAGCGTGCGCGTGCAACGGGCGGTCAGGGTCGGCACCTCGCTTGCGGCCTGGTCGTCGCGGGCCGGCAGCAGGGCCAGGCCCATCAGCACATCCTTACAGTCGGGATACTGGGCGACGAATTCGGCGCCGGTGTCGGCCGCGATCCCGCGCCAGGCGTCGCGCTGCGCGTCGCGCCTGGCCAGCTCCTCGCGCAGCTGGGCGATGGTGGCGTCGCGCTCGCGCAAGCCCTCCTGGGTGTCGCGGTAGATCTCGGCCAGGATGTCGGCCTTCAGCACGCCGACATCGACGCGGCTGTCCTCGGCCTGGTTCACCACCAGGGTCGCCCCTTCCAGGCCGGCCTGGGGCAGCTTCTTCTCGATCGCGGCGATCGCCGCCGCCGGCATGCGGGCGCCGATCAGGGTCAGTTCGATCCGGCGCTGCAGGGGACTGAGACTGGTGTCGACGACGTGGGAAGCGCCGCCGCTGAATTCCTGGCGCACGAACTGGCGCGCGCGGTTGCCGAACACCTCGTTGTCCACCAGCTGGATCGCCAGGTAGATGCTGGGCAGGCCGGTCAGCATCACCACCATCAGCAAGGTGCGCTTGACGCGGCGCTCGACGCGCTGGTCGACGAACTTGCGGTGCGGCAGGCGCAGGTATTCGATGACGATCACGGTCGCCACCGCAATGAAGACGCAGTTGATCGAAAACAGGTAGAAGGCGCCGCCGAATACCGCCCAGTTGGCGTTGGCCAGGCCGTAGCCCGCGGTGCACAGCGGCGGCATCAGCGCGGTGGCGATCGCCACGCCCGGAATCACATTCGACTTCTCGCGCCGCGTCATCCCGATGATGCCGGCCAGGCCGCCGGTCAGGGCAATCAAGACGTCCCACAGGGTCGGCGTGGTGCGCGCCAGCAGTTCCGACTGCGCCTCGTCGAGGGGCGTGAGGAGGAAGTACAGGGTCGAGGTCGCCAGGCTGATGCCGGCGGCGATGCCGAGGTTGGCGAGCGAGCGCCGGATCAGCGTGAAATCATAGATGCCGATGCCATAGCCGATCCCGACGATCGGCCCCATCAGCGGAGAAATCAGCATCGCCCCAATGATGACTGCCGGCGAATTGATGTTCAAGCCGATCGAGGCCACCAGGATCGCGAACATCAGGATCCAGGGGGTGGCGCCGCGCAGCTCGACGCCGGAGCGCAGGCTGCTGTCGATCACGTCGTCGTCGGCCTTGTCGAGCAGCAGGCTGAAACGGTTGGTAATACGCCCCTCGGTCTGGGGCGCGAACATCTTGTCGCTTTCACTCATTATCGATCTTAACTAGCCGGCGCGCACGCCTGAAGGGCGGACATGATAGCAGCCGGGGCCGCTTACCTGCCCTGATATCTTGTGTGCAAGCACTTACATTTGTATGAATGTATTTTTCCTGCTACACTCCGGCCTGGACACGAATTTCTCCTTGTCCTGCGTACCGTCCCGTACGGTACGCCCCTTCTTCTGTCATCGCCGCCTGGCGAACCGTGCTCTCTGCTGATCGCGACAGCAGCTCTTTCCTGGCCATGCTTGTGCGCCATGCTCCACCCAGCTTGTGGCAATCTGAACAACAGTCGCGAACGGAAAGGAATTTCATGCATTCCGTTTTATGGGGTAACGACCTGCTGACCTGGTCGATCGCTGCCAGCATCGCCATCGCCACCTGCGTGCTGCTCTACGGGGTCAAGGTGCTGGTGGTACGCCGGTTGGAAAAATTTGCGGCCCACACCGCCACCTGGCTGGACGACCTGACCATCCGGGTGCTCTCGGCCACCCATCCCCTGTTCATCCTGTTGATGGGCCTTTATGCGGGCTCCCACTGGCTGACGCTGCCGGCGAAGAACACGACCCTGATGTCGCACCTGGCGATCGCCACGCTGCTATTGCAGGTTGCACGCTGGGGTGACGTGGCCGTCCATGGCTGGCTGCATTTCTACCGCACCCGGCGCGCCGGACAGGATGCGGCAGCCGCCACCTCCACTGCCGCGCTGGGCTTCGTGGCACGCACCGTGATCTGGGCGGTCATCATCCTGATGATCCTGGATAACTTCGGCGTCAACATCACCACGCTGGTGGCCAGCCTCGGCATCGGCGGCGTCGCCGTCGCGCTGGCGATGCAGAACATCCTGGGCGACCTGTTTTCCTCGCTGTCGATCGTGCTCGACAAGCCTTTCGTGGTCGGCGACTTCATTACCGTCGACGACCTGGCAGGCAACGTGGAATACGTCGGCCTGAAGACGACCCGCATCCGCGGCCTGGGCGGCGAACAGATCGTGTTCTCGAACAGCGACCTGCTCCAGAGCCGGATCCGCAACTACAAGCGCATGCAGACGCGCCGCATCGTGTTCGGCATCGGCGTCACCTACGAAACCAGCAAACAGCAGCTGCGCGCCATCCCGGGCATCCTGCGCGAGGTCGTGGAGGCGCAGCCGCAGGTGAAGTTCGACCGTGCGCACTTCAAGTCCTACGGCGCCTCCTCGCTCGACTTCGAGGTCGTCTACATCGTGCAATCGCCGGACTACAGTGTCTACATGGACGTGCAGCAGGCAATGAATTTCGCCCTGTTCGACCGTTTCGAAGAAGAAGGCATCGAGTTTGCCTACCCGACCCAGACCCTGCACCTGGCCAATCCGGAAATCCGGCTGGTACGCGAACGGCCCGAACCCGAACTGAAGCTTGCTTCGCGTCCTTGACCGAGCGTCGCGGTTCCGCTGCTGTCCACATGGGCAGCGGGACGCGATCGGCGGAGCCGGGTAGCGCTGCTCAGCCGCGGATCTTCGCCACCAGCTTGGTCGTCGAGCGATCGTGCTCGAAATCGATGGCCACGGCCCGGCCGCCATAGGCCAGCACCGCCTGCCCTTCCGGGATGGCGGCCATGTCGTAGTCGCCGCCCTTGGCGTAGATTTCCGGTTTCGCTTCCAGCACCACCGCGAGCGCGGTGTCTTCATCGAAGTCCACCACCAGGCTGACCGATTCCAGCGCCGCCAGCACCGCCATGCGGTCGGCCAGGGTGTTGTGCGGGCGGTCGTCGCCCTTGCCCAGGCGCTTGACCGAGGCATCGGTGTTGGCGGCGACCACCAGCGAGCCCCCCAGTTCGCGCGCCTGCGCCAGGTAGGTCACGTGCCCGCGGTGCAGGATGTCGAACACGCCGTTGGTCAGCACCACCGGCTTCGGCAGTGCGGCGATACGCTGCGCCAGCTCGGCGCGCGTGCAGATCTTGTTTTCGAATGCTGGCATAAGTCTCAGTTGGTGGGTGCGTCGTCTTGCGGTTCTTCCTCGATCGCCATCGACAGCTCGGTGGACCTGGCGCCGGCACCAATCGGACCCTTGCGCTCGCCCGACAGCTTGATCTGCAGGCGCAGGCCGTTGGCCGAGTCGGCATTGCGGATTGCCTCGTCGTAGCCGATATAACCCTTGTTATAGAGTTCGTACAAGGCCTGGTCGAAGGTGCACATGCCCAGTTCGCGCGACTTGTGCATGATCTCCTTGATGTTCTGGAAGTTCCCCTTCAGGATCATCTCGCCGATGGTCGGCGTGTTCAGCAGGATCTCGATGGCGGCCTTGCGGCCCTTGCCGTCTTCAAGGCGGATCAGGCGCTGCGAGACCACCGCGCGCAAATTGGACGACAGGTCCATCAGGAGCTGGTTGCGGCGCTCTTCCGGGAAGAAGTTGATGATGCGATCCAGGGTCTGGTTGGCGTTGTTCGCGTGCAGGGTACCCAGGCACAGGTGGCCGGTCTCGGCAAAGGCGATCGCGTGTTCCATGGTCTCGGTATCGCGAATCTCGCCGATCAGGATCACGTCCGGCGCCTGGCGCAGCGTGTTTTTCAGGGCGTTGTGCCAGGAATGCGTGTCCACGCCCACTTCGCGGTGCGTGACCAGGCAGTTCTTGTTCTTGTGGACGTACTCGACCGGGTCTTCGACCGTGATGATGTGGCCGGCCGAGTTGCTGTTGCGGTAGTCGATCATCGCCGCCAGCGTGGTCGACTTGCCGGAACCGGTGCCGCCCACCACCAGCACCAGGCCGCGCTTGGTCATGACGACATCCTTGAGCACTTCGGGCAGGTCGAGCTTCTCGAAATTCGGGATCTCGGAAGCGATGGTGCGCACCACCATGCCCACGCTCTGCTGCTGCACGAAGACATTCACGCGGAAGCGGCACACGCCGGGCAGCGAGATCGCGAAATTGCACTCCATCTCGGCTTCGAATTCAAGGCGCTGGCGCTCGTTCATGAGCGACAGGGCAAGCGCGCGCGTGACCTCGCCGGACAGGCGCTGCTGGCTCAAGGGCTTCATGGCGCCCTGGTGTTTCATGCTGGGCGGGAAATCGCTGGAGATGAACAGGTCGGAGCCGCCCTGGTGGTGCATCACCGTGAGCAGCTTGTGGATGTAGGCCTGGGCTTCCGCCGGGCCGAACGTCGATGACATGGGAACCTCTCGAGAGCGCAGGAGAAAAATCCTGCATGGCAATTATATCGAGGAAGTGTCGATGAAGAAGCGCCTGCCGGGATGCACCGCCGCTGATTTCGATAGAATATGAAATCCTGGCTGACTAAAAGCCAACATTGTGTCAGGATGAGCGTCAATGCAGCCGTGACATCCTGGGCAAGAGAACCTATGACACTGACCGAGCTGAAATACATCGTCGCCGTCGCGCGCGCCAAACACTTCGGCCATGCCGCCGAAGCCTGCTTCGTGGCCCAGCCCACCCTCTCCGTCGCCATCAAGAAGCTCGAGGACGAACTCGGGGTGACGCTGTTCGAACGCGGCGGCTCCGAGGTTTCCGTCACGCCGCTGGGCGCGCAGATCGTGGCCCAGGCCGAGCGCGTGCTGGAACAGACCGCCGCCATTAAGGAACTGGCAAAGCAGAACAAGGACCCGCTGGCCGGCCCCCTCCGGCTTGGCGTGATCTATACGATCGGCCCCTACCTGCTTCCGCCATTGGTGAAACGCCTGATCGACACCGTGCCGCAGATGCCGCTGGTACTGCAGGAAAACTACACCCACAAGCTGCTCGAACTGCTGCGCCAGGGTGAGCTCGACGCCGCCATCGTGGCGCTGCCGCTGCCGGATCACGGCATGTCGATGCAGACGCTGTACGACGAACCGTTTGTCGTCGCCATGCCCCGCTCGCATCCCTGGGCAGGCCGCAAGGAAATTCCGGCGGACGACCTGAAGCTGGAGACCATGCTGCTGCTGGGCGCGGGCCACTGCTTCCGCGACCAGGTGCTGGAAGTGTGCCCGGAAATGGCGCGCTACTCTTCTCCCGGCAACGGCATGCAGCGCACCTTCGAAGGCTCGTCGCTCGAGACGATCCGCCACATGGTGGCCAGCGGCATCGGCCTGACCGTGCTGCCGCGCGCCTCGGTGGCCGACATGAACGACCCGAACGGCCTGCTGACCTACGTCCCGTTCGCGCATCCGGCGCCGTCGCGCCGCGTGGTCATCCTCTGGCGCAAGAGCTTCACGCGGCGCGCCGCGATCGATGCGGTGGCGCAGGCGGTCGGCGAGTGCAAGCTGCCCGGCGTGGACATGGCGGCGCTCGAAGCGGCCGCTTGAGGATCGCGGCAGGCTGTCAACGCCTGCCTGCTCGGCGCCTCCGGCACCGCATCCCGACGGCCCTTCACGATACCGGCCCTGCCTCATGCGTTATTTCTTACCGCAAATAACTGCAATCTGCTCTCAAATGCTTCCAAAATGCAATACAATTACTTATAATTAATAAGTAACTGTCGGTATACCTTACATCTGGGTCCCGCCCAATACCCCTGCCCGCCTTAAGTCCTTGAATATATGAGGTATTAGCGTGAAGGCACGCTTATTGCATATCGTATTTACGATTTTTAACCAAACTACAGGGGTAATCCATGAAACTGTTTAAAACACAGGTCTTTGCTGGCCTGTTGTTCCTGGCAGGGGCTGCTCAGGCAACGCAGTTGACCTTGCCCGCAGCAAATGAAATGTCCGTTGGCACCTACAACGGCTTCAACATCTATTCGCTCGACCTGCTCAAGCAATGCGCGCAAGCGGGCGATGCACGTTGCCTGCCGAGTTCCGGCCTGCCGGTGCAGTCTTCACCGGGCCAGATTGCCGACCAGGCCGTCATCCTCGGTGGGTCGAACGGCATGACGAACTTCCGCAACAGCCCGTTCCCGAACGGCGCCGCGGTCGATGAGGTGTTCCTCACCCCGCGCGGCAACCAGGGCGCATCCTATACGATGAGCGACCCGGGCGGCCAGTTCGCGGGCGACCGCGCCAACACCTGGGAGATATCGCTCGATCTGCTGCGCAACTACCTCAATGGCAATGATCTGGTCTTCCTGTTCGACAATAACCAACAGGGTTCCGGCGCCAACCAGTGGATCAATGTCTGGGGCCAGGCACGCATCATCGACGGGTCCGGCAACACGGTCAACGGCCTGTGCTTTGAACTGAGCACCGGCAGCGGCTGCAGTGCGCCTGTCCCGAGCGCCTATGTTCCTGTCGTGGGCAATTTCTGCGTCGACAAGACGACGGGCGCTTCCTACAACGTGGGCACGGCCCGGAACGCCACATCTTGCGGCACCAACGGCTACTTCGTGGAAAACAACCTCGGGACCAACAATGCCGAGTTCGCAGCCTACAACCAGACCCTGAGCAACGCCGTCCAGAACCTCATTGCAGGCAACTACTTCCTGTCGGTGGACGTGCGCTATACCGGCAACAATGCCGGCGCCGAGCAGCTGTGGATCTGCAGCGATTGCACCGTCGCCGGCACGCCGCCGGGCCAGGTGCCGGAGCCGGCCACGCTGCCGCTCATGCTGCTGGGCTTCATGGCAGCCGGGGCGATGGCCCGCAAGTCGCGCAAGCAGCACTGAAGCGCGCTTTGCAGACATGGAAAGGAGCCGCAAGGCTCCTTTTTTCATGCTGCGCAGCGCTCAGCGTCCGGTGCGCTGGCGCGCCAGTTGCCGGTCGAGCGCATTGGCGAAGTTCCGGCTGTCGGCCTGGCTGAAAGCCGCCGGCCCGCCGGTATCGACGCCGCTGCCGCGCAGCTCTTCCATGAAGGCGCGCATGCTCAGCTGCTGGGCGATGGTGTCCTTCGTGTACCACTCGCCGCGCGGGTTGAGCGGCAGCCCGCCCTTGTCCAGCACCAACGCCGCCAGCGGGATGTCGCCGGTGACGACGATGTCGCCGCTGTGTACGCGTGCGACGATCTCGGCATCGGCCGCGTCGGCGCCCGCCGGCACCTGCAGGGCGCGGATGAAGCGCGAGCCGGGCACCCGGACCAACTGGTTGGCCACCAACGTGACGTTCAGTTGCAGGCGCTCCGCCACGCGGAACAGGATGTCCTTGATCACCGCAGGACAGGCGTCGGCATCGACCCAGATGTGCATGATTCAGTCTTCAGTCAGGTAAGCGTCCATTGTAGCCGGATCCGCCGACGGTCCACGGCGGCGCCCGGCAATGCGGTATGCTGTCCGGCTCATCACATTCACGGACCGATATGATCCTGAGACCCCTCCTCGCTGCCGGCCTTGCCCTCCTGTCGATGCCCCTCGCGCAGGCCGGCGCGGCCGTGGCAGGCCTGGCTGCGCGGGGCAGCCAAGCCTGTTCAGCGCTCAGTCCTTCCTGCGGCGGCGCGCGGCCATCAGGCCGGCCATGCACAGCATCGGCAGCACCAGCGCGGCCGACGACGGTTCGGGCACGGCGGCGGTGATGGTGAAGCGGTCGCCCGCGCGCAGGCCGGCGGTGTCCAGCAGCCAGTCCCGGCCATTGCCCAGGACATTACCGAACTGGAACTCGGTATAGACCGGCGTGCTGAAGTCGATGGCGGCGGCAAGGGCGCCGGCGTTCACCGCGCGCACGGTGGTGAAGTCCGAGGCCACGCTGCCGGCGGCGCCGAAACGGATGCCCTGCAGGCTGAAGGTAAAGCGGCTCAGGTCGGCGCCCGTCAGGTTGCGCACCAGGGCGTTGAAGCTCAGCGGCCCTTGCAGGTCGTCGGCCTCCAGCACGAAGTTCAGCGTGGTGGTGCTGAAGTTCTGCAGGTCGAGGTCGAACGAGACCAGGCCCGGTGCGCTGTAGTCGTCAACGGTGTTGCTGCCGGTGGTGCTGGTCAGCACGGCTGCATTGGCGGCGCAGGACAGGGTCAGCGCGGCAGCGAAGGAAAGCAGTTTGGCGATGTTCATGGATGCTCCAAAAATGGTCGGAAGATGGCTTACAGCGGCCCTTTGGCCCAGGGGCCGGTGATGGCGAAGGTCACGCCCGGGGTCTGGATGTTGACGAACAGGTAGCGGCCGGTCGGGTCGAAGCAGGCGCCGGCGAACTCGTTGCCGCGCTGGTCGCCCGCAAGCGAGGCCAGCTTGCCTGCGCCCTGCAGCTGGGCGGCGGTCAGGACGATGTTGTTCTTGGCGAAGATGTAGGCGTCGCCCAGGCCGGTGAGGCCCATCAGGCGCTGGCCGAAGCCGAAGCTGTCGGTCGCGGCGGTCGAGGCGTCTTCGCAGATCAGGATCGCGTTGCGCGGGCTGACGGTCAGGTTGTCGCCCATGTTGCCGACCAGCGGGCTCGGGCTCGCGTAGATGCACTTAAGCACCTGCGTGGCCAGGTCGAGCTCCCAGATGGTGCCGCGCTGGACGGGGCCGCCCGCCGTGTCCATCACGTACACCTTGCCTTGCGCATACCAGATGCCTTCGCCGCGGTTCATGCGCGCCGCGCCCTGCACCCAGCCCTGCACGAAGGGGCCGGCGGCATTGGTGATGCGCACGCCGCTCAGGCCGACGGCGTCGCCGCGGTTGGCGTCCGGATTGGCGATGTTCACCCATTCCAGTTCGTACTTCGCGTCGACCGGCATGGTGGCCAGGTTGACGTTGTTGATGCCCTTGACCTTGGCCATCTGCAGCACGCCGCCCATTGCCAGCGTGCCCGGCGCGCCCGTCGTGATGTCCGGGATGTAGCGGTAGAAGCCCGACTTGCCGGACGAATCCTCGGTCTGGTACACGATGCAGGTGGCCGGGTCGACGGCGGCGGCTTCGTGCGCGAAACGGCCCATGCCGACGATCGGCTGGCCGGTGGTGCGCGCCGGGTCCGAATGCACTTCGAACACGTAGCCGTGCTTCTTGCCCGACGCGCTGACGGCGTCCGAACCGACTTCCTCGCAGGTCAGCCAGGTGCCCCACGGGGTGATGCCGCCCGCGCAGTTGGTCTGGGTGCCGCCCAGGCTCGGGGTCATGCTGACCCAGTTACCGTCGCGGAACAGCAGGTTGGTGGTGCCGCCGCCGAAGCGGTTGCCCGAAGTCGCGCTGACGGCGCCACTGTCGTACACGCCGATCGCGTTCAGGAAGTTGCTTGGCGCGCTGCCGCCGATCTCGTGGTTGCGGATGAGGACCAGCTCGGTGCTGCGGCCGACCTTGCGCGACAGGACCACGCCCATGCCGTCGTGGCCGCCCGGGCAAGCTTTGCCGTCGGTCATCAGGTCGCCGCGCCAGCCGAAGCTCTTGTAGGTGAAGCCGGCCGGCAGCTGCAGCAGCGGCAGGCCGGTGGTGAGGTCGTTCACCGGGGCGATCGGACCGTACGGGCTGTCCACCAGGGCGGTGGCGCCGTTGGCGGCCATGGCCTGCTGGGCCTGCAGCGCGGCGAAGGCGCCGATGAAGGGCAACGCGGTCGAGCCGGCGAGGCCCTTGAGCAGGTTGCGCCTGGTTGGCGAGACGTCCTGTGGCGAGATGTCCTTGTCAGTCATTGTGATTCTCCATGTGAGTGTGGAGCCGCGGGCATGGAGCCGATTCCCCCCTGCAGCTTGATCTGGTTGCGCCACCCGGAGCGTTGCCGGGCTGGCTGCTCATCCGTAACCGGGCAAGCCGATGCATTAAAACAAACGAACATGTCGGCTCCATGACAACAAAATGGCAACATTTCCGGAAACATGGGCGCCAGGGCGGAATGCATGGCCGCCTTGGAAGTGCATGCCGCGCCGATCCGCCAAAAGCTTTAGAATCCCTGTCTTCTGCTCAACAATTCTTGCTAGCCAAGACAACGCGATTCATGAACAAGTTGGCGCTCTATTTCCGCCTGGTCCGTGCCGACAAGCCGATCGGCATCCTCCTGCTGCTGTGGCCTACCCTGTGGGCGCTGTGGATGGCCTCCGGCGGGACACCAAGCATGACGGTGCTGGCGATCTTCGTGCTCGGCACGGCCCTGATGCGCTCGGCAGGCTGCGCCATCAACGACTACGCCGATCGCGACTTCGACAAGCACGTGAAACGCACCGTGGACCGCCCGCTCACCAGCGGCAAGATCCGCGGCTGGGAAGCCGTGATGGTGGCGGCCGTGCTGTCGCTGGTGTCCTTTCTCCTGATCCTGCCCCTGAACACGCTGACCAAGCAGCTGTCGGTGCTGGCGCTGATCGTGGCCGGCACCTACCCCTACTTCAAGCGCTTCTTCGCGATTCCGCAGGCCTACCTGGGCATCGCGTTCGGCTTCGGCATCCCGATGGCTTTCGCCGCGGTGCAGAACGAGGTACCGGCGGTGGCCTGGTGGCTGCTGGTGGCGAACGTGTTCTGGGCCGTGGCCTACGACACCGAATACGCCATGGTCGACCGCGACGACGACCTGAAGATCGGCATCCGCACCTCTGCCATCACCTTCGGCCGCTTCGACGTGGCCGCCGTGATGCTGTGCTATGGCGCGGCGCTGGCCATCGACCTGGTGTGCGGCTGGTACCTGGGGCTGCGCTGGTGGTTCGTGGCCGGCATCGTGGTCGCGGCGGGAATCGCCCTGTACCACTACACCCTGATCCGCCACCGCGACCGCATGGATTGCTTCAAGGCTTTCCGTCACAACAACTGGCTTGGCGCAGCATTGTTCAGCGGTGTCGCACTAGACTATGCATTCAGGTAATATTGCACGAAAGGCATTCATTCACACCTAAAGAGGTTCAGCATGATGGAGAAAATTCCTACCCAAACCGGCACCCGCGAACAACTGCTGTCGGACCTGAAGAACGTGATCCAGGACGCCGAAGCGTGGCTGCGCAACGGCGGGCAGCTCACCGGTGACGAGCTGCTGGCAGCCAAGGAAAAGTTCGAGCAGACCCTGTCGGCCGCCAAGGAAGGCCTGGCCGATTACCAGCACACGGTGGTCGAGAAGACCAGGGAAGCCGCGCGCGTGACCGACGAATACGTGCACGACCACCCATGGAAGTCGGTGGGCCTGGGTGCCGCGGTCGGCATCGTGATCGGCATGCTGATCGCCCGGCGCTAAGCCATGACGATCGCGGCCGGCATCCGGCAGTTTGGCGCCACCATGCTGGACCTGGCGCGCACGCGCCTGGAACTGGCAGCCATCGAGCTCCAGGAAAGCACGCAGCGCCTGCTCGGCTACCTTGCGTGGGCGGCGGCGGCGGCCGTCATGGCGCTGTTTTTCCTGGGCCTCGTCGTGCTGTTCGTGCTGGTGCTGTTCTGGGACACCCATCGCCTGGCGGCGGTAGGCGGCATGGCCGTCCTGTTCGGGTTGGGCGCCGCGTTCGCGGCCATGAAGCTGCGTGCCGGCCTGGCCTCGCGTCCGCCGCTGCTGCCCGCCACCCTGGCGGAACTGCGCAAGGACGCGGCGGCGCTCAAGGGCGGGCACATGGACGTGCACGCGGAAGGAGAACACCCGGATGGGCACTAAATCCCTGGAACTGGCCGCCCGCCGCGAGGCGCTGGTGGCCCGCTGCGCCGACCAGCGCGCCCTGGTGGCGCAGGAAGTGGCCACCCTGGCCTCGCCCGCCACCCTGGGGGCGATTCCCGCCTACGCCGTGCGCCACCAGAAGACAGCGCTGATCGTTGCCGGCATTGCCGCCGGCCTGTTCATCGTCCGGCCCAAGTGGGCGGTGGGCACCGCGACGGCGGCCGTCTCGGCCTACAAGTTCGCCCAGAAGCTCCTTCCGGTGCTGCGCTGGAAGGGCTTCGAAGTCCACTGATCCACCTTGCCGCCGGGCATCCTGCCCGGCTCTCCTTTCCTGGACGCTCCCGCCGGAGCGTCCCTCCCGCCGCTCGCCCTTTTTTCCCGCCGTTCGCCCGCCTCCAGCAAGCTCATCAATATCTAGCACAAGCACCCTCGCGCACGGTTGAATATTGGCGGGAAAGCAACGCTTTACGCGCTATCGAAAAAATATTGCGAAACGTATGTATGCACCTTTGACGTATTGACATTTCCGACGGAATACTCATCAAGCGGCACACGGAAATGCCGCGTAGCACCCTGAAGCATCCCGGAGACTGAAACCAGATCAAGAGGAGCAATTCGTGAGTACATCCCGTCGTCGTTTCGCACTCGTCGCAGCACTCGTCATGGCCCTGGGCGCACAAGGCCCGGTCGCCAACGCTGCCATCACCGGCATCCTGCCAGGCACCTCCGCCGTGCCCCTCACCGCCAAGATCGATTCGCTGTTCGTCCAGGAACTGAACAAGCAGCTCGCCAACGTCTACTACGACGTCATCGTCGTGTTCGACAAGAAGGAAAGCGCATCGCGCCTGTCCGTCCTCGGGCGCAAGTTCAAGACCTACAAGGTGCTGCCGATGGCGCGCATGCTGCTGACCAAGGACGAGATCAGCAAGGTCGCCGGCTGGGCCGAGACCCGCTTCATCGAGCCGAGCCGCACCCAGCGCCTGTTCAACGCCGAGGGGCGCGCCCTGACCCGCGCCGAGGAAGTGCAGCGCGTGCTGGGCCTGGACGGCGCGGGCGTGACGGTGGCGGTCATCGACACCGGCGCCGACGGCCTGCATCCGGACCTCGGCAACGTGAAGAAAAACTATGCGGTGGCAGGTGCGCTGGGCATCGACCCGACCCAGGTGTACGTGTCGCTGACGCCGGACGGCATCGACGTCGAGACCTCGATCGTCGAACGCCACATCGGCGGCCTCGGCACCCACTGGAACACCGACGAGTACGGCCACGGCACCCACTGCATCGGCACCATCGCCGGCACCGGGGTGGATTCCGACGGCAACCTGCGCGGCATGGCGCCCAAGGCGACCATCATCAGCTACGGCGCCAGCGCCGGCATCAACCTGCCGTTCACGCTGGAAGCCTACGACCACGTGATCGCCAGCAAGCGCGACGGCGTCGCCGACATCCGCATCCTCAGCAATTCCTGGGGCAGCTCCACCTACGAGCCCTTCAACCCCAACCGCTCGACCAACGTCGCCTCGCGCCTGGCCTACGAGCAGGGCATCCTGTCGATCTTCGCGGCCGGCAACGACGGCGCGGGTCCGAACACGATGAACCCGTATTCGAACGCCCCCTACGGCCTGGGCATCGGCGCCACCAACAAGGCCTATGGTGTAACCGGCTTCTCGTCGCGCGGCCGGCCGGACGGCAACCACGACCGCGAACTGGCCCTGGCCAACCTGCAGCTCTTCCTCGCCGCCAGCGCCGAGGAACAGGCCACCTGGGACCACGCCGCGCGTCCGCTCGGCATCGACCGCCCAAGCATCGTGGCGCCGGGCGAGAACATCGTATCAAGCCAGAACCCGCTGCACCCGATGACCGCCAGCGGCACCAACTACGGCGCGGCCTCGGGCACCTCGATGGCGACGCCGCACGTGAGCGGCATCGCGGCGCTGGTGCACCAGGCGCAGGACGCGAAAGGCGGGCCGCGCCTGTCGCCGCTGGACGTGATCCGCCTGCTCGAAGTCACCGCCAACAAGGAGATCATGGCCGGCTACGACACCCATGATGCGGGCGCGGGCTTCGTCGATACCCGCAAGGCGGTCGACGCCGTCAATGCCGGCAACATCCCGGCCGCGGTCACGGCGGGCGACTTGGTGAAATACAACCCGGGCCCGGTACGCGTGATCGACGGCACCTATTCCGGCGCGGCGGCATTGAATTCGTTCCAGACCAACACGGGTTATGGCCTGCACAAGATCACGGTCGAGCCGGGTGCACAGAAACTGTTCGCCGATGCCAAATGGGATCTCGAGGTGAACAACCTCTACATCACCCTGTACCCGCCGGGCGTCGACCCGCGCACCGGCACCGGTTTCGCGGCCCAGTCGGCCGGCCTGACGACGCTGCAGAACTACCGCTCGGTCGACGTCAAGTTCCCGGTCGCCGGCGAGTGGCATGTGCGGATCGACGGGCGCGTGAACCTGTTGTCGACCAACTACACGGGCAAGTACGAGGTGACGGTGCCGAACAACGTCCCGCCGACCGCGGAACTGAGCGCCAGCGCGATGAAAGTCAGCGGCGACCAGCCGGTGACGATCAATGCGAAAGTCGCCGACGGCAACGGCATTGCCAGCGTGACCGCGGCGGACCTGCGGGTCCTCGCCAGCAACGGCAAGGTGATCCACAGCTTCGACAGGTCGGCCTTCGTCCAGCAGGGCGAGGCGCTGGTGTTCTCGAAGGCGGTATCGATGTCGGGCAAGGGCCCGTGGACCGTGGAAGTGCGTGCGGTCGACGACGGCCAGCAGCAGGCGATCAAGCAGCTGACCATCGGCCGTAAATAAGCACGAACCCGTAGGCGTGATCTGGTCCAGTGGACCAGATCACGCTTTGCCGGCCGCGCGTTCAAGCAGTGCGTGCTTGGACACTTCGCATCCATTCCGGCATTAGTTGAACGCGCGGTCGGCGGAGCCGACCACCCTACCAGTCTTTCCCGAGCTCGTCCCCCAGCTCGCGCCCCCGGTCCGCAGCGGCCTTCATCGCCGCGACGATCGCGTCCTTCACCCCCGCCGCCTCCATGCTGGAAATCGCCGCATGCGTGGTGCCGCCCTTCGAGGTCACGCGCTGGCGCAGCACCTCCACCGGGTCGCCGGATTGCGCCGCCAGCTGGGCCGCGCCGGTGAACGTGGCCAGCGCCAGTGCCTTCCCCTGCTCCGCATCCAGTCCCATCTCGACGGCCGCCTGCTGCATCGCTTCCAGGAAGTAGAAGACGTAGGCCGGGCCGCTGCCCGACACTGCCGTCACCGGGTCGATCAGGCTCTCGTCGGCGAGCCACACGGTCTGGCCGACCGCGCGCATCACGTTGTCGGCGGCCTGGCGCTGCGCGGCGTCGACGTCCGGGCCCGCCACCATGCCGGTGATGCCCATGGCGATCAGCGCCGGCGTATTCGGCATCGCGCGTACGATACGGGTGTAGCCTCCCAGCCAGCGCCCCAGGTCGGCGATGCGGATGCCGGCCGCGATCGACAGCACCAGCGGCTGGTTGCCGAGCTGCGGCGCCAGGCTGGCGGCAACCTCGCGCATCTGCTGCGGCTTCACCGCCAGCACGACGACATCGGCGCTCCCCACCTGCACGTCGATGGACGCTGCCGTGCTCACGCCGTACTGGCTGGCCAGGCGCTCGAGCGCCTCGGTGTTGGGATCGACCACATGCAGGCTGCCGGCGCCGGTGAGCTGGCCGGCCAGGCCGGCGATCAGGGCCGTGGCCATGTTGCCGCCACCGATAAATGCGATCTTCATTCGGCCACCTTCATTCGTGATTCCCATTCATTAAAGATAGTTATTATTCGTGAGTATTATTCATAGTTCCGCGCACCAAAGATGGCACTGCCGACACGCACGATGGTCGCGCCTTCCGCAATGGCCGCGCCAAGGTCGCCCGACATGCCCATCGACAGCGTATCGAGTGCCATGCCTTGCGCACGCAGGGCGTCGAACAAGGCGCGCAGGCGCGCGAACGCGGCGCGCTGCTGCGCCTCGTCGTTGGCGCGTTCGGGAATGGCCATCAGGCCGCGCAGTCGCAGGTTCGGCAAGGCCGCGACCTGGCGCGCCAGCTCGGGCAGTTCGTCTTCGCCGGCGCCGCTCTTGCTGGCCTCGCCGCTGATGTTCACCTGCAGGCAGATGTCGAGCGGGCCAAGCTCCGGCGGACGCTGCTCCGACAGGCGCTGCGCGATCTTCAGGCGCTCCACCGTGTGTACCCAGTCGAAGTGGGCGGCGATCGGCCGCGTCTTGTTGCTCTGGATCGGCCCGATGAAATGCCATTCGACCGGCGTGGCAGGTTGCAGGCGCGCCACTTCCTGCATCTTGTCGAGCGCTTCCTGCAGATAGTTTTCGCCAAACGCGCGCTGCCCCGCCGCCATCGCCTCGACTACGGCCTCCGCTGGGAAAGTCTTCGAAACAGCCAGTAATTGCACTTCGTTTCTCGCCCTTCCGGCAGAGGTACAAGCGGCTCCGATTGTCGCTTCGACAGCTTGCAAGTTGGCAGCGATTGTGGACATAATGGTTTTCTATAGGAAATATTTTTGAGTCGAGACGAGGTCCTTTGCCTGGCTCCACTCACGGCACAGGGATTATAACAATGGACATTTCGGAATTACTTGCCTTCTCGGTCAAGAACAAGGCCTCGGACCTGCACCTCTCGGCCGGCCTGCCGCCGATGATCCGCGTGCATGGCGACGTACGCCGCATCAACCTGCCGCCGCTCGAGCACAAGGACGTGCACGGGATGATCTATGACATCATGAACGACGGCCAGCGCAAGCAGTACGAGGAAGTGCTGGAGTGCGACTTCTCGTTCGCGATCCCCGGCCTGGCGCGCTTCCGCGTCAACGCCTTCAACCAGGAGCGCGGCGCCTCCGCCGTGCTGCGCACCATCCCGTCCAAGATCCTGTCGCTGGAAGAGCTGAACGCGCCCAGGATCTTCAGCGAGCTCGCCCTCAAGCCGCGCGGCCTGGTGCTCGTCACCGGCCCGACCGGCTCGGGCAAGTCGACCACCCTGGCGGCGATGGTGAACCACCTCAACGAAAACGAGTACGGTCACATCCTCACCATCGAGGACCCGATCGAATTCGTGCACGACTCCAAGAAGTGCCTGATCAACCAGCGCGAAGTCGGCCCGCACACGCTGTCCTTCAACAACGCGCTGCGCTCGGCGCTGCGCGAAGACCCGGACTGCATCCTGGTCGGCGAACTGCGCGACCTGGAAACCATCCGCCTGGCCCTGTCGGCGGCGGAAACCGGCCACCTGGTGTTCGGCACCCTGCACACCTCGTCGGCGGCCAAGACCATCGACCGTATCGTCGACGTGTTCCCGGCCGAAGAAAAGGAGATGGTGCGCGCGATGCTGTCGGAGTCGCTGCAGGCCGTCATCTCGCAGACCCTCCTGAAAACCAAGGACGGCTCGGGCCGCGTGGCGGCGCACGAGATCATGATCGGCACCCCGGCGATCCGCAACCTGATCCGCGAAGCGAAGATCGCGCAGATGTATTCGGCGATCCAGACCGGCAGCAGCGTCGGCATGCAGACGCTCGACCAGAACCTGACCGACCTGGTACGCCGCAACATCATCTCCAGCGCCGCCGCCCGCTCGGCCGCAAAGATCCCCGAAAACTTCCCCGGCTAAGGAGCAGCAATGGAACGCGACCAGGCATCCAAGTTCATGTTCGACCTGCTGCGCCTCATGACCAGCAAGGGCGGGTCGGACCTGTTCATCACCGCCGGCTTCCCGCCGGCGATCAAGATCGACGGCAAGATGACGCCGGTGTCGAGCCAGGCCCTCACCGGCAACCACACGGCCGACCTGGCGCGCGCCATCATGAACGACAAGCAGGCCGCCGGCTTCGAACTGACCAAGGAAGCGAACTTCGCGATCAGCCCGGGCGACCTGGGACGCTTCCGCGTCTCGGCCTTCATGCAGATGGGCTGCGTGGGCATGGTGCTGCGCGTGATCACCACCACCATCCCGAAGTTCGAGGACCTCGACCTGCCCGAGACGCTGAAGGACGTGATCATGACCAAGCGCGGCCTGGTCATCATGGTCGGCGCCACCGGCTCCGGTAAATCGACGACGCTGGCCGCGATGGTCGGCTACCGCAACGAGAACAGCCACGGCCACATCATCACCATCGAGGACCCGGTCGAATTCGTCCACCCGCACCGCAACTGCGTCATCACCCAGCGCGAAGTGGGCGTGGACACCGACAGCTTCGAGGCGGCGCTGAAGAACTCCCTGCGCCAGGCGCCGGACGTGATCCAGATCGGCGAGATCCGCGACCGCGAGACGATGGAGCACGCGATTGCGTTTGCCGAAACCGGCCACCTGTGCCTGGCCACGCTGCACGCCAACAGCGCCAACCAGGCGCTGGACCGCATCATCAACTTCTTCCCCGAGGAGCGCCGCCAGCAGCTGCTGATGGACCTGTCGCTCAACCTGAAGGGCCTGATCTCGCAGCGCCTGATCCCGAAAAAGGAAGCCAAGGGCCGCGTGGTGGCGATGGAGATCCTGCTGAACTCCCCGCTCATCTCCGACCTGATCTTCAAGGGCGAAGTCCACGAGATCAAGGAGATCATGAAGAAGTCGCGCGAGCTGGGCATGCAGACTTTCGACCAGGCCCTGTTCGACCTGTACGAGGCCGACAAGATCTCGTATGAAGACGCGCTGCGCAACGCGGATTCGGTCAACGACCTGCGCCTGAACATCAAGCTCAACAGCAAGCACGCGAAGAACCGCGATTTTTCGACCGGGATGGATCACCTCGGGATCGTCTGAGGCGGCAGTAATGAAGCAGTAAAGAGGCAGGAATGACAAAGGGCGCCGCGGCGCCCTTTGTCATTCTCTAACCGGCGTATCAGCGGCCGGGGCCGATGAAGACCGGACCGCCCGGACCGCCGGGGCCGCCGGGACCGCCCGGCCCCATGAACATCGGCCGGCGCTGTCCGCCGGCGCCGCCGAAACTGCCGAAGCGGTACGACAGCCCCACGTAGGCCATGCGGCCGCCGAAGCGGCGGATGCTGTACTCGCGCAGGCGGTCGGTCTCGGTGACCATCTCCATCTTCTGCGAATCGAACAGGTCGTTGACGTTGACGACCAGGGTCAGGGCCTGGGTCAGGTTGCGGCGGTAGCTGGCGTCGGCCGTGCGCTGCGGCTCGCGGTAGCCCTCGCCGAACAGGGTCTTGCCCTGCGCGTTGAGCATCAGCTGGAAGGTGTTGGCGGCGTCCA
Organism: Massilia consociata; assembly: GCF_042432755.1. Taxonomy (NCBI): domain Bacteria; kingdom Pseudomonadati; phylum Pseudomonadota; class Betaproteobacteria; order Burkholderiales; family Oxalobacteraceae; genus Massilia; species Massilia consociata. The sequence goes on from NZ_JBHLWP010000006.1 coordinate 301,877, forward strand.
TCTGGTAGCTCACGCGCGCACGGCCGCTGACCGAGGTCGCCGAGCGCTTGTCGGCGATCGCGCTACCCAGCACGGTCTGTTCCGCGTAGCCGATGTTGCCGTTCACGTTGAGCATCAGCTTCGGCGTGGCGCGGCCGCTGAAGTTGAATTCCAGGCCGCCCGAGCGGCTGCTGCCGGCGTTCTCGCGGGTGGTCAGCACCACGTCGTTGGCCAGCAGGAAGCGGCGCTCGGAGATCAGGTCGGAATCGCGGCGCGCGTACAGGCGCACGTTGGTGTCCACCTTGCCCAGCTTGGTCTCGATGCCCAGCTCGAGCGAATCGGAATTGGTCGGCTGCAAGTTCGGGTTGCCCGACGAGAGATTCAGCTCGTCGCGGTACACCACGAAGGGGTTCAGGTCGCCGGCATTCGGGCGGCGGATGCGGTGCGCGTAGCTCAGGCGCAGCGTGGTGTCGTCCGACAGGCCATAGGTAACGAAGGCGCTCGGGATCGCATCGAAGTAATGGTTGCTGGCGCGCTGGCCGGTGGTGACCTGGTTCATGTCGAGGTCCGCATACTCGGCGCGCAGGCCGCCCAGCACGCCCCACTTCTCGTTGACGCGCCACTGGTAGCTGCCGTACAGCGCATAGGTGGTGTCTGTCAGCTCGAACAGGTTGGTGCGCGCCGTGTTCACGCGTTCGCCTCCCGTGCCCAAATCGATGTCGAAGTAGGCGTTGTCGAACACGTTGCGGTTGCGCGCCACCTTGTAGCCCGCCTTGAATACGCCGTGCTCGCCCGGCAGCTCGTAGTCGCCGGTAAAGTCTGCGACCCGGGTTTCGTTGCGGTTTTCCTGCCGGCTGTTGGGCGCCGTGGCAAATGCCGGGCGCACCGTGTAGGCATTGGCGAGGCGCGCATCGCTGTCGCCTTCCGAGCCCGACAGGCGCAGGTCCATCTTGAAGACTTCGCCCGGCTGCTCGCCCTTGTGCTCCAGGCGGCCGCCCAGGCTGTAGTTGCGGTTCTTCCCCTCGCGCAGGCTGGTGCGCAGGTATTCGTTGTCGACGATGCCGGCGGCGTTCGTGCTGCGGTACTGCTCGCCCGACGCCGATTCGTTCTGGTGCTGGGAGAAGCTGGCGGTGACGCCGACCACGTCCTTGTCGCCCAGGTTATAGGTCAGGCCGCCGTTGAAGCCGGTCGATTCGTTGCGGTTCTCGCCGCTGGAGACCTGGGTGCTGCGCGCGATGGCGTCGGTGGCCGGGTCGATCCGCTCGCGCCGGGTCTCGCCGCTCGTTTCGCGCTTGTCTTCGCGGCGGAAGACACTGCCTTGCATGCTGTAGCGGCCGGTCGTATAGCTGCCGAAAGCGGAGCTGTTGTAGCGTCCCTCGGCACCGACGTTAGCGTTCACCACCCCGAAGCCGCCGGGAGTGCGCTCGCGCCGCATCACCAGGTTGATGATCGGCCCGCCACCGCCCTCGTTGCCGAACTGCGCGCCCGGGTTGTTGATGACTTCCACCGATTCGAGGTCGGCCGCCGGCAGCGCATTGAGCGCGGCCGCGCGGTTCTCGCCCTGCATCATCGCGGACGGCTTGCCGTCCACCAGGATCTGCACGTTGTTCCTGCCGCGCAGCGTCACGTTGCCGTCCGCGTCGACGCCGACCGACGGCACCTTGTTCAGCGTGTCGGCCACGGTGTCGTTCGACGTGGCCGGGTCGGCCTTGACGTCGTAGGACTGGCGGTCGATGCGGTTGGTCGTCTTGGTGGCGGTGACGGTGACGGTGGACGCGACCGGCGCCGCGGCGGCCGGCGGCACGTCGGCGGCCGGCACGGGCTGGCCGGCCGGCGCTGCCGGGGCCTGTTGTGCCGCTGCGAGCGGGGCAAGCGGTGCGAGGAAGGCACCAGCGACGAGGTGGGCGATCAGGGTCGATCGGGGGGGGCGTACGGCGTGGCGTGTGATGGTCATGGAGACTGCTCGACAGTTTGGGCGACGGCGATTGTCGCACGCACGCATCTTTATGTTTGTAACAAAAGATAACAATCGACAGCTTGATCGATGCATGCCAACCGGAGCCACCTCAATGCGCGCCGGTGCGCTTCGCCGCCTTGGCATACACTTCACGTTTTCCCTACAAGAGGCAGCAACCATGAACGTCTTCGATTTCAGCGCGAACGCCCTGGACGGCCAGCCCGTGAACCTCGACCGCTTCCGCGGCAAGGTCCTCCTCATCGTCAACACCGCCAGCGCCTGCGGCTTCACGCCGCAATACAAGGGACTGGAAGAGCTGCACCGCCAGTTCAGCGAGCGCGGCCTGGCCGTGCTGGGCTTCCCGTGCAACCAGTTCGGCAAGCAGGAACCGGGCACCGAAGCGGAGATCGGCGCCTTCTGCGAAAAGAACTACGGCGTCACCTTCCCGATGTTCGCCAAGATCGACGTCAACGGCGACAACGCGCATCCGCTCTACAAGCACCTAAAAGGTGAAAAACCGGGCGTGCTCGGCACGGAAGCCATCAAATGGAACTTCACCAAGTTCCTGGTCGACCGCAACGGCGAAGTCGTCAAGCGCTACGCGCCGCAGACGGTGCCGGGCGAGATCGCGGGCGATATCGAGAAGCTGCTGGGGTAGGGTGTTCCACGATCAAGGCTGCGGCGTGAGGCGGATTGCCTGCCCGCCGCCGGGGGCCAGGCGCAGCTGCAGCGTGTCCGCCGCGGTGACGGTCTTCGTCTCCGTCACCAAGTCGAAACGGCGTTCGGTGCGGTAGTCGGCCTGGTCGCCGTCGCGGTAGATTTCGGCCGTGTAGCGCTTGCCCTCGTCGAGGAAGCCGAGGGGCAGCGGCAGCGTGCGTGCCTGGCCGTCGGTGACGGCGCCCACGTACCAGTCGGCGCCGGCACGATCCTTGCGGGCGATGGTCACGTATTCGCCCACGGCGCCATTGACGACACGGGTATCGGCCCAGTCGGCCGGCACGTCCTTGATGAACTTGAAGGCGGCCGGATACTTCTCGTAATTCTCCGGCAGGTCGGCCGCCATCTGGAGCGGCGAATAGATCACGACGAAGTTCGCCAGCTGCTTGGCCTGGGTCGAGTTGAAGGTCTTGCCGTCCGCGCCGACCAGGCTCAGGACGCCCGGGGTGTAGTCCATCGGACCGCTCAGCATGCGCGTGAAGACCAGCTTGGCCTCGTGGTCCACGCTGTTGGGTGGATTGCCCCAGGCGTTGTACTCGACGCCGCGCGCGCCTTCACGCGTCAGCCAGTTCGGATAGGTGCGGCGCAGGCCGGTGTCCTTCACCGGCTCGTGGGTATTGATCGCGAGCTTGTACTTGGCGGCTTGCGTGACGGCCTTGAGGAAGTGGCGCACCCCATCCTGCGAATCGTAATGGCCGTAGCGCGGTTTGCCGTCCCGGCCCGGGAACAGCGCGCTGCCCGCCTCGTGCACGTAGCCGGACTTGATGCTGTCCACGCCCAGCTTCGCATACAGCCGGTAGGCGGCGTCCATCTGCTTCTCGTAGGCGACGATGTCGGCGCCGGTCTCGTGGTGGCCGACCAGGCGCACGCCCTTCGATTTTGCGTAGCTCGCCAGGCCCGGCAAATCGAAGTCCGGATACGGCTCGGTAAAGCTGAAGTCGGCGCCGCCGTGGCCCCAATCGCTTTCCCAGCCCTTGTTCCAGCCTTCCACCAGCACACCGCGGAAGCCGTGCTTCGCGGCGAAGTCGATGTATTTCTTCGTGTTGGCAGTCGTGGCGGCGTGCTTCGGGCCGGCGTTCCAGGTGCCGCTCTGGAGGTGCATCTGCCACCAGACGCCGATGAACTTCGAGGGCTTGACCCACGATACGTCGCCCAGCCTGTTCGGTTCGTTCAGGTTGAGGATCAGGTCCGACATGAGCAGGCCGGCGGCGTTGTCCGCGATCTGCAGCGTGCGCCACGGTGTCGTGAACGCCCCCTTGCGTACCACGGCCGGACCGCTCGGCGAGGGCGCGAGCATGGCGCGCAGCTTCTGCCCGTCGACCTTGCGCAGCCACATGCTGGCGTAGTCGACCAGCGCCGCCTCGTGGAAGGCAAGGTGGGTGCCGTCCTCCAGGCGCACCGTGAGCGGCGTGTTGGCGATGCCGATCTCCTTGAGCGGCGCCTTGCGGATTTCTTCCTCCAGCCCAGGCAGCTCGCCAGCGGGGATCCACCAGGCAGTGGCCGGCTGGCTTACCGTGAATTCAGTCAGCTCGTCGATGATCTCGGCAGTGCGCAGCTGCGGCTGCGCCGGAAACTCGTAGCGAAAGCCCACGCCGTCGTCGTAGATGCGAAACACCACGCTGAGCTGGCGGCCTTGATGCTTCTTCTGCTCGAGGTCCACGCGCAGTTCGCGATAGCGGTTGCGTACGAACCGGCGCTCGCCCCAGGGCTGCTCCCAGGTGCTGTCATGCTCGCTCGTGCTTTGCCGGCGCAGGCTGAAGCTGCCGTCGAGCTTCCTCGCATTGGCAAGGTTGAAGCCGAGGCGCGACGGCGCAATGATGGGCGCGCCGTTGCGCTTGACGCCATAGGCGAGCTTGCCCATGCCGTCGAGCTGCACCTCGACCTCGATGACGTTGCCCGGTGATGCTGCGCTGGCGATGCGCTGCTGCGCCCAGGCAGGTGAACTGAGCAGGCCGAGCAGGCAGGATGCGGCGATGACGGCAGCGAAGCGACGGACGTGCATGGAGTCTCCTTGTCTTTACATGGGTAGAAAAACTACCTCTCATGGGTGCGAACCCCATCGATAATAAGACAAAAGGTGTAACTCGACTACAAGCACTGCTCAGGGTAGCGCCTAGCGGGTCTGGATCCATGCCGCGCCATGGGTGACGCAGGCACGGTTGACGTTTTCCAGGAAGCGGACAGCCTCGCCCTGCGACAGGCCGGGCGGCATCAGGCGGGCCAGTACCGCTTCTTCGCTGACGCGGTCCAGGCCATAGGCGATGGCGCGCGAGACGTCGCGCGCCAGCCTGCCGTCGCTGTTGTAGAGCGCATCGTAGACGCCCACCTCTTCCCACAGCGGCACCAGGCCGGGGCTGGTGGAATCTTCGAACACGACGGCCGGCGGCATGCCCTCGTCTTCACGGATGAGCTGAAAAATGAAGCTCAAGATTGCATCTCCAGGTTGTTGCAGGGCGTCAGTATAGCCTCGCCCGCCTTATGCCAGCGCCCGGTCGATCAACTCGATCCAGTGCGTGACGGGCATCGCGGTTCCCGACTGCAGGTGCGTCATGCAGCCGATGTTCGCCGAGACGATTTCATCCGCTCCGGTTGCCGCCAGGCTGGCCAGCTTGCGGTCGCGCAGTTCATGGGCGATCTCGGGGTGCAGCACCGAATAGGTGCCGGCCGAGCCGCAGCACAGGTGGCTGTCGGCGCACAGGGTCACGTCCACGCCGGCGGCGCGCAGCAGGCCTTCGACCTTGCCGCGGATCTGCTGGCCGTGCTGCAGCGTGCATGGCGGGTGCCAGGCGACGCGTTTGGCGACCTTCCCTTTCAGCTTCGCAGCGAGTTCCTCTTCGAACTCCGGCATGACCTCGGACAAGTCGCGCGTGAGCAGCGAGATGCGCGCGGCCTTCGCGGCATAGGCCTGGTCGTGCGCCAGCAGGTGGCCATACTCCTTGACCGTGACGCCGCAGCCGGATGCCGTCATGACGATCGCCTCGATCTCTCCGCGTTCCACCCAAGGCCACCAGGCGTCGATGTTGCGGCGCGCATCGATCAGGCCACCCTGTTGATCGTTCAGGTGGTAGCGCACGGCGCCGCAGCAGCCGGCCTTCGGCGCCGCCATCAGCTGCACCCCGAAGGCGTCGAGCACGCGCGCGGTGGCGGCGTTGATGTTCGGCGCCATCGCCGGCTGCACGCAGCCCTCCAGCACCAGCATCTTGCGCGCATGGGTACGCGTGGGCCAGTTGCCCGCCCGACGCGCCGGCTGCAGCTTGTCCTGCAGCGCCTTCGACAGTACCGGACGCGCCAGCTGCCCTGCCCTGAACGCCGGCTTGAACAGCGCGGTGCGCGGCAGGAATTCCTTGAGGGTCGTGCGTTTCACCCGGTCTTTCAGGGGACGCGGCACGCGTTCCTCGACCACGCGGCGGCCGATGTCCACCAGGCGGCCGTACTTGACGCCCGAGGGGCAGGTGGTTTCGCAGTTGCGGCAGGTGAGGCAGCGGTCCAGGTGCAGCTGGGTCTTGCGGGTGGGCTGGGCGCCTTCGAGCACCTGCTTGATCAGGTAGATGCGGCCGCGCGGTCCGTCGAGCTCGTCGCCCAGCAGCTGGTAAGTCGGGCAGGTGGCGGTGCAGAAGCCGCAATGCACGCAGGCGCGCAGGATCGCTTCCGCCTCGTCCCCCTCCGGGGTGCCCTTGATGAAATCGGCCAGGTTGGTTTGCATGTCAGTATCTCAGTACATCCGTCCCGGATTGAAGACGTGCGCCGGATCGAAGGACGCCTTCAGGCGTTCGTGGATGCGGGCGATTGCAGGGGGCAGCGGCTGGAACACACCGCTTGACTTGTCGCCGCCGCGGAACAGGGTCGCGTGCCCGCCGGCGCTCGACACCGTCCGGCGGATGGTGGCGGCATCGAGTCCGGTGCGCAGCCAGCGCTGGGCGCCGCCCCACTCGATCAGCTGCGCGCCGCCGAGAATGACCGCGCCCGTCGTCGACGGCACGGACAAGCGCCACAACGCGCCCGCGCCCGCGAAGAACGGGTGGCGCTGCTCGCGCAGGCCCGCCCAGAAATGCCCGGCATCCGGCACGGTCTCGCCGCCGATCAGGCGCACCGCAGCATCGACCGCGGCCTGGGCCCCGGACAGGCGCAGCGACAATACGCCATCGTGCCAGCAACTGCCGGATAAGGGCAGCGGCTGGCCGCCCCACTCGTTCAGCTTGCGGATGGCATCGATCTCGCCGGTTTCAAGACGCAGGGTGGTTTCCGCAAACGGCCGCGGCAGCACCTTGACCGACACTTCCAGCAGCAGGCCCAGCGTGCCGAGCGAACCGGCGAGCATGCGCGAGACGTCGTAGCCGGCCACGTTCTTCATCACCTGGCCGCCGAAGGACAGTACATCGCCCTTCCCGTCCAGCAGCCTGGCGCCCAGCACGAAGTCGCGCACGGCGCCGCTGGTGGCGCGGCGCGGGCCGGACAGGCCGGCGGCAATCGTCCCGCCCAGCGTCGCCCCCGTCCCGAAATGCGGCGGCTCGAAGGCCAGCATCTGGTTGCGCTCGGCGAGCACGGCCTCGATCTCGGCCAGCGGCGTGCCGCAGCGCGCCGTGATCACCAGTTCGGTCGGCTCGTAGTCGACCACGCCGCTGTAACCGCGCGTGTCGAGGATTTCCCCCTCCAGGCGCTGGCCGTACCAGTCCTTGCCGCCGCCGCCGCGGATGCGCAGGGGCGTCTTGTCGGCGGCCGCGGCGCGCACCCGTTCCTGGAATTGTTCGATGGACTGCATGGTGTCAAAAACGAGGAAGGTCGGGGAACGGCAGCTCGCCGCCGTGCACGTGCATCTTGCCGAACTCGGCGCAGCGATGCGGCGTCGGGATCGCCTTGTCCGGGTTGAGCAGGCTCAAGCCGTCGAAAGCGCGCTTGACCGCGAAGAAGGCGTCGAGCTCCTTGCGCCCGAACTGCACGCACATCGAGTTGATCTTTTCCATGCCCACGCCGTGCTCGCCGGTGATGGTGCCGCCCACTTCGACGCACAGCGCCAGGATCGCCGCCCCGAAGGCCTCGGCGCGCTCGAATTCGCCCGGCTGGTTGGCATCGAACAGGATCAGGGGGTGCATGTTGCCGTCGCCCGCATGGAACACGTTCGAGCAGCGCAGGCCGAAGGTCGTTTCCATTTCCTCGATCCCCTTCAGTACGCGCGCCAGCTGCTTGCGCGGGATGGTGCCGTCCATGCAGTAGTAATCCGGCGAGATGCGTCCCGCGGCCGGGAAGGCGTTCTTGCGCCCCGACCAGAAGCGCATGCGCTCGGCCTCGCTCTGCGACACGGCGATGGCCGTCGCCCCGGCGCCTTCGAATACCGCCTTCATGCGCGCGATTTCTTCCGCCACTTCCAGCGCGGTGCCGTCGGCCTCGCACAGCAGGATGGCGGCGGCATCGGTGTCGTAGCCCGCACGCACGAAAGGCTCGACCATGCGCACCGAGGTGCGGTCCATCATTTCCAGCCCGGCCGGGATGATGCCGGCGGCGATGACGCTGGCCACCGCGTTGCCGGCCGTGATCACGTCGCCGAACGAGGCCATGACCACCTGCGCCACCGCGGGCTTCGGAACGAGCTTGACCGTCACTTCCGTGACGATGCCGAGCATGCCTTCCGAGCCGATGAACACGGCCAGCAGGTCCAGCCCGGGGGCGTCGAGCGCTGCGCCGCCCAGTTCGATGATCTCGCCGTCGATCGTGGCCACGCGCACGCGCAGCACGTTGTGCACCGTCAGGCCGTACTTGAGGCAGTGTACGCCGCCCGAGTTCTCGGCCACGTTGCCGCCGATGGTGCAGGCGATCTGCGAGGACGGGTCCGGCGCGTAGTACAGGCCGTGCTGGCTGGCCGCTTCCGAGATCGCCAGGTTGCGCACACCGGGTTGCACGACCGCGGTGCGCGCGTAGGCATCCACCCGCACGATGCGGTTCAGGCGCGCCGTCGACAGGACCACGCCGTCGGCGATGGGCAGCGCGCCGCCGGACAAGCCGGTGCCGGCGCCGCGCGGCACGATCGGCACCTGCAGTTCGCGGCAGACCGCCAGGACGGCCAGCACCTGTTCTTCGGTCGTGGGCAGCGTGACGACCATCGGCAGCTGGCGGTAGGCCGCCAGGCCGTCGCACTCGTAGGGACGGGTATCTTCGGGGTCGGACAGGACGGCGCCTTCGGGCAGGCGCGCGCGCAGCGCGGCGGCGACCTGTTCACGCCGTCCGGCGAAGGTGGAAGTGGCGACGGGCACGGTGGTAGACATTCCCGAATTGTAGGCATATTTGGGTGCGAGCGGGGCACAAGCGCCGCGTTTTATCGTATGCTCGACCTATCGTTTTTTTAACATATTGCATAAGGCAACATCATGGGCAACCGACTTTCCAAGATCGCCACCCGCACCGGCGACGACGGCACCACCGGCCTGGGCGACGGCAGCCGCACCCGCAAGGACAGCGCACGCATCCACGCCCTGGGCGAGGTGGACGAGCTCAACTCCTTCGTCGGCCTGCTGCTGTGCGAGGACATGCCGCCGGACCTGCGCGAAGAACTGGTCTCGATCCAGCACGACCTGTTCGACCTGGGCGGCGAGCTGTGCATTCCCGGCTACGAGATGATCAAGGACGAGCACGTGGCGCGCCTGGACGGCCTGCTCGAGAAGTACAACGCCGACCTGCCGATCCTGAAGGAATTCATCCTGCCGGCCGGCTCGCGCGCCGCCTCGACCGCCCATGTGTGCCGCACCGTGTGCCGCCGCGCCGAGCGCAGCATCGTGGCGCTGTCGCAGTCGGAGGAAAACGTCCGCCCCCACCCGCGCCAGTACGTCAACCGCCTGTCGGACCTGATGTTCGTGCTGGCGCGCGTGCTGAACCGCTTTGCCGGCGGCAGCGACGTGCTGTGGAACCACGAACGCCAACGCGGCTGATCAACGATAAAAACGGCGGGAGAACTGCGTGGAAGACTTCATCGGCATCTATGACAACGCCCTGAGCGCCGAACAATGCGACGCGATCGTGGCGCGCTTCAACGAGAGCAACAAGGTGATGCGCGGCCGCACCGGCAACGGGGTCGACGTCAGCAAGAAGGACAGCTACGACCTCACCATCAACGGGCACGCGGAATGGGACGACGTCGGCCGCCTCCTGACGACGGCCATGGCCAGGCACATGGCGCAGTACATGGACAAATACCGCATGCTCCTGATCGGCGCGCTGTCGCCGCAGGTGGCGCATCCGCAGACCGGCGAGGCGGTGACGCTGTCGCTGTCGAATTTCGACGAATTCGGCACGCCGAACGTCATGGCGCTGCTGCAGTCGATGTACCGCGTGGGGCACATCAACCTGCAGAAGTACCTGCAGGACTCGGGCGGCTACCACCACTGGCATTCCGAGATCTACCCGCAGAACGCCAGCTGCGAGACGCTGCACCGGGTGCTGCTGTGGCAGTTCTACCTGAACGACGTGGAAGACGGCGGGGAGACCGAGTTCCTGTACCAGAACCGCAAGGTCGAGGCGCGCAAGGGGCGCCTGATCATCGCGCCGGCCGGGTTCACGCATACCCACAAGGGGCATGTGGCGAGGAGCGGGGACAAGTACATTGCGACCTCGTGGATTCTGTTCCAGAGGGCGGAGGTGTTGTTTGGGAATGGCGGCTGAGCGGCCGCTGCCACTTCGGTAGGGAAATTGGGTTCCCGCCTGCGCGGGAACGACGTGCATGAGTCAGCGTTCGAAACAGCGTTAACACCTGCACGTCATCCCCGCGCAGGCGGGGATCCAATTTTGCAGACGCTACGCAAGCTTCACACCGCGCAGCGCCGCCAACACATCAGGTGTTATTGACCACCAGCCGCGGCTCACCCACACCGAAGCGCTGGCGAATCGACGCCGCAATCCCCTTCGCATCCAGGCCGACAGAGGCCAGCAGCGCCGCCGGATCGCCCTGGTCGATGAACTTGTCCGGCAGGCCCAGGTTCAGCACCGGCTTGGCGATGCCCGCCGCCGCCAGCGCTTCCATCACCGCGGCGCCGGCGCCGCCCATCACGCAGCCCTCTTCGACCGTCACGATCTGGTCGTGCTCGTTTGCCAGGCGCTTGACCAGTTCCACGTCGAGCGGCTTGACGAAGCGCATGTTGGCGACCGTCGCGTCCAGTTCCTCGCCGGCGGCGATGCTCGGCGCCACCATCGAACCGAAGGCCAGGATCGCGATGCCCTTGCCTTCGCGGCGTACCTCACCCTTGCCGATCTCGATCGAGCTCAGCTCCGGGTGGATCGCCGCGCCGACGCCGGCGCCGCGCGGATAGCGCACCGCCGCCGGGCCCGGATAGTGATAGGCCGTGGTCAGCATCTGGCGGCACTCGTTTTCGTCCGACGGCGCCATGACGACCATGTTCGGGATGCAGCGCAGGTAGGCCAGGTCGTAGTTGCCGGCGTGGGTGGCGCCGTCGGCGCCCACCAGGCCCGCGCGGTCGAGCGCAAAGGTCACGTCCAGGTTCTGCAGCGCCACGTCGTGGATCAGCTGGTCGTAGGCACGCTGCAGGAAAGTGGAGTAGATCGCCACGACGGGTTTCATGCCTTCGGTGGCGATGCCCGCGCCGAAGGTCACCGCATGCTGCTCGGCGATGCCTACGTCGAAGTAGCGCTCCGGGTACTGCTGGTGGAAGCGCACCATGCCCGAGCCTTCGCGCATCGCCGGCGTGATGCCGACCAGGCGGGAATCAAGAGCGGCCATGTCGCACAGCCAGTTGCCGAACACTTCGGTGTAGGTGATCTTGCTCGGCGCGCCGGCCGGCTTGATGCCCTCGAGCGGGTTGAACTTGCCGGTGCCGTGGTACAGGATCGGCTCGGCCTCGGCCAGCTTGTAGCCCTGCCCCTTCTTGGTCACCACGTGCAGGAACTGCGGGCCCTTGAGCTTCTTGATGTTTTCCAGCGTCGGGATCAGGGAATCCAGGTCGTGGCCGTCGATCGGCCCGATGTAGTTGAAGCCGAATTCCTCGAACATCGTGGCCGGCACCACCATGCCCTTGGCATGTTCTTCCAGCTTGCGCGCCAGGTCCAGCACGGGGCCCGGCAGCACGGTCTTGCCGACCGACTTGGCGGCCGCGTAGAACTGGCCGCTCATCAGGCGCGCCAGGTAGCGGTTCAGCGCGCCCACCGGCGGCGAGATCGACATGTCGTTGTCGTTCAGGACCACCAGCAGGTTGCAGTCTTCCTCCACGCCCGCGTTGTTCAGGGCCTCGAAGGCCATGCCGGCGGTCATGGAGCCGTCGCCGATCACGGCGATGGCGTGGCGGTCCTCGCCCTTGAGCTTGGCGGCCTGGGCCATGCCCAGGGCGGCCGAGATCGAGGTCGACGAGTGCGCGGTGCCGAAGGTGTCGTAGATGCTCTCGTCACGCTTCGGGAAGCCCGACAGGCCGTTCAGCTGGCGCAAGGTCGGCATGCGCTTGCGGCGCCCGGTGAGGATCTTGTGCGAATAGGTCTGGTGACCGACATCCCACACGATGCGGTCGTGCGGGGTGTTGAACACGTAGTGCAGCGCGATGGTCAGTTCGACCGTGCCCAGGTTCGACGACAGGTGGCCGCCGGTCTTCGACACCGAATCGAGCAGGAACTGGCGCAGCTCGGTGGCGAGCGGGGTCAGCTGGGTGCGCGGAAGCTGGCGCAGGTCCGCGGGGTCGTTGATGGTCTCTAGCAGGTTCATTTATGCCTTCCGCTGCACGATCAGGTCTGCGAGTTCGCGCAGCCGCTGTGCTTGTTCTCCGAATGGCGCCAGCGCTTCGTGCGCTTCACGCCGCAATTGCTCGGCCAGTTCTTTCGATTGTTCCAGCCCAAGGATCGACACATAGGTCGGCTTGTTGTCGGCCGCGTCCTTGCCCGCGGTCTTGCCGAGCGTGGCCGAATCGGCCGTCGCGTCGAGCACGTCGTCCACCACCTGGAAGGCCAGGCCGATCGCCTTGGAATAGGCATCCAGGGCTTCCATTTCGGGTGGCGACACGTCACGGCCGGCCAGCGCGCCGAGGATCACCGAGACGCGCAGCATGGCGCCGGTTTTCAGCTGGTGCATGCGTTCCAGCTCGTCGCGCGTGAGCGACAGGCCGACGCTGTCCAGGTCGATCGCCTGGCCGCCGCACATGCCGCCCGAACCCGCGGCCTGCGCCAGCAGGCGCAGCATGGCGACCTGGCGCGCGGGCGGCAGCGTGTCGATGTCGGCCAGCACCTGAAAGGCCTGGGCCTGCAGCGCATCGCCGACCAGCAGCGCGGTGGCTTCGTCATACGCCACATGCACCGTCGGCTTGCCGCGGCGCAGGTCGTCGTCGTCCATGCACGGCATGTCGTCGTGCACCAGCGAATACACGTGGATCATCTCGACCGCGCCGGCCACGCGGGCCAGCGCCGCCGGCTCGCCGCCGAACAGCGCCCCGCTGCCGTAGGCCAGCAGCGGACGGATTCGCTTGCCGCCGCCCAGCGTGGTGTAGCGCATCGCTTCGTGCAGCTTGTGCGGGATGGTGGCGGCTGCCGGCAGCAAGGTCTCGAGCGCGCGCTCGACCTGCGCCTGGACATCCTGCACCCAGGCATCGAATGGCTGTGCTGCGGGCGCCGTCATTGCGCGCCCTCGTCGCCTTCGGCCGAGAAGGGCTTGAGCATCTCGCCTTCAAGCACTTTCACCTGGGACTCGACCTTCTCGAGCTGGGCCGCGCAGTACTTCACCAGTTCGGAGCCGCGCGCATAGGCGGCCACCGACGCTTCGAGCGGCAACTGGCCGGATTCCATCTGCGTCACGAGTTGGGCCAGCTCGGCCATCGCGCCCTCGAACGACTCGGGAGGGGACGCCCGGCCTGGGGCGGCGTTAGTATTGTTTGACATAGCAATTTAGCGTGGGAAGGCGCAAGGGTGCGCCATGGGTCAGTCCAATCGCGTATTTTAGATCAATCCTTCCCCACAAGGGGTGCACATTGCACCAGCCGCAACTTGTCCGTCTGTCCACATTCTAGCGCAATGGCCCCTCCCCCCATGAAATCCTTGATTTACCAACAACTTGTTTGCGCGGTCTCGCCACAGGCGCGCGACGGACCGAGACTGTAGAGCTCGATCCACGGTATAATCGACGGTTCTGTCCGAAATACCGTATTCCTCGTCCAATAATACTGGTCTTTGGATTCTTTCTCTTCTTTGGTAGTACTTGATTAAAGGGGGGTTGGGATGTCCGATCTGGCTACCCACGCCAAGCTGGCGCGCTCGTGTGCACAGCTTCCGGTAAACGTCTATTTTGACAACGCGCTGATGCAGCGCGAGCAGCAAGAGCTGTTTCACAAGGGCCCACGCTACGTCGGCCACGAATTGATGGTGCCTGAGGTAGGCGATTTCGCGACACTTGCATCCGAAAACGACGGCCGCATGCTGGTTCGCAATGCGGGCGGCATCGAAGTGCTGTCCAACGTCTGCCGTCATCGCCAGGCGCTGATGTTCAATGGCCGCGGCAATGCGAACACCATCGTGTGTCCGCTGCACCGCTGGACCTACGACCTGAAGGGCCAGCTGATCGGCGCTCCGCACTTCCCGGAGACGCCGTGCCTGAACCTGTCCAGGACACCGCTGCAGAACTGGAACGGCCTGCTGTTCGAACAGAACGGCTACGACGTCATGGACAAGCTGAAGAACATGGAGGTCACGAAAGACCTCGACTTCACCGGCTACATGTTCGACCACGTCGAGATCCACGAGTGCGACTACAACTGGAAGACCTTCATCGAGGTCTACCTGGAGGATTACCACGTCGAGCCCTTCCACCCGGGCCTGGGCAACTTCGTCTCGTGCGACGACCTGAAGTGGGAATTCGGCCGCGACTACAGCGTCCAGACCGTGGGCGTGAACCGCGCGCTGCAGAAGGCCGGCTCGCCTGCCTACAAGAAGTGGCAGGAACAGGTCCTGAAGTTCAACAACGGCCAGCCGCCGAAGTATGGCGCCATCTGGCTGACCCTGTACCCGAACATCATGGTCGAGTGGTACCCGAACGTGCTGGTGGTGTCGACCCTGTGGCCGATCGGCCCGCAGAAGACGCGCAACGTGGTCGAGTTCTACTACCCCGAAGAGTTCGTGCTGTTCGAGCGCGAATTCGTCGAGGCCGAGCGCGCCGCCTACATGGAGACCGCGGTCGAGGACGACGAGATCGCGCTGCGCATGGATGCCGGCCGCAAGATCCTGCTCGCGCGCGGCGTCAACGAGGTCGGCCCCTACCAGTCGCCGATGGAAGACGGGATGCAGCATTTCCACGAGTGGTACCGAAGCAAACTTGAACTCTGATCGTATAGGGCCCTGATGCCTTCCCTCTGGATGCTGTTTGCCAGCTTCGCGTTCGCCGCCATGGGCGCGGGCGTGAAGCTGGCCTCCGAGTTCTACTCGACCTCCGAACTCCTGATGTACCGCGGCCTCATCGGCACTCTCGTGCTGCTGATGGTCGTCCGCCACCGCGGCGGCACCTTCAAGACCCCCTTCCCCAAGGCCCACCTCTGGCGCAGCTTCGTCGGCGTCGTCTCGTTGTGGCTGTGGTTCTTCGCCATCGGACGCCTGCCGCTGGCCACCGCCGTCACGCTCAACTACATGGCGCCGATCTGGATCGCGGCCTGGATGTTCGCCACCGGCTGGTGGACCGGCACCAAGGTCGCCGAATGGCCGCTGGTGCTGGCCATCGCCATGAGCTTCTTCGGCGTGACGCTGGTGCTGCAGCCCGCGGTCGAGAGCAACCAGTGGCTGGGCGGCCTGGCCGGCGTGTGCTCGTCGGTGATCTCGGCGATGGCCTACATGCAGGTGCGCAGGCTCGGCCAGATGGGCGAACCGGAATACCGCGTGGTGTTCTACTTCTCGCTCACCACGACCCTGGTCGGCCTGGCCGGCACCCTGGCCGGCGACGGCCCCTCGGATGCCGTGTTCCGGAGCCATACCCCGTACAGCGGCGCGCTGCTGCTGGCGGTCGGCGTCTCCGCCCTGCTCGCCCAGATCGCGATGACGCGCGCCTACCGCGTCGGCAAGGTGCTGGTGGTGGCCAACCTGCAGTACACCGGCATCGTGTTCTCCAGCCTGTGGGGCCTGATGCTGTGGGGCGACGCCTTCGACTGGCACGTCTGGCTGGGCATCGGCGTGATCCTCGCCTCCGGTATCGCCGCAACGTTCTACAATACGCGCAGCACGGCCAAGGGCGCCGTGGTCAAGGACACCGATCCCATCGCCAGCGAAACCTGAGGAGCCGCATAGGATGAGCAACTACACGACACTGATTTCGGCGCAAGACCTGGCCGCGCACATCGACGACCCGAAGTGGGTCGTGGTCGATTGCCGCCACGACCTGATGAACCTGGCGGCCGGCCGCGACGGCTACGCCATCGGCCACTTGCCGGGCGCGGTGTTCGGCGACATCGAGACCGAGCTGTCGGGCGCCAGGCATGGCCCGGACGGCGCGTTCCGCGGCCGCCACCCGCTGCCGGAAAAGGAAGCGCTGGCCGAGACCCTGCGCAGCTGGGGCGTGGACGACGACTCGCAAGTCGTCGCCTATGACGCGCACGGCGGCATGTTCGCGGCGCGCCTGTGGTGGCTGCTGCGCTGGCTCGGCCACGAGGCGGTCGCGGTGCTCGACGGCGGCATGGCGGCCTGGCAGGCGCTGGGCAAGCCGCTCGTGACCGACATTCCGTCCAGGCCGCACGGCAGCTTCACGGTGCGCGCGCCTTTCGTGCCGACCGTGACGGTGGCGGAGGTCATGGATAACCTGGAAAATGGCGAGCGCATCGTCATCGACGCGAGAGCAAGCGACCGCTTCCGCGGCGAGAACGAAACCATCGACCCGGTCGGCGGCCATATTCCGGGGGCGAAGAACCGCTTCTTCAAGGACAACCTGCAGCCGGACGGCCGCTTCAAGGATGCGGCCACCCTGCGCAGCGAGTTCGCGCCCCTGGTGGACGACCCGCAGCGGGCCATCATGCAGTGCGGCTCGGGCGTGACGGCCTGCCACAACCTGCTGGCACTGGAAGTGGCCGGCATGCCGGGTGCGGCGCTGTATCCGGGTTCGTGGAGCGAATGGGTGGCCGATGCCGCGCGCCCGGTGGCGACGGGCGAGGCCTGAACGAAAGGTTTGACAGATGAAGAAAACAGCAGCGACCGACAACGTGAACGATCATACTCCCGACGCAGCCGTACCCCGGCTGGACATCCCCGACGCAGTCGCCGCCGCCCTGAGCGGCTGGGTGCAGCAAGTCGCCGAGCAGACCGCTGCGCCGGTGCGCGAGGCGCTGGCGCAACTGGAAACCGATGCGGCCGAACTGCGCGAAACCGGCGCCCAACTGGAAGCCGCGCGCGACCAGGCACTGGCCGCGTCGGCCGAACACGCGGCGGAAATCGAGCGCCTGACGATCGAACTGCGCGACGCGCGCAAGGTAGCCACCGAGGCGCTGGTCAGCAAGGCCAAGGACCAGCTGGCCATCGACGGCAAGGACCGCCAGCTGGCGGACCTGCGCGCGCAGCTGGAACGCAACGTCGCGGCGCAGGCGGCCGAATCCGACGCGCGCCTGGCGGCCGAGATGGAGCTGGTCGGCGCCACCACTGCGCGCGACAATTTCGAGCAGGAGGTGAAGACCCTGCGCGCGCAGCTCGACAAATCCTACGCCGAGCGCAGCGCCCTGCGCGCCGAGCTGGAATCGCTACGCAAGAAATAAGGCCGACCGAATGGAAAGAAACACGCGACAGCGCAAGGCGATCCACCAGTGCATCGCGGATGCCGGGCGCCCGCTGGGCCCGCAGGAGATCCTCGAACAGGCGCAAAGCGCCGTGCCGGGCATGGGCCTGGCCACGGTGTACCGCAACATCAAGTCGATGCTGGAAGCCGGCGAAATCACCACCGTCTCCCTGCCCGGCGGCGGCGACCGCTACGAACTCGCCGGCCACGGCCACCATCACCACTTCCATTGCCGCTCCTGCGACAAGGTCTACGAAGTGCACGCCTGCCCCGGCGACATGCAGAAGCTCACGCCGGACGGCTTCGTCCTCGAAACGCACGAGCTGACGCTGTACGGCCTGTGCAGCGCCTGCCGGTCGGCCGGCTGACGGCCATGCTCTTTCGTAGCGTGGCATGAAGAGACGTATCGGCTATTCGACCGCTGGCTGAACGCGCGGTCGGCATAGCCGACCACCCTACGTACGGCACTCCTTGCAATAACGGTGGTTGCGCCAGTGCGCCGCCATCAGCAGCACGCTGCTGGCCACCGCCGATACCGTTTCCGCCATCTCTCCCCACTGCGGGCCGATCACGAACACCGCCACCAGGAAGGCGCCCAGCCCCGTCAGGCCCAGCGACAGCGCAACCGGGTCGCGGTGCCTGATGTAGCCCGGCACCAGCGCCAGCAGGACCGGCGCCGTGATCGCCAGCAGCAAGGCGTCGTGCCAGGCGTGGTGGTCGCCCTTCAGGCCGAGCAGCGGGAAGGCCACCAGCAGCAGCGGCATGGCCAGGCAGTGCAGCAGGCACAGCGCCGACGCTGCGATGCCGGCGTAGTCGGCGAACCGGATCAGGGTTTTCATCAGAAGACCAGGCGCAGCCCCGCCGTGAAGTTACGGCCCGGGAGCGGCGCCGCGGCCTTGATGAACGAGGTGTGGCTGAACGCCAGCTCGTCGGTCAGGTTGTTGATGCGGGCGTAGATCTGCGCCGGCACGCCGCCGATACGGGTGGTGTAGTGCCCGCCCAGGTTGAGCATGTTGTGGCCGCCGGTGCTGCTTTCGAAGTCCGCCGTCTTGTCCTGCTTGCCGACGCGGACCAGCTCGACCATGCCGTGCCATGCCTGCCAGTCCGCATTCAGGCGCGCACCGATGCGGTGTGCCGGGATGCGCGGGATGTTGCGGCTTTCGCCGGCGCTGCCGTGCTCGAAGCGGGCGCGCACATAGTCGCCGAACAGCGTGCCTTCCACGACCTTCGAGAACTTGTGCCGCACTTCCCCTTCCAGCCCGACGAAGGTCGCATCGCGCTGCGCGTACTCGACCAGCTGGAAGCCTTCATGGTTGTCCAGGGTGTGCGCGTAGATGTAATTGTCGACGTGGTTGCGGAAAGCGCTCAGCGAGAAGGTCGTATTGCCTTCGAACTTGCGCAGGGTCAGGTCGATGTTGTTCGAGGTTTCCTTGCCCAGGTTCTGGTTGCCGAGCTCGTAAGTGCTGGTGGCCAGGTGCACGCCCTGCGCGTACAGCTCCTCGGCGGTCGGCAGGCGGTGGGTGCGCGAGGCCCCTGCCCGCAGCGAATACTGGGGCTGGAACTTCCACACCGCGCCGACCGCCACCGAGGTGCCGCGCGCGTCGGTATTGCGCGCATCGGTACCGAACTTCGCGCTGTCGACAGCGATGTCCTGCCACTCGTGGCGGGCGCCGGCCTCGAAGCGCCAGTTGTCGAGCTTGTACTCTTCGGTGACGAAGACCGCATGGCGCTTGGTGACCGTCGGCGGCACGTAGGCTTCAGCGCCTTCGGTATTGAAGTCGCGGCGCGTGGTCTGGGCGCCGATGACGCCGCGCCAGCCTTTCACCGGCACGTGCTCGAGCTCGAAACGGGCATCGTGCGACTTGTTCATGAAGCTGGTGGCGACCGCGCCCTCTTCCAGCTCGTCGTGGCGGTAGTCGGTGAACGAGGCGCGCAGGCGTGCCTTGGCGAAGCCCGGCAGCGGGTTGCGGTATTCGCCGCGGATGTCCCAGCGGTCGCTGTCCAGCTTCACGACCGGGACTTCATGCGCGCCGTGCTCGTGGCCGTGGCCGTGGCCGTGGTCGTCATGGTCGTCGTGGCCGCCATGGCCATGGCCGCCGCAATGCAGGTGGTCGCCGTGCGGATGGCAGCTCTCGAACTCGTGCCCATGGCCCGGGACGCCGTAATCGGTGCGCTCCTTGGTGTAGGCCGCGCCCAGGTAGCCGCGTTCGCCCACCCACGACAGGCCGACGGTGCCGCTCTCGGTGTCCTTGTAGCTGCCGTGCACGCGCTTGCCCTCGTCCCAGCCCTTGCCGACACGGTACTCGCCGGCGTCGCGCTTGACGCCTTCGGCGTGGACGGCGATGTTGCCGGAGCCGCCCGTCACCTCGAACGCGCCGGTCTTCTCGCGCGCGGCCGAGTTGGCGCGCACTTCGGCGCTGCCTTCGATGCCCTTGGCCGGGATCTCGGTCGGGATCTTGCGGTCGAGGATGTTGACCACGCCGCCTACCGCCCCGCCGCCGTAGGCCAGCGCCGACGGGCCGCGCAGCACTTCGATGCGCTCGGCCAGGACAGGTTCGAAACCGACCGCGTGGTCAGGGCTGATGGTCGACGCGTCCTGCACTTCCGAGCCGTCGGACAGGATCTTCACGCGCGGGCCGTCCATGCCGCGGATGACCGGGCGGCTGGCGCCGGCGCCGAAGTGGCTCGAGTTGATGCCCGGCTGGTTGGCCAGGGTCTCGCCCAGCGTCGATTCGCGTGCGCGCACCAGGGCCCCGCCCGAAAGCGAGGTCACGGGCGTGATCATGTCGTCTTCCAGCACGCCGAGCGCGCTGGCGGACACCACCACGGTCGGCACGGTGTCCGGGTCGGACTGCAGGCGGCTGCTGCCGGACTGGGCGTGGGCCGGATGTGCGAGTGCGCCGAAAGCGAACAGGATCGCCAGTGCGAGCGGCGTGCGTTGGAGGGTCGAGACGGACACGGGACGGCTTCCTTTCGGATGAGTGAACGTGCGCAGACGGCGGCATCCTGCCGGCTGACTTGGTAATGATAAGCCATTATCATTAAAGTCTCAACAGGCAGTTGCGTGTGCGGCCTGCGCGAGGCCGTTCATTCCTGCAGGAAGATCAGGCGCTGTGGTTCAGCGCCAACACGATCGCCACACCCAGCGCGATCAGCACCACCTGCGGCACCGACTCGCGCACGGTGGCGCGGCGTTGCATTTGCGGCATCAGGTCGCTCACGGCGATGTAGATGAAGCCCGAGGAGGCGAACACCAGCACGTAGGGAATCAGGCCGCTGGCGTTTTCCAGGGTGAAGTAACCGAGCAGCCCCCCCAGCACCGACATCAGGCTGCACAGCAGGTTGAAGACGTAGGCGCGCAGGCGCGAGAAGCCGGCATTGAGCAGCACGATGAAGTCGCCGATCTCCTGCGGGATCTCGTGCGCCACGATGGCCAGTGCGGTGACGATGCCCAGCTCCGGGTTGGCGAGGAAGGCCGCGGCGATCAGGATGCCGTCGGTGAAGTTGTGCATCCCGTCGCCGATCAGGATCATCCAGCCCGACTTGCCCGCCTGGTGCGCGTCATGTCCGTGCGCGTGGTGGTGCCCGTCGCCTTCGTGGTGGTGCGAGTGGCGCAGGATGGCGAGCTTTTCCAGCACGAAGAAGGCCAGCAGGCCGCCCAGCAGCGTGGCGAACAGGCTGCGCGTGTCCGCCCCCGTGCTGAAGGCTTCCGGCAGCGCATGCAGCAACGAGGTGGCCAGCATGATGCCGACCGACAGGCTGACCATCCGCTCCACCACCTTCGACAGCAGCGCGAACGAGAATACGGCAGCGCCTGTGATGCTGACGACGCCGGCGATGACGGTCGCCAGCAGGATGGAAGAAAGGATGGGATCGATTTGAAAGCCTCGTGTTCTGATCTTGTATTACAGTCCCAACCCGGGCTGCAAACCGGGCATTGTAACCTGCCCGGTTTGCGGTCGTGCAAGATCAGGCGACGCCGTGTTTGGAGAACCAGTTCAGCGCGCGGCTCCAGCCGTCCTTGGCATCCTCGGCGTTGTACATCGCCCGGTAGTCGGCATGGAAGGCGTGACCGGAGTTCGGGTACACATGGATCATCGAACGGCTGTTGCCCGAGGCGAGGGCCTTGCGCATGCGTTCCACGGATTCCAGCGGAATGCCGGTGTCCTTGGCGCCGTACAGGCCGAGCACGGGCACCTTCAGGTTCTGGGCGACGTCGATCGGGTGTTTCGGCGAATTGGCGGTGGCCTCCCCCACCAGGCGGCCGTACCAGGCCACGCCTGCCTTCACATCCGGGTTGTGCGCCGCGTACAGCCAGGTGATGCGTCCGCCCCAGCAGAAGCCGGTGATGCCCAGCTTGTCGGTATTCCCGCCGCGCTGCTTCGTCCATTTGACGATGGTGTCGAGATCGAGCATGACCTGGGCGTCGGGGGTCTTGGCGACGATGTTCGTCATCAGCTCGGGCATGGGGGTCCTGGTGGCGTCGCCCTGGCGCACGAACAGGTCCGGCGCCACGGCCAGGTAGCCGGCCTTGGCGAAGCGGCGCACCACGTCCTTGATGTGCTCGTGCACGCCGAAGATCTCCGAGATCACGAGGATGACCGGCAGGTTGGTGCGGTCCTTGGGCTGGGCGCGGTAGACCGGCACGTCCTGGCCGTTGATGACGACGATGTGGTCGGCGGCGTCGAGGCCTTCGGTACTGGTCTGGATCTGGGTGTGCGCCACGACCGGCAGCGCGGCGGCGGCAAAGCCGGTACCGACGGCAGCTTTCAGGAAGACGCGGCGGTCGACGCCTTCGGCAAATGCGCTGGCGCCGATCAGGCTGCGCGCATCGTTGACGAGATCCTTCATGTGTTCCCCCTTATCAGTTGGACAGGCTTGCTATCTTAGCAAAGACCTTGCAGTGCACGGTTGAGCACGGGAGCCAGCATAAAAACCACACCGGTAGCGTCCGCTGCGCCCCAGGGCGGTCGATCGGCGCATATTGACAGTCCCATCCTTTGTCGGGAGTCCATCATGCACCCTTCGCCCCTGCGCCAGCTGGTCCTGGCCGCCTGTGTCATGGCCTGCCATGGCGCCATTGCCGCCCCGTCCACAGTGACAGCTTCGACCAGCAATTTCCGTTATGAGCTAATCGACCTGACGCCGGATGACGGGTCGGCACCGTGGATCAGCTTCACCGAGCGCCAATCCGGGATGACCACTGCGATCTCCATGCGCATACCGCCCTATGACTCGGAACAGAAGAACACGCGCGGCTTCAAGGAACTGGAATTGCGCATCGGAGACAACCTTGCCTGGGGCGAGGCTGGCCCGACCGAGGTCAGTTCCCGTGTCAGCGCCACCGACCGCTCGTCTTTGGCCTATATCTCGAGCGACCTCCAGTTCGTGCTCGCGCCCCACACCGAAGTCCGGTTCTGGGCTGACGTGAGCATCGTTGCTGCGCAGGATGGGAACGACGAAAGTGCATCGGCAGCGGCAGGCTTTTCTGGGGAATTCCGGGACCAGGTGCTGGGGGTGCAATCGCTGCACACGTATCTATACGCCGGCGGGACCGACAGCGTGGTCGGCACGGTCACGATCGGCGCCCGGACGAGCGGGCAGCAAGGCATGGGCCAGCTCTACATCTTCGCGAACTCCTCCGCGTGGGCAGGGGTATCGCCGGTACCGGAGCCGGCCCATGGCACGATGTTGCTGGGCGGCCTGGCCCTGGTGGGCGCCGCCCTGTGGCGCCGGCGGTTCGGTGCTCCGTCAGGCTTGCGCCGCGCCGGGCGCTAGCGGGTCAGTGCGAAATGGAGGTTCGACCGGTTCGCCGTGCCGATGTCCACCTCCTCGACCGACTTGGTGGCGTAGCCGGTGGCAGCCGCCTCGACATGGTACTTTCCGCCCGGTGCCGCGCTGCCGGCGCCGAAGACCAGCGGCAGCGCGCTGCTGTAGGTCGCGAACTGCGCTGCGGCCACCGGCAGGTTGGCGATCGCGTAGGCGCCGCTGGCCAGGTCCGCGCCCTGGTACCTGATGGTGACCGTCGGGCCGGCGGCGAAGGTCTGTTTGGCCGAGACGTAGGCTGCCTCCCCGCTGGCGGGGCTCAATGTCACGGTGCCGCCGATCGAACCGGTGTTGCCCGGCGCGAGCAGGATCGGTGACGCCGAAGTGCTCAGGACCGTGGTGCTGGTGCTGGATGCCACCGGCACGCCGGCCACCACGCTGGCCGCGCTATCGTTGGCGGTGATGACGACGTCGTAGTTCCCCGGCGCCAGGCGCGCCAGGCGGAATTCGCCGGTGCCGGGATGCGGCGTGGTCGACGTGACGATCTGCCCGTCCTGCTGCGCCGACACCTGCACGCTGCGGCCCAGCAGCGCCGTGCTGACGTAACCCGAGATGCCGTTCATGGCCGCCGGCACCACCTTCACGACCGGCCTGAGCGCATAGCGGCCGCGCCCGCGGGTAACGACCGACTTGCACGCGTCGAAATCGAGCACGACGTCGGTCTTCTGGCCCGCGCTCACGTCGAAGTTCCCGGTCAGCTTGATGCCGCTCTGGACGCTGCTTGGCGTCTCGAGCGGCTGCTCGGCCCTGCCGGCGCTCGGCACGACGGTATTGGCGCTGCCGCCGGCGTTGCTGTCCAGGACCAGGCGCAGTTGGGTGTAGCGCCCCGCTTCCAGCGCGGTCTGGCCCAGCGCTTCGAGCACGCCGTTGTGCAGGTCCAGCAGGTTGATCTTCTTCGCCGGGTTCAAGGTGATGTCGGTCCAGCCCGCGTCGCCTTCAGCCGCGCCTTCGCTGCGGTGCACGCGCAGCTTGGTCACGGTGACGTTGACGGCATCGAAACCGCAGGCCGGAGCGTCGGTCATCGACACGGACAGAATGCCGACGGTACTGACCGGCGTGGCGGATACTGCCTCACTGGCGTTGCCGCTACCGCAGGCGGACAGGACGACGGCGCTCAGGGCGGTGGCGCCCAGCAGGGCGAAGCGGATTCGGGTCTGGAGCATGTCGGGAGTACCTGTTTCGGTTCGCCAATCAAGGCGGTCGACAGCATCCTAGCATTCAAAAAAGTAACTTTTATAGGGCTGAACGCACATTGAAACAGTTGCTTACAGTCTTTACAGATGTGCAGGATCAGGTGACCGGGAACGCAACAGGAAAAATCTTGATCAGTGGTGCTGAAGACGATGAGGACGCTGCCTTTCGAACGGATTCGGGGTGCGTGACCGTTGCGTTAACCAGTTGAATTCCCTGTCAAGCTCGGCCGTTGGTCAGCATAACATGCTGCCAAGGTAAGAAAGCCGCATGTGTCGTGAAGGGCCGACCCAGTCCAAGGCTAACCTCAGCCCCACTCCCCCAGGGTGTCGGAAGTTTCTTCCCCACCAATGCGTAACAAGCACAGCGATACGAAAAACGAGCACGCCGAGAAGCAGGCACACCGGTGCTCCCGCCTGCGCGGGAACACCGGTGATGCCTGGCAAAGGCGATTTCGCCCGTTCAGGTCACGGCTGCGGATTCCACCCCGCCCCGTTGCCGTAGCGTGCAAACACCTTGTCGCGCGAGGCGAAGTTGTTTGCCACGTCGGTATCGCTCAGGATGTAGCCGCCGACCCGCGCGGCCAGGTTCAGTGGGTTGCCGGCCATGTCGGTGCTGCCGTACTCGCGCCAGCCCGCATCGGCGCGGGCAACCGTCGGGTTCGGTGCCGGCTGGCCGTTCACACCCTGCCCTGCCCAGCCGACCGCCGCAACGTGCTTGTCCATCTTGCAGTTGATGAAGGCGATGTTGTCCCAGGTGGCGGTGCCGCCCGGGCTGCGCGCCAGGTAGGTGGCGCCGGTTGGCACGTCGCCCCGCAGCGGGCCCGGGCCGGGGCCATGGGTCAGCGAACTGTTGAGGAACACGTAGCCGACATCGCTGCTCGAAGGCACCCGCGCCTGCAGCACATAGCCGCCGCTGTTGGCGTTGGCGCTGTCGCCCACCGAGCGGATCTCGCTTTCCTCGAACAGCGCCGCGCGGCTGCTGCCCCAGATGAAGTCGACGTTGCCCTCCACCAGCGTGCGGTAGAACCAGGACCAGCCCTTCAGGTTGAGGGTGTCCTGTTCGCTGTAGAAGCTGGCGTTCTTCGCCACCAGGCGGCCGTCGCTGTTGAAGTAGATGGTCTCGGCCTGGCCCGAGATGCTGCTGGAGCGGATCGTGGTGTTCTTCAGGCTCAGGGTATCGAGGACGAGCATGTCGGAGGCCTCGACCAGCATCACCGCACGCCCGCCGGAAGGCGAACCCGGCGCCGTGCTCGACTGGCTGCTGCCGGTTCCCGGATTCATCGTCTCGTGGTTGGTGTACGAGATCATCACCCCGTCGCGGCTTTCCCCCTTGATGGTGACGTTGTCCTTGCCATTCAGGTACAGCAATTCCTCGTAGCTGCCGTTCCGGATGGTGATCGTGACCGGGTCCGCCTTGGCGAAATGCTGCATCGCATGGTTGAGCGCGCCCTGCACGGTGCGGAAGTCGGCATCGCCGTCGTCGTCCACCGTCAGGCTGCTACCTGCCGGCATGCTGGCCTTGGTGCTGAACGTCCAGCCCGCCGCCTTGCCCAGGCCGACAAACGGCGTGCCGCCCAGGCTGGTATTGGTGAAGACGCCATCGGCAATCGCCACGTAGTACTCGGTGCCATAGGCCAGCTTGCCGGTGTGCGGCCTGATCGTCACGGTGTTGCCGACAATCTTGATCGGCGCCGTCCTGACCTTGCGCACCAGCGCCTGGCCCTCGTAGCCCAGCGTGTCGGTTTCATCCTTGATGCGGATGACGTCGACCAGCGCATCGTCGACCTTGCGGAAGATGCGGATGCTGCCGCCGGTGCCGAGGAGCGGCGGCTTGTCGAACACCAGCCGGAGCGGGGTATCGACGTTCGCTGCCGGCGCCAACGGCGCCGGGTAGCTGGCCCCGTGCATCGCGTACACCTGGGTCGGCTGCACGAACTGCGGTGCGATGGTGGCGGCGATCGTGCGGGTGATCGATGGTTCGGAGCCGCTGCGGAACACGATGTCCGCCCTGCCCGCGCCCACCGGCATCAAGGTCACCTTGTTGCCGCCGGTGGCCACCGTCACCACGGCCGGGTTGCTCGATTCGACATCGAAGCTGTCCGGCTGGTTGTCGCTGGCAACGGCACTGACCGTCACCTGGTAGGGCGCGTCGCCGACTTCCGCAGACCAGGCCAGGCCGGCGGGATCGACATTCAGCTGGACCGGCTTCAGGCGCGGATCGCCGACGCGCACGTCATCGATCATGAACGACTTGTTGGCCGTGTACAGGCCGATCAGGCCGCGCGCCGCGAACGAGGTGTCCGTGACCGAGCCGAGGTTCCTGCCGTCGAGGTACACCGTCAGCGTGCTGCCGATCATCTCGAAGCGCACCGTGTAGAACTGCGCGTCCATCGCGATCGGTGCCCGCACCTGGCGCGGCCGGCTCAGCGAATTGTTCAGCATCCTGGCGATTTCCACCTGCGTGCTGGTAGTGCTGTTCTGCACGTTCAGGCCGGCGGCGTACCAGTTGGACGGATTCACGTAGCGCGTGATGAGATACAGGAATTTGTTGCCGGTCGTGCCGTTCGTCATCGGACGGATGCGCGCTTCGACAAAATAATCGCCCGACGGCACGCCGCTGAAGGCACTGGGCTTGACCAGCGCGAGCACGCCGCCGGTGCTCGCGGCCGTGTACTGCAACACCTTGTTGGTGCCGCCGTCGATTTCGGACCGGACGCTGAAGCTGCCGTTGGGGCCCGCCAGCGGCAGCAGGTCCCATTTGGCGCTGGTGCCGTCCTGGAAGTCGTCGCAGAAGTACAGCCCGGTGGCCGGGCACGCCAGGGTCGCGCTCTGGTCCACGGTGACCTTGCCGCTGCCGCTGATCGCCGTCGTGATCTTGCCCACGCCCGCCTGGGCCAGGGCGTTGGTCTTCACCAGCGATACCGGACGCGGGGAGAAGGCATACGGCGGGGTCCAGGTCACCGCGTTCGAGACCGAGCAGTCGCCCAGCGCTTTGCCATTGAGCAGCGAACCGCTGTCCTTGACGGCCCCGGGATTGGCGCTGCTCATGTTGGTGACGACCTGGTCGCACCGCTGCGCGCCGGCGATCTCGAACACGTTGTTGTTCGATAAGATCTTGGCGTTCTTGCCGGCGCCGATACTGTAGCTGTGCGCATACGGCGAGGCGGACTTGCTGCCGACAAAATAGTTATTGAACAGGTGAACCTGGCCGAAGCGCACGCGCGGAGCGCGCTGGGCGATGTCGCGGTACACGTTGTTGCTGAACGTGACGCGCAGCTTGCCTTCGTCGCTTGTCGCCGAATCGCTGCCGCCGACGAGCGTGTTCTTGTCGTGCTGGCCGAAGACGTTGTACGACACCGTCACGTAGTCCGAGCCATTGGTGATGTCGAGCGCACCGTCGTGGCATTGCTTCTTCTTGCCGTTCTCGACCGGCAGGAAGTCGTCGGTCAGCGGCACGTCGGTGAAGGTCACGCGATCGATCCAGACGTGGTGCGAACCGGAGACGCCGATGGCGTCGTAGGCCGCATTCCAGTTGCCGGTGGCGCCGTCCGTCGGGTCCCAGACCGGCTCGACGTCGCAGGGCGCGACGATCTTGAGGTTGCGAATGATGACCTGCGCAATGTTCGACACCAGCACGGTGCCGTTGACGATGCCGGCGTTGGCGTCGGCGCCGATCAGCGTGGTATTGCTCTTCAGGCGGATCGCCCCGCGCGCGGCCTGGTCGGCGGTCGAGGTGTAGGGCTTGCCCTCGCTCATGTCGATGGTGCCGACCAGCTTGATGATCTTCGGGTTGTCGCCGCCATTGGCGAGCGCCGCCAGCAGTTCGGCGCGCTTGGTGACGGTGTAGATATGTTCGGTGCTGGCGGCGGCGCCGCCGCTGGTGCCGCCGGCCTGGCTGGCCCAGCCGTCCGCCGGGGCCGTCTGCCGTGCCGGCTCGGCGGCCGCGGTGGCGGGCAGGCCGAACACGCTCGCCAGCAGGACGGCGGCGCATGCCGATGCCTTGAAACCTGGATGGTTCATGGAATTCTCCTGGAACAGGATGGATGGTTTTAGCGTTGTGCGCCCGGAGTGCCGCTGCGGCGCCGGGTCAGGGCGAGGCCGGCCATGCCGGCCAGCGCCAGGCCGATGCTTCCCGGCTCGGGCACCGCTGCGGTAGCGGCGCCGATCTGCGTGGAAAACTGGCTGTACTCGCTGTTCCAGGTAACGGACGAAAGGTCGATCGCAATGGTGTGGTCATTCACCACGGACAAGGCAGGCAGGCTGCCGATGCCGCTGGTGTCCAGCAGCGTGAAGCTGCCGATCCGCTGCGAGAGGCTGGTGCCGAAATCGAAGCGCATGCGGTAGTCGCCGGCGGGGAGGTCCGCCGGGTCGAGGTTGAGGGTGACGACCAGTTGGCCGGTGGTCGTGAAGTCGAAGGCGAACCGGTAGTCGCCGGTCAGGAATTCGTTGTTGAACAGTTGGTCGTCCGGATCGATGGCGGTGGTGTTGCTGCCCGGCACCGCCTCAAACAGGTGGTCCAGCCCCAGCATGCCATCGGCGGAATCGTTGTAGGTGCCGGTAATCGTGCTGCCTTGCAGGGAAATCGGTGCGGCGCCAACCTGGGTTGCCGTGAGCGCTGCAGCCAATACCAGTGGCTCCAATATGATTGTTGTTTTCATTTCTTGGTCCTGATTGGTCGATGTGATGGTGTGGACAGGCGAGCGCCAGCCCGGCGCCTCGCTGGGAGCATGGCCTGCCCTTGCCTGGCGCGCACTGTTCGCTATTGCCTGTCGCTTGGAGAATCGACACCGCCTCCGGCCCGTGCATGGCCTTTGCCAGTGCCGGAGCGTCGGTGTTTCGTACGCGTGAAGCCCTCGCCTGGAGAATGCCCGTTGCACGGTCTTGCCGGCCTCGTGGACTGGCCTGGGCAGGGCAAATGCCTGCCCTGCGCCGTCCCGACAGGCGATGCAAGGCATCGCCCAGTCTCGGGTGTCGTACATCGAGCGATCGTGATGGTAGCGCTTCAGCTCCACCTGCCGAACTCGGCAGTGGAGCAGTCAGGTTAGCATAAATGAATCGAATTTGGTCAGACCATTTTGAATTTGGTCTGACCGAATTTGTTGTAGATATACACACTCCCGCCTGTGCGGGGCAAGAAAAAAGCCGGTGGCACATGGTGGCCGACCGGCGTCAAGGAAATAAAGGAACTGTCGCTGGTTCCTGAAGGCAATTAGTGCGCTTTTTCCCAGTTCGGACCCACGCCGGTCTCGGCCACCAGCGGCACATTGAGCTTGGCCACGCCCGCCATCAGTTCCGGCAGCTTCACGCGCACCAGCTCCAGTTCCGCTTCCGGCACCTCGAGCACCAGTTCGTCGTGCACCTGCATGATCATGCGGGTGCCCAGCTTGTCGGTCTCGATCCAGTCCTGCACCGCGATCATGGCCAGCTTGATCAGGTCCGCCGCCGTGCCCTGCATCGGCGCGTTGATCGCCGCGCGTTCGGCGCCGGCGCGGCGCGGGCCGTTGCCGGAGTTGATCTCGGGCAGCCACAGGCGGCGCCCGAACACGGTTTCCACGTAGCCGCGCGCCTTGGCCTGCAATCTAGTCTCGTCCATGTACTGCTTCACGCCGGCGAAGCGGGCAAAGTAACGGTCGATGTAATTCGCCGCGGCCCCGCGCTCGATGCCGAGGTTCTGGGCCAGGCCGAAGGCGCTCATGCCGTAGATCAGGCCGAAGTTGATCACCTTCGCATAGCGGCGCTGCTCGCTCTGCACTTCTTCCGGAGAGATCCCGAAGATTTCGGCGGCGGTGGCGCGGTGGATGTCCTCCCCTTCCGCAAAGGCTTTCAGCATGGCCGGGTCGCCCGAGATGTGCGCCATGATGCGCAGTTCGATCTGCGAATAGTCGGCCGAGACGATCACGCTTCCCGCCGGCGCGACGAAGGCTTCGCGGATGCGGCGGCCCTCGGCGGTGCGCACCGGGATGTTCTGCAGGTTCGGCTCGTTCGACGACAGGCGGCCGGTGATGGCGACTGCCTGCGCATAATTGGTGTGCACGCGGCCGGTCTTCGGGTTGACCATCTTCGGCAGCTTGTCGGTATAGGTGGACTTCAGCTTGGACATGCCGCGGTACTCGAGCAGGATCTTCGGCAGCGGATAGTCCTCGGCCAGCTTCTGCAGCACCTCCTCGTCGGTGGACGGGGCGCCGGTAGCGGTTTTCTTAATCACCGGCAACTGCAGCTTGCCGAAGAAGATCTCGCCGATCTGCTTGGGCGAACCGAGGTTGAACGGGCCGCCGGCCAGCTCGTAGGCCTGCTGCTCCAGCTCCTGCATGCGCGCGCCCAGCTCGCCCGACTGCACCTGCAGCAGCGCGGCGTCGATCAGCACGCCGTTGCGCTCGATCTTCTGCAGCACCTCCATGGTCGGCATCTCGATGTTCCGGTAGATATAGGTCAGGCCCTTGTCGGATTCGACGTGCGGCAGCATGGTCTGGTGCAGGCGCAGGGTGATGTCCGAATCCTCGCCGGCGTACTCGGTGGCGCGGCCCAGTTCTACCTGGTCGAAGCAGATCATGTTCGCACCCTTGCCGCATACATCCACGAACGGGATCGTGGTATAGCCGAGGTGGCGCATCGCCATGGTGTCCATGTCATGCGGCTTGTGCGATTCGAACACGTAGGACTGCAGCAGGGTGTCGTGCACGATCCCGGCAAGCTTGATGCCGTGGTTCTCGAAGATGTGCATGTCGTACTTCAGGTTCTGGCCGAGTTTCGGCTTGGCCGGGTTTTCCAGCCAGGGGCGCATGCGCTCGAGGACGTGCTCGCGCGCGAGCTGGTCGGGCGCGCCGGCGTAGCGATGCGCTACCGGGATGTAGGCGCCCTTGCCCGCCTCCACCGACAGCGAGATGCCCACCATCTCCGCGCTCAATGGGTCGAGCGAGGTGGTCTCGGTGTCGACCGAGGTCAGCTCGGCCGCGTCGATCAGCGCCAGCCACTTGTCCAGCTGCTCGTCGGTGAGCACCGTCTCGTACTCGCCCTTGATGATGGCCATGCCGGGCAGCGTGCCCGACGCGCCTTCGGGGGAATTAAGGGGCGCGCCGCCGGCGCCAAGGCCGCGGGCCGGGGCTACCGCACCGTCCTGGCGGCCATTGCCGCCACCCAGTTCGCGCAGCATGGTCTTGAAGCCGTAGCGCTGGAAGAAGTCGCGCAGCGCCTCGGCGTCTTCCGGCCGGCCGACCAGGGTTTCCTCGAACGAGACCACGTGCTTGACCAGGTCGCAGTCGGTCTTTACGGTAATGAGTTCGCGGCCTTTCGGCAGCCATTCGAGGGCCTTGCGCAGGTTCTCGCCGACCGCGCCGGTGATGCCGTGGGCGTTCTCGATCACGCCGTCGAGCGAGCCGTGCAGCGTCAGCCACTTGACGGCCGTCTTCGGGCCGCACTTGGTCACGCCGGGGACGTTGTCGACGGTGTCGCCGATCAGGGTCAGGTAGTCGATGATGCGGTTCGGCGGCACGCCGAACTTGGCGATCACGCCGGCCTCATCCAGCTTCTCGTTGCTCATCGTATTGACGAGCATGACCTTGTCGTTGACCAACTGGGCCAGGTCCTTGTCGCCGGTCGAGATGATGGTCTTCATGCCGCGCGCGGCCGCCTGCACCGCCAGGGTGCCGATCACGTCGTCGGCTTCGACGCCTTCGACCGTCAGGATCGGCCAGCCGAGGTGGCGCACCACTTCGTGGATCGGTTCGATCTGCTTGCCCAGGTCTTCCGGCATCGAGGCGCGCGTGGCCTTGTATTCCGGGTAGAGGTCGTCGCGGAAGGTCTTGCCCTTGGCGTCGAACACGCAGGCGATGTAGGCCGCCGGATAATCGGCGCGCAGGCGGCGCAGCATGTTGACCATCCCGTGCATGGCGCCGGTCGGGAAGCCGTCGGGGCTGCGCAGGTCGGGCAGCGCATGATAGGCACGGTAGAGATAGCTGGAACCGTCAACGAGCAGCAGGGTATTTTCCATAGGGCGACAAATAAAAGAGTAAGAGCGTCTGACAAAATCTTCAGGGCAAGGGATACAACGCGGCCATGGAGGTTTTGTCAGGGGCGACAGGAGCGCGCCGGCGTGTCGAGCATTATCGCAGAATCGCGTTCACCGCCGTGCCCGGGGGGATGGCGGGCGCTGCCGTGAAAATGCGTACGCTTTTCACAGGGAAGCGTGTCGGTTTGTTACAATGAACCAAACGACACAAGGTGACCATCATGTTGCGCACATCTTCCCGCCTGAAACTCCTGTCGCTGCTGCTCCTCGCCCCCGCCGGACTGGCGTCGGCCCAGGCGCAGGCGCAGCCGCAGCAACAGCAACAGCGCCCGGCGCAGCAGCGGCCGGCCGACGCGCCGCCGCAGCTCGAGCGTATCGAGCCGGGCAGCGATGAGCCGACCACCACCATCCCGCCGCGCCAGCGCACCCGCATTACCGAAAAGCGGGGCAACGACGGCTCGGTCACCGAAGTCGAAGTGCAAAGCGGCCGCAGCCGCTACATCATGAAGCCCAACGTTGCACCAGGAAACGCCCAACCCGGCGACGCCCAGAGCAATTCGATCCGCGCCCCACAATGGCAGGTCATGGAATTCGACTGGGGCAACCCGAAAAAGCAGGACGCCGCCGGCCAGTCGGCCAATGCGGCGCCGTCGCCGGCTCCGGCCAAGCCGGGCACGCCGGCGCGCGCCGATGCGCCGCCGCCTCCTGCGCTGGAACCCGTCGAGAAAAAATAATCCTTGATGCCGCCATGATCGACATGGCGGCGTCCGACCTCTACCTCCTCGCTAGCACATGGCAGTTTTTACCGCGGTCTCGCTGGATGACCTTACCCAGTGGATCAAGCAGTTCCCCCTCGGCCGCGCGCTCGCGCTCCAGGGCATTTCTTCCGGCATCGACAACAGCAATTTCTTCCTCACTACCGAGCGCGGGGAATACGTCCTGACGATCTTCGAGAACCTGCGCTTCGAGCAGTTGCCGTTCTACGTCCAGCTGATGCGTCACCTGGCCGAGCGCGGCATCCCTGTGCCGGCGCCGGTGCCGGCGGAAAACGGAGAACTGGTCGTCACGCTGCATGGCAAGCCGGCCATCATCGTCAGCCGCCTGAACGGCGCCTCGCAGATGGACCCGCAGCCGGTGCACTGCGCCGAAGTCGGCGCGATGCTGGCGCGCATGCACCTGGCCGGACGCGACTTCCCGCTGGCGCAGCCCAACCTGCGCGGACTCGACTGGATCACCGCCACCGCGCCGGTGGTGGCGCCGCACCTCCACGAAGACGAAGCCGCGCTGCTGCGCACCGAGGTGGCCTACCAGGCGCAATTTGCCGCCGGCGCCACCTACGCGGCGCTGTCCCGCGGCCCGGTCCATGCGGATTTGTTCCGCAACAACGTGATGTTCGAAGGCGACAAGCTCACCGGCTGCTTCGACTTCTACTTCGCCGGCGTCGACACCTGGCTATTCGATGTCGCCGTCACCGTGAACGACTGGTGCGTGGACCTGGCCAGCGGCAGGCTCGATACGGCGCGCGTGCGCGCCCTGCTCGACGCCTACCATGCGGCGCGGCCGTTCACGCAGGAAGAACACAGCGCGTGGCAGCCGATGCTGCGCGCCGGCGCCCTGCGCTTCTGGCTCTCGCGCCTGTACGACCTTCACATACCGCGTGCGGCAGAACTGCTCACGCCCCACGACCCCACCCATTTTGAACGCATCCTGCGCGAACGCATCGCCGTTGCCGCGCCGGAGCTGCCCGTATGAACAACATTCCTGCAATCACCGGCTGGCACTGGCTCAAGCAAGGCGCCGGCCTGTTCCGCCAACAGCCTGCCGCGCTGACCACCCTGCTCTTCGCAAACATCCTGATCAGCATCGGCATCAGCGCCGTGCCGCTGCTCGGGCCGATGATCGCGGTCGTCCTCATTCCATCGTTCTCGATGGCCTTCATGAAGGCCTGCCTGATGATCGAGAACGGCGAGCGCGTCACCCCGGCCGTGCTGCTGACGGGGTTCCGCCAGCCGGTGGTCAAGGAGCTGTGCAAGGTAGGCCTGGTCTACCTGGGCGTGTCGCTGGTGATGGCCCTGGTCACGCGCTTCGCGGTCGACCCGGGCTTCTGGGAGCAGGTGGCGCGCCAGGGACGCGAGGGCGGCCAGCCGCAGGTGGCGGGCTCGGACATCCTGGCCATGTTCGCGATCTTCGGCCTGGACGTGGCCGCGCTGATGGCCCTGTGCTTCGCCGCCCCGCTCACCTACTGGCAGAAGATGACGCCAGGCAAGGCGACCTTCTATAGCTTCTTCGCCGTGGTGCGCAGCGCGCGCGTGTTCGTCGTGCTCCTGATGGCGTGGTTCGCGATCTTCTTCGGGATCTGCATGGTCGTCACGCTGCTGCTGGGCGCCTCGAACATGACGCGGGTGGTGATCATGTGGCTGATCTTCCTGTTCATCCTGCTGCTGCAGTGCGCGATGTTCGTGGGGTACCGGCAGATCTTTGGGAAGCCGGCGGATGCAGGTTCGCAGACCGGCGGCGTCAATCTCAGCAAATAACGTGTAAACGTCGTTCCCGCGAAGGCGGGAACCCAATTTCTGCTGGCGCTATCGATGCGCTTACAAACTTGGATTCCCGCCTGCGCGGGAAGCCATGGCGCCGGTGGCGCGCATGACGGTTCATAAGCAAACGCGGAGAATCAACCGATCAACGAATCAGCGGATCAGCGCCCCACCCGCTCCAGCTTCGCCACCGACAGGTCCAGCACCTTCATCCCCGCCGCGCCGAAATTGATCTGCGCGCGCGCCGCCCCCGCCCCGCCCTCGATATTCACGATCACGCCCTCGCCGAACTTGGCGTGCGCCACCGTCTCGCCCACGCGCCAGCCGGTGCCGTTGCCGGCGGCCGACTTCTGCGTGATCTGCTGCGCGATGCGGTTGTCGGTGCCGTTACGGAACTCGGCATCGTCCCAGGCCGTCTGCGACTTGCGGTTGCCGAACCAGGCGGTCTGCACGCGCGGCGACAGCCACTTGAGCGATTCTTCCGGCAGTTCGTCGAAGAAGCGCGACTTCATGTTGAAGCGGGTCTGGCCGTGCAGCATGCGCTGCTGGGTAAAGCTCATGTACAGGCGGCGGCGCGCGCGCGTGATCGCCACATACATCAGGCGGCGCTCTTCGTCCACGCCCTCGGCTTCGCGCGCGCTGCTCTCGTGCGGGAACAGGCCTTCTTCCAGGCCGGTGATGAACACGGCGTCGAATTCCAGGCCCTTGGCCGAGTGCACGGTCATGAGCTGCATGGCGTCCTGCCCGGCTTGGGCCTGGGCGTCGCCCGCTTCCAGCGACGCGTGGGCGAGGAAGGCGGACAGGGGCGACATCACGGAGGGCAGCGGCGCGTCGGCCTCGAGCAGCTCGATGCCGTCCTGGTTCAGGATGGCATCGCCGGCCTGCGGCAGCGCCTTCGGTCCCAGGTGGGCCGGGGCGCCCTGGCCGAAGCCTTCTTCCTGCACGAACTGGGTGGCCGCGTTGACCATCTGCTCGAGGTTCTCGATGCGGTCGGCGCCTTCCTTTTCGTTCTGGTAGTGCTGCAGCAGGCCGCTGCGTTCCAGCACCACGCGCACCATCTCCGGCAGCGGCAGCTGCTGGGTTTCGAAACGCGCCGACTCGATGATCTTGACGAAGTTGCCGAGCGAGGAGCCGGCCTTGCCGGTCATGTAGGGCACCGCCGCGAACAGCGAGATGCCGTAGGTGTCCGCCGCCATCTGCAGCTGCTCGATCGAGCGCACGCCGATGCCGCGCGTGGGAAAATTCACCACCCGCAGGAAGGCCGAATCGTTGTGCGGGTTGTCCATCAGCTGCAGGTAGGCGATGGCGTGCTTGACCTCGGCGCGCTGGAAGTAGCGCAGGCCGCCGTACACGGTATAGGGCAGGCCGGCCGCGAACAGCGCGTGCTCGATGACGCGGCTTTGCGCATTGGAACGGTACAGGACCGCGATCTCGCTGCGCGGCACGCCCTCGGCCATCAGGCTCTTGGCTTCCTCGATGATCCACTGCGCTTCCTCCAGGTCGGAGGAGGCTTCGTACACGCGCACCGGCTCGCCCTGCCCCGCATCCGTGCGCAGGTTCTTGCCGAGCCGCTTGGCATTGTTGGCGATCAGGTAGTTGGCGCTGTCGAGGATGTGGCCGAAGGAGCGGTAATTCTGCTCCAGCTTGATCAGGTTCTTCACACGGAAGTCGTGCTCGAAGGCCTGCATGTTGCCGACATTGGCGCCACGGAAGGCGTAGATGCTCTGGTCGTCGTCGCCCACGGCGAAGATGGCGCCGCCGCCGTGCTCGTCGTGGCCGGCCAGCAGTTTCAGCAGGTTGTACTGCAGGTCATTGGTATCCTGGAACTCGTCCACCAGGATGTGGCGGAAGCGCATCTGGTAGTGGTGGCGCAGCGGCTGGTTGCGATACAGCAGTTCGTACGAGCGCAGCAGCAGCTCGGCGAAGTCGACCACCCCTTCGCGCTGGCACTGCTGGTCGTACAGCTCGTACAGCTCGATCATGCGGCGCTCGATCGGGTCGTTGGCGTCGAGCTGGCCGGCACGCAGGCCCTGCTCTTTCGAGTTGTTGATGAAGTACATCAGGTTCTTGGCCGGGTACTTCTCGTCGTCCACGTTGTGCGCTTTCAGCATGCGCTTGATGAGCGAGAGCTGGTCCTGCGAATCGAGGATCTGGAACGCCTGCGGCAGCGCCGCATCCTTGAAGTGCGTGCGCAGCAGGCGGTTGCATAGGCCGTGGAAGGTGCCGATCCACATGCCGCGCGTATTAATCGGCAGCATGGAGGACAGGCGGGTCAGCATCTCCTTTGCCGCCTTGTTGGTGAACGTCACCGCCATGATGCCGGCCGGGGACACCTGGCCGGTCTGGATCAGCCAGGCGATGCGCGTGGTCAGGACGCGGGTCTTGCCCGAGCCGGCGCCCGCGAGGATAAGCGCACTCTGCGACGGCAAGGTAACGGCGGCAAGTTGTTCGGGGTTCAGGTTATGGAGGAGATTCTGCATCCGGCCATTATACCGCCGTGATCTACTGTATGCCCATCCAGCTTCGCAACAGTTGTCGCGATCACCACGGCCATTCCCCCGATGCCGGCAGCGGCGTCGATATCAGGCTTGGGCTTCCGGTTTTGTCAGCCAACTCCTAGCCGGTGCCCGGCCCCTCTGGAGCGCACCCGCATACCTTGCAAAGGCAAAAGACGGCGTGCCATGCGCCATTGACCTTCACCCGATCTGGGCTAGCCTGTAAGACCATGGTGACGACAACACTGTCGTTTCCACCCAAACAATTCCAGAACGGAGGATGGTATGGCAACCGAAAACGACCCAGGCATGAAGGAAGCGGGCGCATTCCCGATCGATCGCCCGACCGAGGCCCTGCTGCGCGACCACAACATGGTACGCAAGCTGTCTGAAAAATATCTCAACAGCGACAGCCAGGAAGTGAAGATGCAGGCCGGGAAACAGATCCTCCAGGCATTGCACATGCATTCCCGGCTGGAGGAGTCGGTGTTCTACCCCGCGGTGCGCTGCATCGACGAGTCGCTGATCGGCCACTTCGAGCAGGACCACCAGCACGTGGACGACCTGCTGGCGACGCTGGACGGCATGTCGCTCGACAATGCCCAAAGCGAGCCGCTGATGCGCGAGCTCATCAGCGCCATCACGACCCATATCCAGGAAGAAGAAAACGACCTGTTCCCGCGTATCGAAGGGTCGGGCGTGGACATGACACCGGTCGGGCTGCAGATGCAGGCCTTTGAAGCCAACATGGTGCACATGCAGGCCCAACTGAGCGACCAGGGCGCGATGCGGCGCTGACGGAGGCGGCGCTGCCTGAACCTGCCGGGCCGGCGGGACGCTAGCGTCCCGCCGACCTCGTGGTGGCGTATTCGGGCAGGCCGTCGTGCAGCTTCATCCAGCTGAGCCGACTGCGCACGTAGGTGTGGTCGCCCGGCGGGGCCTGCTCCGGATCGTCGAGCGAACCGGTGGCGATGTCGAGTTCCTCGGGCCAGCGGCTGTCCTCGAAAGTGAGCGTGGTGCCGCATTGCGGACAGAAACTGCGCAGCACCGGCTCGCTCGATGCGAAGCGCGCAGGCTGTCCCTGCGTGATGCGGAAATCGGCCCGCCGCGCGCTGAACCAGGCGACTGCCGGCGCGCCGGACGCCTTGCGACAATCCGTGCAGTGGCACAATGTACTGTTGAAAATCCTGCCCCTTACCTCGTAGCGAACTGCTCCGCAGAAACAACCGCCCTCCAAGCGCATACCCGTCTCCTTTTCGCGCGGAAACAACGTGCTCATCAGTATCGGCGCGATTACGATGCCCCATCCTTTCGCGCGCCGCATCATTATCTTTTCGCTTATCTTATCAACAGATTCGCGACACATTCGCGACAGATTCGCAGGGCCCGTCGGACCAAGCACCAGGTAATTCATGAAGCCAAGTCGTCCGCATGTCCTCGGTACGGGCCAGTGTCATCACCCATGCGGAAAGGCTTCCCAGCCCAAAGGAGAATACAAATGCTGAATCGTGTTGTTACTGTTGCCGCGCTCGCCGTCGGCGGCATGATGCTGTCGAAAAAACTCAAGCAGAACCGTAGCGGCTATGGCGCCAGCTCGTCGGTCTCGGAATCGATCGAGATCAACGTCCCGGTCAGGACCGCCTACAACCAGTGGACCCAGTTCGAAGATTTCCCACAGTTCATGAAGAGCGTGAAGGAAATCCGCCAGCTCGACGACAAGCACCTGCACTGGCGCGCCAACGTGGCCGGCGAAGAGAAAGAATGGGATGTCGAAATCACCGAGCAGATCCCGGACAAGCGCATCGCATGGCGCAGCGTCACCGGCGTGAAGAACGGCGGCGTCGCAACCTTCCACAAGATCTCGGACACCTGCTGCCGCGTCATGGTCCAGATGGACTATGAGCCGGAAAACGCCGCCGAATCCGTCGGCGACGCCCTGGGCGCCGTCCGCATGGAACTGCGCGGCAACCTGCAGAACTTCAAGGAAATGCTCGAGAAGCGCGGTTCGGAAACCGGCGGATGGCGCGGCAAGATCGAACAGCACTGATCGCTGCATAAAGACAGCAAACGCCGCCTTGCGCGGCGTTTTTTTTCGCCCAGGGCACTGACGAGCCGGACGGCCCGCCTGCGGACAGACTTAGAAAACGACGACCGAGCGGATCGACTCGCCCGACTTCATCAGGTCGAAGCCTTCGTTGATGCGCTCGAGCGGCAGGTGATGGGTGATCAGGTCGTCGATGTTGATCTTGTTTTCCATGTACCAGTCGACGATCTTCGGCACGTCGGTGCGGCCGCGCGCGCCGCCGAAGGCCGAGCCCTTCCACACGCGCCCGGTCACCAGCTGGAACGGACGGGTCGAGATTTCCTGGCCGGCCGCGGCCACGCCGATGATGATCGACTGGCCCCAGCCCTTGTGGCAGCACTCCAGCGCCTGGCGCATGGTGGTGACGTTGCCAACGCATTCGAAGCTGTAGTCGGCGCCGCCGTCGGTCAGCTGGACGATGGTGTCGACCACGTTCTCGACCTGGGTCGGGTTGATGAAGTGGGTCATGCCGAACTTGCGCGCCATCGCTTCGCGCTCCGGGTTCAGGTCCACGCCGATGATCTTGTCGGCGCCGACCATCTTGGCCGCCTGGATCACGTTCAGGCCGATGCCGCCCAGGCCGAACACGACGACGTTGGCGCCCGCCTCCACCTTGGCGGTGAAGATCACGGCGCCGATGCCGGTGGTGACGCCGCAGCCGATGTAACAGATCTTGTCGAAGGGCGCGTCCGGGCGCACCTTGGCCAGCGCAATTTCCGGCACCACGATGTAGTTCGAGAAGGTCGACGTGCCCATGTAGTGGTAGAGCGGCTTGCCGTCGAGCGAAAAGCGGGACGTCGCGTCAGGCATCAGGCCGCGGCCTTGCGTGGAGCGGATCGCCTGGCACAGGTTGGTCTTCTGCGACAGGCAGAACTTGCACTGGCGGCATTCCGGCGTGTACAGCGGAATCACGTGGTCGTCCTTGCGCAGGCTGGTCACGCCCGGGCCGACATCCACCACCACGCCGGCGCCCTCATGGCCCAGGATGGCCGGGAACAGACCTTCAGGGTCGGCGCCCGACAGCGTGTAGTAGTCGGTGTGGCAGATCCCGGTCGCCTTGACCTCGACCAGCACCTCGCCGGCCTTCGGGCCTTCGAGCTCGACTTCTTCGATCGTGAGCGGATGGCCCGCCTTCCATGCAACTGCAGCCTTTGTTTTCATGTTTCCTTCCTAATCCATGTGCATCGTGGGAGCCCCCGCACCAGCGGTGGCATGAGCCTGGCAATGATAACAAGCTGCGCGCATCCGCGTGCGCAAAGCCTGTTTTCGGCGGCGCCGGACGCTGCGCTCAAGCGGAAAAAATCGGAAAAAAAGAAAGGGAAAAGCGGCGCGGGAAAGTTTGGGGGGACGCGCAAATACAGGGGCAGGCGATGCTCCGTACAGGCGAAACCAGCTGGCCCCGCGGCGAAACCGGAGCGCGTTATGACGGCTGTTTGGAATCAACGATAACACAAGCTTTGATATGTCTCATGCATAAACTCATGCTGCAATGCGTTAGATCAAGCATTTCCTGCGCACAGTTGAATTTCGTATGCATAAAAAGATGTTTTTGAAATAGACTAAATTACCGCGTCAATATGCGGACCATAAAAATGCGCACAAGGCCGTCAGAGCCGAGGCGTAACTGATTGTTTTCAAACGGAGAATATCAATGGTAGACAAGAATACTCGCGCAACCTCCCTTCGTGTTTGCGTGGCGGCCCTGGTCGCCGCGGGCGTCTTCGGCAGCGCGCAAGCGGCCACCGCCGACACCACGCGCGTCATCGTCGCCTTCAAGCCGGGCGCCGCTGCCAAGATGAAGTCGGCCGTCGCCGCTGCCAAGGGTTCGGTGAAACACGAGATCTTCGGCATGAACGCCATGGCCATCGAGGTCCCGGCAGTCGCGCTGAAGGGCCTGGAGAACAACCCGAACGTCGAATACATCGAAGAGGACGTGATCCGCAAGCCGTTCGCGCTGACCAGCCCGTCCACCGGCACCCCTTACCTGGCGGGCCAGCAGGTCCCGTACGGCATCTCGCAGGTGCAGGCCGACCAGCTGAGCGACGCCAACGCCGCCAATCGCAAGGTCTGCATCATCGACTCCGGCTACGACCGCAACCATGAAGACCTGTCCGCCAACCCGGCCACCGGTGAATACGACGCCGGCACCGGCTGGTGGTACACCGACGAAGACGGCCACGGCACCCACGTTGCCGGCACCATCGCCGCCATCAACAACAGCGGCACCGGCGTAGTCGGCGTGGCCGCCAACAAGCAGCTCAAGCTGCACATCGTGAAGGTGTTCGGCGCGAACGGCTGGGCCTATTCGTCGACCCTGGCCTCGGCCGCCAACAAGTGCGGCGCAGCCGGCGCCAACGTGATCAGCATGTCGCTGGGCGGCGGCCGCAAGAGCACCACCGAACAGCGGGCCTTCGATACCTTGTATTCGAAAGGCGTGCTGAACCTGGCCGCCGCCGGCAACGACGGCAACACCGTGGTCTCCTACCCGGCCGGCTACAACAGCGTGATCATGGTCGGCGCCGTGGACGAGAACAAGCAGTGGGCCACCTTCTCGCAGTACAACAGCCAGGTCGAGCTGGCCGGCCCCGGCGTGAGCGTGCTGTCGACCGTCCCGATGGGCACTGGCCAGGAAGCCATCCTGACGGTCGGCTCGACCACCTACGCTCCGGGCGCGATGGAAGGCTCGCCGGTCAAGACCGCGACCGCACCGCTGGCCGACTTCGGCATCGGCGACAAGGTCAACACCGCCGTCTCCGGCAAGGTCTGCCTGATCCAGCGCGGCACCGTGGACTTCGCCACCAAGGTCTCGAATTGCCAGAACAGCGGCGGCGTCGGCGCGGTCGTGTACAACAACGCGGCGGGCGCCTTCGGCGGCACCCTGGGCACCACCGTGACGACCATCCCGTCGGTCACCGCGACCGATACCGATGGCGCCGCGATGAAGCTGCAGCTGGGCCAGAGCGCGACTGTCGGCATCAAGACCAGCAACTACGCCTACTTCGACGGCACCTCGATGGCGACCCCGCACGTGTCGGCCGTGGCAGCACTGGTCTGGAGCTACTTCCCGACCTGTACCGCCGCACAGATGCGCGCTTCGCTGACCAAGAGCGCGCTCGACCTGGGCCCGGCCGGCCGCGACACCAAGTACGGCTTCGGCCTGGTGCAGGCGAAAGCCGCCCGCGACCGCATCGCTTCGCTGGGCTGCGGTAACTAAACCTTACCGGCACAGTAAAAAGGGACGCTTCGGCGTCCCTTTTTTGTAGGGTGGGGCGGGTTTCCCGCCCACCCTACGCTGAACGGCTCAGCGCCAGCCGCATTTCCTGCTCCAAGTGCGGTTCGCCCTCGCGCAGCGGATAAGGCGCGCCGATCGACTCGAATCCTGCACGTTCGTACAGCCTGACCGCACTGCCGTTCGCCCGGTTCACGCCCAGGTGCACCACCCGCGTCCCACGCGCCCGCGCCCAGCCGAGTGCCTCGCCCAGCAGGGCTGCGGCCACGCCCCGGCCCCGGCATTCCGGCGCGACCCACATCTGGAACAGGTTCACCCGCCCGGCGTCCTGCGCGTCCACCTTGGCCCACAGCAGGCCGACGAACCCACCGGCCTGCTCCGCCACCAGCGCGCAGTCGATTCCCGACAGCGCCGACTTCGCGACCCGCGCCGCCCAGGTGTCCGGCGCCAGCGCTCCCTCGGCCGCCAGCGTGCTGCCGAAGGCGTCGGGAGCGTCCGCCAACGCGCGCAGGCGGATGGCGCGGTAGGCCTGCCACTCTTGCGGCAGCAGGCGGCGGATGACGGGCGCGCTGTCCATCACATCACGCTCACTGGGCCGCCTGCAGCGCCCGCCCCTTGGCGGCATAGCCGGCGGCTTTCGGCGCATTCGTCCAGGTGGGGCGCACGCGGTCGTTGGCGAGCTCGTACACGCCCACCGCCAGCATGCGCGTCACGCGCGCCATGTTGTCGTAGTCGAGCTTGTCCCAGGTATCGTCCTTGCCGTGGTAGTCCGGAAAGGCGTAGGCCACCGACAGCGTGTGCGCCGGCACGCCGACGTCCGCCAGCGCCTGGTTGTCGGCGCGCGAGAAGAACTGGTCGCTATAGGTCGGGTGCTTCCACAGGCGCACTCCGGTGCGCTCGCTGGCCTTGCGCAGCGTGTCGCTGACGGTCGAATAGTCGAAACCGGTCATTGCGACGGCGTTGATCTTCGCGCCTTCGCTGTCATCGGTGCGTCCGAGCTGCTCCAGGTTGATGTTGGCCACCGTGTCTTTCAGCGGAAACACCGGGTGGCGCGCGTAGTACTTCGCGCCCAGCAGGCCGAGCTCTTCCCCGAACAAGGTCATGAACGCGATGCTGCGGCGCGGGCGCTCCTTGTGGGCAGCCAGTGCGTTGGCGATCTCGATGATCGAGACCACGCCGCTGGCGTCGTCGTTGGCGCCGTTGTAGATCTCGCCGTTGCGGATGCCGACATGGTCGTGGTGCGCGGTGAGCAGCACGTAGGTGCTCTTCAATTGCGGATCGGACCCGCGCAGCACGCCGACCACGTTGCGCAGCTTGACCGGACGCAGCGCCGGCGCGGCCACGC
Organism: Massilia consociata; assembly: GCF_042432755.1. NCBI lineage: Bacteria > Pseudomonadati > Pseudomonadota > Betaproteobacteria > Burkholderiales > Oxalobacteraceae > Massilia > Massilia consociata. The sequence goes on from NZ_JBHLWP010000006.1 coordinate 345,950, forward strand.
GCGCGGAAACCATCGCTCCGCCCTGCTCCAGGGTTGCGGCGGCATCCGGCGCCTGCAACACCAGCACGGGCGGCGCGCCTTTCGCGACCGGCTGTTCCGGATCGACCAGCCAGCCGCCGCTGCCGGCGCCATGGCGCTTTTCGCGGTCGATCATGATGACCAGCGCCGGCTTGCCCTTGAGCTTTTCCTGCAGTACCCGGGCCGCGCCCGGCACCGGCGCGGCCGGTACCACGAGCACCTTGCCGTTGGCCGCTTCGCTGTTGTCCAGGGCATCCTTCCAGGTCATGAAGACCGCCGGCGTTGCCGCCAGCGTCACCGGGTCGAGGAAGTTGCCGCTGACGGCTGCCCCCGGCACCTCGATGCTGGTGCCGCCGGCGCTCACGGTCAGCGACACGTCGTCCGCCTTGCGCTCGGCGTACTGCCAGGCCGCGGTCTGGAAGTAGCCGTCGTCGCCCGCCGGCTCCAGCCCTGCGCGGCGGAACTGGGCCGCGATGTACTCGACCGCCACATCCTGTCCGCGCGAGGGCGTGCCGCGCCCTTCGAGCAGGTCGGAAGCCAGGAACGACACGTGCCCCTGCAAGGCCTGGGGCGAGATGCCGTCGAGGGGAGGAAGCTGGGCGCAGCCGGCAGTGGCCAGCGCAATGACGAGGGCGGAAACGTAAAGACGCATGCGGTGTTGTCGTTGAAATGGCAAGAAAAGCAATATCGCATGACGCGTTGCAGGCGGTCAATGCACGGCAGGTTCAATTTGATGCATACATCAGAGGAGCTAAATGGGCGAGTACTTAGTCCTGCCCCCACTGCTCGCGCGGTGCGTCGGGGCGGCGCGTGTGTACCTTGCCCTGCGTGGTGAAGCCGATCAGGCGCGCCACCACGGCCGCCAGGTACATCACGCCGACCAGCATCTCGATGCTGCACAGTGCCCGTGCGTGGACGGTGAGCGGAATCACGTCCCCGATCCCGGTGCTCGACAGCAGCGCGAAGCTCAGGTAATTCAGCTCGCTCCAGGTGCGCGGGGCATCCCCGTTGACCGCGGCGGCAAAGGTGCCGGGCTGCAGTTCCTGCACCATGAGATAGAGGTGGGTGAACCCCCATGCCAGCAGCGTGAAGGTCGCGCCGGCGGCGAACAGCTCGTCGGTGGTGGCCTGGCGGTCGCCCATCATGTAGGCGATCAGGCTGCCGGCGGCGTAGAAGTAGAACACGGCCTCCAGTGCCGAGGACCAGGGCAGCAGCGTGCTGCGCAGGTCGAACAGGCTCTGCAGCGCCAGCAGGACGATGATCGGCACCGCCAGCGCCACGCTGATCCAGGTCTCGCCCGGCGTGCGCCGCACCATGCGGATCGTCAGCGCCAGCACCACGACGCCGAATACGTTCAGCACGCCATGCCCCGCGGGCGCCTTTTCGATGAACGGGTACAGCAGCATGCCCAGCAGCTGCACCAGGAGCAGGATAGCGGACGGGTGACGGCGGGTATGGATGAGCAGGCGCAGCGGTCGCATGGTCTTCGGTCGGCTGGGGAATGCGCCTATTGTATGCAAGGGCATGCAACGTGGCGTGCCGATGGCCGTGCGCCTCCTCTGCCGGAAGGCTCCGTGCTTCCCGGTATGGACAGCGCCTTATGCGGTCGCCACGACGGCACGTACCGGGGAGGCGGTCCCGGCCGGCGCCGCCATCGACGCCACCGTCGCGCCCTGCCCTTCGGCCAGGCGGAACACGGCCACCAGCGCGCCCAGGCGCGCAGCCTGCTCCTGCATCGACGCGGCCGCGGCCGCGGCTTCTTCCACTAGTGCCGAATTCTGCTGGGTCACCTGGTCCATCTGCGCGATGGCGCCGTTGACCTGTTCGATGCCCTCGCTCTGCTCGGCCGTGGCGGCGCTGATCTCGGACACCACATCGGTGACGCGGCGCACGCTCTCGACCACTTCCTGCATGGTCGCGCCGGCCTGCGCCACGAGCGCACTGCCGGATTCGACCCGCTCGACCGAATCGCCGATCAAGGCCTTGATCTCCCTGGCCGCGCTGGCGGAACGCTGCGCCAGGTTGCGCACCTCCGAAGCCACGACCGCGAAGCCGCGCCCCTGTTCGCCGGCGCGCGCCGCTTCCACGGCGGCGTTCAGCGCCAGGATATTGGTCTGGAAAGCGATGCCGTCGATGACGCCGATGATGTCGACCACGCGGCGCGAGGAGGCATCGATCGCACCCATGGTCTCGACCACCTGGGCCACCACTTCGCCGCCGCGCAACGCCACGTTCGAGGCCGCCGTGCTCAAACCGTTCGCCTGGCGCGCGTTGTCGGCGTTCTGGTGCACGGTGGACGTCAGTTCTTCCATCGACGACGCGGTTTCCTCGAGGGAGGACGCCTGCTGCTCGGTGCGGCTGGACAGGTCCTGGTTGCCGGCATTGATCTCGGCGGAAGCGGTGGCGATGGCATCGGTGGCGCTACGCACCTGGCTGACGATGGCGGCCAGGCTGTCGCGCATGCCGCGGATCGCGAACAGCAGGCTGGAGCGGTCGTTGGCCGCCGTGTCGATCTGCACCGCCAGGTTGCCGGCGGCGATCTGGCCGGCGACTTCGGCCGCGTAGCCCGGCTCGCCGCCCAGTTCGCGCAGCAGGCCGCGGGTGATCAGGGTGGCCGCCACGGCGCCTCCCAGGAGCGCCAGCGCGCCCAGTGCCAGCATCGCATTGCGGCCGATCGCATAGGTCTGCTCCGCCTCCTCGTAGGTGGCCTGCATGCTGCCGCCCTGGAATGCGATCAGCTCGTTCGATGCGATGAACACGGCACTTTGCAGCTTGCGCGCAGGGCCGAGCAGGTGGGCGATGGCCGCCTCGCGCTCGCCGGCGGCGTGCAGTTGCAGCACCTGGTCGATTGCCCCGATATATTGCGCGTATGCGCCCTTGTAGGCTTGCAGCTTCGCGCGGCCGGTATCGGTATTGACGACCTGGTCGAGCCGGGCGAACATCTCGTCGGTTTCCTTGCGGCTGGTGGCGAGCGCCGCGAAGTTCTTCTTGTCCGCTTCCTCGCTGCTTGCCAGCAGCAGGTCGCGCACCGTACGCGCGGTGCGGTTGATGCGGTCGGCCAGGTCCTGCGCCACGACGACTTTCGGGTAGGCCTCGAGCGCCATCGTCCGCGTGTCCTCATGGAGCGTGCCGAGCTTGGCGATCCCGAAACCGATCACGGCCACCAGCATCGCCAGCACCAGGGCGAAACCCAGCGCCAGGCGGGTCCCCACCTTCATATGTTTCATCGTGTTCTCCGCTGCCGCGTCATGCGGCGATGCTGTCCTTGGCCGATGCCAGGCCGGCCGTGATTGGAAAGAATGCCCGGCACATTATATATTTGCCAGTCAGCAATAAACAACGGCAGCCCGGACCTGTCTCCGTGGCGCAACTGGTGAAGCGGCGAACCGGCGATTTCCTTCTTCGGCTCAGCTCCTGAACAGTGCGCAGAAGGCGCGCACCGCCGCGGCCGGGTCATCGGCGGCATACACGCTGGTGATTGCCGCCACCATGGCGGCGCCGCGCCCGACCAGCGGCGCGGCATTCTCCGGTGTCATGCCGCCGATGACCACCATCGGCAGGGACACCCGCTCGCGCCAGACGTCCACGATCTCCGGCGGCGTCACGAAGGTGTATTTCTTGACCGGCGACGGATAGAAGCCGCCGAATGCGACATAGCTCGCGCCGGCCTGCCGGGCCTGCTCGGCCAGCGTCAGTTCGCCGTAGCAGGAGGCGCCGACGATCTTGTCGGGTCCGAGCAGGGCACGGGCCTCGGCCACCGGCGCGTCGGTGCCGCCCAGGTGAACGCCGTCTGCATCGAGGTCGCGGCACAGGTCGATATGGTCGTTGATGACGAGCGGGCGGCCATGCTCGCGGCACAGCGCCAGCAGGGCGGAGCCCTGCTCGGCCCGCAGCGCCGGGCTGGCGCCCTTGTGGCGGTACTGGACCAATGCAGCGCCGGCCATGAGCGCCGTATCGGTGACCGCCAGCAGGCGGTCGGTGTCGTCCCAGTCGGGGGTGACGAGGTAGAGCCCCCGCATGAAGTGTTTGTCCATGGTTGTCCTTTCTTTGCACCCGGCGTACTCAGTGCGCTCGGTGTGGTTGCAGGATGCGGCGCGGGATGCGTTGACCGGGCGCGATCCGGAACGCATGGGCCAGCGTCTGGTGGCAGTACGCCTGCGCCTGGTCGAGCGCGGCCTCGACCGCGTCGCCCAGCGCCAGCCGGGCGGCGATCGCGGCCGCCAGCGTGCAACCGCTGCCGTGATAGGTGTGCGGCAGGCGCGGCAGGCGCCAGGCGCGCGCCTCCACGCCGTCGCGCAGCCAGCGGTTGGTGATGATGTCTTCCTCGCCGTGGCCGCCCGTCACCAGCACGTGCGCACAGGGCAGCCGTCCCAGCGCCTGCGCCTCGGGCAGGTTCGGCACGACGATCGTCGCCAGCGGCAGCAGTTCCGCCAGCGCGTCGGTCGCATTGCCCCGGCCCAGCGCGTCGCCGTTGCCGCTGGCGAGCACCGGGTCGAGCACCACCGGCAGGCCCGGGTTGGCCGCGCGCAGCCGGCGCAGCAGCCTGGCGATGGCGGCCGCGTTGTCCGCGCTGCCGGGAATGCCGATCTTCACCGCATCGATGCGGCAGGTATCGACCAGGGCATCCGCCTGGCGGATGACGAAGGCGGCATCGACCGGCTGCACCGCGTGCACGCGGTTGTTGTCCTGCACGGTGAGCGCCGTCGCCACCGGCAGCGCATGGGCGCCGAGCGCCCCGATGGCGGTAATGTCCGCCGCCAGCCCGGCCCCGCCGCTGGGGTCGAGCCCGGCGAACACGAGTACGGTGGGCACGTTCAAGTAACGATCCCCTCGACCGGGGAGGAAGGCGAGGCGGCAAACCGCTTCGGCATGCGCCCCGCCAGGTGCGCGTCGCGCCCCGCGATCACGGCGTGGCGCATGGCGCGTGCCATGCGTACCGGATCGCGCGCGGCGGCGATGGCGGTGTTCATCAAGACCCCGTCGCAGCCCAGCTCCATCGCGATGGCCGCATCCGAGGCGGTGCCGACGCCGGCATCGACCAGCACCGGTACGCTCGCCTGCTCGATGATGAGCCGCAGGTTCCACGGATTGAGGATGCCCATGCCCGAGCCGATGAGCGAAGCCAGCGGCATCACGGCCACGCAGCCGATCTCCTGCAGGATGCGCGCCTGCACCGGATCGTCGCTGCAGTAGACCATCACGTCGAAGCCGTCGCGCACCAGCACCTCGGCGGCCTTGAGCGTCTCGGGCATCTGCGGGAACAGGGTCTTTTCGTCGCCCAGCACCTCCAGCTTCACCAGCTTGCGCCCGCCCAGCAGCTCGCGCGCCATCTGCAGCGTGTAGATGGCGTCCTTCGCCGTGTAGCAGCCTGCCGTGTTGGGCAGGATCGTGAACTCGTCGGGCGGCAGCACGTCGAGCAGGCTGGGGGCGTTCGGGTCCTGGCCGATGTTCACGCGGCGGATCGCCACCGTGACGATCTCGGCGCCCGCCGCCAGGGTCGCCTCGCGCGTCTGGGCCAGGTCGCGGTATTTGCCGCTGCCCACCAGCAGGCGCGAAGCGTACTGGCGGCCGGCGATGGTCAGGAAATCAGTGTCATTCATTGCATTCATTGTTATCTCCTCGTCGTTGTAGGGTGGTCGGCTGTGCCGACCGCGCGTTCAAACCGTTTCCGCATGGAGCTACCTCGCCACACATCCCACACTGTTTGAACGCGCGAACGGCGAAGCCGTTCACCCTACGGTCTACTCAGCCGCCGCCGATGGCGCGCACGATGTCCACTTTGTCCCGGGCCTGCAGCCGCCGCTCGGGCCAGCGCTGGCGCGGCACCACCTCGCGGTTGACCGCCACTGCCACGGCCTGGTCCGCCAGGCCGAGCTGGCCGGCCAGCTCCTGCAGCGAATGCCCGGCCGGAACGCGGTATGGCGTCCCGTTCAGTTCGATCTCGGTCATCACACCTCCCGGTACAGCTTCGCGCCGCCGCGCACGAACTCGATCGCCTTCTCTTCCATCCCTTTCGCCAGCGCGGCCTGCTCGCCCACGCCCTTGGTGGCCGCGTACTCGCGCACTTCCTGGGTGATCTTCATCGAGCAGAAATGCGGCCCGCACATCGAGCAGAAATGGGCGACCTTGGCGGAATCCTTGGGCAGGGTCTCGTCATGGAAGGCGCGCGCCTTGTCCGGGTCCAGGCCCAGGTTGAACTGGTCTTCCCAGCGGAACTCGAAGCGCGCCTTGGATAACGCGTTGTCGCGCATCTGCGCGCCCGGATGGCCCTTGGCCAGGTCGGCAGCGTGCGCCGCGATCTTGTAGGTGATGATGCCGTCCTTGACGTCCTGCTTGTCGGGCAGGCCGAGGTGCTCCTTCGGCGTGACGTAGCACAGCATGGCGGTGCCGTACCAGCCGATGGTGGCGGCGCCGATGCCCGAGGTGATGTGGTCGTAGCCGGGGGCGATGTCGGTGGTGAGCGGTCCGAGGGTGTAGAACGGCGCTTCGCTGCACTGTTCCAGCTGCAGATCCATGTTTTCCTTGATCAGGTGCAGCGGCACGTGGCCGGGGCCCTCGATCATGGTCTGGACGTCGTGCTTCCACGCGACCTGGGTCAGCTCGCCCAGCGTCTTCAGTTCGGCCAGCTGGGCTTCGTCGTTGGCGTCGTAGATCGAGCCCGGGCGCAGGCCGTCGCCGAGGCTGAAGGACACGTCGTAGGCCTTCATGATCTCGCAGATCTCTTCGAAATGCGTGTACAGGAAGGATTCCTTGTGATGCGCCAGGCACCACTTGGCCATGATCGAGCCGCCGCGCGAGACGATCCCCGTCAGGCGCTTCGCCGTCATTGGCACGTAGGCCAGGCGCACGCCGGCGTGGATGGTGAAGTAGTCCACGCCCTGCTCGGCCTGCTCGATCAGGGTGTCGCGGTAGATCTCCCAGGTGAGTTCCTCGGCCTTGCCGCCGACCTTTTCCAGCGCCTGGTAGATCGGCACCGTCCCGATCGGCACCGGGGAATTGCGGATGATCCACTCGCGCGTCTCATGGATATGCTTGCCGGTCGAGAGGTCCATCACGTTGTCGGCGCCCCAGCGGATCGCCCAGGTCATCTTTTCGACCTCTTCGCCGATCGACGAGGTGACGGCCGAGTTGCCGATGTTGGCGTTGATCTTCACCAGGAAGTTGCGGCCGATGATCATCGGTTCGATTTCCGGGTGGTTGATGTTGGCCGGGATGATGGCGCGGCCACGGGCGACCTCGTCGCGCACGAACTCGGGCGTGATTTCAGGCGGGATGCTGGCGCCGAAGGACTGGCCCGGATGCTGGCGCGCCATCAGGCCGGCCACGCGCGCGCCCATCGGGCCGGAATCGACGAGCGAGGCGAGGTATTCCTTGCGGCGCAGGTTCTCGCGCAGGGCAATGAACTCCATCTCGGGCGTGACGATGCCCTGGCGTGCGTAGTGCATCTGGGTGACGTTGCGGCCGGCTTTCGCGCGGCGCGGGGTGCGCTGCAGTTCGAAACGCAGGGCCGCGAGCGCCGGGTCGGCCAACCGGGCCTTGCCGTAGTCCGACGTGGGGCCGGACAGCTCTTCCGTGTCGCCGCGTTCCAGGATCCATGGCAGGCGTGGCGTGGCCAGGCCGCGGCGTACGTCGATGGACGCTAGCGGGTCGGTGTACGGCCCCGAGGTGTCGTAGACGAACAGCGGCGGATTCGGCTCGCCGCCGAAGCTGTCGGGTGTCGGGGATTGCGAAATCTCGCGCATCGGCACGCGGATGTCGGGCCGGCTGCCTTCGATGTAGACCTTGCGGGAATTCGGGAAGGGTTCGATGGCCGCCTGGTCGACGGTGGCGGTCGCGGCTTCAAACTTGAGAGGTGCGTTCATGTGGCTCCTTTGCGGAGCCAGCAAAGGAGTACGCCAGACACGGCAGGACGAGCGTGGGGTGCCCACGGCCATGCATCTGACTGCTTCCCTTCGCTGGCATTATCCAGATCAGGTTCGGAGGGTATTTCTCACCCGTGTCGCAATTGCGACAACAGGACCCCTAGCGTGTGCCGCGCCCGGCTTCCCGGAACGCAGCGGGGCGGATTATAGCCCCATCTGCTCTATAATGGTTCTTTTCGCAAACGTTTTTATGCGTTTGTTTTCGAACGCACTCAACATTCTTATCTCACCATCATGGAACTTGCCAAGTCTTTCGAGCCCGCAGACATTGAACAATACTGGCGCACCGAGTGGGAAAAGCGCGGTTACTTCACCGCCACCATGGAAGACGGCAAGCCGTCGTTCAGCATCCAGCTGCCGCCGCCGAACGTGACCGGCACCCTGCACATGGGCCATGCCTTCAACCAGACCGTCATGGACGGCCTGACCCGCTACTACCGCATGCGCGGCTACAACACCGCATGGATCCCGGGCACCGACCACGCCGGCATCGCCACCCAGATCGTGGTGGAGCGCCAGCTCGACGCCCAGAAAATCTCCCGCCACGACCTCGGCCGCGACGCCTTCATCGAGAAGGTCTGGGAGTGGAAGGAAAAGTCGGGCAACACCATCACCGGCCAGATGCGCCGCATGGGCACCTCGCCGGACTGGAACCGCGAATACTTCACCATGGACGAGCCCCGCTCGAAAGTCGTGGCGGAAGTGTTCGTGCGCCTGTACGAGCAGGGCCTGATCTACCGCGGCAAGCGCCTGGTGAACTGGGACCCGGTGCTGGGCACGGCAGTCTCCGACCTCGAAGTCGATTCGCAGGAAGAAGACGGCTCGATGTGGTACATCAAGTACCCCCTCAGCGACGGCTCGGGCCACCTGACGGTCGCCACCACCCGTCCCGAGACCATGCTGGGCGACGTCGCCGTGGCCGTGGACCCGACCGACGAACGCTATACCCACCTGCACGGCAAGATGCTCACCCTGCCGCTGACAGGCCGCCAGATCCCGGTCATCGCCGACAGCTACGTCGACAAGGAATTCGGCACCGGCTGCGTGAAGATCACTCCGGCGCACGACTTCAACGACTATGCGGTCGGCCAGCGCGCCGGCCTTGCGCCGATCAACATCTTCACGCTGGATGCGAAGATCAACGAGAACGGCCCGGCGCAGTATCAGGGCCTGGACCGCTTCGCCGCGCGCAAGCAGATCGTCGCCGACCTGGAAAGCCAGGGCCTGCTGGAGCAGGTCAAGCCGCACAAGCTGATGGTGCCGCGCGGCGACCGTACCAACGTCGTCATCGAGCCGATGCTGACCGACCAGTGGTTCGTCGCGATGAGCAAGCCGGCGCCGGAAGGCACCTTCAACCCGGGCAAGTCGATCACCGAGGTGGCGCTGGAAAAGGTCGCCAGCGGCGAGATCAAGTTCGTGCCGGAGAACTGGACCACCACCTACAACCAGTGGCTGGGCAACATCCAGGACTGGTGCATCTCGCGCCAACTGTGGTGGGGCCACCGCATCCCGGCCTGGTATGGCGAGAACGGCGAGATCGTCGTCGCCCGTACCGAAGAAGAAGCGCAGGCCAAGGCCGCCGCACAAGGCATCACGGGCGCGCTGCGCCGCGACGACGACGTGCTGGATACGTGGTTCTCGTCGGCCCTGGTGCCCTTCTCGACCATGGGCTGGCCGGAGCAGACGAAAGACATGCAGCACTTCCTGCCGTCCTCGGTGCTGGTGACCGGCTTCGACATCATCTTCTTCTGGGTCGCCCGCATGGTGATGATGACGTCCCATTTCACCGGCAAGGTGCCGTTCGAGACCGTGTACGTGCACGGCCTGGTGCGCGACTCGCAAGGCCAGAAGATGTCGAAGTCGAAGGGCAACACGCTCGACCCGATCGACCTGATCGACGGCATCGACGTCGAATCGCTGGTTGCCAAGCGCACGTCCGGCCTGATGGATCCGCGCGCTCTTGACAAGATCGCCAAGGCCACCCGCAAGGAATTCCCGGAAGGGATCCCGGCCTTCGGCACGGACGCCGTGCGCTTCACGATGGCGAGCTACGCTTCGCTGGGCCGCAACATCAACTTCGACCTCGGCCGCTGCGAGGGCTACCGCAACTTCTGCAACAAGATGTGGAACGCCACCCGCTTCGTGATGATGAACACGGAGGGCAAGGACTGCGGACAACCACAGCCGGAAGACCTGTCGCAGGCCGACCGCTGGATCATCTCGCTGATGAACCGTGTCGAACTCGATATCGCCAAGGGTTTCGCCGACTACCGCTTCGACAACATCGCCAGCAGCATCTACAACTTCGCCTGGTACGAATACTGCGACTGGTACCTGGAACTGGCCAAGGTCTCGGTCCAGCAGGGCACGGAAGCGCAGCAGCGCGCCACCCGCCACACCCTGCTGCGCGTGCTGGAAGTGATCCTGCGCCTGGCGCATCCGATCATTCCGTTCGTGACCGAAGCGCTGTGGCAGAGCATTGCGCCACTGGCCGGCAAGACCGGTGACAGCATCATGCTGCAGCCCTACCCGCTGGCCGACACCTCGCTCGTGAGCGAAGAGGCGGAAAGCTGGATGGAACAGCTGAAAGCGCTGATCGACGCCACCCGCAACCTGCGCGGCGAGATGTCGCTGTCGCCGTCGGTGCGCGTGCCGCTGATCGTCGAGCCGGGCAACGAGGAAGACCGCGCCCGCATGGCGGTGTTCGCCCCGTACATCCAGTCGCTGGGCAAGCTTGCCGAGGTGCAGATCGTCGACGCGCTGCCGGAATCGCCGGCCGCCGTGTCGATCGTCGGCACCACCAAGCTGATGCTGAAGGTCGAGATCGACGTCGCCGCCGAACGCGAGCGCCTCTCGAAGGAAATCGCGCGCCTGCAGGGCGAGATCGCCAAGGCGAGCGGCAAGCTGGCCAACGAGAGTTTTGTAGCGCGCGCCCCGGCCGCGGTGGTGGAGCAGGAGAAGGAACGCGTGGCGAACTTCTCGGCGACGCTGGCCAAGATGCAGGAACAGCTGGCGAAGCTGCCGGCGGCGTAAGCCGTCAGTGCAGAAGAAAACGCGGCCTCGGCCGCGTTTTTTGTAGCGTGGGCAGGAGACCTGCCCACCCTGCGACAAACCGGTCATTCATCCCGCTTGCCGCCAGCAGCCTGCGCGCTGCGCAGCCGCTCCACCGCGGCGAACACCACCGGCCGCACGCTGTCGCAATCGAGCCTGGCCATCTGCTGCAGGCTCATGGTCTTGGCCGCTTCCTCGGCAACGAGCATGCCCAGGTAATAGCCGCGCCGGGCCGGCATGCCGGAATTGTCGCCCCTGCGCAGGAACAGTCCGCTGTAGGCCTCCTGGTCGGTACTGTCCAGCTTGGCGTACAGGTCGTCGAGCGCGCGCTTCATCTGCTTTTGCGTGTCCGGCACCATGTTCACCGGCAGGTCCAGCAGCATTTCCCCATCCGTCGCGTTCGGGTTCAGCACTTTCGCCACATAGCTGGCCATGCCTTCCTGCCATAACGAGGTCCAGACCGGCCAGCTCTTGCACTGCATCGGCTGGTAGTCGTGGAACAGCTCGTGATGGAAGAAGAAGGTCTCGTCGTTGTTTCCATGGAGCTTGACCATCTGGTCCGCGCCGAAGATGAATTCCGACTTGCCCTTGAACGTCCGCTTGCCGCCGTCCATCTCGCCCAGGGAATGGACAAACCAGATGTCGTTCGGTACGTAGTCCGGGAACACCGCCTTGAAACTCGCCAGGTGGACCGGCAAGTCCTGCGTGAAGCGCGCTACCTTCTTCGCGTAAGCCTCGCGCAGCGCCGGGAATTCGGCGCGGGCTTTCAGGATCTCGGCATCGCGCTGCGCTTCGGTCTTCTTGCCGTTGTAGCGCTCGACGCCGTAGAAGGCCGGAAATTTCGGCACCACCGAAGCCTTGAAATCCCGCAGGAATTCCTCGTCCGCCTTGCCGACGTTGCGGTCCCACACCTGCGCGAACATGCTCGCCAGGTCATGCACTTTCATGGACAAGGGCGCCGCGGCGGCCGGGCTGGCGGCAGTGGTGGCAGCGGCGGCGCCGGTCGCCAGCACGGCGCCCAGCAGGATCAGGGGAAGTCGGGAAAGGCTCTTCACGGTAGGCACATCCTCTACGAAAAAATCGAAATTGTATCGAGGCAATATAGTCAACCTGTCCACAAACTGTCTCGAAATTGTCGACAGACCGTTGCATGGGGCCATGACGATTGGAAGGAATCCTCGGAATTTGGGTCTCCCGCCGTCTGTACTGTTTGCTACACTCTGCTATACCAATAACAATTCTGGAGACCCAAGATGCGACAACTGATGCAGGCAGGCCTGATTGCCATGATGTTTGCGATGCCGGCGGCAATGGCGCAAAACGCCTCGCCAGCGGGCATGTGGAAGACCATCGACGACGAAACCGGCCAGCCGAAGGCGCTGGTGCGCGTTACCGAGGAAAACGGCGTCCTGAACGGCAGGATCGAAAAGCTGTTCCGTCCGGCCGGCCAGGACCAGAACCCGAAGTGCACGGCCTGCGAAGGCGCGCGCAAGGACCAGCCGATCGTCGGCATGACCATCCTCTCGGGCCTGAAGAAGGAAGGCAACGAGTACACCGGTGGCGAAATCCTCGACCCGGCCAAGGGCAAGACCTACAAGAGCAAGGCGACCCTGAAGGACAACGGCAACAAGCTGGAAGTGCGCGGCTACATCGGCGCGCCGATGTTCGGCCGTTCGCAGACCTGGGTGCGCGAGCAATAAGCGGCGTACCGCCGGCCGGCGCGCCCGGGCGTGCCGGCCGCCTTGGCGCCTGCATCATGGCTGCCTGTATCATGGCGGCATGACCCAGACCCAAGCCTATCTCTTCCTCGCCTTTGCCATCGTGGCCGAAGTCATCGGCACCACCGCGCTCAAGGCCTCCGACAGCTTCACCCGCCCGCTGCCCAGCCTCGTCACGGTCGGCTGCTATGCCCTCTCCTTCTACCTGCTGACCTTCAGCCTGCGCGTGCTGCCCACGGGAATCGCCTATGCGATCTGGTCGGGTGTGGGCATCGTCCTGATTTCCCTGATCAGCTGGATCGTGTACCAGCAGCGCCTGGACCTGCCGGCCATCGCCGGGCTCGCCCTGATCATCGCCGGCGTGGCGGTGATCAACCTGTTCTCGAAGAGCGTCGAGCACTGATACCGCCCTGCCCGCACGCCTGGTGGCAGGTGCGGCAGGCGGGGCATGCGCGAGTGTGCTATCGTCGAAGCACGACCGGCCTGGCCTGCTTTGCACATCCGCATACCGATGAGCGTTCCCAATCCGGCGCGTCCCGTCGTGCGGGGCCGCGCACTGCGTTACCTCCGCCTGCTCAGCCTCCTGGCAGGGGTGATGGCCCTCATCCATCCGCCCCTGCTGCTGCGCTCCGTCGCGCACGCCATTCCCGATATCGCCGAACCCTTCGTCATGCTGGCGGGGATGCTGCTCGCGGCCGGCGGCTATTTCGTGATCGGCCTGGCCGGGCACCGGATGCGCCGCTCGCCGGCCTTGCGCTCGCTCGCCTCGCTCCTGATGAAGATGCCTTTCGCCGCCAGCGCCACCGTCGTCTGGCACGGCGGCCATCCCATGCTGTTGCGGGTATGCGGCTTCCTGATGGTGCTGACGCTGGTGCTGTACATGAGCTTTGTCTATCCGCTGATGCACACCCCGAAACGCAAGCCGCAGCCGGACGGGGCCGCGGCCGAACCCTACAGCCAGCCGGCGTCGCGCGCCATGCGGTAGGCCTCGACGCGGTTGGCGGCGCCGAGCTTGCTGATCGCTTCGGACAGGTAGTTGCGCACCGTCCCTTCGGACAGGTGCACCTGGCGCGCGATCTCGCCGCTGCTGCGTCCTTCGCCCGCCAGGCGCAAGACCTGGCGTTCGCGTTCGGTCAACGGATCGCCGCCGCCGCTCCAGCTCTCGAGCGCCAGTTCGGGGGCGATCGCGCGGCCACCGGCATGCACCGCGCGGATGGCGCTGGCCAGCGCATCGACCGGCGCATCCTTGAGCAGGTAGCCGCGCACGCCCGCTTCCAGCGCGCGCCGCAGGTAGCCGCTGCGGCCAAAAGTGGTCACCACGATGACCTTCGGCGGCAGGCGCTGCTCCTTCAGCTGCGCCGCCAGCTCCAGCCCGGTCATCAGGGGCATCTCGATGTCGGTCAGGACGATGTCGGGCGCAAGCTGCTCGCACAGCGCCAGCGCTTCCTTGCCGTTGGTGGCGGCGCCGGCGACCTCGAAGTCCGGCTCGAGCCGCAGCAGCGCGGCCATCGCGCCGAGGACGAGGTTCTGGTCTTCGGCCAGGAGAATGCGGATCATGGGGTGGCTCATGTCGTACTTTCGGCGGGAATGCGCAATTCGAGATGAAGGCCCGGGCCGGCGCCCGCGCGTACCGCCAGCCTGCCGCCGACCGATTGCACGCGCTCGCGCATGCCGCACAGGCCGTTGCCGTGCCGGATGTCGGCTTCGCTGCGCGCCCGGCCGTCGTCGGCGACCCGCAGCACGGCCACGCCCTGCTCCAGTCCCAGGTAAACGCTGCAGCGCCTGGCCCCGGCGTGGCGCACGACGTTGGTGACCGCTTCGCGCAGCGCCAGCGCCACCACGTTCTCGGCGGCCGGCGCCAGCGCGAAGCGTTCGACCTTTTCCTCCATCTGAACGTCGGCCGCCGCCAGGCTGGCGCGCGCGCTCGCCAATGCGCTGGCCAGGCCACTCTCGCGGTAGCCGGTGACGGCGGCGCGCACTTCGGCCAGGGCCTGGCGCGCGCAGGTTTCGATGTCGCCGATCTCGCGGCCGCAGGCATCCGGGTCGCGCTGCGCCAGCTTGCGCGCCAGTTCCGCCTTCAGCGCAATCAGGGACAGCGAATGTCCGAGCAGGTCGTGCAGGTCGCGCGAGATGCGTTCGCGCTCGGCGATGGTGGCCATGTGCTCGACCTCTTCCTGCTTGCGCAGCAGCTCCTGGCGCGAGCGGCGCAGGCGGGCATCCATGAAGGCCCCCATCCCCACCGGCAGCCCAGCGGTCAGCAGCGGCATCAGGAAGATGAAGCGCATCTGCGCATGCGACACCTGCAGGGACGCGAGCAGGCCCAGGGCGATCACGCCGGCGATCGCCAGCATGGCATGCCGGAAATGCACGATGCGGGCGGCCATGGCGCAAGCGAAGATGAAGAAAGTGGCGGCGCCGATGTTCCAGCGCACCCAGACGGCGCCGATCAGGCAGCCCGCCAGCATGCAGGCCGCCACCTGCCAGCCGCGCGCCCAGTAGCTGGCGAAGTAGAGCGGCACGAACAGCGCCAGCGTCAGGGCCAGCATGGCCAGCTCGAACGCGCTTGGCGCCACGTACACGTACTTCCAGCCCAGGTAGGCAAGGCTCAGCAGCCAGAAGTACGGCATCTTGCCCAGTTCGGGCGGGGTCCATGGCCCCGTCCAGATTCTCTTCATCCCTTGCCCGATCTTGTTCATTGCTTTTATCCGGTTGGTGGTTCAGGGCTGGCCTATCGCTGCAGCAGGCGCACGTCGGCGATCTCGAAGCGGTAGTCGCCCGGCTGCGGACCGGCGTTGAATCCTAACATGGTGATCGCTGCCGGATCGATGCCCTTGAGGTCGCTGAAGGGAATCGTCACGTCAAGCCATTCCGGTCCGGCGGTAAACGCTTTCGCGCCCGGGATCTGCACGCCCTGCGACATCGCGATCATCTGGTAGGTCTTGCCGTCCCCGCGTGCCTTGAAGCGCACGGCCTGGACGCCGCTCAGGTTCACCGACTGCATCGGCTGGGTGCCCGGCATGAAGGCCACGCCGGCCCAGGCGAAAGGCAGGCCCGGTTCGACCTTCGCCTCGATCGCGAGCGGTACCTGGCCATCCGGCAGTGCCGGCTGCACGGCCAATTTCACGGTCGATTTGCCGCCGGCGAAGCTGTCGGTGGACGGCCCCCAGCCCATGCCGAAGGGGCTGGCCAGGCGCTGTTCGCTGAACTGGCTGATGCGGCCGTCCGCCGGCAGCGCCAGCGGCTTTCCTTCGGCCTGGACGGCCTGCGCCACCTTGCGGCGCTGGGCGTCGAGCAAGCTCTTGGCGCTCTCGCCATCCTTCCAGACCTCGACGATCTGGCGGGTGGCCCGGATATCGGCCGCCGGGTTGCCCTCGACAAGCAGCAGGTCGGCCTTGTAGCCCTTGGCGATGCGTCCGCGCTGGCCCAGCCTGAATGCCCTGGCCGGTGCGCTGGTGGCGGCGGCCAGCGCCTGCGCGGGAGTCAAGCCGGCCTCCACCAGCGCAGCCAGTTCGCGGTGCATGCTAATGCCGTACTGCGTGCCCGGATTGCCGGCATCGGTCCCGGCCAGCACCGGCACGCCCGCCTTGACCAGCGCCGCGGTCACAAGCTTGGGCGCGACCAGCAGCGCTGGACGCACCTTGGTGCCGTAACGCGCCTTGAGCGGTGCCTGCGCATCCTTGTCGAGCAGGCCGGCGAAGGCCGGGTTGGCGAGCAGGTCGTCGCCGCGGTACGCTGCCATGCTCTCCAGCACCGCGAAGGTCGGGATCACGAAGGCGCCGCGACTGGCCGCCAGCCGCGCCAGCCCTTCGGCATCGGCCGACTCGCCCGGAAACAGGTGCACCAGCCCGTCGGCGCCGGCCTCGAGCACGGCGCGCGCATCGAGCTCGTTACCGATATGAACCACCGCCAGCTTGCCGCGCTTGTGCGCCGCCGCGATCACGGCCCTGGCGGTAGGCAGGTCGAGCGGCTTGAAGCCATGGCCGCCTTCCACGACGATCTTGATGAAGTCCGAGCCTTCGGCGATGCGGGCGTCCACGAAAGCCTGGGCCTGTTCCGGCCCCGTGATGGTGGGGATCGGGATGCCGAACTGGGTGCCGTGGCCGTTCGGGCCGGTGACCAGGGTGCCGGCCGAGAACAGGTCGGCGTGGCGGTGGTTCCCGCCCTGCGCCATTTCCCCCTTGGCTTTCTTCATCATGCCGACCTCGGTGAACATGTCGACCTGGGTCGTCACACCGAACAGCACCGGCAGCTCGGCATGGCGGAAGGCGTGGGTGTGGGCGTCGATCAGGCCCGGCAGCAACGTACGGCCGGCGCCGTTCACGACGCGCGCATCGCCCGGCGCCGGGCCTCGGTAATCGGCGTCGACGATGACGCCCTTGTCGAACAGGACCGAGCGCCGCTCGTGCACGCGCTCGCCGTCGAAGACGCGCACGTCCTGGACCAGGGTGGGAGCGGCGGTGGTGGCGCCCGCCAGCATCAGGATGGCAGCGGCGGACAGGGCTTTCAGGGCGGTGGGCTTCATACGTTCCTCGCATGGGTTGGTGTGCAGCCAGTATGCGAAAACGGCGATGGCGCCGGTAGAAGCAGGCGCCATCGGTTTGGCATGACAATTGTCATGCGAGGAAACGCGGTGGAAGCTTCAGCCGGGTGGAAGGTTGTCCCACAGGTCGCCCGTCGGGCTGATGCGCGGCGCCGCGACGCCGAAGTGCTGGTAGGCGAGCGGCGTGGCGATGCGCCCGCGCGGGGTGCGTTGCAAATAGCCCTGCTGAATCAGGTAGGGTTCGAGCACGTCCTCGATGGTGTCGGCCGCCTCGCCGATCGCCGCCGCCAGGTTGCCGATGCCCACCGGGCCGCCGGCGAACTTGAACAGCACGGCTTCGAGCAGCTTGCGGTCCATGACGTCGAAGCCGACCGTGTCGACGTCGAGCATCTTGAGGGCGCGGTCGGCCATCTCGACGGTGATCTCGCCGGTGCCCTTCACTTCGGCGTAGTCGCGCACGCGGCGCAGCAGGCGGTTGGCGATGCGCGGCGTGCCGCGGGCGCGCTTGGCCACTTCGCGCGCGCCTTCCTCGTTGATCGGGGCTTCCAGCAGCGCGGCGCTGCGGGCGACGATCTTGGTCAGCTCGGCGACGTTGTAGAACTCCAGGCGCGCGACGATGCCGAAGCGGTCGCGCAGCGGGTTGGTCAGCATGCCGGCGCGCGTGGTGGCGCCGACCAGCGTGAAGGGCTGCAGGTCGAGTTTCACGGAGCGCGCGGCCGGGCCCTCGCCGATCATGATGTCGATCTGGTAGTCCTCGAGCGCCGGGTACAGGATCTCCTCGACCACCGGAGATAAACGGTGGATCTCGTCGATGAACAGCACGTCGTTCGGCTCGAGGTTGGTGAGCAGCGCGGCCAGGTCGCCCGGGCGCTCCAGCACCGGGCCGGAGGTCTGGCGCAGGTTGACGCCCATCTCGCGCGCGATGATGTGCGCCAGCGTGGTCTTGCCCAGGCCCGGTGGGCCGAACAGCAGCGTGTGGTCGAGCGCTTCGCGGCGCTTGCGCGCGGCGCTGATGAAGATCTCGAGCTGGTCGCGGATCTTTTCCTGGCCGACGTACTCTTCGAGCTGCTTCGGACGCAAGGCGCGCTCGATCGCCTCCTCGTTGGGCGAGGCCGGCGCCGCGTCGATGACGCGGTGCTCGGTGAAATTGTCGGTCTGGATGCTCATCAATGGAAATAAAAAAACCAATCAGTTGACCACGGCCTGCCCTGCATGGCAGGCCCGGTGCGCAGGCGCGCGGCGTGCCGCGCGAAACCCCTGCTCACCCCTTGGACAGTGCCTTCAGTGCGAACTTGATGCCGTCGGAGACGCTCGAACCCGCTGGCATGTTCTTGATCGCCAGGAGCGCTTCCTTGTCAGAATACCCCAAAGCGACCAGCGCATTGAGCACGTCGGCCTGCGCGTCGTCACGCACGGCGCCGCCGACCACGCCGATGTCGGCGCCCAGCTTGCCCTTCAGTTCCAGCAGCAGGCGCTCGGCGGTCTTCTTGCCGATGCCGGGGACCTTCACCAGGCGGCCGGTTTCCTGCAGCGTGACGGCCTGCGACAACTCGGCCACGGTCATGCCCGACAGGATCGACAAGGCCATGCGCGCGCCGATACCGGTGATCTTGATCAGCTGGCGAAACAGCGCGCGCTCGGAGGCGGTGCCGAAGCCGAACAGCAGGTGCGCGTCTTCGCGCACGACCAGGTGGGTGAACAGCACCACCTTTTCGCCGGTGTGCGGCAGGTTGTAGAAGGTGCTCATTGGCACGTCGACTTCGTAGCCGACGCCGTTGCAGTCCACCAGCACGTGGGGCGGGGCTTTTTCAAGCAGGATTCCGGAGAGACGACCGATCATCGTGTTTTCCTATTGTTCTTTAAACGAGGCGGCTGCGTTTCATGCGCAGCGTGGGCGCGGTGGGCGACAGCGCGCCGATCATCGACAGCGTGTCCATGCTGTGGGCGTGGCAGATCGCCACGCCGAGCGCGTCGGCGGCGTCGGTGCCGGGCAGGCCCGGCAGTTTCAACAAGCGCGCCACCATGTCCTGCACCTGCGCCTTGGCGGCCTTGCCGGTGCCGACCACGGCCTGTTTGACCTGCACTGCCGTATATTCGGCCACGTCGAGGTCGGCGCCGACCAGGGCCGTGATGGCCGCGCCACGCGCCTGGCCCAGCAGCAGCGTCGATTGCGGGTTGACGTTCACAAAGACTTTTTCGATGGCCGCGCAGGTGGGCTGGTAGGCGGAGACGATTTCGCCGACGCCGTTCAGGATGACCTTGAGCCGCGGCGGCAAGGCGCCCTCGAGGCCGGTCTTGATGGTGCCGGACGCGATGTAGCGCAGCTTGGTGCCGTGTTTTTCGATGACGCCGAAGCCCGTCGTGCGCAGGCCCGGGTCGATGCCGAGGATAATCATTGTGGAATGATATACGGCTGGAGAGTGTTCGTGGGAAAAATACTGTGCAAAAACACAGTGGCGTTGCCTTTGTGGTTCTGGCGAACGTTAGTGGTGGGTTGAGAAAATTGGGTTCCCGCCTTTGGGGGCACGACGGTTTTACCGTTAGCGGTACAAAGTCGTTAGCTGGAATTCAACCGCAAACCAAAACAACGTCGTCCCCGCGAAGGCGGGGACCCAATTTTTGCCAGATCAGTGACGGAAGTGACGGGTACCCGTGTACAGCATCACCACGCCACGCTCATCCGCCGCATCGATCACTTCCTGGTCGCGCATCGAGCCGCCCGGGTGGATCACGCAGGTCGCGCCCGCATCGACCACCACGTCCAGCCCGTCGCGGAACGGGAAGAAGGCGTCCGAGGCCACCGCCGAACCGCTCAGGGACAGGCCGGCGTTCTGCGCCTTGATCGAGGCGATGCGGGCCGAGTCGATGCGGCTCATCTGGCCGGCGCCGACGCCCAGGGTCATGCCGTTGCCGCAGAAGACGATCGCATTCGACTTGACGAACTTGGCCACGCGCCATGCGAACATCAGGTCCTGCAGCTGCTGCTGGGTCGGCTGCTTCTTGCTGACCACGCGCAGTTCACCCAGGCCGACGTTCTTCGCGTCCGGCGCCTGCACCAGCACGCCGCCGCCGACGCGCTTGAGGTCAAAGGCGTTCTGGCCTTCGCCCAGCGGGATTTCCAGCAGGCGCACGTTCTGCTTTGCCGACATGATCTGGCGCGCTTCGTCGGTAAAGCCTGGTGCGATCAGCACTTCGACGAACAGCTTGGCCAGCGCCTCGGCCGCACGGCCATCGACTTCGACGTTGAAGGCGATGATGCCCCCAAAAGCCGAGGTCGGGTCGGTCTGCAGCGCGCGGGTGTACGCGTCCAGCGCATCGACGCCGATCGCCACGCCGCACGGGTTGGCGTGCTTGACGATCACGCAGCCGGCCGGCTGGCCGAGGCCACCGAGCGACTTGACGCACTCCCAGGCCGCGTCGGCGTCGGCGATGTTGTTGTACGACAGTTCCTTGCCCTGCAGCTGGCGGTAATTGGCCAGCGCGCCCGGGATGGCGACCAGGTCGCGGTAGAAGGCGGCGCCCTGGTGCGGGTTCTCGCCGTAGCGCATGTCCTGCACCTTCTCGAAGCTCATGTTCAGGGTCTGCGGGTAGCTCGAACGGGTCGCGTGCGCGCGGTCTTCGCCCAGGCTGGTCAGGTAGTTGGTGATCGCGCCGTCGTATTGCGCGGTATGCGCGAACACTTTCTTGGCCAGGCGGAACTTGGTCTCGTAGCTGACCGGACCGGCGGTGGTACCGGTGCCCTTCATCTCGGCCAGCACGACGCCATAGTCGCTTGGGTCGACGATGACGACCACGTCGCGGTGGTTCTTGGCGGCCGAGCGCAGCATGGTCGGGCCACCGATGTCGATGTTCTCGATCGCGTCTTCCAGCGAGCACTCGTCCTTGGCAACGGTCTGCTGGAACGGGTACAGGTTGACCACCACCATGTCGATCTGCGGAATGCCGTGCTCGTCGAGCTTGGCGACGTGCTCGGGCAGGTCCCGGCGCGCCAGGATGCCGCCGTGCACCTTCGGGTGCAGGGTCTTGACCCGGCCGTCGAGCATTTCCGGGAAACCGGTGTAGTCGGCAACTTCGGTGACTTGCACACCGTTTTCCTGCAGCAACTTGGCGGTGCCGCCAGTGGACAGGATATTGACGCCGAGGCCGGCCAGGGCCTTCGCGAAGTCGAGGACGCCGGTTTTGTCGGAAACGGAAATCAGTGCTTGTTTGATCATGGTGAGGCCTGTTGTTGAGAATTCGGGCGTCCGGGCGCGCGGACCTGTTGCCGGCCGCGCCCACACGCACGGCCACGCCATGCAATCGGGTTAGAGCAGTCCGTGCTCTTGCAGTTTCTTGCGCAAAGTATTCCGGTTAATGCCCAGCATCTGCGCCGCGTGCGACTGGTTGCCGTCGGCGCGCGTCATGACCACTTCGAGGACCGGCTTTTCGACCGTCAGGACCATCATGTCGTAGATGTTCGTCGGCTTCTGCTCGCCCAGATCGTTGAAATAGTCCTCGAGGCTCTTCTGGACGACTTCCTGGATACTTTCTTTGCTCATGTTCTCTGCTGCTTCATCCTGGTTAATGATTGCCGCTGCTGACGCAGCGTGTCCCCGTTTTTCTAATTGTTTTTTTGCTGTTGCTGCTTGATTTATGCCGCCATCGCCGCGTCGGCACGGTGCGCGGGAGGCGGCGCGGGCCGGTATTGTAACCGCTCGCCATGCTCGAGTTGCGATTCGAAAAAGGCGTCGACCGCCGCCAGTTGCTCGGCAGTCGATTCCAACAAATTCATGCGCTGGCGGAATGCTTCGCCGCCCGGCAGGTCCTCCACGTACCAGCCGATGTGCTTGCGGGCCGAACGCACGCCGATGAACTCCCCATAGAAGGCGTAGTGGGCCGGCAGGTGTTCGTTCATCAGGGCGCGCACTTCTTCCACCAGCGGGGCCGGCAGGTGCTCGCCGGTGCGCAGGTAATGGTCGATCTCGCGGCAGATCCAGGGGCGGCCCTGGGCCGCGCGGCCGATCATGACGGCGTCGGCCCCCGTGTAGTCGAGCACGAACCTGGCCTTTTCCGGCGTGGTGATGTCGCCGTTGGCGACCACCGGAATCTTCACCGCCGCCTTGACGTCGCGGATGGTGTCGTATTCGGCCTCGCCCTTGTAGCCGTCGGCGCGGGTGCGGCCGTGCAGGGTCAGCATCTGGATGCCGGCCTGCTCCGCCATGCGCGCGATGCGCAGAGCGTTCTTGTTTTGGCGATCCCAGCCGGTGCGGAACTTCAGCGTCACCGGAACGTCGACCGCCTCCACCACGGCATGCAGGATGCGCTCGACCAGGTCTTCGTGCTGCAGCAGCGCGGAACCGCACCAGCTGTTGCACACCTTCTTGACCGGGCAGCCCATGTTGATGTCGATGATCTGGGCGCCGCGCTCGACGTTGAACTTCGCGCAGTCGGCCAGGTCCTTCGGGTCCGCGCCGGCGATCTGGACTGCCTTGGGTTCCATTTCCCCGGTGTGATCGGTGCGGCGCGACGTCTTTTCGCTGGCCCACAGGCGCGGGTTCGACGCCGCCATCTCGGACACGGCGTAGCCGGCGCCAAGTTGCTTGCACAGCTGGCGGAACGGGCGGTCCGTCACCCCGGCCATGGGAGCGACGAAGACGTTATTACGCAGGATATAAGGTCCGATTTGCACAGCAGAAAGTCAAAGAAGTTTCTCGGGGAACCTATTATTTTACCTCAATCGTTGCTCAAAATAGCGGCAGAATTTTTCGGTACTGTTGTGCGTGTGATATTGGCAGGGGCGGAGAGTGGGGGTAGACAGCTACGGGGCAAGGTAACGGTGCTATTACGCAACACAACTGGATTGCGGCCTGTGCCGGGAGCGGCGGCCGCCAGTGACGGGCACGACGGTTTTTCGGCTCACGATGGAACAGCAACTGCGTTTGCTTGCCTGGACAGCAGTAGAACGTCATCCCGGCGAAGGCCGGGATCCAATTTACCTACCGAAACCGCTTACCCCACATCGTCCAGCACTGCAGGCTGAAGGTGCGCAACCTCCCCCCAACTCACCAGATTCAGCGCGCCCTCCTCCACCACGAACCGGTTCACGCTCGCATTGAGCACCTTGAAGTCGCGCGGCGTCTCCAGCGACAGTCCGAGCGCCATGCGGTAGGCGCATTCGAGCACGCCGCCGTGCGCCACCAGCGCCAGGGTCTTGCCCGGATGCGCCGCCGCGTGCTTCAGGATCGCGCCGGTGGCGCGGTCGAAGAACTCGCGGAAGGTCTCGCCCCGGTTCGCGCCCGCCGGCAGGACACCATCGACGTCGCGCGCCTGCCAGGCTGCAAACTCCAGCGGAAAGCGGGCTGCGATCTCGCTGTACAACAAGCCTTCGAAACCGCCATAACAGCGTTCGCGCAGCAGCGGATCGGTACCGACCTCGGCGCCGCGCACGCGGGCGATGGCTTCGGCAGTCTGACGAGCCCGCAGCAGGTCGCTGGAAACGATGTGGTCGATCGTTTCCGATGCCAGCGCGGCAGCGAGCAGCGCCGCCTGGCGCTCGCCTTCGGCGTTGAGGGCGATGTCGAGGTGTCCCTGGAGCCGCTTTTCGGCATTCCAGGCAGTCTCGCCATGCCGGATCAGGAGAATGGTAGTGGGGCGTGTGGCGTTGTCGTTGGAAAGCATGAGGTTCGTTCGCCCGAACCTCGGGGCGGTGTTGATTGAATAATAGCGCTGAAAATAAGCTACAAGCTCGCGGCGACATCCGGGTTCAGCGAATACACGCCGAAGGTGCGCGCTTCATCCAGGATATGGCCGCGGATCGCCAGCCGCAGTTCGGCGCCGGTGAAGCGCCCCTCCAGCGGCAGGCGCGGAATGTCGAGCGCATACAGCGTAAAGACATAGGTATGCACGCGCTCGTCGTTCCAGGGCGGGCACGGGCCATCATAGCCGTAGTATTCGCCAGCCATGTCGGGGTCGCCCGCGAACCAGCCGGTGTAGTCGTTTATGCCCTGGCGCAACTGGTGCTCGGTACCGTTCTTGATGGTGAACGGCACGAGCGGGCCGGGCTTGCCGTGCGGCGTGACCATGTCGGAAAACATGCCTTCGGCCAGCGACTTGAGACAGAGCGGGACGTCGACCAGCGTCCAGTGGAAAAAATCGACCCGCGGCAACGATGCCGGCACGGTCCTGTCTTCCTGATTGACGTCGTCGCCGCTGGAGGGCACGTCCGGATCGTGGCAGATCAGCACCAGCGACTTGGTGCCGGGCGGCACGTCGTCCCAGGCCAGATGCGGACTGCGGTTGCTCGACAGCCTGATGCGGCTGCCGGGATCGATGACGGCAAACGCATATGCGGGTGGAATCGCCCCGCCCTCGGTAAATGAATCGCTCCAGATTCGCATATGTCCCCCCCGGCCTCCATGCTATTGACCCTCGTCGGCGACGCGGGTTGCAGCACAATTCAGCGCGAAGCACCGACCGGATCAACCTGCAGCCAGAAAGTGACCGGACCGTCGTTGACCAGACCGACCTTCATGTCCGCGCCGAACTTGCCGGTCTCGACGATGCCATGGCGCTCCCGGGCTTGTCGCACGACATGATCGAACAGGCGGCGGCCGTCTTCCGGCGCGGCAGCCGGCGAAAACGACGGGCGGGTGCCCGATTTCGTGTCGGCTGCCAGCGTGAACTGGGGCACCAGCAGCAGGCCACCGCCGGTATCGGCGAGGCTGCGGTTCATTTTGCCGGCCTCGTCCGAAAACACACGGTAGCCCAGCAGCTTGGCGAGCAGGGCATCCGCTTCGCGCTCGGTGTCGCCCTTCTCCGCGCAGACCAGCACCATCAGGCCGGCCTGGATCGCACCGACGACTTCGCCGTCGACGCGCACGCTGGCCTCGCTGACGCGCTGCAGTAATCCGATCATGGCTGCCCGATCATTGCGTGAAGGTGACGCGGGCGAACTTGCGCTTGCCCACCTGCATGACGAACGTGCCGGCCTCGACCTGCAGGCCCTTGTCGCCGACGACGGCGCCATCGATGCGCACGCCGCCTTGGTCGATCATGCGCATCGCTTCGGAGGTCGAGGCGCACAGGCCGGCCTGCTTGAGCAACTGGGCCACGCCCAGCGGCGCGCCGGACAGCGCGACTTCCGGCACGTCGTCCGGAATGCCGCCCTTCGAGCGGTTGACGAAGTCGGCCAGCGCATCGTCGGCCGCCTGTGCCGAATGGAAGCGCGTCACGATTTCCTTGCCGAGCGCCACTTTCGCATCCCGCGGGTTGGCGCCGCCGGCCACCTCGGCCCTGATCTTCTCGATGTCGCCAATCGAGCGGAAGGACAGCAGGTTATAGTACTTCCACATCATGTCGTCCGAGATGCTCATCAGCTTGCCGAACATGGTGTTCGGGGCTTCGGTGATGCCGATGTAATTGTTCTTCGACTTCGACATCTTCTCGACGCCGTCCAGGCCTTCGAGCAGCGGCATGGTCAGGATGCACTGTGGTTCCTGGCCATAATCTTTCTGTAACTCACGACCAACCAGGAGGTTGAACTTCTGGTCGGTGCCTCCAAGTTCAAGATCCGCCTGCAAAGCCACCGAATCGTAGCCCTGCATCAAAGGGTAAAGGAACTCATGCACCGCGATCGGTGTCCCACTCTTGTAGCGCTTGGTGAAGTCATCGCGCTCCATCATCCGGGCCACCGTGTAGCGCGAGGCAAGCTGGATCATGCCGCGCGCTCCCAGCGGGTCGCACCATTCGGAGTTGTAGCGGATTTCCGTGCGCGCGGCGTCCAGCACCAGCGACGCCTGGCGGAAATAGGTCATGGCATTGGCCTCGACCTGTTCACGCGTCAGTGGCGGGCGGGTCGCATTGCGGCCCGACGGGTCGCCAATCATCGACGTGAAGTCGCCAATCAGGAAGATGACCTGGTGTCCCAGGTCCTGGAGCTGGCGCAATTTGTTCAGCACCACAGTATGGCCGAGGTGTAGGTCCGGCGCAGTCGGGTCCAGGCCCAGCTTGATGCGCAGCGGCTTGCCGCTCTGCTCGGAACGCGCCAGCTTCTGGGCAAATTCGCTCTCGATCAGGAGTTCGTCGACGCCGCGCTTGGCGATCGCCAGCGACTCGAGCACCTTGTCCGTCAGCGGCAAAGGGGCGGAAGGATTCACCGGGGCGCCGTTACCGGACGATGCAATAGAAGTCATATTTTTCTGTAGGAAATTTGCTAAGACGGTTGTAGGACCACTTCTTTTGGTATAATTCACGATCCTTGTTCTGTTGCTTGCAGAAAACTTTGCAAAACGATAAGAAACAAGAGTCCTGGAAGTTCAGCCGCAAATTTTAACTGATTGCATGAACCCTATACATAAAATCACCCGTCAGAGCCTGCTCCAGCTGGTGCCACGAACCCGCAAGGCGCGCATTGTCAGCGCCGGTGCCGTGTTCCTGAGCATGTGCGCCTTCGGCGCCATCGGCGTGGCCCCGATCGCACCGGACCCGGCCGACATGCCGGTCACGTCGATCGAGCAAAGCCTGGAATTGCCGAACCTGGCAGACCAGATCGCCGCCCTCCAGCAAAACGAGCAGCAATTCATCCACGAGGAGCGCATCCGCCCAGGCGATTCGCTCGGCTCCCTCTTCAACCGCCTCGGTGTCGACGACGCCGACGCCCAGAAATTCGTTCGCGCCGACAAGACCGCCCGCCGCCTGCTGTCGCTCAAGACCGGCAAGCGCGTGCAGGCCGAAACCGATGAAAATGGCCTGCTGCTGTCGATGCGCGCCACGTTCACCGACGGCAAGGGCGGCGACGCCCGCCTGGTCACGGTCGAGCGCAAGGGCGACGGTTTCGTCGCGACCGAGGCACCTGCCAAGCTCGAGCGTCGCGTCGAAATGCGCTCGCGCGAGATCCAGACCTCGCTGTACTCGGCCACCGATTCGAACGTCGACGGCGGCAGCATGCCGGATTCGGTCGTCGGCCAGCTCATCGAGATGTTCTCCACCAACATCGACTTCCGCTCGGACCTGCGGCGCGGCGACCGCTTCAGCGTCGTGTACGAGACCTTCTGGCTCGACGGCGAACAGGTCAACACCGGCCGCATCCTCGCAGGCGAGTTCATCAATCGCGGCGTGAGCTACCAGGCGGTCTGGTATGAAGACCCGCTGACCAAGCAGGGCGGCTACTACAGCCTGGACGGCAAGTCGCTCAAGAAAGCCTTCCTGAAGTCGCCTCTGGAGTTCTCGCGTATCTCCTCGGGCTTCTCGATGCGC
Organism: Massilia consociata; assembly: GCF_042432755.1. Taxonomy (NCBI): domain Bacteria; kingdom Pseudomonadati; phylum Pseudomonadota; class Betaproteobacteria; order Burkholderiales; family Oxalobacteraceae; genus Massilia; species Massilia consociata. The sequence continues at coordinate 373,432 of NZ_JBHLWP010000006.1, forward strand.
GTGCACCCGATCTCGGGCAAGTGGAAAGCGCACAAGGGCGTCGACTACGCCGCCACCACCGGCACCCCGATCCGCGCAGCCGCGGACGGCGTCGTCGATTTTGCCGGCAACAGCGGCGGCTACGGCAACCAGGTCGTCCTGAAGCACTGGTCGAACTACAGCACCGCCTATGCCCACATGAGCCGCTTCGCCCCGGGCCTGCGCAAGGGCAGCAAGGTCAGCCAGGGCCAGGTGATCGGCTACGTCGGTTCGACCGGCTGGTCGACCGGCCCCCACCTGCACTACGAATTCCGCGTCGGCGGCCAGGCGCAGGATCCCAACAAGTTCAAATCGCTGGCCCAGCAGCCGCTGAGCCAGGCGGAACTGGCCCGCTTCCGCATGGCCGCAGCCGAGATGAACCACCGCTTCTCGCTGATGGCGCCAAGCGGCAACGCCATGGCTGCACGCTAAACCGTCATCCAGACGTCAGAACGCCCCGCCGCATCGTTGGATGCCGCGGGGCGTTTTCTTTTTTCCTCTATCAGCGGACGCATCGGTACGCTGCTTTGTTGCCGTATCGTGGGCAACAGCTGCCGTCCAGCGGAATACATCGGGCAGTTGTTCCGCCGAGCACTGGCGTACGGCCGGACACAAAAGAAGTGCGCTAAAACACCTTCCCTGCATGACCGAACAGTTCAGCTACGAAAATAGGAAGTGGTGCTTCGATGCTTGCTCATCGTCTATATGGACCCGATGCCGGCGCCGTAGTGCAAACTGCTGGAATGCACGAGCGATAAACCAGCACAGGCGCAAGCTTGTGTGCCACACGCCTCCCATCGCTGGCGACTGGAGGCTGGCGCCTGAGCTGTCGGCAGGCAAGCGTCGGCCGGGATGGGTCAAGCGGCCATGGCGCTATATTCCTGCAAGGGCTGCGGGAATATAGCGCCCGGCGAACGTCAGGCCGAAGCGAGGGCCAGTTGCCCGGCGCGTGGACCGGCATGCAGGCTGGAGGCTTGCGCGCTGTCGCGCCGGCCCTGCGCCGCACCGTCGACCTTGAAGGTGCTCACCAGCTGGGCCAGCGATGCCGCCTGGTCCTGCATCGATGCCGCGGCGGCGGCGGCCTCTTCGACCAGTGCCGCATTCTGCTGGGTGACGTCGTCCATCTGGGTGATCGCGGCATTGACCTGTTCGATGCCCAGCGCCTGCTCCGCGCTGGCGGAAGTGATCTCGGCCATGACATCGGTCACCCGGGTGATGCCCTGGACGATCTCCTGCATCGTCGCGCCGGCTTCGTCCACCAGGCGCCCGCCCGCGTCGACCTTGGCGACCGAATCGGTGATCAGGCCGCGGATCTCCTTGGCGGCGCCGGCCGAGCGTTGCGCCAGGTTGCGCACCTCGGAAGCGACGACGGCGAAGCCCCTGCCCTGTTCGCCCGCGCGCGCCGCCTCGACTGCGGCGTTCAGCGCAAGGATGTTGGTCTGGAAGGCGATACCATCGATGACGGCGATGATGTCGCCGATCTTCTTTGAGGACTCGTTGATCGACGCCATGGTGGTGACCACCTGCGACACCACGGCGCCGCCGCGCACGGCAATTTCGGAGGCCGACTGTGCCAGCGTGTTGGCCTGGCGTGCATTGTCGGCATTCTGGCGGACCGAGCTGGTCAGCTCTTCCATCGACGAAGCCGTTTCCTCGAGCGCGCTGGCCTGCTGTTCGGTACGCGACGACAGGTCGAGGTTGCCCGACGCGATCTGCTGGGATGCGGTCACGATCGTCTCGGTCCCTGCGCGCACTTCGTGCACGGTCGCAAGCAGGCAGGCATTCATGCGCTTGAGGGCGGACAGCAGTTGACCGACCTCATCGCGCGTCGAGACCTGGATCTCGGCGGTCAGGTCGCCCGACGCGACCTGCCGGGCCAGCTCGACGGCACGCGCCAGGGGACGCGTGATGCTGCGGGTCAGCAGCCAGCCGAACGTGGCGCCGCATGCCAGGGCAACCAGGCCGATGGCGATGAGCAGCCGCTTTGCGCTCGCCTGCAAGGCATCGATGCTGGCGTCGGCGGCATCGAACAGCTGTTTCTGGTAAGCCGCCACCTCTTCGACAGCGCCGACATACCGCTTCATTTCCGGCAGCAGCTTGTCGTTGACAAAGGCCTTGAGCTCTTCATGGCCTGCGCCCAGCTCGGCTTTGCGCCTGAACGCCTCATCGCGGATGGCGGCGTAGCGCTGGCGCTGTTCGGCCACCGCCTGCATCAACGCCTTGCCCTGCTCGCTGCTCACGAGCGATGCGAGTTCTTTCTGCACCTCGCTCACCCGGGCACTGACGGCTTTCATTTCGTCGTCGTAATACTGCTCATCGGCTGCATCCGTGCTTTTCACTTTTGCCAGGGTACGGACGCTGTTGGTCGCAATTCCCTCCAGCCAGTCGTCGGCGAGTTTCGACTTGTGATTCGTCTCTGCCATGACGGATTTTGCCTCGTCGATCCGCGCAAGCTGCCACAGGGCGCTCGCCAGCATGACGGCCATCAGGACGAGGATGGCAGCGAACGCGCTGCCGAGACGGGTACCGATTTTAAGATCGCTGAAGAATTTCATATCTACTCTGCGCGGAAGTGGTCTACAAGGTTGCCAGCCGGGAGCGGGCCGGCGTCAAGACGTCAACCCGGCATGCATGGTTTAGAGACTTTACTCTAGTAAATACAATTTTCCACAACAAAACTTTTCAAAATCTTTGAAACGGTAGCTGTTCAATAACTAAAAGCTGTTTATAAACAACGGTTTATTAACTTGTCATCATGCAGTATGGGTAGAAAATTCACGTTCTTGTCATTGCCGCAAGGGTAAATCACATCACTGCCGGTCCTCTTCCCTTGTCCGACTGCCAGCCTGGAGAAGCTTGCAGCGACCTTCCGCTATCGCCCTCAACCGATTAGTATGCAGGTCGGCGCCGGGTGCAGGCGCCTTGCAACCGCTGTGCAGACCGATGCCGGTTTGCCCTATTACGAGTGAGAACATGAGCGAGACTTCTTCCCTGTACATCGGCCTGATGTCCGGCACCAGCCTCGATGGCGTCGACGGCGTGCTTGCCGACTTTGCCGGCGGCGCCATCCGCACCGTGGGTGCCGCTTTCACGCCCTTCCCCGCCGAACTGCGCCGCGAGCTGATGGCCCTGCAGGGCGCCAGCGAAAACGAGCTCGAACGCGAGGCCCTGGCCGCGAACGGCCTGGCCTTGTGCTACGCCGAATGCGTGCGCCAGCTGCTGCCGTCGAGCGACGGACCGGTGGCTGCGGTGGCGGTGCACGGGCAAACGATCCGCCACCGCCCGGAACTGGGCTTCACCCGCCAGACCAACAACCCCGCCCTGCTGGCCGAACTGACCGGTCTCGATGTCATCGCCGACTTCCGCAGCCGCGACATCGCGGCCGGCGGCCAGGGCGCGCCGCTGGTGCCGGCCTTCCACGAAGCCGCCTTCGGCAAGCCGGGCACTGCGCGCGTGGTGGTGAACATCGGGGGCATCGGCAACATCAGCGTGCTGCGTGGCGATGGCCGCGTCACCGGTTTCGATACCGGCCCGGGCAATGTCTTGATGGACCTATGGATCGGCCGCCACCTGGGCAAGCCCTACGACGAGGACGGCGCCTGGGGCGCCAGCGGCAGGGTGCACCAGCCCTTGCTGGATGCCCTGCTGGACGAAGCCTATTTCCGCCAGCCGGCGCCCAAGAGTACAGGCCGCGACCTGTTCCACGACGCATGGCTGGATGCGAAGCTGAAGGGATTCGAGGACGCCGCGCCGAGCGACGTCATGGCGACGCTGACCCGCCTGACGGCCGTGACAATTGCCGACGCGATCCGGAACGAGGACGCGCAGGTCGATGCGGTGTATGTGTGCGGCGGCGGCGCCTGCAATGGCACGCTGTTGCGGGAGATCGGCGCGGCGCTGGGGGGCGTACGGGTGGAATCGACGGCGGCGCTCGGCATTGCGCCGAACCGCGTCGAGGCGCTGGCCTTTGCCTGGCTCGGCTACCGCTTCATGCAGCGCCAGCCGGGCAACCTGCCCGCCGTCACCGGCGCGCGCGGCGCGCGCATCCTCGGGGCCTTGTATCCTGCCTAAACGCACATGGCCCGGACGTACCGGGCCATGGAGAGGGCAAGCCCCGCTACCCTGGGCTGCAAAAGGAACGGCCCGGATGAACCGGGCCGTCGACTGCCCGGCCTACCGGGCTGCCTGGGGGAGTGACGGGCGTACGGAGGCCGTTACGCGGAGAACGACGAACCGCAACCGCAGGTCGAGGTGGCGTTCGGGTTCTTGATGACGAACTGGGCGCCTTCGAGGTCGTCCTTGTAGTCGATCTCGGCGCCGACCAGATACTGGTAGCTCATCGAGTCGATCAGCAGCTGGACGCCGTTCTTTTCCATCGTGGTGTCGTCTTCGTTGACGATCTCGTCAAAGGTGAAGCCGTACTGGAAGCCGGAGCAGCCGCCACCCTGCACGAAGACGCGCAGTTTCAGGTCGGGATTGCCCTCTTCTTCGATCAGCTGTGCAACTTTTTCTGCGGCGCTGTCGGTGAAGTTGATCGGCGTGGGGATCGTGTCGTGCTCTTGCACTTCGGCGACTGCGGTCATGGAATAACTCCTGGTGAAATACGTGAAATACGAACTTCGCCCATTATAGACCGTTGGCGCAACTCATGTTGGCTACCCGGCTGCCGCCCCGGCCTCGGCGTCGGCCAGATGAAACACCGGTTCGCCCGCGGGTTCGTGCGTCAGCTTCCCGGTCACGAGGGCTCCCCCGTGCATTTCGAGCAAACGGTAATGGACATCACCATGTATGCGGCCTTTCGGCTGCAATTCAAGGAGTTCCGTGGAATGCACCGCGCCGGCGATGTAGCCGTTGACCACCAGGTTGGCGCAGCGCACCTCGCCCTCGATCCGGGCGTGTTCCGACACGATCAGCATGCTGTCGGCCCCGTCGGCCGCATACACGTTGCCATGCACTTCCCCGTCGATGCGCAGGCCACCGGTAAAACAAAGATCGCCCTCGATCCGGGCCGAGATCCCGACCAGGCTGTCTATTTCGCTCTTGGGTTGTCGACCGAACATGTTTTCGCCCCTAATTAGGTAGACGCCGACGGCGAATGCCGCGGCGGCAAATTGAACCTGTGCATCGGTCAATTTACCGTGCTCAACAGGGGCGGCCTTGATCTAGATCGGGAGGATCGGCGTGTTGCCGGAATGCTGCGGATGGCAGGGCCGCGCGGACGTGCGCCGCGCGGCGTTGTTGGCTTAAGGCAGCAGTGCGACTTGCTTCAGGCCGGTCGCTTCGTCAAGACCGAACATCAGGTTCATGCACTGCACGGCCTGGCCGGACGCGCCCTTCACCAGGTTGTCCTGCACCACCAGGATGACGACGGTGTTGCCCGGTTCCGGACGGTGCAGCGCAATGCGCAGCATGTTCGAGCCGCGGGTCGAGCGGGTTTCCGGATGCGAGCCGAAGGGCATCACGTCCACGAACTCGCTGTCCTTGTACTCGTTCTCGAACAGGGCCTGCAGCGCGGCGTCGTCGATGTCCTTGGTCAGGCGCGCATACATGGTGGCGTGCATGCCGCGGATCATCGGCACCAGGTGGGGCGTGAAGATCAGGCCGACCTGCTGGTCGGTGTAGCGCGCCAGCTGGGCCGAGGTTTCCGGCGTATGGCGATGGCCGTGCACGCCATAGGCCTTGAAATTGTCGCTCGCTTCCGAGAACAGCGTGCCGATCTCGGCCTTGCGGCCGGCGCCCGAGACACCCGACTTGCAGTCGGCAATCAGGTTGCCCGCGTCGATGATGCCGGCCTTGAGCAGCGGGTAGAAGCCCAGCTGCATGGTGGTCGGGTAGCAGCCCGGGTTGGCGACCAGGCGCGCGCCGCGGATGTCCTCACGGTTCAGTTCCGGCAGGCCGTACACGGCTTCCTCGATCAGCTCGGGCGCGGTGTGCGGAATCTTGTACCACTTTTCGAACGTCGCCTGGTCCTTCAGGCGGAAGTCGGCCGCCAGGTCGATGACCTTGACGCCGGCCGCCAGCAGCGCCGGCGCCTGCGCCATGGCGACGCCGTGCGGGGTGGCGAAGAACACCACGTCGCACTGGCTCAGGTCGGCCTTGTCCGGACTCGAGAACGCCAGGTCGACGACGCCGCGCAGCGACGGGAACATGTCGGCCACCGGCAGGCCGTCTTCCTTGCGCGAGGTGATCGCGGTCAGCTGCACATCGGGATGCACGGCCAGCAGCCGCAGCAATTCCACGCCCGTGTATCCGGTTCCGCCAACGATGCCAACTTTGATCATGTTCAATCCTTCAATAGTGATAATGAAGCCCTTTCGACAGCTGCCTTTGGGACGAGGCTGCAATTTTAACAGCCTTGCGCAGAGCGGGCGCCGGCGCTAGGTGCCCGCGGCGCCCGCCACCGTACCGCGCTCGGGGTAGTAGACTGCCTGCGCGTCGAGCGTGGAGCGTACACCGACCTGTCCGGCATGCTCGTCGAGCCAGCGGCTGGCGGCCTCCCGCCCGGCCTCGTGCACCTGCAGGATGAACGGCCACTCGACATTGAACTTGCTCGAGATGTCGAGGTTCGACAGCGTCCCGTTCCCAGTGATCATGTGCAGGCGCACGTCCGCAGCATGGACCTGCTCGCCGCGCTCCTCGTCGATCACGGCTCCCAAGTGCTGGATGGCGCTGACTTCGCGTATGAAGCTGATGTTGAAGGCGACTTCGGTGGCGCGATTGCTGACGTCGGCCACGCTGTGCGGCAGCTTGCTGCGCGCGATGGGGTTGTTCTGGACGATCAGGATGTCGGATCCGTCGCCGCCGCGCACCAGCGGTGACAGCGCCGGGTTGCCGACGAAGCTGCCGTCCCAGTAGGCTTCGCCATCGACCTCGATCGCGGCGAAAACCTGCGGCAGGCAGGCCGATGCCGCCACCCGCCGGGCGTCGAGTTCATCGCGCACGAACATCCTGGCCTTGCCGGTGCGGATGTTGGTGGCGGGAACGAACAGGCGGATCTCCTCGCAGCTGCGCACCCGTTCGAAATCGATCAGCGAGGACAGCAGCGCCTGCAGTGGATGCGGGCCCATGGAGGGTAACTGCGGCGCCGACTGCGGCGCCAGCATCCCGCTCATCATCTGCAGCAGGTGATAGGCGGGCGAAGCCTGCATCGAACCGGCGCCGGCCAAGTAGTCAACCGGCGTGCGCCGCAGCGGGCTGAACATGTGGGCGCCGCTGAGCGCCTGCCAGAAGCGGCGCAGTGCCTGGCGCGCGCCCTCGCGCCCGCCTCCCTGCGCATAACCGTCGGCCAGCACCGACGCGTTGATCGCGCCACCGCTGGTCGCGCTGATGGCGGCGATATCGAAGCGCCCGTCCTCGAGGATGCGGTCGAGCACACCCCAGCCGAACGCGGCATACGCGCCTCCGCCCTGCAGGCCCAGGCTGATTTTTTTGGTCGCTATCGTCACAGGAGATTCCGGCAAAGAGGAGTCGTGTGACGAGTCTACTCCGGCGCCGCAGGCGCCGACGCGCGCCAGCGTGCCGACGGCGGCGCAGCCCCTGTCGCGGCGCCTTCAGCAGCGGCTTGATGCCAGCAAGCGCATGACAGGAATGCCAGTATGCAAAAGATATTTGCTTCCAGGGCTTAGAGGGCAAATATTGTTTGCACAACCAAAGGACCGTCTCACTCCGTTGAGCCGGGCGTGATGGACTTGCTGGTCTTTCCCTGTTCATCGAGCAGAATCCGGCAGCCCATCACCCGCTACGCATGAACCATCCCGGAACGGTCCCCAAATTAAAAAGCCGCCCACCTTGCGGAGGACGGCTTCTGCAGCAGCACCCGGAGGCGCTGCCAGACAGCAGGGGAAACGCGCAGTAAAACTGATTAACGCTTCGAGAACTGCTTTGCGCGGCGTGCTTTGCGCAGGCCGACTTTCTTACGCTCGACTTCACGGGCGTCACGGGTGACGAAACCGGCACGTGCCAGGTCGCCCTTGAGGCCTGCGTCGTAGTCGATCAGGGCGCGGGTGATGCCGTGACGGACGGCGCCTGCCTGGCCCGACTCGCCACCGCCATGCACGTTGACCTTGATGTCGAAACGCTCGACGTTGCCGGTCAGTTCCAGCGGCTGACGGATGACCATCAGGCCGGTTTCGCGCGAGAAGTATTCGGCGGCCGGCTTGCCGTTCACGATGATCTGGCCGGTGCCAGCTTTGATGAACACGCGAGCGACTGCACTCTTGCGACGGCCAGTGCCGTAGTTGTAGTTACCGATCATGTCAGTTCCTTAGAGGGTCAGTGCTTGTGGTTGCTGTGCTGCGTGCGGGTGCGAACCTTCCGCGTACACTTTCAGCTTCTTGATCATTGCATAGCCCAGCGGGCCCTTCGGCAGCATGCCTTTGACAGCCTTTTCCAGGGCGCGGCCCGGGAAGCGCTGTTGCATTTTCAGGAAGTTGGTTTCGTAGATACCGCCCGGGTAGCCCGAGTGACGGTAGTAGGTCTTGGCGGTGGCCTTGGTGCCGGTCACGCGCAGCTTGCCTGCATTGACGACGATGATGTAGTCGCCGGTATCGACGTGCGGAGTGAACTCCGGCTTGTGCTTGCCGCGCAGTCGGAGTGCCACTTCGCTGGCAACACGTCCGAGGACCAAGTCCGTCGCGTCAATCACAAACCAGTCGCGCTGGACTTCATGGCCCTTAGCGGAAAAAGTTTTCATGTTGACTTCCTAATAGGTTAATGCTCACTGTGGTGGTTCCGCCCTTGCTGCAGCGGACTCTGCCTTATTATCTTCCCCGAGCAAAGGGAAAGCCCACGATGATAGCCGAACAGGAACCCGCTCGTCAATCCGCGTGTCAGTCCGATCCGCGCGACTGTGGTTTTTGCCGTGCCTGCTTTCCTCCTTGTTGTTTCTCCAGTCCGAAGCTTCCCGGATCGCATAATTTCATGCGGTAGTGCAACTAATCCATTGACCCGCAAAACGATGCCAATCTACTATGCATGCATCCTTTGAGGAGATTGTGTGAAGACAAGATCGTTCCTGCCCGCCGCCGCCCTCTGGCTGGCGGCGTCAAGCGTCATGGCGGCCGCGCCCGACAGCGCCAAGCCTGCCGCCTCAAAACCAGCCACATCGACCCGCAGCTGCCACCTGCCCGGCGTCACCGACGCCCTGCGCTGCGTGACCATGGACGTTCCGCTCGACCATGCCAACCCGCAGGCCGGCAGCCTGACACTGCATGTCACCGTCGCCCCGGCACACCGCGCGAATACCCGTAACGACCCGCTGTTCATCCTTGCCGGCGGCCCCGGCCAGGCCGGCAGCGAGGTGGTGCAGATGCTGACGCTGGCGTTCAACCGCGTCCGCGCCACCCGCGACATCGTGTTCATCGACCAGCGCGGCACCGGCCGCTCGGGCAAGCTCGATTGCAAGAGCAAGCCGGAACACGAGCTCATGAGCGAAGCGCAGCTCGACGCGGAACTGCGCGCCTGCATCGCTGCTACCCGCGCCCCGTTTGGCGCCTATACCACCGATGCCGCCGCCCGCGATACCGAACTGGTGCGCCGCGCACTGGGCTATGGCGCCGTCAACGTCTGGGGCGGCTCCTACGGCACCCGCCTCGGCCAGGCCTATGCGCGCCTGTACCCGGCCAGCGTGCGCACCCTCGTGCTCGATGGCGTCGCCGCCCCCGACCAGGTCATCCCGGCCGCCGGCCGCGACGCCCAGGCCACCCTCGACAAGATGTTCGAGCAGTGCGCCAAGGACGCCGGGTGCAAGGAGGCGTTCCCGAACCTGCGCGCGGAGTTCGACGCCCTGGCCGCGAAGCTGGAAGCCGGCGCCATCAAGCTGTCGCTGTCCAACCCGCGCACCGCGAAGCCGGTCGAGGTCAACATGACCGCAGCGCGCTTCTACGGCACCATCCACAACATCCTGTACTCGCCGGCGGACGCACGCCGCCTGCCCTTCCTGATCCATAACGCGGCGCAGGGACGCTGGCAACCCTTCGTCGCGCGCCAGAACCTGGCCAGCGACTTCGGCCTCGAGGGCAACGTGGCGATCCTTCTGCAGCTGGCGGTGGTGTGCGCCGAGGACGTGCCGCGCCTGACGCCCGAACTGCGCAAGTCTGACGACACCCAGGTGACCAGGCTGCTGACCGACCGGTTCCCGGCCATGTGCAAGGCGATGAACGTGCCCGCCGTTGCCGCACGGGCGCCGACCCCGATCGACGCGCCGGCCCTGCTGCTGTCCGGCGCGCTCGACCCGATCACGCCGCCGCACCGCGCCGCCACCGCCGCGAAGTACATGCCGCGCGCCCAGCACGTCGTCGTGGCCAACGCCGGCCATGGCGTGTCGCAGCTCGGCTGCGCGCCACGCCTGCTGCGCGCATTCCTCGACAAGCCGCAGGCCAGGCTGGACGCCGCGTGCCTGAACGAGATCCCGGCCCCGACTTTCCAGCTCGGCAGCGCCGGTCCGCAACCCTGAAGGCGACAGAACATGATTGAAGTCCACGATGTACGCAAGAGCTTCGGCGCCGTCAAGGCGCTGGGCGGCGTCAGTTTCACCGCGCGCGACGGCCAGATCACCGCGCTGCTCGGCCCCAACGGGGCCGGCAAGACCACCCTGCTGCGCACCCTGGTCGGGTTGCTCAAGCGCGACCATGGCACGATCTCGATCGACGGCGTCGATCCGGAAAAAGACCCGATGGCGGTGCGCCGCAGCATCGGTTTCCTGACCGACCAGTTCGGGCTGTACGAACGCCTCAGCACGCGCGAATACCTCACCTATTTCGGCGAGCTCAATGGCATGGAGCGCGGCGCCTTGAACAAGCGCATCGACGAAGTATCCGGGCTGCTCGGCATGGAGGACATCCTGGCGCGCCGCAGCAAGGGCTTCTCGCAAGGACAGCGCATCAAGGTCGCGCTGGCGCGCACGCTGCTGCACCGCCCGCGCCACCTGCTGCTGGACGAACCGAGCCGCGGCCTGGACGTCATGTCCACGCGCGCGCTGCGCACTGCGCTGGGCGCGCTGCGCGCCGACGGCTGCTGCGTGATCATGGCCACCCACGTGATGCAGGAAGTGACGGCCCTGTGCGAAGACGTGATCGTCATCGCCGGCGGCCACACCGTGGCCCAGGGTTCGCCCGATGAACTGTGCCGGCGTACCGGCATCGCCAACCTGGAAGACGCTTTCGTCAGCCTGGTCGGCACCGAGGAAGGAATCGCATGAAATCCAGGCTGCTGATCGTTTACCTGAAAGAGCTGCTCGAGACGCTGCGCGACAAGCGCACGCTGGGCATGCTCGCCCTGTTCACCCTCCTGTATCCGGCCATGATCGGCTTCATGCTGCACCAGGGTATCGACAAGAGCACCAAGGGCGAGCGCGAAGGCATCGAGCTGGCCGTCATCGGGGCCGCGAAGGCGCCGACCCTGATGGCCCAGCTGGGCCAGAAGAACATCACGGTCAAGGAGACGGCGCCGATGGACGAGGAGGCGATCGGCGAGCTGCTGCGCGGCAAGAAGGTAGTGGCCGTGCTGCGCCTGCCGGAGGACTTCATCGAGAACTACTACGCGATGCGTCCGGCCCGGGTCGAGGTGTGGTACGACTCGGCCACCGATACCGGCCCCCAGCGCCGCGAAGTCGAGGACGTGCTGCAAGCCTACGGGGCCAACGTCGCCAGTGCGCGCCTGCTGGCGCATGGCGTGTCGCCCGCGGCGCTGACCCCGATCCAGGTGCAGCGCTACGACACCGGCACCAATGCGGCGCGCTCGGCGGTGGTGGTAGGCAGCATCATGGGCATCCTGTTCTTCCCGGCCTTCATGCTGAGCCTGTCGGCTGCGGTCGACAGCACCGCCGGCGAGCGCGAGCGCCGCTCGCTCGAAGTGCTGATGGCGCAGCCGGCCCATACCTGGGAACTCATCGGTGGCAAGTGGCTGGCGGCCAGCACGCTGGGCATCGTCGGCGTGACCCTCGAGCTGATCCTGGCGCACGTCATCCTCAAGTGGCTGCCGCTGGAGGAGATCGGCATGTCATGGAGCCTGGGCTGGGGCGACCTGCTGCTGGTATGCCTGGTCACGGTGCCGCTGTCGCTGCTGGCGGGCGCACTGCACGTTGCGCTGGCGATGAACGCCAAGACCTTCAAGGAAGCGCAGACCATCCTCAGCATCGTCATCATCGTGCCGTTCATTCCCGGCTTCGTGGTGTCCTTCCTCGACCTGAAGACCGCGGACTGGATGTACCTGGTGCCGATGATGTCGAACCAGACCCTGGTCAAGGAGTTGTCCAAAGGGGGCGACCTCGGCGCCATGCCCTACCTGCTGACCTTCCTGTGCTCGGCGATTCCCGCCCTGCTGATCGTGGCCTTCGCGAGCTGGCGCATGAAGAGCGAGCGCTACGTGCTGGCGGTGTGAGTTTGCCGGGACGCCTGCGCAGGCGTCCCGCCTGCCTTACAATGGCCCGGCATTGAACCTAGCGGAGAAATCGAATGGAAGTGAAAGTCAGCTGGAACGGCCCGTCGGGCATGAGTTTTCGCGCCGAGACCGGCAGCGGCCACATGGTGGTGATGGATGGCGCGCCGGAAGGCGGCGGCCATAACCTGGCGCCGCGGCCGATGGAAATGGTATTGGCCGGCACCGGCGGCTGCACCGCGTACGACGTGGTGCTGATCCTCAAGCGCGGCCGCGAGGACGTGCGCGGCTGCGACGTGACGCTGCAGGCCGAGCGTGCCGAGACCGAGCCGAAGGTGTTCACGAAGATTAACTTCCACTTCACCGTCACCGGCCGCAACCTCAAGCCGGCCGCGGTGGAGCGCGCCGTCACCCTGTCGCACGACAAATACTGCTCGGCGTCGATCATGCTGGCCAAGACGGCCGAGATCACGCATACGGTGGAGATTGTGGAAGTCTGATCGCCGCCGCTTGCGCCATGACTCCCGGCGAAGGCCGGGATCCGATATTGTTTGCGTCGCGATTACCCAAGCAAATTTGGGTTCCGGCCTTCGCCGGAACGACGTACTGAGGTAGCGCGAAACGAATCTGTGCGTGCAGTCAGCGTACGTATCAAATACGATACGCCGTCGTCGTCATCACCTTCGACATCGCCTGCATCAGCATCCTGACCGGCATCGGCGTATCCGCCGCCCCCAGCGCCTGCGCCGACGCGCCATGGGCGATCTCGTCGACCCGCATCTGCTCCACGATCGCACGCGACTTCGCATCCTGCACCGGCAGGTGTTCGAGGTGCCGGTCCAGGTGCGCCTCGACCTGGCGCTCGGTCTCGACGACGAAGCCCAGGCTGTGCGGATCGCCCAGCTTGGCCGCGATGCTGCCCAGGACGTAGGAACCCGCATACCACAGCGGATTGAGGATGCTCGGCTGCGAACCCAGTTCCGACAGGCGCTCGGCGGTCCATGCCAGGTGGTCTTCTTCCTCGCGCGCCGACTTCGCGAACTGCGCGCGGATCGCCGGGCTCTTGCCGAAGCGCGCCTGCGCGTCGTACAGCGCCTGGGCGCACACTTCACCGACATGGTTCACGCGCATCAGGCCCGCGCTGTGGCGGCGCTCTTCGTCGCTCAGTTCGCAGTCGGTCGCATGCGCGCCGGGATTGGGACGGGACGACGACGCCACGCCGCCGACCACGCGCAAAGCCTTGTCGAAGCCGCTGATCAGGTCGTCGAGGGGGGAGTTGGAACGGTAAGCGCTCATGATAGGTCGATCCGGTATCTCAAAACACCATTATAGAGCCTGATGCGCGGGCCTTGCGCCAGCGTGGGCCGCCCGCACCGGCCCGCTACGGCCCCTCTGCCGGCCCCTGCGCCGCCTTCTGGCGCGCGATCCAGTCCGCCAACGGCCCGGCCGGGTCCAGCCCCGAGATGTTCTTCGCCACGCCCAGGTTCAGCTCGAGCAGGAAGGGAATCGATTCGGGCGGCACTTCCGGGCAGTGACGCCGGAAAGCATCCATGAAACGGCCGGATTCGACCACCGGCATCACCTTCTCGCCGCTCATGTACTGCAGCACGCTGGCGATGCTGTGGCCCTTGCCCAGCGCGTGGTAGATGAAGCGGTTGAAACTGCGGTCGACCTTCTTGAAGTCGATCGTCTCCTTGGTCATCAGGCCCGCCAGGTAGACCAGGCCCAGGGCCACCCGGAACCAGTCGGTCGACTCGGTCCGGTCGCGGCCCTCGCGCATCAGGGCCAGCAGCTTGTCCTGGGTGGCAGTGTTCATCCTGCCATTATCCACGTTTCCGCCAGCAAAGCGAGTGATATTAATACATGGAAACAGCACATGCGTCCTGTCACCGGAATATGCAGTCCAGCCCATCAAAGCGCCCGTGCGTCGCAGAGATGCCACAGGCGCGGTGACAATTTAATACAATGCAAGTGTTGAGAAAAGTTTATATGCGCGCTCGGGAGCATGAGATGGAATTGAAAATCCGCAATCTGTCGAAGACCTATGCCAATGGCGTGGTCGCGCTCGACCGCGTCACGCTTACCATCCCGGCCGGGATGTTCGGCCTGCTCGGCCCCAATGGCGCCGGCAAATCGACGCTAATGCGGATCCTGGCCACGCTGCAGGAATGCGATTCCGGCTCGGTCTTCCTGGACGACATCGACGTCCTCGACGAAAAGGACGAAGTGCGCCGCATGCTCGGCTACCTGCCGCAGGACTTCGGCGTCTATCCGAAAGTGACCGCTTACGAACTGCTCGACCATTTTGCCCAGCTCAAGGGCCTGTCGCACAAGCACCGCCGCCGCGAAGTCGTCGACGGCCTGCTCCAGCAGACCAACCTGTGGGAAGTGCGCAACCAGCGCCTCGGCACCTATTCGGGCGGCATGCGCCAGCGCTTCGGCATCGCCCAGGCGCTCTTGGGCGACCCGCGCCTGATCATCGTCGACGAACCGACTGCCGGCCTTGACCCGCAGGAGCGCGTACGCTTCCACAACCTGCTGTCCGAGATCGGCGAGGACAAGACCGTCATCCTGTCCACCCACATCGTCTCGGACGTGGCCGACCTGTGCGCCAACATGGCGATCATCAACAAGGGCCACGTGCTGCTGTGCGGCGACCCGCAGGAACTCATCTACGAGATCGAAGACTACATCTGGGCGCGCTTCGTCACGCGCCAGGAACTGCCGGTGTTCCAGAAGCGCCACCAGGTCATCTCCACCCGCCTGCTCACCGGCCGCACCCTGATCCACGTGTATTCCGAAAACGATCCGGGCGACGGCTTCGAGCCGGCCCGCGCCAGCCTGGAAGACGTGTACTTCGCCACCATCGCCGGCCGCGCCTTCGCCACCTCCGGCGCCGCCGCGGGGGCCTGCTGAACGATGCGTGCCGACCAACGCGTGCAGGTCCGATGAGCCCTTTGTTCGTCATCGCCCGCTTCGAGGCGGCGCAGCGCCTGCGCCTGCTCTCGACCTGGATCTATTTCGGCATCTTCCTGGCGCTGGCGATGCTGTGGATGGCCGCCGCCGGCGGCGTGTTCCGCGACCTGGTGGTCACCTTCGGCGGCCGGGTCCTGATCAATGCGCCGCGCCAGATCGCGCTGACCGCATCCTTCCTCGGCTGTTTCGGCGTGGTGGTGGTGGCGGCCGTGATGGGCCGCTCGGTGCAGCAGGATTTCGAATACGAGATGCACCATTTCTTCTTCAGTGCGCCGATCCGCAAGCACCATTACGCACTGGGCCGCTTCCTGGGCGCCTTCGCGACGCTGGCGGTGATCCTGTCGAGCATCGTGCTGGGCGCCTGGCTAGGCACCTTCATCCCCGGCATCGAGCCCGACCGCCTGGGGCCGAATCCGGTCTCGTCCTTCGCCCTGCCCTACCTGTTCACGCTGCTGCCGAACACCTTCATTTTCGGCGCCCTGTTCTTCGTGCTGGCCGCGCTGTCGCGCCGCATGCTGCCGGTGTACGTGGCGAGCATCGTCATGATGATCGGCTACATCGTCGCCCCCTCGCTGGCGCGCGACCTCGACTACAAGACCCTGGCCGCCCTGATCGACCCGTTCGGCACCACGGCGCTGCTGCGCCTCACCGAATACTGGCCGGTCGCCGAGCGCAACACGCGCCTCGTGACGCTGGAAGGGGTCTACCTCGTCAACCGCCTGCTCTGGGTCGGATTCGGGCTGGTGGTCCTGCTGCTCGGCTACTGGCGCTTCCAGACCACCGGCGGCATCGACACGCGCCAGCGCAAGAACCAGCAGCTCGCCGAGGAGCCGGTGCAACTGTCGCATACTGCCGTCGATACCCGCGCAGCGCCGGACTTCGCGCGCCGCAGCCTGGCCTTCCTGCTTGGGAAGTCGGCCTGGTACAACCTGCGCGAAGCGTGCAGGAACATCTACTTCCTGGCGCTCGCCCTGGCCGGTGCGCTGATCCTGGTGGCCAGCGCCATCGACCTCGGCTCCATCTACGGCACCAATACCTACCCGGTCACCTACATGGTGCTGGACATGATCCGCGACGTCTTCGAGCTCTACATGCTGGTCGTGACGACGCTGTTTGCGGGCGAAATGGTCTGGCGCGAGCGCGAGGCGCGCATGTCGCAGATGCTCGACGCCCTGCCCGCCCCGACCTGGCTGCCGCTGGCGGGCAAGACGCTCGCGCTGGTCGGGCTGCAGGCGCTGCTGCTCGTGATGGCGATGGTGGTCGGCATGCTCATCCAGTTGTTCAAGGGGTACTTCGGACTGGAACCGGGCCTGTACGTGCGTGTGCTGTTCACCGTGCTGCTGCCGCAGTACGCGCTGCTGGCGGTGGCGGCGATCGCCGTCCAGGTCATCGTCAACAACCGCTACCTGGCCTACTTCATCCTGATCGCGCTCTACCTCGTGGCCGGCACCGCCCAGGGGATGGGCTTCGACCATCCGATGCTGGTGTACGGCTATACCCCGCCCTTCACCTATTCGGCGATGAACGGCTTCGGCCACTACCTGCTGCGCGAGTACCTGTTCCAGCTGTACTGGGCAGGCTTTGCCCTGATGCTGATGGTGGCGGCGCGCGTACTGTGGGCGCGCGGCGTGGAATCCGGCTGGCGCGAGCGCCTGCGCCTGGCGCGCCGCAACCTGTCCATGCCGGTGCTGGCCGGCTTCGGCGCGGGCTTCGCCGTATTCGCCGGTGCCGGCGCGCTGCTCGCCTATGAACTGCATGCCGGCGGCTGGCAGACCAGCGCCCAGGTGGAGCGCCAGCGCGCCGAATACGAACTGCGCTACCGCCGTTTCGCGAAGCTGCCGCAGCCGCGCATCGCCGACGTCAACCTCGACGTGCAGATCCGCCCCGAGCAGCGCACGCTCGCCGTCAAGGGTTTCTACCAGCTGGAAAACCGCAGCGGCGCGCCGATTTCGGACATCGTCCTGTACCAGCAGCGCGGCGCGGCGATCGAGCTGCGCTTCTCGCAGCCGGCGCGGCGCGTGCTGGCCGACCCCGAACGCGGCTTTTATCACTACCGCCTGGCGCAACCGATGCAGCCGGGCGCGCGCATGGCGCTCGAGTTCACCCTCGCGTACGCCCCGGGCGGCCTGCTGGGCCTGGGCCGCGAGACCCCGGTCGTCGCGAACGGCAGCTTCTTCACCAACGAGGTCATGCCACGCATCGGCTACCAGCCTTCGGTCGAACTGGTGGACGACCGCGACCGCAAGCGCCGCGGCCTGCCTCCGAAAGACCCGATGGCCGCGCACGACGACCCAAGGGCGCGCGCCAACAACAGCCTGGGCGTGGATGCCGACTGGATCACCTTCGACGCCATCGTCGGCACCAGCCCGGACCAGGTCGCGATCGCGCCGGGCACGCTGGAACGCGAGTGGATGGACAAGGGCCGGCGCCACTTCCACTACCGGATGGACAAGCCGATCCTGAACTTCTATTCGTTCCAGTCGGCCAGGTATGAAGTGCGCCACGACCGCTGGCAGGACGTGACGATCGACGTTTTCTACCACCCGGGCCACGAGTACAACGTCGATCGCATGATCCGCGGCGCGCAGGCGGGCCTGGACTACGCGGCGCGCAGCTTTGGGCCCTACCCCTTCCGCGAGCTGCGCATCGTCGAGTTCCCGCGCTACGCCCGTCATGCGCAGGCCTTCCCCGGCACCATCCCGTTCTCGGAAAGCGCCGGTTTCATTGCCCGCATCGACAACGATTCGCCGAAGGACATCGACTATCCGTTCTATGTCAGCGCCCACGAGACGGCGCACCAGTGGTGGGGCCACCAGGTGGCGGGGGCAGACACGCGCGGCGCCACCGTGCTGTCGGAAACCCTGTCGGAGTACACGGCGCTGATGGTCATGAAGCGCGCGGTCGGTCCGCAGAAGATGCGCCGCTTCCTGCGCTACAACCTCGACGCCTACCTGATGGGCCGCGCCACCGAGCGCCGCAAGGAACTGCCGCTGGCCCGCAACGAACACCAGGACTACATCCACTACCGCAAGGGCAGCCTGGCGCTGTACCTGCTGCAGGACCTGCTGGGCGAGGACACCATCAACGGCGTGCTGCGCGGCCTGCTCAAGGAACATGCCTTCAAGGGTGCTCCCTACCCGACCGCCTCCGGCCTGGTCGACGCGCTGCGCGCGGTGACCCCGCCGGACAAGGCTTACCTGATCGACGACCTGTTCGAATCGATCGTCCTGTACGAAAACCGCGCGGTGAGCGCCACCGCGCGCCAGCGCAAGGACGGGAAATTCGAGGTCGCGATCCGGGCCCACGCGGGCAAGGTGCGCGCGGGCGAACTCGGCGACGAGAAGCCGGCGCGGCTGCGGGATTACATCGAATTCGGCGTCGACGACCGCAACGGCAACCCCCTGGTGCGCGAGCGGCGCCTGGTCGACAGGGCGGAGCAGACCGTGACGCTGGTGGTCGACACACGGCCGGGACGGGCCGGTATCGACCCCGATAACAAATTAATCGACAGAAAGCCATCAGACAATATGGTTCCTGTCGACAACCAATGATTCCCACGTTATTATTTAAAAAATATTTCAAATGAGGAGCATCATGTCGACCCTGGTTGCCGAGATCGCCGAGAAGATCCAGCTGCTGAGTGCAGATGAGAAGCACACCCTGATGCGCATGCTGCTCCAGGATATCGACGGCCCCGGCGAGGACGCGGACGAGGCGTGGCGCAACGAAGTGGTACGCCGTGTGAAGGCGATCCGCAATGGCGAAGCGGCCATCCGCGCGCTGAAGGAGTGGCAGGAGTAGGAACGCTGCCGAACCATACGATGGACATGAAAAACCGCGGCTGGCCGCGGTTTTTTGCATTCTGGCCGGCGCGACCCGGCTTACTGCGTCCAGTAGTCGATCACTAGCGAACGTTCGAGGCAACTCCCAAGCGTGCCGACGAAACGCTGGTGGGCCGGATGCACCAGGTAGGCATCGCGGTCTTCGTCGGACGCGAACGTCAGGGTGAAGCAATGGGTAAAGCCGTTGTTGAGGCCTTCCGGACTCACGTTCGTCCCCCATTCGTAGGCCGCGATGCCGGGAATCTCCTGTGGCAGCTTGCCGAAATCGGACACGACGGCATTGACGGCGTCCGCCGGGGCGTCATCCTTGAACGAGAACAGCACGACGTGACGCAGGGTGGAAGTGGCAGGCATGCAGGCTCCTTGTCGATGGTGGTATTGCTGAACGGTTAATCTATCTGGCCCACTGTAGCGCGGGAATATAGTCGGCGCTGTCGGAAATCGAATTGTGTCCCACGCCTTCCAGCACGCGCATGGTCGCCACGCCCTTGGGGAAACGGGACAGCAGCAGTTCCGCGCTCTGCGCGGGAATGATCTCGTCGTGCCGGGCGGCGAGGATCAGGGTCGGCGCCGTCACCCGGGGCGCGTACTGGTTGGACGCATAGCGGTCGCGCAGCAGCCAGCGCACTGGGAAATAAGGAAACTGCCGGGCAGCCAAATCCTGCAAGCTGACAAAAGGCGTGATCAGGACCAGGCGGCTCACCGGGCGCTGGCTCGCCAGCTGGACTGCGACGCCGGTGCCGAGACTGCGCCCGAGCACCACGATGTCCTTGTGCTCGCGCGCGACGCGGTCGAACAGCGCCAGCGCATCGGCCACCAGCGCTTTTTCGCTGGGGCTGCCGGAACTGCCTGTATAGCCGCGGTAATGCAGCAGGTACAGGGCGCGCTCCGGGTAGGCCTGGTCCAGCAAGGGCAGGCTGGCGGTCACGTCTTCCGCGTTCCCGCCGAGGTAGATCAGCGCCCGCTCCCCGGCCAGGGGACGCTCGGAAACCTTTACCGCGGCGCCATCGACCTCGAGCACCGAGGTCGATGGCGCCGGGTAGGCGGCAGTGGCTGGCGGATAATAGATCAGCGAGCGCTGCAGCAAAAACAGCGCCAGGCAGGCTGCCCCGTACAGGCCGAGCATGATCAACAGGAGGGTGCCCAAGGCCCTGCGCATGCCCGGCGGTCAGCCCTGGTCCAGCCTGGTGAGGCGGATCGTCAGCTGTTGTTCCTTCCCGTCGGCATGCCAGTGTTGCTCTGCCTCGAGCGTGGACGCGTCCACGCGCCGCCAGAGGAAGCGGCTCGGCGCGCTCACCGGTTCGAAGGCCGCGGAGTCGGGGCCGATGCTGGACGCCTTCCAGGTGAATTCGCCCCACTGCGAGATGACCTCGCCATCCTTGAAACTGATGGTGGCGCCGTCGTTATGCTCGGTGAAACCGGCGTCGGGAAAGCGGCGCGACTGGAACACGGCCGGCTCCGGCCGGGTATATTCTTCGAAGAACTCTTTCCCATCCGGGCTGGCGCCCTTCCAGCGGCCTTCCAGGAACTGCAACTGCGCGAAATCGTCGAGGCTGAGCATACCTGTCTCCATGGCGGCGAAGTTGACACATGTGTTGGCACATGCGTTGGCGGATGAACCGACAAAGAACGCTTCGTGATCTTACACGGAGAATCGGCGCGGACCGCGCCCGCCATGCCGGCGCGGGCCGCTCAGGCGTCGGCAGTGTCGGCCTTTTCGTCCACCTCGTCCGCGGTTGCCGCCGCGGTGCGCGACATGCCGGCTTTGGCAACATGGGGCCGCCGGAGGCTACGCGGCAAGGCGTTGCGCGCCGGTGGACGCGGCAGCGCCTGCTGTGTCCGCGGTGCGGCCTGCGCCGTTGCGGGCGATTGCGGCGCCAGCCGGAAAGTTCCCACCAGTTGCGCCAGCCCGCCGGCCTGCTCGCGCATCGCGCACGCCGCAGCCGCGGCCTGCTCCACCAGCGCGGCGTTCTGCTGCGTCACCTGGTCCATCTGGGCGATCGCCCCGTTGACCTGTTCGATGCCGTCGCGCTGCTCTTCGCTCGCGGCCGCGATTTCGCCGATGATGTCGGAGACGCGCCTGACGCTCGCCACCACCTCGTCCATCGTACGCCCGGCCTGGTCCACCAGGCGCGAACCGGCCTCCACGCGCGACACCGAGTCGCCGATCAGGGCCTTGATCTCCCTGGCCGCGCCGGCGGAACGCTGCGCCAGGTTGCGCACCTCCGAGGCCACGACCGCGAAACCGCGTCCCTGCTCGCCGGCGCGCGCCGCTTCCACGGCGGCGTTCAGCGCCAGGATGTTGGTCTGGAAGGCGATGGCGTCGATGACGCCGATGATGTCGGCGATCCTGCGCGCCGATTCGTTGATCGAACCCATCGTCGTGACCACTTCGGCCACCACCTCGCCGCCGCGCGCGGCCGTGTCGGCGGCGCTGGCGGCCAATTGGTTGGCCTGGCGCGCATTGTCGGCGTTCTGCTTGACCGTCGAGGTCAACTCCTCCATCGACGATGCGGTCTCCTCGAGCGAGCCGGCCTGCTGTTCGGTGCGCGCGGACAGGTCCTGGTTGCCGGCCGAGATTTCCCCGGCCACGGTCTCGATGGTGCCGGTGCCCGAACGGACCTTCGACACGATGGCCACCAGGGACGCGTTCATGTCCTTCAGCGCGGCCATCAGCTCGCCCGCTTCATCCCTGGTGCGCACCTTCACTTCCGTGGTCAGGTCGCCCTGCGCGACCTGACGCGCAAGCTGGACCGCCCGGCGCAGCGGGATGCTGATGTTGCGGCCCAGCTGGTAGGCCATGAATACCGCCAGCACCGCCGCGACCAGGCCGCCGCCGACCAGGGTGCGGCGCATGGCCGACTGCAATGCGGCCACTTCCTCGGCACGCTGGGCCAATCCCTCGTTCTCGGCATCCTTGATCTGGTCGACCAGGCCGCGCATCGCATCCATGCCGGCCTTGCCCTTGCCCGCCTGCTCGGCAGCGACCACCTGGGCCAGGTCGGCGTCCGCCGTGCCGCGGCGCAGCGCGATCACCGGGTCGATGGCCTGCGCGAGCCAGTCGCGCTGGTGCCGGGCCAGCTGCCTGAAGCGTTCCTGCTGGACGTCGTCGCTGGCAGTGTGCGCCAGCGCCGCGTCCACGTGCCGCTGGAAATCCTGCTTGCCCCTGGCATAGGGCTGGAGCGAGGCGTCGTGGCCCGTCAGCGCGAAACCGCGCTGGCCGGTCTCGATGTCCGTCAGCGCCTGCATGGCCGCATCCACCTCGCCGAGCGCCCGGTAGCCGCGCAGGTTGGTCTCGTTGGCCGTGCCGAGCGCAGTGAAATTGGCATAGGCGATGGCGGTCACGATGCCGGTAATGCCGATGAGGATGCCGTAGCCGAGGTACAGGCGGGTCGCGATTTTCAGGTCGGAGAGCTTCATGGGGGTCAGACGGATCGAAATAGTTATAGGTATGTCCGGGTGTACCGGGGGCCGAATGATGAAACTTGATTACCAGTCGATTATTACTTGAACGCGTGCTTGTTGAAAAGAAAATAATTGCAACAAAGAAGGAAAAGATAGTGCGAGGAATGCACGCTCGTGGGGGAGTGTACGTTGGTAGAAATGCAGGAGTGTGTGGTGGACTGGTGGGCATTCGATACCGTCCGTCGCCGGGATGACGTTGGAAAGGGTGCGGAAGTTCGAAGGCTGGCGGCGCCGAATGCGTCAGCCACGCTCAAGACCGTCGCCCCGGCGCAGGCCGGGGTCCAATTTTGCGTGCAAACCGTTAGCGCAAAAAAAACGCGAACCCGAGGGTTCGCGTTTTCCGATACCAGCTGGAACGGCCGGCTTACTTCTTCGCCGCCGCCGACGCAATCTTCTTGGCCGCCGGTTTGCGCACCGCCGTCTTGGTCGCGGCCGCCTTCTTGGCCGGCGCCTTGCGCGCTGCCTTCACCGGCGCTGCGGCGCCATCAGCGCCGTCGCCGCTCGCCGCGCCATCGGCGGCACCGTCGGCCGCGGCCGCCTTGCCCTTTGCCGCCGGCTTGCCCTTGCGCTCCTCGAACTCGAAGCTGATCTTGCCGTCCTTGCCGCGCACCAGGAAGGCCTTGAAGGCACGGCGGGTGCGCTGCGAGACGAAGCCCGGCAGCAGGTCGGTCTTGCCGTCATTGAGCAGTTTGGCCATCTGCTCCGGCAGGATCTCCTGCTGCAGGATGATGCGCCCGCTGCGGAAGTCGCAACCCTTCGGCTTGGCCACCGTCTTCTCGCACACGTAGGCCAGGCCCATCTCGTACACGCCGGCATTGCACTTCGGGCACGGGCCGAGCACGGTCTGGCCGCTGAAGTCGACGCCCTCGCCTTCCTCGCCCTCGTCCTGGTCCTGGCCGAAGTCGAACTCCAGCTTGAAGTTCTTGATCTCTTCGTCGCGCACGATGCGCAGGATCGCCGCGAACGGGCGGCCCATCTTCGAGCGGAAGCCCTGCAGCGGACCGATGGTGCGGTTCTTCAGGAGTTCCTCGACTTCCTCGATCTCGAACTGGCGGCTGCCCGGCGTCTTCGACATCGAGAAATCGCACTTGGTGCAGGCGAAGCGGCGGTAGTTTTCCTTGACCACGCCCTGGCAGTTCGGGCACGGGGTCTTGAGCGTCGCGTAGTCGCCCGGGATGGTCTCGTTGTCGTATTCCTTGGCGCGCTTGACGATCACTTGCGTCATCTGCTGGATCTCGCGCATGAACTCGTCGCGCGAGATTTTTCCCTTCTCCATCTGCGAGAGCTTGAACTCCCATTCTCCGGTGAGCTCGGGTGCAGTAAGTTCGTTCACGCCCAGGCCGCGCAACAGCGTCATCAGCTGGGATGCCTTCGCGGTCGGGATCAGCTCGCGGCCTTCGCGCACCAGGTATTTTTCGGTGAGCAGGCCCTCGATGATGGCCGCGCGCGTCGCCGGCGTGCCCAGGCCTTTGCCGGCCATGGCGTCGCGCAGCTCGTCGGAGTCGACCAGCTTGCCGGCGCCTTCCATTGCCGACAGCAGCGTCGCCTCGGTGTAGCGCGCAGGCGGCTTGGTGACCAGGCCGTTCGGCGTCACCTTGTCGGCCAGGACCTTCTCGCCTTTCTGCACCGGCACCAGGGTGGCGCCATCCTTGTCGTCGCCGGTGGTGTCCTTGCCGTACACCGCCAGCCAGCCGGGGTTGGTCATCACCTTGCCCTCGGTCTTGAACTGGTGACCCGACACTTCGGTGAAGCGGGTCGTGACCAGGAACTCGGCCGCCGGGAAGAACACGGCCAGGAAGCGGCGCGTGACCAAGTCATACAGCTTTTGTTCCGGCTCGGTCAAATTCTTGGGGATGACGCCGGTCGGGATGATCGCGAAGTGGTCCGAGATCTTGGTGTTGTCGAAGATGCGCTTGTTCGGCTTGACCCAGCCGTTCTTCAGCACCTGCTTCGAGAACTGCTGGTAGTTGTTGGTCTCGCCCAGCGACTCCATCGTGCTCTTGACGGTAGCGATGTAGTCTTCCGGCAGGTGGCGCGAATCGGTACGCGGGTAGGTCAGGACCTTGTGCTTCTCGTACAGCGCCTGCGCCAGGCCGAGCGTGTTCTTGGCCGAGAAGCCGAAGCGGCCGTTGGCCTCGCGCTGCAGCGAAGTCAGGTCGAACAGCGCCGGCGCCATCGAGGTGGTCGGCTTCGATTCCTCGGTGACGATGCCCTGCTTGCCGCGGCAGGCGGCGACGATCGAATCGGCGGCGGCGCGGCTCCACAGGCGCTCGGCGCGCTTTTCCGGATCGTTCTCGTCCTTCTTGAAGCCTTGATCCAGCCAGCGACCTTCGTAGACGCCGGCCGCGCACACGAACTCGGCGCGCACTTCCCAGTAGTCGCGCGGCACGAACTTCTTGATCTTCTCTTCGCGCTCAACCACGATCGACAGGGTCGGCGTCTGCACCCGGCCTACCGTCGTCAAGTAGAACCCGCCCTCCTTCGAGTTGAAGGCGGTCATGGCGCGGGTGCCGTTGATGCCGATCAGCCAGTCGGCCTCCGAGCGGCAGCGCGCGGCGTCGGCCAGCGGCAGCATCTCTTCGTCGCTGCGCAGGTGGGCGAAGCCTTCGCGGATCGCGGCCGGGGTCATCGACTGCAGCCACAGGCGCTTGACCGGCTGCTTGGCCTTGGCGGCCTGCGCGATCAGGCGGAAGATGAGTTCTCCTTCGCGGCCCGCGTCGCATGCGTTGATCAGGGTGGTGACGTCCTTGCGCTTGATCAGCTTGTTCAACACCTTGAGGCGCGATTCGGTCTTGGCGATCGGGTTCAACGCGAAGTACGGCGGAATCACCGGCAGGTGCGTGAAGCTCCATTTGCCGCGCTTGACGTCGTATTCTTCGGGCACCGTGATTTCCAGCAGGTGGCCGACCGCGGACGACAGGATGTATTCGTCGGACTCGAAGTACTCATCGTGCTTGGTAAAGCCGCCCAGCGTCTTCGCGATGTCGTTCGCGACCGACGGCTTCTCGGCGATGATGAGGGATTTGGTCATAGTGTTTCTCGGGTGCTCTATATATAAATGGCTTTTGCCCGCGCATCATACATGCTTGCAGGCTGGACAGTTGTGAAGCCGTAGTGTCTGGATAGTAACAGTCTGGATTGAGCGGCCAATGATAAGCGCGATGCCGCGCCTCCCGCAAGTGCACACGCCAATGCCATTTTCGCCATTTTCCCCGGCGACCACCCTTCCCTACCCTCGTCCCATAGGCCGTGAAGCCGTCATATGATGATCAAAAGAATTTAAAAAACCTTGTGCAGGTCTGCACCGGCGGCCGCGAACCACGAGGAAGGGGCTGTGCCGGCTGAGGATGAAAAGTGTTGATGCTGGTGGTCCCATTCGCGCGAACGAGGCCACTCATGCATGCGCATCGCGCAAAGGAGGTGTCCTTAGCGCACGATAGCGCGGCGGCGGCGGCGGTCCTGGGACGGCGGCAGATAGGCCGGCTGCATCCCGCATCCGTCGATCCCGAACTCGACAATCTGCCGGATGTCCCTGACCTGGATGGGGCGATGCAGCACGCCGCTGATGCCCTCGGCATAGCCTGGACGTGCATCATGCGGGAGAGACGCATCGTCCTGGACGAGGATCACGGCCGCTTCGGGCGCAAGCCGTTTCAGCTCGCCGGCCAGCGAGCGCCGGTCGTCGGGGATCTTCGAGGTGCAGGTAATGATGACGTCGAAATCCAGCGCACTGGCCACGTTCAAGGCCTCGGCCGGGGTCCTGACTGCCGCAGGAACGTAACCGAGCGACTTCAACAAACGCGAAGTGTCGCCACTGCTGAGCTGATCTTTCTCAAGTACCAATGCGCATTTCATTTCCTACCTCCATGAGATAGGAGTTGTGGCGCACATGACAACTTCAAGACATAAAATTGTAACAATTGGCCTGGCTTGTACATCCACGGGACGACGAGGCAATGAAAAACGGGGTCCCGGCCCCGTTTGTGTATTCTGCTTCAGCACCGGCTGCGCTCAATGCAGCTGGCGCGGTTCCTGGTCGTCGTCATCGCCGAACAGGTCGTCGAACATCAGCGCGTCCGGCTCCTTGCCCTGGCTCCACAGGACCATCAGCACGATGATCTTGAGCTTGCCAAGCGCCACCGGCGACTCGTCGCAGGCCAGCGCGCGTTCGATGACGATTTCGCGCTGCGTCGGACTGAGGACCTTGGCACTTTCGAGGAATTGGATAAAGCCGATGGCGGCACTGCCCAGTTCGATGTATTCCTCGTCCACATAGTAGCGGATGCCGGTGCATGCATCGATTGCGTCGGAAACTGCCACTTCGGTCAGCCCGGACAGCCAGTCCAGCGCCTCGGAAATCTCGATGTCATCGAAACCGACGGCGGACAGCTTGCGTGCCAGGGCCGCCGGCTCGGGGCAGGCGTCAGGACGGTAGTACGTCTCGTAAAGGTAGACCAGGATGTCGAACATAGTGACGCTACTGTAGCAGCTAAGCTCGCCGAGGTACAAGTCTGGCGCGCGCGCTCAGGTGCCGTGCGTAAAAAGCGTTGTTTCGTGGCCTTATTCGTTCATTCAGATTTTTCGATTTTCTGCAAAATCAAGAGGATGCATTCCATGATGGCATCCAAAGAAGAATATTCTTTTTCGCACCAAGCCATGCGGCATGCATACGGTAGAACCTGCATGCTCTTCGGGCCTACGCCACCCGGACCACCCGCTGCACCTGCCCGCCCGGCAGCCGCTCGACCAGCCCGGCCAGCTCCAGCGCCAGCAGTGCGCCGGCCAGCGATGCCGCGTCGCCGCCGATGCGCACCAGCAGTTCGTCCGGCGCCACCGGGTGGTGGCCGAGCGCGGCAAGGAGCGCGCCGCTGTCATCCATCGTGTCGTCCGGCATTGCCTGTGCGGGACCGCGCGCCGGCGCTATCAATGGAGAAACCCGCATCGCGTCCAGCACTTCGTCCACGGTTTCGACCAGGCGGGCGCCTTCGCGGATCAACTGGTGGCACCCCTTGGCCAGCGCCGAATGGATCGAGCCC
Source organism: Massilia consociata (assembly GCF_042432755.1). Lineage (NCBI taxonomy): Bacteria > Pseudomonadati > Pseudomonadota > Betaproteobacteria > Burkholderiales > Oxalobacteraceae > Massilia > Massilia consociata. The sequence continues at coordinate 401,144 of NZ_JBHLWP010000006.1, forward strand.
GGCAGGGCGAACACCTCGCGCCCCTGCTCGGCCGCCATCTGCGCCGTGATCAGGGAGCCCGACTGCGCCGCCGCTTCGATCACGAGCACGCCCGCCGACATGCCGCTGATGATGCGGTTACGGCGCGGGAAATTGTTGGCCACCGGCGGCGTGCCGAGCGCGTACTCGCTGACGATGCAACCCGTCTCCGCGATGCGGTGCGCCAGCGCCCGGTTGCGCGCCGGATAGACGCGGTCCTGGCCGGTGCCGGTCACCGCGATGGTGGAGCCCGGGCCGCGCAGCGCCCCTTCATGCGCCGCCGTATCGATGCCAAGCGCCATGCCCGACACCACGCACAAGCCGGCTTCGGACAAGGCCTGCGCAAACGCTTGCGCATTGGCCTGGCCCTGCACGCTCGCATTGCGGCTGCCGACGACGGCGACCATCGGTGCACCGAGCAGTTCGCGCCGCCCATTTATATAGAGCAGCAGCGGCGGATCGGGAATGTGGCGCAAGGCCTCCGGGTAGCCGGGGTCGTGCAGGGTAAGGATATGGTGATCAGGCTGGGCCAGCCAGGCGTGGGTAGCGTCGAGCAGGCGCGCCAGTTCCGGCGCGACGGGTGCGCTCAGGCTCGAGGCCTGCGCCGCCGGCACGTGGGCGGCAAGCGCCGCATGGCCGGCGCGGAAGATGGCGGCGGGCGAGCCGAAGGCGTCGAGCAGCAGGCTGGCGGTGCGGCACCCCACCCCGCTCGCCTGTTCCAGGCGGATCCAGTCGGCAATGGCGGCGAAGGCGTTCTGGCTGGCGGGTTGGGGAGCCGTGTCCTGCACGGTGGGATTACTCCGAAAGGTGCTCCGGCGAGCGGGCCACGTCGCCGACTTGCACCGGCGCCGTCACTTGCATGATCAAGCCGTAGGAGACGTTCTTGAACACGCGGAAAATGAACAGGCTGCCATATTGCTCCTCGGGCAGCCGGATCTGCTGTTTGCCGATGCCGAGGAAACCCTTGCTGGCCGGGTCCGGCACCGTCTTCCCGAGATGATAGAGCTGCAGCACCGCGCCGACATCGAGTCCGTCAAGCGAACCCCGATTGACAGTGACGACCTGGCTCTGTCCGGCATAGGTCACGCCCGAGTAGATCGACATGACGCGCGCATCGACCGCCTGCAGCGGCGCATGCGGCACGTAGTTGCGCACCGGCGCCGGCGGCACCGGGATCAGGAGATCGTTGACGCCCATTTCCTGGCGCGTTTCACTGACCCGGAAGGTGTGCGCATCGACGCCCGGCTTCGCCTCCACGTCGAGCGTGACGCTGCCCAGGTAGGCCGCTTCGCGCGCCAGCACCTTGCCGGTCTGCGGGTCCTTCAGCACCGTGCCCGGACGGAATACCTGGAAGACCTTGCCGCCCCTCAAGTCACCCTTCACATAGACGCGGTCGCCGGTGCCGAGATAGACACGGCCCTCCTGCGAGGCCACGATGCGCGGCGCGCCTTCCAGTTCCCTGTTCTCGACCACCAGCGGCTGGGTCAGGTAGGGCTCGATGGTGCCGGCCGGGATCGACTGGATCGCATCGCGTGCGAGCGACTCGGTGCGCAGTTGCGGCGACAGTTTCGTGAGCGGCGGCTCGCCCCTGCCGTCGCCCCCCGGACGCGTCAGCGACAGGCGGCCGCGCGAACGGTCGAAGTAGATGACCTGGCCCGGATAGATCCAGTGCGGGTTGCGGATCTCGTCGCGGTTCATGCCCCAGACCCGGGGCCAGCACCACGGGTTCTGCAGGAAGGTACCGGAGATGTCCCAGAGGGTATCGCCCTTGACCACGACATGCTGGTCCGGCGCATTCGGCCGGAATGCGCATGCGGGCGCTTCCGCGGCCTGGGCCGGGCCGGCCACGGCACACGCGACGAGCGCCACGGCAGCAGCGCGGGTCACGACTGTGCTAAAATTTTCCATTGAGACGTCCGTTTTTGCGTCCGTAAATTGCGGCTTTGACACCGAATGCTGGCACCGGTCACCGCCCTCATCCGGCCCGTTCGCAGGCCGGCGACAGCACGATGGGCCGCTCCCCGATCGAGAATGATCGAAAAAGGGTTGCCGTACTGAATCAAATTCTGCACACAAATCCCTGAACTAGCAAGACAAACAGTGTCCTGCCAGGCCAGGGATGTGTTGCATTTCTGTACGTGCATGCATACCTGATTGAACCGACACCACCATCACCTGAAACTGCTCCGACCATGGCCTTACTGAACATCCTCCGCTACCCTGACCCGCGCCTGCACAAGATCGCCAAGCCGGTAACCGAATTCGGCACCGATCGCCTGCGCCAGCTGGTCAAGGACATGGCCGAAACCATGTACGATGCGCCCGGCGTCGGCCTGGCCGCAACCCAGGTGGACGTGCACGAGCGCGTGATCGTGATCGACGTGTCCGAGACCAACGACAAGCTGATGGTCTTCATCAATCCGGAAATCACCTGGGCCAGCGAAGAAAAGCAGGTCTACGACGAAGGCTGCCTGTCGGTGCCGGGCATTTATGACGGCGTCGAGCGGCCGGCCCGCGTCAAGGTCAAGGCCCATGACGTCGACGGCAAGGAATTCGACCTCGAGGCCGACGGCCTGCTGGCCGTGTGCATCCAGCACGAGATGGACCACCTGATGGGCAAGGTCTTCGTCGAATACCTGTCGCCGCTCAAGCGCAACCGCATCAAGGCCAAGCTGCAGAAGGAAGAACGCGGCATGCAGCGCGATAGCGCCCAGCGCGCCGCGGGCCGCCGTTGATGAAGGTCGTCTTCGCCGGCACGCCCGAGTTTGCCGCCGTGGCCCTGCGTGCCCTGCACGAAGCCGGTTTCGAGATCCCCCTGGTCCTGACCCAGCCCGACCGCCCGGCCGGGCGCGGCATGCAGTTGCAGGCGTCCGCCGTGAAGCAGTATGCACTGGCGCACGGCATGGAAGTCGCACAGCCGCTGTCCCTGCGGATGGATAGCAAGGACCCGCAGCGCGCCGAAGAAGCACGCGCAGCCCACGAACGGCTCGCGGGCCTCGACTACGACGTGATGGTGGTCGCCGCCTACGGCCTGATCCTGCCGCGCAGCACGCTCGACATCCGCCCCTGCATCAACATCCATGGCTCGCTGCTGCCGCGCTGGCGCGGCGCCGCGCCGATCCACCGCGCGATCGAAGCGGGCGACCTTGAAACCGGCGTGACCATCATGGGCATGGAAGAAGGCCTGGACACCGGGCCGATGATGCTCATCGAACGCGTTGCGATCGACGACGGCGACACCACCGGCAGCCTGCACGACAAGCTGGCCCAGCTTGGCGGACGCATGATCGTCGAGGCGCTGCGCAAGATGGAACAGGGCCAGCTGGAAGCGGTGCCGCAGCCGGAACAGGGCGTGACCTATGCCGCCAAGATCAGCAAGGAAGAAGCGAAGCTCGATTTCGGCCTGCCGGCCGAGCTGCTGTGGCGCCGCGTGCGCGCCTTCAATCCCTTCCCCGGTGCGCAAGGCCTGGTGAACGGGGTGGCGGTCAAGATCTGGAACGCCGAGCTTGCACCCGGCAGCGGTACGCCGGGGCAAGTGCTGTCGGCGGACGCCCAGCATGGCGTGGTCATTGCCTGTGGTGAAGGCGCGCTGCGCCTGACTGAACTGCAGAAGCCGGGTGGCAAGCGCCTGCCGGCTTCCGAATTCCTGAAAAGCTTCCCGCTGGTCGGGCTCGGCTTTTCGTAGGATGGGCGGGCCTCCCGCCCACGCGGTGATACGCAGTGATAGTCAAGCGGGCGAAATATCGCGCCGTCAGGTCAACCGTGGTTTGAACGCACGGACGGCATAGCCTCCCGCTAGGTCACTCCACCAAAAGAAAATCGGGGCATTCGCCCCGATACATCACTTCTCTTCTGCTGCTGCGGCAGCGCGTTGTGCGTCCATGTGCTCGCGCAGCACCTGGTTGATACGGGTCTGGTAGCCCGGGCCGGCGGCCTTGAACCATTCCAGCATGTCCACGTCCAGGCGGATCGTCACGATCTGCTTCACACCATTCACCATCTGCGGCTTCGACACGACAGCCGGTTCTTCGTTGCGGCTCACCGGTTGATCCCAATCCGGCTCATATTCTTTGTTCATGCAATCATCCCGTTAAAAGCTTCGCCAACATTGTGGCGACGGAGTAATTGTCGTCCGTGTATGTAACGTAAAGATTGCGGATGAGGTGGGTTTTGTAACATCGTGTATCAGTATGCGAAATCAATACATAAAGATACATACACAAAAACGAGAAAATGCCCAGCCCTGAGCAATGCAGCGTCATGACGTATAATTTCAGGTCGCCCAACAGTAAATAACGGCCTGTCAAGCCGATATGAAAGACTCCCACATGAATGCCCCCCTTCGTCCCATCTCCCCGATCGACTCCCAGCTTCGCGATATCCTGAAGCGCCGCATCATGATCCTGGATGGCGCGATGGGTACCATCATCCAGCAGTACAAACTCGACGAAGCGGCATATCGCGGCGAGCGCTTCAAGGATTTCAGCGCACCGGAAGGCGCCGAGGGTTCAACCAGGCGCGAGCTCTTCGTCAAGGGCAACAACGAACTGCTGACGCTCACCCAACCGCACATCATCCAGGAGATCCACGAGCGCTACCTCGCCGCCGGCGCCGACCTGATCGAAACGAATACCTTCGGCGCCACCGGCGTGGCGCAGGACGACTACCACATGGCGCATCTCGCTTATGAGATGAACGTCGAAGCCGCCAGGCTCGCGCGCGCCGCCTGCGACAAATACAGCACGCCGGACAAGCCGCGCTTCGTCGCCGGCGCGCTCGGCCCGACGCCCAAGACCGCCTCGATCTCGCCCGACGTGAACGATCCGGCCGCGCGCAATGTCACCTTCGACCAGCTGGTGGCCTCGTATCACGAACAGGTGCGCGGCCTGGTCATCGGCGGCGCCGACGTGCTGCTGGTCGAGACCATCTTCGACACGCTGAACTGCAAGGCCGCGCTGTTCGCGATCGACCAGTACTTCGACGAGCATCCCGAAACCCCGCGCCTGCCGCTCATGATCTCCGGCACCGTCACCGACGCCTCGGGCCGCATCCTGTCGGGCCAGACCGTCGCCGCCTTCTGGAATTCGGTGCGCCACGCCAAGCCGCTGACCATCGGCCTGAACTGCGCGCTCGGCGCCGCGCTGATGCGCCCCTATGCCGAAGAGTTATCAACGATCGCCGACACCTTCGTGTGCATCTACCCGAATGCCGGCCTGCCCAACCCGATGAGCGACACCGGCTTCGACGAACTGCCGGCCGACACCTCGGCCCTGCTGCGCGAATTCGCCGACGCCGGCTTCGTGAACATCGCCGGCGGCTGCTGCGGCACCACGCCGGACCACATTGCCGCGATTGCGAAGCTGCTGGAAGGCCAGGCTCCACGCCAGGTCCCGGAGATTCCGGTCGCAATGCGCCTGTCGGGCCTGGAGCCCTTCACCATCGACGACAGCTCGCTGTTCGTCAACGTGGGCGAGCGCACCAACGTCACCGGCTCCAAGGCTTTTGCGCGCATGATCCTGAACGAGCAGTTCGACGAGGCGCTGTCGGTGGCGCGCCAGCAGGTCGAGAACGGCGCGCAAGTCATCGACATCAACATGGACGAGGCGATGCTCGACTCGCAGGCTGCGATGACGCGTTTCCTGAACCTGATCGCGTCCGAGCCGGACATCTCGCGCGTGCCGATCATGATCGACTCCTCCAAGTGGAGCGTGATCGAAGCCGGCCTGAAGTGCGTGCAGGGCAAGGCCATCGTCAACTCGATCTCGCTCAAGGAAGGCGAAACCGAATTCATCCGCCAGGCCGTCCTGTGCCGGCGCTACGGCGCGGCCGTCATCGTGATGGCCTTCGACGAGCAGGGCCAGGCCGACACCTTCGCGCGCAAGACCGAGATCTGCGAGCGTGCGTACAAGGTGCTGGTGGAAAAGGTCGGCTTCCCCCCGGAAGACATCATCTTCGATCCGAACATCTTCGCGATCGCCACCGGCATCGAGGAGCACAACAACTACGCGGTGGACTTCATCGAAGCCACCGCCTGGATCCGCAAGCACCTGCCACATGCGAAGGTCTCGGGCGGCGTGTCGAACGTCTCGTTCAGCTTCCGCGGCAACGACCCGGCGCGCGAGGCGATCCACACCGTGTTCCTGTACCACGCGATCAAGGCCGGCATGACCATGGGCATCGTCAACGCCGGCATGATCGGCGTCTACGATGACCTGTCGCCCGAACTGCGCGAGCGCGTCGAGGACGTGGTGCTGAACCGCCGCCCGGACGCCACCGAGCGCATGATCGAATTCGCCGGCACCCTGAAGGCCGGCGGCGGCAAGCAGGAACAGAACCTCGAATGGCGCGAAAGCCCGGTCGAGAAGCGCCTGGCGCACGCGCTGGTGCACGGCATCACGCAATGGATCGTCGAGGACACCGAAGAGATGCGCCAGCAGGTCCTGGCCTCCGGCGGCCGCCCGATCCACGTGATCGAAGGCCCGCTGATGGACGGCATGAACATCGTCGGCGACCTGTTCGGCCAGGGCAAGATGTTCCTCCCGCAGGTGGTGAAATCGGCGCGCGTCATGAAGCAGGCCGTGGCCCACCTGGTGCCCTTCATCGAGGAAGAGAAGGCGGAGGAAGAACGCCGCACCGGCGTGGTCGCCAGGCCGAAGGGCAAGATGGTCATCGCCACCGTCAAGGGCGACGTGCACGATATCGGCAAGAACATCGTCTCAGTGGTCCTGCAGTGCAATAACTTCGAGATCGTGAACATGGGCGTGATGGTCCCCTGTTCCGACATCCTGGCCAAGGCCAAGGAAGAGAAGGCCGACATCGTCGGCCTGTCGGGCCTGATCACGCCCTCGCTGGAAGAAATGGCGCATGTGGCGCGCGAGATGCAGCGCGATCCCTACTTCCGCGAGAAGAAGATCCCGCTCCTGATCGGCGGCGCCACCACCAGCCGCGCCCACACGGCGGTCAAGATCGCCCCGCACTACGAGGGCCCGGTGGTGTACGTGCCGGACGCTTCGCGTTCGGTGTCGGTGGGGCAGTCGCTGCTGACCGACGAGACGCGCGACGCCTACATCATCGAACTGGCGCAGGACTACGAACGCATCCGCGTGCAGCACGCGAACAAGAAGGCGCTGCCGATGCTGAACCTCGAGCAGGCCCGCGGCAACAAGGCGAAGCTCGATTACGCGCCGGTGAAGCCGAAATTCATCGGCCGCCGCGTGTTCAAGAACGTCGACCTGGCCGCCCTGGCACGCTACATCGACTGGGGCCCGTTCTTCCAGACCTGGGACCTGGCCGGCCCCTATCCCGCCATCCTCACCGACGAGGTCGTCGGCGAAGCTGCGACCAAGGTGTTCGAGGAAGGCCAGGCGATGCTGAAAAAAATCATCGATGGCCGCTGGCTGACCGCCAACGGCGCCATCGCCCTGCTGCCGGCGAACTCGGTCAACGACGACGACATCGAGATCTACACGGACGAGTCGCGCAAGGAAGTCGCCTTCACCTGGTACGGCCTGCGCCAGCAGGGCGTCAAGCCGGTGGTGGACGGCGAGCAGCGCCCGAACCAGTGCCTGGCCGACTTCGTCGCACCGAAGGAATCGGGCGTGGCGGACTACATCGGCATGTTCGCGGTCACCGCCGGCCTGGGGATCGAGAAGCACGAACAGCGCTTCGAGGCCGCGCACGACGACTACTCGTCGATCATGCTCAAGGCCCTGGCCGACCGCCTGGCCGAGGCCTTTGCCGAGTACCTGCACGAGCGCGTGCGCACCGACCTGTGGGGTTACGCCGCGGGCGAAGACCTGTCGAACGAAGCCCTGATCGCGGAACGCTACCAGGGCATCCGCCCGGCGCCGGGCTACCCGGCCTGCCCGGAGCACACCGTGAAGGCCGAGCTGTTCCGCACGCTGCAGGCGGAAGAGATCGGCATGGAGCTGACCGAGTCCTACGCCATGTACCCAGGAGCGGCCGTGTCCGGCTTCTACTTCGCGCACCCGGACTCGAAGTACTTCGTGGTCGGCAAGATCGGCGACGACCAGGTCGAGGACATGGCGCGCCGCCGCGGCATGGACAAGGCCGAACTCGAGCGTCACCTGGCGCCGAACCTGTAATTCCCACCGCCACGCCGCCGGTCCTGCGCCGGCGGCGCCCTCCTCTTCCAGAACTTTCGCCATCACTAGTTGCCTAAGGCATTGATTGTCTGGATCGAGCCGGAGGACATCATGGCAATGCACCTGTCGACCAAGCGCTGGCAAGACCAGGTCATGGTCCTGATCGGCGTCTGGCTGTTCGTCTCCCCCTGGGTGTTCGGGTATCCCGGCACTTCTGCCGCGGCAATGAATGCCGGCATTGCCGGCGCGATCATCGCCGTGCTCGCTGCGTTCGACCTGGTCAAGTCCCATGTCTGGGCCGTGCTGCTCAATGTGGTCGTGGGGGCATGGGTGGCGGTATCGCCCTGGCTGGTCGATACCATGCGCGATCCGGCGATGTCGTGGAGCCTGGTCATCGGCGGCATCGCGACCATCGTGCTGGCATTGTGGGAGCTGCGCAGCGATCCGGAGCTGCACAACCAGTGGACCGGGTCCCGGGCGACGTAGGGTTGCCGGCTCCGCCGGCCGCGCGTTCAATCGGACGACGCCTCAACGCAATGCATGGGTGATTTGAACGCGCGGTCGGGCAAGCCGACCACCCTACGGTTCAGAGAACATCCGGCGTTCGGGCAAGCGGCGCGGTCAAATCGCGTAGCGCACGACCTTGTCGCTCCACTCGAAGGCCGACACTTCGAGCTCGGCAAGGTCGTCCCCGTCGAGCGACAGTTCGTGCAGTGCAGGCAGCACTTCGTCCTGCGCGTCTTCCATGCGTTCGATCGATTCCGCCAGCTGCAGCAGCTCGCCGAAGAAGCCCCGGCGCACCAGCAGCGCGTGGCGCACTTCGTCGATCACCGGAATCTGTTCCACGATGTCCTGCATCGGGATGCAGAACAGCGTGTCCATCAGCGACATCATGCCCACCGTGAAGGCGATATCGGAGACGTTGCGCTGGGCCGGACGCAGGCGCTGCGCCAGCAATTCCATCAGGCGCGCACGCGTGGTCGCCAGCATCAGCAGCGGGCTCAGGTTGTGGCCGCGCACGCCTGGCTCGGCGTACAGCAGGATCTGCAGCCAGCGCTGCAGCTGGCGGCGCCCCAGCAGGATCAGGGCCTGGCTGACCGACTCGATGCGGCGGCCGCTTCCCGCGGCCGGCGTGTTCACCAGCCGCAGCAGGTTCAGGCCGAGCGTGACATCCTTCTTGACGGCACGCTCGATCACGGCATTGTCGGCGTCCGAGGTCACCAGGTTCATCAGGTCCAGTACCGCCGCCTGCGACGGCGACAGCTTGCGTCCGGCGATGACGGTCGGCTTGGCAAAGTAATAGCCCTGGAAGTAATCGAAGCCGATGTCCAGGCAAGTGCGGTATTCGTTGTGGGTCTCGACCTTCTCGGCCACCAGGCGCTTGCCGGTGCCGCGCAGGCGCGGCGCCAGCGACAGCAGGGTCACCACCGGCAGTTCGCGCAGGTCCATCTTGACGTAGTCGATCACCGGCAGCAGGCGCGACAAAGCGGCCCCGTGCGCCGAGGCTTCGGCGGCGAAGCGAAAACCATGCTGGGACAGCTCCGTCATGCGCCCGATGACGGCATCGGTCGGCTCGACCGAACGCACGATCTCGAGCACGGTGCGCTCGCGCGGCAGGAAAGCGAACATGTCGCTCTTGAGCACTTCCTCGTCGACGTTCAGGAAAGCGCTGGCGTCGCCGATCGCGCGCGCCAGGCCCAGTTGCGACGCGTGGTGGATCACGCTGGCGCTGGCCGACAGGCCGGAGTCGATCCGGGCCGGTCCCTGGGCACTGCCGCGAAACAGCAGCTCATAGCCGAACAGCGCCTGGTTACGGTCGAGCACCGGCTGGCGCCCGAGGTAAAAGTTGCGCAGTTGTAGCGGCTGGGAAGCCTGGTCATGGCTGGCGGTATCGGTCATGTCGTCTGGGTTGGCTCGCAAACATGGCTACTTTACCGTATCCGTCCCGATTAGTGGATTTTTGGCATTAATTTATTAAAGGAACGACAAGCTTGTGTCTCATGCTGCCTACTGCGGCAGGCCGTCCACGAACAGCTTCAATTCGCCCGGCGCGAACTGGGTCCAGGTTTCGTTGGTGGTCAGCGGTTCGGTGACGATGATGGCGACGCGGTCGTTCGGCGTCGTCACCTGCGAGAAATCGACGGACAGGTCTTCGTCGGACAGGCGCGCCGTGACGAACGGGTACTGGCGCACCACGTAGCACAACTTGGTCGAACAGTGGGTGAACAGCGCGGTGCCGTCCGACAGCATCATGTTGAAGGTGCCGTGCGCGGCCACCTGCGGCACCAGGCGTTCGAGCGCGCTGCGCAGTTGCGTCAGGGACGGGGCCGTGCCGGAGGAGCCGTCGCCGAACTCGTCGCGCAGGCTTTGCATCAGCCAGCAGAAGGCCAGCTCGCTGTCGGTGTTGCCCACCGGCCGGAACGGCCCGTGCAGAACGGGAGCGAAGTCCTTCAGGTCGCCGTTGTGGGCGAACACCCAGTAACGGCCCCACATCTCGCGGACAAACGGGTGGCAGTTCTCGAGCGCGACCTGTCCCTGCGTGGCCTTGCGGATATGGGCGATGACGTTGGTGGATTTGATCGGGTAGCGCTTGATCAGTTCGGCGATCGGCGAGGCGATGGCAGCCTGGTGGTCGACGAAGTGGCGCACGCCCGCACCTTCGAAGAAAGCGATGCCCCAGCCGTCGTGGTGGGTATCGGTGCGGCCGCCGCGGTGGGCGAAACCGGTGAAGGAGAAGACGATGTCCGTGGGGACGTTGCAATTCATTCCGAGGAGCTGGCACATGGCGCGCAGCTTACCACGCCAGAGGTGCCGGTGGCGCAAGGGCATGCCCGCTGCGCCGCCACCACTACGTCCTCAGAACATCGTAGTGGTGGTGCTTGTTGATACGCCCGGCAAGCTCAATGCAGAACGACGGGCTGGCTCATCAGGGTGTCGTAGGAACCCAGGAAGTCGTCGATTTCTTCCATGGTCGGCTCGCTCGCAATGAGGTTGTTCACATCACGGCGGAAAGATTGAGCCAGTTTGCCGCCAATGAACGCTTCGCGCCGGCCTGCCTTGTCGACGATCTCGTACCCGCCGAAGCGCAGGGCTTCGAGGTCGCGATCCACGCCGAACTCGACGACGCTGTACTGTTCGCTGTTATAGATCATGTTCATGATGACTCCTTCTCTCGATCAGAGTGGTTGGGCGTTTCGAAAAACCCGCTGTGCGTTGCACTGACGATTTTTCGAGCTGCCCGGTTGTGCGAACCAACCGCGCGGCGGCGGGCGGTTGGCTGATCACTTCGGTTAAGAGGTGGGGCTCGCTGGACCGATTTCAAGTGCGCCCTGCCGGTACACTACTTCAGGCGGACACCACCGGACCCAGTGCCAACAGCTGATCGTATGGCGCTTTCTGCAGCCACGATCGCAACTGATCAAGGTGCTCACTGCTGGCCAAACCGATGAACAGGCGTTCCGGCCCTTGGCGCAACAGTCGATTCAATGTTACACGCAAAACCAGGTTCCCGGCGCAGCACGGACACCCGGGTGCGAGTCGGACAAGTCTTACGGAGGGGAGATCGGGGATCGGTGAGCTACCTGACGCCAAACCTTCGAGGATGACGGCGCTGAACGCCCCGGCATCGGGCGTGGACGACGCAGCATGGCGCGGTATGGTGTCGAGCAGCGCAGCAATGGCCGCCTCGCGTGCAGCCGCGCTGGCGCCGACGACCAGGGTGGTCGGGACCGGTTCGCCCAATCACCCGCCTTTCTTGGCGAGCTTGCCCGGTTCGACGCCAAGCTGCTTGAGCTTGCGGTACAGGTGGGTGCGTTCGAGACCGGTCTTCTCGGCCACCCGCGTCATGCTGCCGCCTTCGCGGCCAAGGTGGTGTTCGAAGTACATGCGCTCGAAGGCATCGCGCGCTTCGCGCAGCGGCAGGTCGAACGACAGCGTGTATCCGGTGCCCTCGCCTTGCGAAATCGCATGGACCATGCGCGCGCCGTTGGCCATCTGCGGTGCCTGCGGCGCGAACATCGGCGCGGCAACGGCTGCACTGCCGATACCGGCGCCGGCGGTTTCCGCCACCGGCACGGCGGCGGACACCACGGGACGCGGCGGCACCAGCGGGGCGCGCGCCACTTCCTGCGCACGGGTCAGGCCCTGCTGCACGGCCTTGAGGAGCTTTTGCAGCGCGATCGGTTTTTCCAGGAAATTCAGCGCGCCGATGCGGGTGGCCTCGACGGCCGTGTCGATGGTGGCGTGGCCGGACATCATGATGACCGGCATGGTGAGCAGGCCGTCGCGCTGCCATTCCTTGAGCAGGGTGACGCCATCGGTATCCGGCATCCAGATATCGAGCAGCACCAGGTCGGGAGCGCCGGCCGCCCGCGCCTCGCGCGCCTGCTGCGCATTTTCCGCCAGCGTGATGGCATGGCCTTCGTCGCCCAGGATTTCCGAGAGTAACTCCCGGATGCCCATTTCATCGTCAACTACGAGTATGTTCGCCATCTGTGGTCCTTCCTGATCTCTTACCCGTTGATCGCCTGACAAAACCCCCATGCCTGCATTGCATCGTCTCGCCGTATCGGCGTACTGTCTTCGACGAGTTGCCTCGCGCCAGGGGCTTTGTCAGGCAATCTTATTGGCCTGGTACGATTTTATGCCCTCTTTTATATTTCGGACAAGTTCGCCTCAGGCGCTAACTTTAACAGCAAAATGAATACTGACGCGCCAGTTCCATCCGGACGGTTACCAATGTCGATCCGGCCGCCGTGTTCGTCGATGATCTTCTTGACCATCGGCAGGCCCAGGCCGGTGCCGCGCGCCTTCGAGGTGACGTAGGGTTCGAAGGCGCGCGCCAGGATCCGTGGCGAGAAGCCCGGGCCGTTGTCGGTGATCGCCAGGCGTACCGCGGTGCCGGCGGCGCCGTCCGCGCCTTCGTAGTGGATGGCCTCGGTGGTGACGTCGACGCGCGGCGGCGGCGCGCCGGGGCCGCGGTCGACCAGCGCATCCTGCGCGTTCTGCACCAGGTTGTGGATCACCTGGCGCAACTGGGTGGCGTCGCCCATCACCTGCGGCAGGTTCGGCGCCAGCGCCGCGTGGATGATGTCCGAGCCGTCCTCGGCCAGGTACAGCTGCAGGATCTCGTCGATCAGGCTGTTCAGGTCGAGCGGCTCGAGCACGGCCGGCGGCGTGCGCGCGTAGTCGCGGAAATCGTCGACCATGCGCTTCATGGCGTCGACCTGGTTGACGATGGTCGTGGTGCTTTTCCTGAGCAGTTCGGATTCGAGCGGGGGCAGGCTGCCTTCCAGCTTCATCTGCAGGCGCTCGGCCGACAGCTGGATCGGCGTCAGCGGGTTCTTGATCTCGTGCGCCAGGCGGCGCGCCACCTCGCCCCAGGCCACTGAACGCTGGCCCGAGATCACGTCCGAGATGTCGTCGAACACCACGATGAAGCCGTTGCCGGTGCCCACCGGCAGGCGCGAGCCGCGCGCCAGCAGCGTGATGTCGTGGTCGTGCTCGTCGCCGCTGCCGCGGCGCGGGATTTCGATCTGCTGCTGCCAGTGCGCGCGCCGGCGCCGTTCGCTGCCCACGTTGCCCGCCGCCGACTGCGCGCTCTGGGCCGAGATCGCGCGGGTGACGCAGTTGTAGAAGGTCTCCAGGCCGGCGATGCGCGCCAGCGGACCGGCCAGCGCGCCCGGTTCCACCTGCAGGATGCGGTAGGCGGCGTCGTTCGAGTTCACCACCCGCCCTTCGGCATCGAGCACGATCACCCCTGCCGACATGTTCGCCAGCACCGACTCCAGGTGGGCCTTGGCGTTCTGCAGGGCCATGCGGTTGCGCTCGACGGCGCTGCGCGCCTCGAACAGCTGGCCGGTCATGGCGTTGAAGGACTTCGTCAGCGTGCCCAGTTCGTCGTTGGTCTCGATGATCGGGCGCGGCGACAGGTCGCCCTCGGCCACCGCCTGGGTGCCTTCCGCCAGCACCAGCAGCGGCTGGGCCAGGTTGCCGGCGATGAGGAAGGCGCTGCCGATCGCGCCGAAGATCGCCAGCAGCAGGGTCAATGTCAGGGTTTCGACATACATCTTTTTCAGGCCGGACCGGGCCTGGGCGCGCGAACGGTATTCCTCGGAGGCGCTGCGCAGCACCACCGCATTGGACGCCAGGTTGACCGGCACCGACTGCAGCAGCTGCAGGTAGCGCGGCTCCATGCCGGGCGATTCCGGCACCGCGAGCACTACCCGCAGGCGCAGGCTGGTGGCGGCGTCGAGCGCATTCGGGCCATTCGGGCCGTTCGCGGCCATCTCTGCGCTGCCTTCGGCGCGCGCATAGCCGCCCGGCAGCGCGGCGGATTTCAGGATCTGCGGAGTCGGCGCGTCGGCCTCCAGGTTGGCGCGGCGGTCGGGCGAGGCCGCGGCCAGCAGGGTGCCGTCGGCGCCGAGCAGCATCGCGCTTTGCAGGCCGCTGACGTCGTTGGCCAGGCCGGACAGCACCCCCTGCACCGTGATCGCGTCCTGCCCCGCCAGCGTGGCGGCGGCGGTCTGCCCGGTCGCGTTCAGCTCGGCCACCGCTTCGTCGAGCGCGGCGCGGCCCAGGTTCAGGCCCGACTCGATCGCGGCCTCGATCTTGACGTCGAACCAGGATTCGATCGAGTGGGACACGAACTGCACGGACACCATGAAGATCACCAGCCCCGGCAGGATGCCGATGCCGGCGAACAGCAGGACCAGCCGGGCAACCAGGCGCGAACCGAACTTGCCGGCCTTGTAGCGGGAATACAGGCGCGCCAGCGCCACGATCACCAGCACCAGGAGCAGCACCGCCATGCCGGCGTTCACGCCCAGCAGCCAGGTGTAGTAACGGTCGAAGAAGCCCGAGTTGTCCGAAGCGGCCGCGAGCAGGAACAGCAGGATCGAGACGATCGCCCCGCCTACCACGAGGGCGTAGCGCAGCGCCTGGTTGACTGATTTACTCCGCACGATACGTGAAGGTCTTCCGGTTCGAGGCGAGGCGCCAGCTGGAGTCGTTGATCGCGTTCACCTGCAGTGGCTTGGACAGGAAGTCGCGGTCCATGAACATGCGCAGCGATACGTTGTACACCTCACCCTGCTTGAGCGCCCCCTTCGGCGCGATCAGCCAGCGCGCCGGGCGCCGGATCAGGGACAATGCTTCTTCCAGGGTGGAGAAGCTTTGCGGCACGCTGCCGCCAATCGCCACATTGTACTGGCGTGTGAGCACGTCGTACGAGATGCCGATCGTGCGCCGCGACAGGACGGCCTTCTCGTCGCGCCACCACCAGCGCGGGCGCGTCATTTCGATCTCGGTCGTGAAATGCAGCTTGATGCCGTTCTGGACGGCCTCCTGCAGCTCGTGGTTCAGGTCGAAGGAGAACCGGGTGTTGAGGCGGTAGCCGTCCTCGCTGGCCTGGATTTCGGCCTGGGTGATGTCGATGACGTCGGCTGCCCGTGCCCCCACGCACGCGAACACCAGCAGCAACTGGCAGGCGAGAAGGCAGAAAAATCGTAACGTCACGGGTGCGCCGGAGCCTTAAGGTTGAAGCCGAAGCCTATTCTTTCGGGATGACCACTACGCCGCGGGTTTCTGGAACAGGGCGTAGAACAAGCCGTCATGATCCTGCCCGGCACCGCTGGCTGGCAGCAGCTGGCCCGGCGCGTCGAGGCGGATGGCGCCGTGGCGGGCCGCAAACGCGGCTGCCTGCGCTTCCGATTCCTGGGGCCAGAGCGAACATGTCACAAACAACAATTTACCATTGGGCAGCAACATCTGCCAAAGGTTGTCGAGTATTTTGCTGGAAAGTGTTGCAAGTTGGAGTGTGTCCGACTTGCGGCGCAGCCAGCGGATGTCGGGATGGCGCCGCACGATGCCCGAGGCCGTGCAGGGCACGTCGGCCAGGATGCGGTCGTAAGGGCGGCCGTCCCACCAGCCGGCATCCTGGGCTTCGGCCGCAACCAGCTTCGCGCGCAGGCCCAGGCGCCCCAGGTTGTCCCCGACCCGCGCCAGGCGCGCCGGATCGGCGTCGACCGAGGTCAGGTCCACGTCCGCCGTCTCGAGGATGTGGCCGCTCTTGCCGCCCGGCGCCGCGCAGGCATCGAGCACGCGCATGCCGTCCGCCAGGTCGAGCAGCGGCGCGGCCAGCTGGGCGCCGGCATCCTGGACCGAGACCACGCCGTCGTGGAAGCCCGGAATCTGGCTGACGTTGACGGCCTGCGCCAGGCGCACCGCCGTCGGGCCGACCCGGGCCGCCTCGATGCCGGCATCGGCGAGCAGGCGCAGGTAGGCCTCGGCGTCGGTCCGGCGCCGGTTCACGCGCAGGGTGAGCGGCGGATGCACGTTCCCGGCTGCGAGGATCGCCTCCCAGTCGTTCGGGTAGGCGGCGCGGGTGCTGTCGATCCACCACTGCGGATAGTTCCAGCGCGCCAGCGGCTGCTTCAGGGCCTGGGCGCCCAGGGTTTCGCGCTCGCGCAGGAAGCGGCGCAGGACGGCATTGACCATCGCCTTGGCGTGGGCAAAGTCCGGGTGGCTCGCCGCCGCGTCGACGGCCTGGTCGACCACGGTGAAGGCTTCGTAAGGCGGGTTCGTCCCCGGCGGCGGGTCGAGCAGCGCCAGCGCGGCGCACAAGAGGGCGCCCAGCATCGGCGGCTCCGGCGCCTTGGTGGTCATCAGCCCCAGCAGCACCTCGCTGCGGCCCAGCTGGCGCATGGTGCGGTAGGCGATGTCCTGGATCGCGCCACGGGCCTGCGGGGTGACGTCGTAGGCCGAGAACACGCTGCTGAGCGCCTGCGGCAGCGCGGTGCCGCCACGCACGCGGGCCACGGCGCTGGCCGCGCCCAGCAGGCTGAGGGCCAGCGAATCGGCCTTCAGGTCGGGGCGGTAGTCGTGCTGCGGGACGATCTTGACTTCGTGGCTCGGGCGCAGGCGCTCGGGCTCGCGCGACGCGGTACGGCCCGCGTGATCGCGTTCGGTTTCCCCGCGCCGCGGCCGGGCATCGGCCGGCGCGGAGGCCGACGGCCCACGCCCCTGCCCTCCCGTCGCCCACGGGCGCGCAGCGCCCTCCGGCGCCGGCTTGCGCGCCGGCCTGGCTTTGGGTTTGAGGGTGAGCGTCGGGCGCTTGTCGGTCATGGCGGGGTCAATACGATCGAAAAAGGCCTCCATTGTACCGGCTTAGGCTTTGGCGCCGCTTAAGCTTCACCGCGGTTGCCTCAGGCGAAGATATTCCACGCATCGCCAAACCAGTATAATGACCGCTGTTTGCCTGCCCGCAGGCCCGCCTCATTCTCCGCCACATTATCAGACCGACATCCCCATGCTCGCCCAACAAAAACAACAAATCGTTGCCCTGTTCCAGGCCGCCCTTGCGCCGATCGTCGCCGGCACCGATCTCACCCCGAACGTCGTCCTGGAACGCCCGCGCGACCCAAGCCACGGCGACGTCGCCTGCAACATCGCCATGCAGCTGGCCAAGCAGCTCAAGACCAACCCGCGCGAGCTGGCCACGCGCCTGGTCGCCGCCCTGCTGGCGGACCCGGGCGCGCAAGGCCTGGTCGAATCGGCCGACGTGGCCGGCCCCGGCTTCATCAACCTGCGCGTGGCCGCCGGCGCCAAGCAGTCGGTCGTCAAGACCGTGCTCGCGCAGGGCGAGGCTTTCGGCCGCGGCAATTCCGGCCAGGGCCACCACGCGATCATCGAATTCGTCTCGGCCAACCCGACCGGCCCGCTGCACGTCGGCCACGGCCGCCAGGCCGCGCTCGGCGACGCCCTCTCGTCGCTGTTCGAGTCGCAGGGCCACGACGTGACCCGCGAGTTCTACTACAACGACGCCGGTGTCCAGATTGCCACCTTGGCCACCTCGGTGCAGGCGCGCGCCCGCGGCTTCAAGCCGGGCGATGCCGAGTGGCCCGAGTCGGCCTACAACGGCGACTACATTGCCGACATCGCCGCCGACTTCCTGGCGAAAAAGACCGTCTCGGCCAGCGACGGCCAGCCGGCCACCGCTTCGGGTGACGTGGACGACATCGAATCGATCCGCCGCTTTGCCGTCACTTACCTGCGCAACGAGCAGGACATCGACCTGCAGGCCTTCGGCGTCAAGTTCGACAATTACTACCTCGAATCGTCCCTGTACGCGGACGGCAAGGTCGAGCAGGCCGTGCAGGCCCTGGTCGACGCCGGCGTCACTTACGAACAGGAAGGCGCGCTGTGGCTGCGCACCACCGACTACGGCGACGACAAGGACCGCGTGATGCGCAAGTCCGACGGCACCTACACCTATTTCGTGCCTGACGTCGCTTACCACATCCAGAAGTTCCGCCGCGGCTTCGACCAGGCCATCAACGTGCAGGGCAGCGACCACCACGGCACCATCGCCCGCGTGCGCGCCGGCCTGCAGGCCGTAAACATCGGCATCCCACAGGGCTATCCCGACTACGTGCTGCACAAGATGGTCACCGTCATGAAGAACGGCGAAGAGGTCAAGATCTCCAAGCGCGCCGGCTCCTACGTGACCGTGCGCGACCTGATCGAATGGTCGGGCAACGGCGACATCACGCGCGGCCGCGACGCGGTGCGCTTCTTCCTCATCTCGCGCAAGGCCGACACCGAATTCGTGTTCGATGTCGACGTCGCGCTGAAGACCTCGGACGAGAACCCGGTGTACTACGTGCAGTACGCCCATGCCCGCATCTGCTCGGTCATGGCGCAATGGGGCGGCGACGAGTCCGTGCTGGGCGGCGTGGACCTGTCCCCGCTGACCGCCCCGCGCGAGGCGACGCTGCTGGGCGCGCTGGCCGCCTACCCGGAGACGCTCGAGCGCGCCAAGGCCGAACTGAGCCCGCACCAGGTGGCCTTCTACCTGCGCGACCTGGCCGGCGAGCTGCACAGCTACTACAACGCCGAGCGCGTGCTGGTGGACGACGATGCGGTCAAGATGGCGCGCCTCGCGCTGATGGCCGCTACCCGCCAGGTGCTGCGCAACGGCCTGGCCCTGATCGGCGTGTCCGCGCCGGCCAAGATGGAACGTGCCCCGACCGAAACGCAAGCCTGATCCTTAGTTCATCCATTAGCGCAACATGACCGCCATCCGACCTTCTTCTTTGCTGCGCCAGCGCGGCAGTACCCTGACCGGCATCATCATCGGCCTGATCATTGGCCTGGGCATCGCGGTGGCGGTCGCGCTCGTGATCACGAAGGGCCAGTCGCCCTTCACCGACCGCTCGAACAAGATGGGCCGCCCGGCCGACCTGGCGCCGAGCCAGGCGTCAGACCCGAACAAGCCGCTGTACGGCAACCGCGACGCCGTGCGCGAAGCGAACCGCCAGGTCACCGAGCGCGCCGCAAGGCCGGCAAGCCCGGCAGCAGAGGATGCCGACCCGCTGGGCCAGGCGATCGCCGGCATGCAGGAGCCGGCACCTGCACCTGCGCCTGCCGCACCTGCCGCACCTGCCGCACCTGCTCCGGCTGCAGCTCCGCCAGCCGCCGCCGCCACGGCCGCGGCGCCTGCAGCAGCCGGCAGCGACAGCTACATCTATTACCTGCAGGCCGGCGCCTTCCGCGAGATGTCCGACGCCGAGAACACGCGCGCCAAGCTGGCCCTGCTCGGCTTCGAAGCCGCGATCACCGACCGCACCACCGACGGCGGCGTGCTGCACCGCGTGCGCGTGGGCCCGTACAACGGACCGGAAGCCATGAACAAGGCGCGCGCCAAGCTGCTCGACAGCGGCATCGATGTCGCCATCGTCCGCAACCAGCGCTAAGCCTGGCACATGCAAGCAAGCCGCCGCCTGTTCTGCACCGCCGCATTGCTCGCCTGCCCGGGCATTGCGGCGGCCTCCCCCGCCGTTCCTGCCGGCGTCCCGCGTGAAGGCGCCGGATACCAGGCCCTGCCCGACCCGCAGCCGACCGACAGCGGAAAGAAGATCGACGTCACGGAATTCTTCGCCTACTACTGCCCGCACTGCTACACCCTGGAACCGAAGCTGGCGGACTGGGTCAGGAAGCAGGGCGACGACATCGTGTTCCGGCGCGTGCACGTGCCGCGCGGCGCGGCCGTGGCGGCGCAGCAGCGCCTGTTCTACGCGCTCGAGTCGCTCGGCCTGCTCGACCAGTACCACGACAAGGTCTTCCGCGCGATGCACGTCGAGCGCCTGCCGCTCGTCCAGGACGAGCAGGTGTTCGACTGGGCCAGCCGCGCCGGCATCGACCGCGCGCGCTTCATGGAGGCCTACCGCTCGTTCGGCGTGCAGGCGAAGATCCGCCGCGCGCAGGCGATGATGGAAGGCTACCGCATCACCCACTGGCCGATGGTCGCCATCGACGGCCGTTTCCTGACCTCGCCGGGCATGGTCGCCGAAGCCGGCCAGGTCAGCGGCATGGAGGCGCTGCAGGGCACCCTGCGGGTGATGGACGCGCTCGTCGCGCGCGCGAAAGCGGACAGGAAATGACCGCGGCGCCGGGCCGCGCGGACCGGGTGTTCATCACCGGCGCCTCGAGCGGCATCGGCGCCGCCCTGGCGCGCGAATACGCCGCGCGCGGCGCCACCCTCGGCCTGCTGGCCCGCCGCCGCGAGCTGCTCGCCGAGCTGCTTGCCTCGCTGCCGAACCCCGAGCGCCACCGCATCTACGCCGTCGACGTCCTCGAGCGCGACGCGGTGGCCGCCGCCGCGGCAGATTTCATTGCGGCGAACGGCGGCGCCGACATCGTCATCGCCGGCGCCGGCATCTCGCACGGCACGCTCACCGAACGCCCTGCCGACCTGCCGGTATTCGACGCCGTGTTCGCCACCAATGTCGGCGCCACCGTCGCCACCTTCGCCCCGTTCATCGCCACCATGAAGGCGCAGGCGGGGCCGCGCCGGCTGGTCGGGATCGGCAGCGTGGCGGGCATCCGCGGCATGCGCGGCGCCGGCGCCTATTGCGCCTCGAAAGCGGCCGTGCACAGCTACTGCGAATCGCTGCGCCTGGAGCTGCGCGCTTCCGGCATCAAGGTGGTGACCATCGCCCCCGGCTACATCGACACACCCATGACCCGCAACAACCGTTTTCCCATGCCTTTCCTGATGCCTGCCGAGCGCTTTGCGGCGCAGGCCGCCGCCGTCATCGCACGCGGCAGCAGCTACCGCGTGCTGCCCTGGCAGATGGGGGTGGTGGCCAAATTGCTGCGCCTGCTGCCCAATGCCCTGTTCGACCTTGCCTTCTCGCGCGCACCGACGAAACAGCGGGCCGGAGAAAAGCGGGAGCGAACATGAACGCCGCCAGCATCGCCGCGCTGGCGCGTGCCGGCGCCGGTATCACAGTCGAAGTCGTGCCCGAAACCGGCTCGACCAATGCCGACCTGCTGGCGCGCGCGCCCGCGCTGGCCGGACCCGCGCTGCTCATCGCGGAAAACCAGACCGCCGGCCGAGGGCGCGCGGGACGCAGCTGGCTGTCGTCGAGCGAGCACTCGCTGACCTTTTCGCTGGCCTGGAAGTTCGACGGCGGGCCGCAGCAACTCTCCGGGCTGCCGCTGGCGGTCGGCGTGGCCCTGGGCGAAGCGCTCGGCCAGCTCGGCGTGCAGGTACAGCTCAAGTGGCCGAACGACGTGCTCAAGGATGGCGCCAAGCTGGCCGGCATCCTGATCGAAACCCAGGCCGCGCCCGGCGGCGGCATCTGGGCCGTGATCGGCATCGGCCTGAACCTCGTCATGCCGGACGAGATGGAAGCACGCCTGGGACGCAGCGCGGCGGGCGCGCCGTGGCTGGCGCGCATGGAACGCGACGTCCTGATGGCCGCCCTGCTCGACGCGCTGGCCGAGACCCTGCGCCTGTTCGCGCGCCAGGGCTTCGGCGCCTTTTGCGCACGCTGGAACCTGCGCCACGCATGGCAGGGCGAGACCGTCGTCATCCTCGATAACGCCGCCTCCGGCAACCCGGTCGTGCTGCACGAAGGCCTGGCTGCCGGCGTGGACGACACCGGCCGGCTCCTGCTCGACACCCTTGACGGCCGCATCACGGTGCTGGCCGGCGACGTCTCGTTGCGGGTGAAGACATGAGCCTGCTCCTGGTCGACGCGGGCAATACCCGCATCAAGTGGGCGGTGACGGCGCCCGATGCCCGACTGGGCGCATGGGCGCTGGCGGACGCCGCGCCGCATCCCGGCCTCGACGCGATGGCCGGCGCATGGCGCATGGCGGGCGTGACGCGCGCCCTGGTCGCGAACGTGGCCGGCGCGGCTCTGCGCGAACGGATCGCGGCCGCGCTGCCGCCCGGGATCGCGGTCGAATGGTTCGCCTCGACGCCCGAGCGCGCGGGCCTGCGCAACGGCTACCGCAACCCGGGCCAGCTGGGCTGCGACCGTTTTGCCGCCGCCATCGGCGCGCATGCGCTGGCGCCCGGCCAGGACGTGGTGGTGGCCACCTGCGGCACCGCGACCACGGTGGATGCGATCAGCAAGGACGGCGTCTTCATCGGCGGCATGATCCTGCCCGGCCTGGCGCTGATGGCGGGTTCGCTCGCCCGCAATACCGCCCAGCTTCCGATGGTGGCGCCGGGCGCCGCGCCCCCCCCGCTCTTCGGCGACAACACCGATGACGCGATCGTCTCGGGCATCCTGTCGGCGCAGGCCGGGGCGATCGAGCGCGCCTGTGCCGCCCATGGCGCTACTGCCTGCATCGTCTCGGGCGGCGCGGCGCCCCATATTGCGCCGACCCTCAAGCTTGCGCACCATCTGGTCGATAATATCGTGCTGGTCGGCCTGCACGCTGCCGCCCGCACGTCGCGCATCTTGTGATCGGAGACCGTCCTTGTTGAAATTCGTATTCTGGGCCCTGCTCGCCGTGAACGCCGTGCTGTTCGCCTACGGCCGGGGCTACCTCGGCAAGGTCGATGAGGCCGAGCGCGAACCGCAGCGCCTGAAGAACCAGCTCGCTACCGAACGCATGGTGATGCTGAGCGCCGCCGAGGCGCGCGCCGCGGCCGACACCGCGGCGCCATCGCCCCCGCCGGCCGAAGCTGCCGAGCCACAGCCTGTCGAACAGGCGCCCGTCCCGGCGCCGGTGGCGGCAACGATCGCCTGCACCCAGGCCGGCCCGTTCGCGCCGGGCGACGCGCGTCGTTTCGAGACGCGCGTCGCGCGCCTGGGCCTGGGCGAGCGCCAGGCGCGCACCAGCGTGCCATTCCAGGAAATCACCAGCCACCTCGTCTACCTGCCGCCGAACGGCGGCAAGGAAGGCGCCGACCGCCGCGCCGCGGAGCTGAAGGAGAAAGGCGTGGACAACTTCTTCGTGATGCAGGGCGACTCGCCCTTGAAGTGGGCGGTGTCGCTGGGCGTGTTCAAGACCGAGGCGGCGGCGCAGAGCCTGGTCGCGGCGCTCGGCCGCCAGGGCGTGCGCGGCGTGCGCGTCCTGCCGCGCGGCCCGCAGGGCACCCGTCCGGCCTGGCAGTTCCGCGACCTGACACCGGACGAGCGCATCGGTCTTGCCGGCATCACCGACGACTTCGCCGGAGCACAATTGCGCACCTGCAAATAAAGGCAGGCCGTCTCAGCGCACTATCCGGCTGGCCATGCGCCGCCGCCGCAGGCTGTAGACCATGAAGGCGACGATCGCCAGGTTGACGAGCAGCAGGCATACACTCAGCAGGCCCGGACGATGGTAGAGCTCCCTCAGTTCGAACGGCACGTAGATTGCGCCGCTTGCGGCAGCAAAGCCTTCCCCCCATGCACGGCCATGCCATAAGCCGTAAGCCTCGACCATGCGCACGGCGGAGTAAGCGATGGCGGCCCCGGCAAGCTGCATCAGGCGCGCATCGTCCAGCTGACCTGCGTACGCGATGAATACACGGGGCGTATGGGATGCGGGGTTGAGGTGCGCATGCGCCACCAGTGCCTCGGCAACACGCTGGACGTCGTGGTGCACCAGGGAGAACAGGCCGAAGCCGGCCAGCAGGACCACCATCCCCTTTGCCGCCTCGAGCACAGCGATGCTGCGAATGCCTTGTGAAAGACGCATGCTCCTCTCCCGGCGATACGTATGCGGGAGATCAGTCTATGTCAAGCATGCCGAAGTTGGCGCGCCGCGTTCAGCGCCTGACGACGATCGGCTTCAACCCCAGCGACGAGGGCACCGAGCGCGCCGCCGTCTGCGCATCTTCGCGGCTGGCGAAGGGCCCGCCAAGCAGGCGGTTCACCGAGCCCGACTTCACCACTTCGAGCGCGCCGAGCTCCAGGCCGGCCTGCGCGAGGCGTTCGCTCATCGCCTCGGCCGTGCCCGGTCGGCTGTAGGAACCGAACTGCACGTAGAAGCGGCCGCCGGCCGCGACCTTCGGCGCCACCTGCGCCACCGCCGCGCTGTCGGATTGCACGCGGTCTTCCAGCATCAATGCCGCGATTTCGGGCGGCGCCGACTGCGCCGCTGAGGCGGCGGCGCGGCGTACCGTGGCGATGCGCATCGGATCGTCCGGGAACAGGCGCTCGACTTCCACCTCGTGGCTACCCCTGCCAAGCAGGCCGAGCTTCAGGGCAGCCGTGTACGAGACGTCGATGACGCGGCCGGCGTGGAAAGGGCCGCGGTCGTTGATGCGTACGACCACCGACTTGCCGCTGTCGAGACTGGTGACGCGCACATAGGAAGGAATCGGCAGCGTCGGGTGCGCCGCCGTCATCTTGTACATATCGTAGGGTTCGCCCGACGAGGTCTTCTGGCCGTGGAACTTGACGCCGTACCAGCTGGCCACGCCGCGCTGGACGAAGGGGTCGTCGTGCAGGATCGGGGTATAGGTCTGGCCGAACACCGAATACGGGCGATTTGCCCATTTTGCATAGGGCTCGGCCTTGACCACGGCGTCCGGCAGGTCCATCAGGCCGGGCGGCGGGTTGGCGCCGGGACCGTCGTCCTTGTAGTAGCCGCCGCGGCCGGACTTGGCCGGCGGCAGCTTCGGGGCTTCGGGATGTTTCGCTACCGGGCGGTTCTTCCACGGCAGCGGAATCAGCCGCTGGTGTTCGCCGGTGGTGCTGCAACCGGTAAGCAGGGATGCCAGGGCGATGACCGTGACAAGTTGTTTTCTTGGAACGGCCATACGCGATCCTTATTCTTTACGTCTGCACTAGTTTACGATGTCTTTGAATACTCATCAATATACCAGCGCCGAGCCCGAGCGTAATGAACGCAGTTCCGCCGTAGCTCATCAAAGGTAACGGAACTCCCACCACCGGCAGGATTCCGATCACCATCCCGATGTTAACAAATGCATAAGTAAAGAACATCATCGTGATCGCGCCGGCCAGCAGGCGCGAGAAGTTGTTCGGAGCGTTGGCCGCGATCATCAAGCCGCGCCCGATCAGCATCAGGTAGACGAACAGCAGGAACAGGTTGCCGACCAGGCCGAATTCTTCGGAGTACACGGCGAACACGAAGTCGGTGGTCTGCTCGGGAACGAATTCCAGCGCCCCTTGCGTTCCCTGCAAATAGCCCTTGCCGAACAGGCCGCCGGAACCAATCGCAATTTCGGACTGGATGATGTGGAAGCCCTTGCCGAGCGGATCGGAGGTGGGGTCGATCAGGGTCATGACCCGCTCGCGCTGGTAATCGTGCAGCATCGACCAGGCGATCGGCAGCGCCGCGGTGCCCGACACGGCCAGGGTGATGATCGCCTTCCAGGGCAGGCCGGCCAGGAAGATCACGTAGAAGCCGGAAGCGCCGACCATCAGCGCGGTGCCGAGGTCGGGCTGCTTGGCGATCAGCGTGAACGGGATCAGCAGCAGCACGGCGGCAATCGCATAGGACTTCCAGGTGTTGACGTTGGCGCGCTGCTGGAAATACCAGGCCAGCATCAAGGGGGTCGCGATCTTCAGGATCTCGGACGGCTGGATGTCGATGCCGACATACAGCCAGCGCCGCGCCCCTTTCTTGATGATGCCGAACATCGCCACTGCGATCAGCAAGGCTACCCCGACGGTGTAGATCGGCACCGCGAGGCGCATCAGGGTCTGCGGCGGCACGTTGGCCACCACCCACATCACGGCGAAGGCGAGCACGAAGTTACGGATCTGGTGCTCGACCCGGTCAGGATATTCGGCGCCGGCCGAGGTCATGGTGATCACGCTGGTCATCATCAGGACGAACAGCACCAGGCCGAGCGGCCAGTCGAAGACCGTGAAATAGGGACGCAGGCGGCGCCGCAGCGAGCGCCGTTCTGGAATGTGCGCCATGGCTTATTCCTTTCGTGTGGCGGGGACGCCGGGCGCTGCCGCAGCGGCGGCCTGGATGAGCGGGCCCGGCACCGGGGCCGGCGCAGCCGCAGGCGGCGCGGCTTTCGGCACGGGTTTGGCGGCGCCGGGCGGGCTGGCGCCCGCCCCTTCCTTCGGCTGCGGCGGCGCCGGACGCTTGCCCAGCAGGTAATAGTCGAACGCCTTGCGCGCGATCGGCGCCGCGGTCGAGCCGCCGGAGCCGACGTTCTCGACGATCAGCGCCAGCGCGATGGTCGGCTTGTCGGCCGGGGCAAAGCCGATGTAGAGCGCGTTGTCGCGGTGGCGCTCGTCGATGGCGTTGGCATTGTACTTGGCGCCCTTCAGGCCGATCACCTGGGCGGTACCGGTCTTGCCCCCCGAGATGTAGCCCGCATTGGCAAAGGCGCGGAACCCCGTGCCGTAGGATTCATGGTTCACGCCCACCATGGTGCGCTTGATGAAGTCGATGTTTTCCTGCTTGAGCGGGATGCGGCGGGATTCCTTCGGTACCGTCAGGGCGCGCTGCCTGGTGGCGCCGTCTTCGATCAGCTTGACCAGGTGCGGCTTCATCACGATGCCGTTGTTGGCCAGGGTCGACATCGCATGCGCCAGCTGGATCATGGAATAGTTATTGAAGCCCTGCCCGATCGAGACCGAGATGGTGTCGCCGCCCACCCACTTGCCGGCACGCGGGTTCTTGGCGAAACGCTTGGCCTTCCATTCCTTGGACGGGCGCACGCCGGTCTTCTCGTGCTCGAGGTCGATGCCGGTCAGCTCGCCGAAGCCGAACTGCTTCATGAAATTCGAGATGTTGTCGATGCCCATCTCGTTGCCGAGCTGGTAGTAATAGGTATCGCAGGATGCCACCACCGACTTGTACATGTCGACCACGCCGTGGCCGCCCGGCTTGACATCGCGGAAGCGGTGCCCGCCCAGGATGTAGAAGCCGGGGTCGCGGATGGCGTCCGAGGGCTTGCGAAAGCCCATCTCGAGGGCGGCGAGCGACATGAAGGGCTTGAGGGTCGACGCCGGCGGATAGGTGCCCGACAGCGCGCGGTTCATCAGGGGCCTGTCGAGCGAAGTGTTCAGCTCGTTCCAGCTCTGGGTGTCGATGCCGTCCACGAACAGGTTCGGGTCGAAACCGGGGCGCGACACGTAGGCCAGCACGTCGCCGGTGGCCGGCTCGATCGCCACCAGCGCGCCGCGCAGTTCGCCGAAGGCTTCCTCGACCACCTTCTGCAGTTCGATGTCGATCGACAGGATCAGGTTGCTGCCCGGCGTCGGCGCGGTGCGCGACAGCGTCCGGATCGCGCGCCCGCCCGCCGTGCGCTCGACCTTTTCGTAACCGGTGGTGCCGTGCAGGTAGCTTTCATACTTTTTCTCGACGCCTTCCTTGCCGATATGCTCGGTGCCCTTGTAGTTGGCGCCCAGTCCATCCTCTTCGAGACTGGCGAGCTCCTTCTGGTTGATGCGGCCGATGTAGCCGATCACGTGCGAGGCGGTTTCGCCCAGCGGGTACTGGCGGAACAGGCGCGCCTGCACCTCCACGCCCGGGAAGCGGAAGCGCTGCGCGGTGAAGCGCGCCACCTCGTCGTCGGTCAGGCGGGTACGCAGCGGCACGCTGGCGAACGTGCGGGACTCTTCCAGCAGGCGCTTGAAGCGGCGCCGGTCGCGCGCATCGATGGCAACCAGTTTCGACAGCTCGTCGATGGTCGACTCCATGTTGGCCTGCAGCTTGGAGGGCGTGATCTCGAGCGTATAGGCCGAGTAGTTGCGCGCCAGGACCACGCCGTTGCGATCGACGATGAGGCCGCGGTTGGGCACGATGGGCACCAGCGCGATGCGGTTGCCCTCGGCCTGCGATGCGAACTGGTCGTGGCGCAGCACCTGCAGCCAGACGAAGCGCGCCACCAGCAGGCCGAAGCAGATGAAGACGAGCGCCACCAGCGCCGTCAGGCGCATGCGGAACTGGTGGATCTCGCGGTCGTTGTCCTTGAATTCGGTCACGGCGGATCAGATCGGGCGGGTATGGTCGCGGTCGACGGCGCGGCGTTGCGGCGCCAGCAGCAGCCAGGTGATCACCGGCCACAGGGCGACGGCGACGATGCTCTCGGCAAAGTACAACACGCCGGGAAAACGGCCCGAAGCGGTGAAGTGGACGAAGAACTGCACCGCCTGTGCCAGCAGCAGCAGCGGGAACACGTGCATCGCCTGGGTCATCAGGCGGAACCACAGCACGCGGCGGTGGATCATGATCGCCAGGTAGGACAGCAAGGTGTAGGCAAGCGCGTTCTCGCCCAGCAGGCTGGCATCGTGCACATCCATCAGCAGGCCCATGACGAAGGCGACGCCGATGCCGACCTTGCGCGGCTGGTGGATGCCCCAGAACACCAGCACCAGTGCGACGAAGTCGGGCGCCCCGACCCAGCGGCCCAGCGGCAGCAGGTTGAGCATGAAGGCACACACCAGGCTGAACGTGATGAACAGCGGGCTGACGGGCAGCAGGATGTAATGCGGACGGTTACCGGGCATTATCGGCCCTCCGTGTTGGCCGGGCGTGCGCCGGCGGGCGCCGCACCGGCTGGGGTGTTGGTGGTCGTGGCTGCAGGCGCCGGCACGGGGCGCTGCGTGGCCGGGACGCCCGGCTGCTGCGCGGCAGCCGGCGTTGCAACGCCCTGCCCTGCGCGCGGGTTGGCAGCCGCAGGCTGCGCCGGCGCCGCGCCGGCCTGCGCGGCGGTGCCGGTCCCTGCAGCGGTTACGGCGTTGGTTCCAGCATTGGTACCCGCATTGGCGCCTGCATTAGCGCCATTTACCGGCTGCGCCGGCGCGCCCTGCGGCGGCAGCGGGGCCGGTGCCAGCGGCGGCAGCGGCACCGGCGCCATGTCCGGCAGCTTGCGGCGGTTCGTGGGGCCCCGGGCCTCCGCCTGCGGGCGCGGCGGCAGGTTCGACTGCGACATGATGATCAGGAGCTGGCGGTTGCGGTCGATACCGGCCAGCGGCTGGCACACCACGCGCCCGAACGCGCCGGCGGCGACGTTCTCGACCTGCACCACCTTGGCCACTGCCAGGCCGGCCGGGTACATGCCGTCCAGGCCGGAGGTGACGAGCACGTCGCCCACCTGGATGTCGGCGTTGGCCACCACGAAGCGCAGGTCGAGCAGGCCGGACTGGCCGCGGCCATAGGCGATGCTGCGCAGGCCGCTGCGCAGCACCTGCACCGGAATGGCCTGTTCCTTGTCGGTGAGGAGCGTGACTTCGGACGTGAACGGGAACACGCGCGTGACCTGGCCGACGACACCGGCGTGGTCGATCACCGGCAGCCCCGGCACCACGCCGTGGCGCGAGCCGCGGTCGAGCACGATGCGCCGGGTCGAGGGGTCGCGCGCGTCGTACAGGATCTCGGTCATCTGCGCCTGGACCGGCAGGTGCTCGCGCGCCTCCATCAGGCGGCGCAGCTGCGCGTTCTCGGCCATCTGGTACTGCGCCTGCTGCAGCACGCGCGCCTGCGCCAGCTGCTGGGTCTTCAGGTCGCGCACTTCCTTCTGCAACGCGGAGATCGAGGAGAAATAACCGGCCATGTTGCCGAGCGCCTCGCGCGGCATCAGGGCGGCCATCTGCAACGGATACAGCACGGTGGCGGCCACCTGGCGCACCGAAGCCAGGGTGCTGTAACGGGAGTCGACGACGAGCAGCACGACGGAAATCAGGGCGAACACGATCGCCTTGACCCGTGCGGGGGCTCCCTGTTTGAAAAGCGGCGGCGGACTGTATTCCATGTCCTGGTGGCGTCCTGAATAGCTCTGTGTTGTCGTCTTGAACAGCTGGCGCGACGCGCCAACGTCAACGCGGGCAGAGACGCGCGGTTACCCGCGCACCCTGCCCGCCGTCACGTCGGCCGCGCCGTCGTTTGTCCGTTCTTATTCGTACGAGAAGATCGAACCCAGCTTGTCCATGCGCTCGAGCGCCATGCCCGATCCACGTACCACGCAGGTCAGCGGGTCTTCGGCGACCAGCACCGGCAGGCCGGTTTCTTCCATCAGGAGACGGTCCAGGTCACGCAGCAGCGCGCCGCCGGTCAGCATCATCCCCTTCTCGGCAATGTCGGCGCCCAGTTCCGGCGGAGCCTGTTCCAGCCCGTTCTTCACGGCCGAGACGATGTTGTTGAGCGGGTCGGTCAGCGCTTCCAGGATTTCGTTCGACGAGATGGTAAACGAACGCGGGATGCCTTCGGACAGGTTGCGGCCCTTGACTTCCATTTCCTTGACTTCCGAACCCGGGAAGGCCGACCCTATTGCCTTCTTGATCGCTTCGGCGGTCTGTTCGCCGATCAGCATGCCGTAGTTGCGGCGGATGTAGTTGACGATCGCTTCGTCGAACTTGTCGCCGCCGACGCGCACCGAGCCCTTGTACACCATGCCGCCCAGCGAGATGATGCCCACTTCGGTGGTGCCGCCGCCGATGTCGACGACCATCGAGCCGGTGGCGTCCGAGACCGGCAGGCCGGCGCCGATCGCGGCAGCCATCGGTTCCTCGATCAGGTACACCTGCGAGGCGCCGGCGCCCAGCGCCGATTCGCGGATCGCGCGGCGCTCGACCTGGGTCGAACCGCAAGGCACGCAGATGATGATGCGCGGCGACGGACGGAAGAACTTCGAATCGTGGACCATGCGGATGAACTGCTTGAGCATCTGCTCGGTGACGGTGAAGTCGGCGATCACGCCATCCTTCATCGGACGGATGGCCTCTATGTTGCCAGGCACCTTGCCCAGCATCTGCTTGGCTTCCTTGCCGACCGCCTGGATCGTCTTCTTGCCGTTCGGGCCGCCCTCCTGGCGAATCGCCACGACCGACGGCTCGTCCAGCACGATGCCCAGGCCGCGCACGTAGATCAAGGTGTTGGCGGTACCGAGGTCGATCGCCAGGTCATTCGAGAAGTAGCTGCGTAAAGAACCAAACATGGGTGTCCTGATTGCGCACCGGGTGCGCGTGAATATTGATCGGGTTGTCTTCGCCGCGCCCGCAGGCGTCGATCGCCGGAAGCAGCGCGGTCTTTGGTGCGGGGGCCGACTCGCGCCCCATAGCGCATTAGCCCGCCATTCTACCTTATAATTCGTCGATTAAATGCTGAAAACGGGGGGTTTTCCACCCCAATTCCGCAGCGAGATCGACGGTGTTACCAAGCTTTTATGAGCCGAAGCGTGCCGTTCGCTGACTGCTTGCCAACATCCGTTGTTCATCCATTATTCATCCGGTTTTCGTTTCGTAGTCGACGCGCAGCTCAACTGTTATCCAACTGTTATTCAACCGTCATTCGCCCAACCATATTTTGCATGCGGCCATGCCGCGCCCTTTTGCCATGTCCCTGACACTTTCAGACGTAAAACGCATCGCCAACCTGGCCCAGCTCGAGATGGACGAAGCCCACGCGGAAACCGCGCTGGCCGAGCTGAACGGCATCTTCGCCCTGGCCGAGCAGATGCAGGCGGTGGACACGACCGGTGTTGCGCCATTGTCGCAGCCGCTGGCCGCCATCATGGCCCTGCCGCTGCGCCTGCGCGACGACGTAGTGACCGAAGAGAACCGCCGCGAGGACTACCAGGCGCCGGCGCCGAAGGCGCAGGACGGCCTGTACCTGGTCCCGAAAGTCATTGAATAACGCACCCGAGCACCTGAACCGACACGCACATGCACAACAAGACCATCAAAGAGCTGTCCGCGCTCCTGCAATCGAAGCAGGTCTCGAGCGTCGAACTGACCAGCCATTACCTCGACCGCATCGAAGCGAGCAGCCACAACGCCTTCCTGCACCTGGACCGCGAGCGTTCGCTCGCCCAGGCGGCGGCGGCCGACGCGCGTATTGCCGACGGCACGGCCGGCACGCTGACCGGCGTGCCGATCGCGCACAAGGACATCTTCGTGACCCGTGGCTGGCGCACCACAGCCGGCTCCAGAATGCTGGCCAATTATGAAAGCCCGTTCGACGCCACGGTCGTCGAGCGCTTCAACCGCGCCGGCATGGTCACCCTGGGCAAGGTCAACCTCGACGAATTCGCGATGGGCTCGGCCAACGAGAACTCGGCCTTCGGCGCCGTGAAAAATCCCTGGGATCCGCTGGCGGTGCCGGGCGGCTCTTCGGGCGGATCGGCCGCCGCGATCGCCGCGCGCCTGGCGCCGGCCGCCACCGCCACCGACACCGGCGGCTCGATCCGCCAGCCGGCCGCCTTCTGCGGCGTCACCGGCATCAAGCCGACCTACGGCCGCGTCTCGCGCTTCGGCATGATCGCCTTCGCCTCCTCGCTGGACCAGGGCGGCCCGATCGCCCAGACCGCCGAGGACTGCGCGTTGCTGCTCAACGAAATGATCGCTTTTGATGAGCGCGACTCGACCAGCCTGACCGTCGAGCAGGGCAACGTGCCTGAAGACTACACCCGCGACCTGGACAAGCCCTTGAACGGCCTGCGCATCGGCGTGCCGAAAGAGTATTTCGGCGAAGGCCTGGCTGCGGACGTGGAACAGGCAGTGCGCGGCGCACTCGACGAATTCGTCAAGCTGGGAGCGAGTCTGGTCGACATTTCGCTGCCGAAGACCGCACTGTCGATCCCGACCTACTACATCATCGCCCCGGCGGAAGCCTCGTCGAACCTGTCGCGCTTCGACGGCGTGCGCTACGGCCACAGGGCTAGCGAGTACAAGGATCTGCAAGACATGTACCGCAAGACCCGCGCCGAAGGCTTCGGCCGTGAGGTGCAGCGCCGCATCATGGTCGGCACCTACGTGCTGTGCCACGGCTACTACGACGCCTACTACGTGCAGGCGCAGAAGATCCGCCGCCTGATCGCCGACGACTTCCAGGCCGCGTTCAAGGACCAGTGCGACGTGATCATGGGCCCGGTGGCCCCGACCGTGGCCTGGGACTTGGGCAGCAAGGCGAACGACCCGGTGGCGAACTACCTGGCCGACATCTTCACGCTGTCGACCAGCCTGGCCGGCCTGCCGGGCATGTCGATCCCGGTCGGTTTCGGACAAGGCGAGAAGAACGCCAAGCGCCCGGTCGGCCTGCAAATCATCGGCAACTACTTCGCCGAAGCCAAGCTGCTGAACATCGCGCACCAGTACCAGCAGGTGACCGACTGGCACACCCGCGCCCCGGAAGGCGTGTAACAGGGCCATGAACACGTAGGGTGGCCGGCTTCGCCGGCCGCGCGTTCAACCGGTGCCTGCCCAGAAGAACAGCAACACGCAGCAGGCACAGCGAACAGAAAAGAGAACACTATGCAATGGGAAGTCGTCATCGGTCTTGAGAACCACGTGCAGCTCACGACCAACTCGAAAATCTTCAGCGGCAGCTCGATCCGCTTCGGCGCCGAGCCCAACACCCAGGCCAGCCCGGTCGACCTGGCGCTGCCGGGCGTGCTGCCGGTGCTGAACCGCGGCGCCGTCGAGCGTGCGATCCGCTTCGGCCTGGCCGTGGGCGCGAAGATCGCGCCGCAGTCGGTCTTCGCCCGCAAGAACTATTTTTATCCCGACCTGCCGAAGGGCTACCAGATCAGCCAGTTCGAGGACCCCGTGGTCCAGGGCGGCACCATCAGCTTCGCCTACGAGAAGGACGGCAAGCTGGAGACGAAGACCGTCAACCTGACCCGCGCCCACCTGGAAGAGGATGCCGGCAAGTCGCTGCACGAAGACTATGCCGGCATGAGCGGCATCGACCTGAACCGCGCCGGCACGCCGCTGCTCGAGATCGTGTCGGAGCCGGAAATGCGCAGCGCCGCCGAAGCCGTGGCGTATGCCAAGGCCCTGCATTCGCTGGTGGTGTGGCTGGGCGTCTGCGACGGCAACATGCAGGAAGGCTCGTTCCGCTGCGACGTCAACGTCTCGGTGCGCCCGGTCGGCCAGAAAGAATTCGGCACCCGCTGCGAGATCAAGAACCTGAACTCCTTCCGCTTCATGGAAGAAGCGATCCACTACGAAGTGCGGCGCCAGATCGAGCTGATCGAGGACGGCGGCAAGGTGGTGCAGGCCACCCGCCTATGGGACCCGGACAAGAAGGAAACCCGTTCCATGCGCACCAAGGAAGACGCGCAGGACTACCGCTACTTCCCGGACCCGGACCTGCCGCCTTTGGTCATTGGCCAGGACTGGATCGAGCGGGTGAAAGCCGACATGCCGGAGCTGCCGGGCGCCCTGCGCGCACGCTTCACCGGCGAATACGGCCTGCCGGAGTACGACAGCCTGGTGCTGACCTCCTCGAAAGCGATGGCGACCTACTACGAGGCCGTGGTGGCGGCAGCCGGCAAGGAAAACGCCAAGGCGGCGGCAAACTGGATGATGGGCGACGTCTCGTCGACCCTGAACCGCGAAGGCGTGGAACTGGACCAGTCGCCGGTGTCCGCCGCCCAGCTGGCGCTGCTGCTCAAGCGCATCCTTGATGGCACCATTTCGAACAAGGCCGGCAAGGAAGTGTTCGCCGCGATGTGGGAAGCCAAGAGCACGGACGACAACCTGGCCGACACCGTCATCGAACAGAAGGGGCTGAAGCAGATCTCGGACACGGGCGCGCTGGAAGCCATCGTCGACGAAGTGCTGGCCGCCAACGCCAAGTCGGTCGAGCAGTACCGCGCCGGCAAGGAAGCCGCGATCAACGCGCTGATCGGCCAGACCATGAAGGCCTCGAAGGGCAAGGCGAACCCGGCCCAGGTGACCGAGTTGCTGAAGAAGAAGCTGGCAGGCTGATCACCCTGCCCCAGGAAAAAACCGGAGCCCTGCTCCTAATGCCGTTCAGTTAAGGTAGCTTCTTGACCTTCCGGACAGCATAACGCTTCGGCGTTGCCTTGACGGCCCGGTCGCATTTGCGGCCGGGCCGTTCGTCTTTCAGAAGGCTAACCAGCCTTTCTC
>NZ_JBHLWP010000007.1:0-98931 GCF_042432755.1 Massilia consociata
CAGGCCAATGCAGTGCTCATCAGCTAACAGCTCTTCCGTACTCACGGCCGCCTCCACAATCCTGAAACCATCGCGTCAGCATACGCCGAATCGATGTTTCAGGAATGTGGATGTACGTTAGGGCCTGCGCCGGGATGTCGTGCTTATGGTCTGGCTAAAAGATAGCATCGGCTCTGTTCACCCGCTGTAAACCAGCGCGTACCTTAGCCTGCCAGATTGGCGTACAAGGCGGTGCTGAGATACCGCTCGCCGAACGACGGAATGATCGTCACGATCAGCTTGCCCGCGTTTTCCGGCCGCCGCGCCACCTGGATCGCGGCCCACAAGGCGGCGCCGGACGAAATCCCGACCAGCAGCCCTTCCTCGCGCGCCGCGGCGCGGGCGGTCTCGAAGGCATCGTCGTTCTTCACGGTGATGACTTCGTCGTAGATGCCGGTGTTGAGCACCTGCGGCACGAAGCCGGCGCCGATGCCCTGGATCGGGTGCGGCCCCTTGCTGCCCTTCGACAGCATGGGCGAGGCTTCCGGCTCCACGGCGATGGCCTGGAAACCCGGCTTGCGCGCCTTGATGACTTCGCTCACGCCGGTGATGGTGCCACCGGTGCCGACGCCGGCCACCAGGATGTCGACCTTGCCGTCGGTGTCGCGCCAGATTTCCTCGGCGGTGGTGTTGCGGTGGATTTCCGGGTTGGCCGGGTTGTTGAACTGCTGCGGCATGAAGCAGTTCGGGTCGGATGCCACCAGTTCCTCGGCGCGCCGGATCGCGCCCAGCATGCCTTCGCTGCCGGGTGTGAGCACCAGTTCGGCGCCGTAGGCGCGCAGCAGCATGCGCCGCTCGTTGCTCATGGTTTCGGGCATCACCAGCCTGCAACGGTAGCCGCGCGCGGCGCACACCATCGCCAGCGCGATGCCGGTGTTGCCGCTGGTGGGTTCGACGATCACGGTATCCGGCTTGATACGGCCGGCGCGCTCGGCGGCCTCGATCATGGCCAGGCCGATGCGGTCCTTGACGCTGTGCGCGGGATTCTGGAATTCCAGCTTGCCGACGATCTCGGCGGCGGCGCCCTGCGCCATCCTGCGGATTCGTACCAGTGGGGTGTTGCCGATCAGCTCAGTGACATCGTTTGCAATGCGCATACCAGTCTCCCACACGTTGTTGATGTAGAGCGCCCGGCGCTTCCGAACGAGGAAGCGTCAGGGGCTCTTAGACTTACTTGACGTTCAGCAGTTCCACATCGAAGATCAGGTCGGCATCCGGCGGAATGTCGCTGCCGGCGCCACGCTTGCCGTAGGCCAGCGCGCTCGGGATGATCAGGGTGCGCTTGCCGCCCACCTTCATGCCCGCCACGCCCTGCTCCCAGCCCTTGATGACGCGGCCCGCACCCAGCTGGAACTCGAGCGGCGTGCGGCCGGCGTCGAGCGAGGAATCGAATTTCCTGCCGCGCTGCTTGGGCGCCAGCGGCTTGTGGAACCAGCCGGTGTAGTGCACGGTGACGTTGCTGCCGATGGTGGCTTCCTTGCCCTTGCCGACCACGCGGTCGATGATCTCGACCTGCGGCTGCGGGGCGGCCGGCACGGCCGGCTCGGCCTGGGGCTGGACGTCCTGCGGCTGGGTTGCCTGGGGCACCGCCTGCTGCTCGGGCGCCGGCTGGCCGGTCGGCTTGGCGGCGTCCTGCTGGGTGGCGGTGGTGTCCTGGGCGACTGCAGAAGGGGCGGCAACTGCGGCTGCCAGCATCAGGGCGGCGAATGCGGTACGACGGATCATGTTGGCTCTTCCATCAAAAGGATCAAAACTGATCCTATGATAGCAAGGCCTCTTCCGCTTGCACAGTTTGCTGTTGAGTATGGGCCTGCGCAGCGTCCTGCGGCTCGGCGTTGGCCGCGTCCGCCAGCTTGCGCAGCAGGTGGCCGGCCGCCACCATGCCGAACGTGGCCGTGACCACCATGCTCGAGCCGAAGCCGGCGCAATTCAGGCCGGTGACGCTGTTCGGGTCGACCGCGCAGGCATCGCCGCTCTCCGGGTAGCGCAGCGGCTCCATCGAGAACACGGCGTCGATGTGGTACTTCTGCTTTTCGCCCCTGGCGAAACCATAGTGCGCGCGCAGGATCTTGCGCACTTTTTTCAACAAGGGTTCCTGCTCGGTGCGGGCGAGGTCGCGCACTTCGATCTTCGTCGGGTCGATCTGGCCGCCGGCGCCGCCGATGACGACCAGCGGCAGCTTGTTGGCGCTGCAATACGCGATCAGCGCGGCCTTGGACTTGACGCCGTCGATGGCATCGACCACGTAGTCGAAACCTTTACCGGCGATCATCGTCTCGATGTTGTCCGGGTCGATGAAATCCTCGACCAGGGTCACCTTGCAAAACGGGTTGATCTGGGCGATGCGCTCCTTGAGCGCCTCGATCTTCGGCATGCCGATGGTCGACGTGAGCGCCTGCAGCTGGCGGTTGATGTTCGATTCGGCCACGTTGTCGAGGTCGATCAGCGTGAGGTGGCCGACCGCGCTGCGCGCCAGCGCCTCGACGATCCACGAACCGACACCGCCGACACCGATGACGCAAACGTGCGCCGCACGGAAGCGTTCGAGTGCACGCTCGCCATAGAGGCGCGCAATCCCGCCGAAGCGGCGCGCAAAGTCGATTTCGTCGTCCAGGGTAGCTGCAAGAGCAGGAGTATCGATGAGGTTCATCCCGCCATTTTAACGGACGTCGCCCGTGCAAAGCCCTTAAAATAGTTCTCAGTCAACCAAATTCTTCTCGTGTGTCAACAAAACGCCAATGACCTCACTCCTCCACGACACCGCTCCCGATTTCGACCAGCCGATCGCCGTCCTCAAGCATTGCCACAATCGCATCCGCAAGCAGTTGGCGACCCTCGACAAGCTGCTTGCCCACCTGCCCGAATTCGGCGCCGACGAGCAGGCACGCCAGGCCGCGACCGCGGTGCTGAAGTATTTCGAAAAGGCGGCGCACCTGCACCACGAGGACGAGGAGCAGGACCTGATCCCGATGCTGCGCGCCGTCGCCCAGGGCGAGGACGCCGCCACCCTGCAGGCGCTGGCGCCGGTGATCCTGCAGGACCACAAGGACATGGACGCGCTGTGGCAGGACCTGCACGAGCAGCTCACGGCCATCGCCGACGGCAGCTCGGCGGCGCTGTCGGCCAGCGCCGTGCAGCGCTTCTGCCAGCGCTATGCGGCCCACATGGAGCGCGAGGAAAGCACGATGGCGCCGATGGCGCTGCGCCTGTTCTCGCCGGAACAGATGGCCCAGCTGGGCGGGGCGATGCAGCGCCGCCGGGGCATTGGAGGCGAGACGCCAAGCGCAGCCTCGGTCGGCCAGGCGGTCGCCGACCTGCGCAAGGACTACGGCCAGGCCAGCCTGAACGAATCCGACGTGATGGACGACCCGATGCTCCAGTTCACGCAATGGTTCGAGCAGGCGCTGAAGGCACAGGTGAACGAACCGAACGCCATGTCGGTGGCGACGGTGGCGGCGAATGGCCGGCCGAGCTCGCGCATCGTGCTGGTGAAGCAGTTCGACGAGCGCGGCTTTACCTGGTACACCAACTACGACAGCCGCAAGGCCCAGGAACTGAAGGATTGTCCTTACGCAGCCCTGCTGTTCTTCTGGACTGAACTGGAACGCCAGGTTCGTATCGAAGGACGTGTAGAGCGCACGTCGAGCGAGGAAAGCGACCGGTATTTCCGCAGCCGGCCGCTCAAGAGTCGCCTGTCGGCTATTGCCTCGCACCAGAGCGCTCCGATCGGGAGCCGCGCCGAGCTCGAACAGAATTACGAGGCGGTGGCGCGGCAGGCTGGCGAAGATCCGGCGCGCCCGGAGAACTGGGGCGGTTTCCGCCTCGTTCCCGAGCGCCTGGAATTCTGGCAGGGACGCCGCTCGCGCTTCCACGACCGCATCGTCTACGAGCGGCAGGAAGACGGCAGCTGGACGCGCCAGCGTTTGCAACCCTAGGGCCGGGCGCGGCGCACGCTGCACGCCGGCCGTCGACGCCGGAGGTGACCGTGTTCGAACAGATGATGCTGTCGGCCTGGAGTGCGGGCCTGCGTGGCAAGCTGTCCCTCCCCTTGCGGGTGGAGCTCTGGAACGGCCAGAAACTCGAATTTTCGTCCGGCGCGCCGGGCGCCGACGGGTCAGGCGTGGAATCCCCGCGCGTGACCATCCGCGTCCCCGGCCCTTCCGCCCTGCGCTACCTGCGCTCCCCTTCGCTCTACAGCCTGGGGCGGGCCTACGTCGAGGGCGCCATCGACGTCAAGGGCCGTGCGGCCGACATCATCAGCGTGGGCAACGCGCTGGCGGCCAACCTGGGCAAGGAGCGCAACCGCCTGGTCGAGGCGCTGCGCCGCAGCGTGCCGCACACGCGCGAAAAGGACGCCGAGGCCATCCGCTACCACTACGACGTCTCCAACGAATTCTATGCCGCCTGGCTCGACCCGGCCATGGTGTATTCCTGCGCCTATTTCGACAATGGCGATGAAGACCTGGCCACGGCGCAGCAGCAGAAGATCGACCACATCCTGCGCAAGATCGACCTGCGGCCCGGCCAGCTGCTCCTGGATATCGGCTGCGGCTGGGGCGCCCTGGTGCTGCGTGCGGCAACGCGTTTCGGCGCACGCTGCGTCGGCATCACGCTGTCCGAGAACCAGGCCCGGCTTGCGCGCGAACGCGTCGCGCGCGCCGGCCTGCAGGGGCAGGTCGAGATCCGGCTGGAAGACTACCGCGACGTGGCCGGGCAGTTCGACCGCATCGCCAGCGTCGGCATGTTCGAGCACGTGGGCGTGCAGCACTTGCCGGAGTATTTTTCACGCATCAACAAGCTCATGGGGCCGGACGGCATCGCGATGAACCACGGGATCACGACCACCAACGTGGACAACGGCGCCACGCCCTACGGCGGCGGGGAGTTCATCGACGAATACGTGTTCCCGCACGGCGAACTGGCGCACCTGGGCACCGTGGTGCGGGCGATGCAGGAAGGCGGGCTGGAAGTGCGCGACGTGGAAAACCTGCGGCGCCACTATGCCCGCACCTGCGCGCTCTGGACCGACAACTTCGAAAGCAATGCCGCGCGCATCCGGACGCTGACGGACGAGAAGCGCTTCCGCATCTGGCACGTGTACCTGGCCGGATGCGCGTACGCGTTCGCGCACGACCGCATCAGCCTGTACCAGATCGTGTGCGGCAAGGCGGGGGGCGACCCGGCCGGGATGCCGTGGTCGCGGCGGTATATGTATCCCTGACGCTACTTGAGGCGTTCGGCGAAGGTCTTGCGGAACTTGGCCACCTTCGGCGCCACCACGAACGCGCAGTAGCCCTGCAGCGGGTGCTGGGCAAAATAGTTCTGGTGATAGTCCTCGGCCTTGTACCAGGTCTCCGCCGGCAGCAGCTGGGTGACGATCGGCGCATCCCACACCGCCGCCATCTCGGCCATCACCTTGCGCGCCGTCGCTTCCTGCTCGGGCGAGGTGGTGAAGATCACGGAGCGGTATTGCGGCCCCACGTCGTTTCCCTGGCGGTCGGGCGTGGTCGGATCATGGATGGTGAAGAAGATTTCCAGGATGTCGCGGTAGCTGATCACGTTCGGGTCGAACGCCAGCCGCACGACTTCGGCGTGACCGGTGCTGCCCGAACACACCTGCTCGTAGGACGGATTCGGCACGTGGCCACCCATGTAGCCGGACTCGACGCGCGTCACGCCGCGCGCTTCCAGGTAGACCGCTTCCAGGCACCAGAAGCATCCGCCGCCCAGGATGGCCACCTCACTGGCTGTTTGCTCGTTCATCACACACCTTGAATTCGTCAGTTTTGATGGTTCTTAATGTAACGCAAAGCAGTGTTTTATGCAGTGCGCTCAGGATTGGAAGCAGTCGGGGGCGCGACAGTGGCATAATGGCGCATCCTATGAATACACGTGCTCCCCGCGCCACCGTGCGTGGTTTCGATTCGGCCCATTTCCGCCACGCCCTGTCGCAATTCGCTACCGGTGTCACCGTCATCACCACGCGCCTTGCCGACGGCACTTTCCGCGGCCTGACCGCCAGTTCCTTCAACTCGGTCTCGCTCGAGCCCCCGCTCGTCCTGTGGAGCCTGGGTGCCGGCGCCAACAGCCTGCCCATCTTCAGCGGCAATTCCCACTACGTCATCAACGTGCTCGCCGCCGGCCAGCAGGAGCTGGCCATGCGCTTCTCGCGCCGCACCGACAACCCCTTCGAGGGCGTCGAGTACGAGCTGTCGCGCACCGGGCAGCCGATCCTGAAGGGGGTGTCGGCCTGGTTCGAGTGCCACAACCGCAGCCGCTATCCCGAAGGCGACCACGTCATTTTCGTCGGCGAAGTCGAGCAATGCGCGGTCCACCCGCAGCAGGCCCTGCTGTTCCACGGCGGCCAGTTCGGCACCACGCCGCAGCGCTGAGCCTGCTTCTTCCCTCCTGTCGCGCCTGCCGAGACCCGTTGCAACACAGCAATGGGATGTCGCCAGGCGGGCCTGTTGGCGGCCGAGCAAAAATGAAAATGGCTGTCGCAGTTTCAAAAGATGCAGCGGCGGGTCATTCCTATAATGGTCAGGCTCTGGCGCGGCCCTGTGGACGAGCGCGTCCAGCCGGCGAGCCTTTCGTACAAGAACCTACCGAGACAGGATGATCCATGAACCATTCCGATTCGCCCCGTAAAGCCGCATTCCACTGGGACGACCCGCTGCTGCTGAACAGCCAGCTGACCGACGAAGAGCGCATGGTGCGCGACGCCGCCGCCAGCTACTGCCAGGACAAGCTGCAGCCGCGCATCCTCGAGGCCTTCCGCCACGAGCACATGGACACGGACATCTTCCGCGAAATGGGCGAACTCGGCCTGCTCGGCCCGACCATCCCGGAACAATACGGCGGCCCCGGCCTGGACTATGTCGCCTACGGCCTGATCGCGCGCGAAGTCGAGCGCGTGGACTCCGGCTACCGCTCGATGATGAGCGTGCAGTCCTCGCTGGTGATGGTGCCGATTTACGAATTCGGCAACGAAGCGACGAAACAGAAATACCTGCCGAAGCTGGCCACCGGCGAATGGATCGGCTGCTTCGGCCTGACCGAGCCGAACCACGGTTCCGACCCGGGCTCGATGGTCACGCGCGCCCGCAAGGTCGAGGGCGGCTATAGCCTGAGCGGCTCCAAGATGTGGATCACCAACTCGCCGGTCGCCGACGTGTTCGTGGTCTGGGCCAAGGACGACGAAGGCGCGATCCGCGGCTTCGTGCTGGAAAAAGGCTGGAAGGGCCTAAGCGCCCCCGCCATTCACGGCAAGTTCGGCCTGCGCGCCTCGATCACCGGCGAAATCGTCATGGACGAGGTGTTCTGCCCGGAAGAAAACGCCTTCCCGGACGTGCGTGGCCTGAAGGGCCCGTTCACCTGCCTGAACTCGGCCCGCTACGGCATCGCCTGGGGCGCGCTGGGCGCGGCGGAGGCCTGCTGGCACACCGCGCGCCAGTACGTGCTGGACCGCAAGCAGTTCGGCAAGCCGCTCGCCGCCAACCAGCTGGTACAGAAGAAGCTGGCCGACATGCAGACCGAAATCACGCTCGGCCTGCAGGGCTGCCTGCGCCTGGGCCGCATGAAGGACGAAGGCACCGCCGCCGTCGAGATCACCTCGATGATGAAGCGTAACTCGTGCGGCAAGGCCCTGGACGTGGCGCGCGCCGCGCGTGACATGCTTGGCGGTAACGGTATCTCGGACGAGTTCGGCATCATCCGC
This sequence comes from Massilia consociata, assembly GCF_042432755.1. NCBI lineage: Bacteria > Pseudomonadati > Pseudomonadota > Betaproteobacteria > Burkholderiales > Oxalobacteraceae > Massilia > Massilia consociata. Next base: position 7,757 of record NZ_JBHLWP010000007.1, read on the forward strand.
CACATGGTCAACCTCGAGGTGGTCAACACCTACGAAGGCACCCACGACATCCACGCGCTGATCCTCGGCCGTGCCCAGACCGGCATCGCCGCGTTCTGATGTACCCGCGCCCGTGCCGCCGCGCGGTGCGGGCACGCTCCAGGGGAAACCGCCCGTGATCGCTGCCGGCATCCGGTCGGAGGTCCGCCGGCGCCTGCGGGCAGCCGAAACGGAGCACGATGTCCGGGTGCTGCTTGCCGTCGAGTCCGGCAGCCGCGCCTGGGGCTTCGCCTCGCCCGACAGCGACTACGACGGCCGCTTCATCTACGTGAACCGGCCGGAATGGTACCTGTCGGTCGGACTGGAAGAACAGCGCGACGTCATCGAATACCCGATCGTCGACGACATGGACATCAACGGCTGGGACCTGCGCAAGGCCTTGCGCTTGTTTTCCAAGTCCAATCCCGGCTTCGTCGAATGGCTGCAGTCGCCGCTGGTCTACGAAAGCACCGGCGTCTTCGCTGAACGGGCGCGCGCCCTGCTTCCCCAGGTTTATTCGATCGAACGCGGCGTGCACCACTATCGCAGCATGGCCAAGACGAACTTCCGCGGTTACCTGCAGGCCGAGCGCGTCCCGCTGAAAAAATATTTCTATGTCCTGCGCCCCTTGCTGTCCGTGCGCTGGCTGCTCGAGCACCGTCGCCCGGCGCCGATCGAATTTGCACGCTTGCTGCAACTGATCGACACCGACACGGCCCTGCGCGACGCCATCGACGCGCTGCTCGAGGCCAAACGCCATGCGCCGGAACTGGGACTGGCGCCGCAGTTGCCGGCCATCCAGCGCTTCATCGTGTCGGAACTCGGCCGCCAGGAAACGCTGTGCGTGACGTGCGACAAACGCCCAGAGGTGATGCCCTTGTTGTCGGGATTGTTCCGCGATGTCCTGCGGGAAACATGGGGATAAGTGGACTCGGTTCCTCTGCAACACTTTCTTTTAGGATTTCAATCGCGCGCCGTCAATACGGGAGAGATTTGCGTTACGATAGTTACTGACGTTGAATAACTAGACGTAGCTCAACCCATTTCGCGAGGCCCGATGAGCGACGCGGACGCACAACAGGCGCCAGCTGCCGGCAACACGCAGGCGTTGTCGCTCGAATTGCTGCTCCAAAACCTGCCGGGGGCAGCCTATCGCTGCCTGAACGATGGCGACTGGACGATGGAATTCGTCAGTGAAGGCATGGAACAACTCACCGGCTACCCGGCGGCGGCCTTCATGGCCCGGCCCGGCCTGTCCTACGCCAGCCTGATCCTGCCCGAAGACCGGCCCTTGGTCGAACGCGGCATCGCCCTGGCGCTGGCGGAAGGCCGGAGCTTCCAGCTGACCTACCGCATCCGCTGCGCCGAAGGCCACATCAAGTGGGTCTGCGAGCAAGGCGCAGCCTCGCCGCAGGCCGGCATGCGTTTGCTGGAAGGTTTCCTGTCCGACTACACACGCTTGCGCAACGCCGACATGCTGGTCCGCGAACAGGCTTCCTATCTGCAGCGGGCGCGCGATGCGATCGTCGCCATGGACATGAATTCGCGCATCACCTACTGGAACAACGGGGCCGAGCGGCTCTATGGCTGGAGCGCGCATGAGGCGCGCGGCAAGAAGTTCAGCGAGCTGCTGTGCGAAAACCTCGCGGCCTACCACACGGCCTACGAGACCACGCTCTCCAGCGGCGAATGGTCGGGCGAACTGGCGCACATGCGGCGCGACGGCGTCTGCATCGAAACCGATACCCGCTGGACCCTGCTGGCTCCCGACGACGCCTTCGGCTCGCCACAGAAGATCCTGGTGATCAGCACCGACATCAGCGAGCGCAAGCACAACGAAGCCAAGATCTACCGCCTTGCCTTCTTCGATGCGCTGACCGACCTGCCGAACCGTGCCAGCCTGCTCGACCACCTGCGCCGCGCCCTGCTGGGCAGCGCGCGCACGCGCAAGTGCGGCGCCCTGATGTTCTGCGACCTCGACAACTTCAAGTACCTGAACGATTCCCAGGGCCACGCGGCCGGGGACATGCTGCTGCAGGCGGTGGCGCGCCGCCTCGAGCACTGCGTGCGTGAAGCGGACATGGTGGCGCGTCTGGGCGGCGACGAATTCGTGATCCTGATCCAGCCGCTGGAAGACACGCGCGAAGGCGCGGCGGCCCAGGCCGAAACAGTCGCGGCCAAGGTGGTGGCCGCGATGGCGGCGCCGTTCCAGCTGGCCGAGATGACGTATTCGGTCTCGGTCAGCGTCGGCGTGGCGACCATGTGCGGCACGGTGGACACGGTCGAATCGACGTTGCGCCAGGCCGATGCCGCGATGTACCAGGCCAAGGCGTGCGGGCGCAACACCTACCGCTTCCATGACCCGGCCGTGCAGGCGGCCTGGTCGGCCCGGGCCGAGTTGGAAAACGGCCTGCGGCGTGCGCTGCGCGACAACGAATTCGTGCTGCACTACCAACCGCAACTCGACCGCAGCAACCGCGTGATCGGGGCCGAGGCCCTGCTGCGCTGGCGCCTGCCGGACGGCAAGCTGCTGTACCCGGCCGAGTTCATCCAGAACGCCGAGGAAAGCGGCCTGATCATCGACATCGGACGCTGGGTGCTGCGCACCGCCTGCACCGAGCTGGCGCGCTGGCAGCGGTTCCCGGACACGGCCGGCCTGACCCTGTCGGTGAACGTCAGCGCCGGCCAGTTCACCGAGCCGGACTTCGTGCCGATGCTGCAGCAGATCTTCGAGCAGACCGGCGTGCAGCCGTCCGGCCTGAAGCTGGAATTGACCGAAAGCCTGGTGGTGAGCGACTTCACGCATACGGCGCACACGATGGCCACGCTCAAGCGGCGCGGCATCAGCTTTTCGCTCGACGACTTCGGGACCGGGTACTCGTCGCTGGCCTACCTGCGCAAGCTGCCACTCGACCAGCTCAAGATCGACCAGTCCTTCATGCGCGACGTGCTCACCGACCAGAACGACGCCTCGATCGTGCGCTCGATCATCGCGCTGGGCGACAGCCTGGGCTTGCAGGTGATCGCGGAAGGCGTGGAGACGCCGGGGCAGCGCCAGTTCCTGTCGGACGCCGGCTGCTTCATCTACCAGGGATTCCTGTACCAGCATGCGCTGAGTTCGGAGCATTTCACCCAGTACGCCCGTTCCGTGCATTAAAGCGCACTTCTGGCCAGGACGAGCGGCCGCCCCCGCGCCCAACGGTTGGCGGACAGCGAGAACGTCAGCGCGCGCACCTGGTGATACCACCCTGCCGGCACGTACAGCATCTCGCCCGGCGCCATGATGCATTCGACCAGGGCCGCCCGGCGCGCCAGCGGGAACGCGTCGAAGTCCGGCGACTCGGGATCGAAGGGCGAGCCGAACAAGACCGGATTGGCCTCGCGCACGTATAAAAATTCATCGTGGTGCGGCGGCGCCAGGAAGATGCGCTTGGTTCCCCAGATCTGCGCGAAGATGTTGTCGTCGAAATCGCAGTGCAGCGGGGTCACCGTGCGTGCCGGGCCGATCCAGAAGCGCGGCGGGCCCATCTTGCCGAAGTAGGCCGGCCAGTGGCACAGCCCGTTCAGCTCGCGCAGTTCCAGGTTGCCGACGTAGGGCGGCAAACCCTCGGTGCCGGCAAAGGACAGCGCCAGGTAGTCGCCCATCGACATGTCCTGCATCGCCCGGTCCGGCGCGAATGCGGTGGCGACGTAGTCTCCCACCCGGGCACGTACCCGCAGGTGGGGATAACGGTCGCGCAACACCTCGGGGCCCATGGCTGACAGCGGCCAGCGGCCGACCAGTCCGGTGATGATGAAAGGCTGGCCGCGCATGGCCCGGGCCCGGAAGGCCGCCGCATCGAGCCGGCCCAGGCGCGGCACCTCGGCCAGGGGCGGCAGGCCGCGCGCAGCTTCCTTGATGGCTTCGCGCATTTCCCCGATCGAGGCCACGCCGCGCACCTGCGCATCGCGCTGCTCGCGCGCCAGCTGCAGGGCGCGCGCTTCTTCAGGCGTTATGGGCACTGCAGGCCTGGGTGGCAGCCGCGACGAACTTTTTTCTGTTGACATACTTCCCTACCATGTATTCCGGCAGCGCCGGTGCGTCACCATAGCGCAGCGCAGAAAGAAACGCCGCACCACAAAAAAAGCCCGCACGCGGCGGGCCTCGGGTGAAGCGACAACTGCTGCTTAGAACTTGTAGCCGACCGCCAGCACCACGGCCACCGGGTCCAGCTTCATGTGCTGCTTCTGGCCGGTCGAGAAGTTCACGTCGGTGCGCAGGCGGCTCTTGTTGACGGTGACGTCGGCGAACCACTTCTCGGTGAAGTTCACGGCCAGCCGATCTGGCCGGTGTACGTGAACTTGTTGTCGATGCTGAAGGTCGTCGGGACGCCGCTGCCCGGGTTGGTGATCGCGGTCATCCTGGCCGAACCACGCTCTTTCATGAAATAGGCGTAGGTTGCGCCGATGCCGACGAAGGGGCGGAAGGTCGCGCTCGGAGCGCCGAAGCGGTACTGCGCAAACACGGTCGGCGGCAGCGCCTCGACCGAACCCAGCTCGCCGGTGCCGGCGATCGCGCCCGCGCCATAGATCTTGTGCTTGTAAGGCGTGCCCAGGCAGGTTTCGAGCGAGATGTTGTCGGTCAGTCCGTAGGCGAAGACCAGCACCGGCTGGATGTCCTTGCCGACGTCGGCCTTGGTGCCCGGCAGGGCCGGCGCGCTGATGTCGCCGCTCTCGACCTTCGGGGTCAGCTGGTTGAGCCCGAACTTGGCGGTGAACTGACCAGCCGACTGGGCCGATGCCGTCGAGGCGCAGGCCAGCGCGGCAGCGACGGCCAGCACCTTGGCGACACTATGAAAACGTACTTTCATCTTTTCTCCTGATTTTTGATGAAGGCCCGCCCCTCCAGGACGGGCCCCTCGCGTCTTGCAGCGTGACGTTTACAGCCAGCCCTTGACGGCCATTTCCTTGAGGACGTAGCGCGCCACCAGGTTGTTCTCGAACGGCGTCGGGTGAATGTCGTCCGCGAACATGTAGCGGCTGACATCACCGGCGATCGTGTTGGACGGAGTGCAGATCAGGGACGTGGTGCCGAGCGGGTTCGGGCCGCATGCCGGGCTCGTGGTATTGGTCAGGCCGTACGGCGCCGGATTCTTCACCTGGTCGTTGCTGACGGTGTACAGGTCGACGTACAGGATGCGCGCGTCGTCGGCGCCCAGGCCGGACTTCAGCTGGGTATTGAAGGCATTGACCATGGCGGCGATCAGTTGCTGGATGTCGGCGGTGCGCGACTTGGCGGCCGGGGCACTGGCCACGTCCGGCAGGTTGGCGACCACGACGTACTTGGCGCCCTTGCCGACGATCTCGTTCTTCACCAGCGCCGCCATCTGCGCACCGGCGGTGCCCAGCTCCTGCACCAGCTTCGGGCCGTTGGCGGCGGCATAGTCGGCGCCGGCCTTGGCGCCGGCGGCAGTCGCATCGGCCTGGGCCTTGGCGACCATCGGGCCGTACACCGACGCCTGGGCGACGGCGGCATTGCCCGGCTGGGTCGCGGCGGCACCGACTGCGGCGGCGACGATGGTCTGGCTGGTATTTCCAGGACGTGCGCTCTCGGCCGCGATCGCCGCGCCAATTGCCTGGGCGGCCGCCTGCGGATTGCTGGCGCCGGCGGCCAGCTGCATTGCCAGCGAAGTCGCGAAGGTCTGGGCGCCGGCGGTATTGCCGGCGGCGGTGGCCTGGGCCTGCATGGTGCTCAACGCCATCAGCACGTCGTTACCGCCCGACAGGACGGTGACCAGCTCGGTGCCGCTGAACTTGTTGCCCGTGCGGGACAGGTGGTTGGCGATCTGGGCGACGAGCGGCAAGGTGGTTTGGCCGATCGACGAGCCGGTGGCCGGGTTGCCCGGCCCGACCGGATTGGTCACGCGCGAGCCGCCCTGGGCGTAGTTGAAGCAGTTGAGGTGCTGGGCCACCGGGATGGAAAAGCCCAGTGCGGCGTCGCCCGCCAGCCCGGTCTGGGCGGCGCAGGGCGCCGGCAGCTTCAGCTCGGCCGCCAGGAATTCCACCCAGACCTTGCCGTTCAGGTCGGGGCTTTTCGAGGTGCCGTCGCCATTGATGGTGTACTTGCCGCCGCCAGCGGTCTTGACCGCACCCACGGCGTAGGTCCCGACGTCGGACAGGCTGTCGCCGAACGATACCTGTTGGGTGAACGTCAGCTTCTGCGTTTGGTCGCCGCCGCCTGGGCTGGTTCCGCCGCACGCAGCCAGTACGGCCGCCGTCAACAGCGCGAGCGCGAGTTTGGTTTGACGCATTATGTCTCCTGAGTTGGAATTATTCTGAGGCGAACGGCCGTACTATTCGTGTCCGAATAATATGCCAGTGTTCAACTTGCTTGTATAGGAAAATAGTTGCTTATTCGTCAGTTCTTGGTCACAAAAGCAACATGACCGGGAGGCGATTATAGCCCCGCGATCATGCCGGAAAGAAGTGGTTTTTTAGCACTGAAATGTGGCAGAACGCCCCTTAAGACAGGCGTTCTGCCCGGGCCGCATGCTCAGGGGAGTGGTTCGCGGTTGAGCAGGCCGTGCACGATGCCGGTCGAGCCGTGGGCCGCGCGGCGCAGGCGGTCGTTCACCCCCAGCCAGGCGCCTCCCGAGGGTGGCGCTTCGACCAGGATCACGTCGGCGCCGTGGCCATCCATGGCGCGCAGGGCCGCGTACAAGGCATGTGCAAAACCGTCCGGGGTGGCCGGCAGGCGCAGCGCGGCGTGGGTTGCCGGCTTGTCGGTGAGCGGTACATCCGAGTAATGGATGAGCGCCACTGTGCGCCCTGCCCCCGCCAGTTGCGCCAGCGTCTGGCGCAAGGTGGCGCTGTCCTGCATGGCCACCGGCGTGTGCGGGGCGTAATGCGACTCGAGCGTACCGGAAGCGCGCGGGGCGGCGATGTCGGGCGCAGCCGGCGCCTGGTCGATCACCGCGGCGATGGCGTCGGCGCTGATGTGGCCCGGGCGCAGCAACACCGGGCCGTGCGTCGCCAGGCGCGACAGGTCGACGATCGTCGATTCGATGCCGACCTGGGAGGCTCCGCCGTCGAGCACCATGGCCACCGTGCCGTCCTGGCCGAACTCGTCGCGCACGTGCTGGGCCAGGGTCGGGCTGACGGCCCCGAACTTGTTGGCCGAAGGCGCCGCGACGCCGCCCTTGCCGCCCTTGAAGGCGCGCAGCAGCGCGATCGCCACCGGATGCGAGGGGCAGCGCAGGCCGACCGTGTCCTGGCCGCCGCTGACCGCGTCCGGGATATGCGGCGCGCGTTTCAGGATCATGGTCAGCGGACCGGGCCAGAAGGCATCGGCCAGCGCCCGGGCTTCGCGCGGGATGCCGGCCGCCCAGTAGTCGAGCGGCGCTTCGGGCGCGAGGTGCACGATGACCGGGTGGTCCTGCGGGCGGCCCTTGGCGGCATAGATGGCCGCAACCGCCGCCGGGTTCTCGGCGTCGGCGCCAAGGCCGTACACGGTCTCGGTCGGGAAGGCGACCAGCGCGCCGCTTTCCAGCGCGCTTGCGGCCGCGTCGATGGCGGCCTGGTCGAGGTCCTGCTTGTCCATGCTCACTCCGGAATGCCCAGGATCGTACAGGCTTCGCGCAGGCTGGCCTGTGCTTCGGCGAGCGTGGGCGCAACAAACGTGACGTGGCCCATCTTGCGCGCGCGGCGCGGGTCGTCCTTGCCGTACAGGTGCAGGTTCGCGCCCGGCAGCGCCAGCACGCGGTCCCATGCCGGTTCACGCGGCACGTCACTGCCGCCCTCGAACCAGACATCACCCAGGATGTTGAGCATCACGGCCGGCGAATGCTGGCGCACGTCGCCCAGCGGCAAGCGCGCCATCGCGCGCACCTGCTGCGCAAACTGGCTGGTGACGCAGGCATCGATGGTGTAGTGGCCGCTGTTGTGCGGGCGCGGCGCCATCTCGTTAACGACCAGGGTGCCGTCCTGCAGGACGAAGAATTCGATGCACAGCACGCCGACGTAGCCCAGCTGGTCCACGATCGCGCGCGCCGCATCCTGCGCCTGCTTCGCGCAGGCTTCAGAAACGTTCGGCCCCGGCACGGTGGTCGTGAACAGGATGCCGTCGCGGTGCACGTTCTCGGCGATCGGGTACACCACCGAGACGCCGTCATGGCCGCGTGCGGTCAGCACCGACACTTCATAGGCCAGCGGCAGCATCTTCTCCAGCAGGCAGGTCACGCCGTTCATCGCGTCGAACGCGGCGCGCACGTCCTCGCGGGTACGCACGCGCACCTGGCCCTTGCCGTCGTAGCCCATGCGCACGGTCTTCAGGATGCCCGGCAGCAGGCCGTCGTCGATGGCGTCGATGTCGGCGTGCGAAGCGATGGTCTTGTGCGGCGCCGGCATCACGCCGGAGCGCGGTGCGCACTCCACGAAGAAGCGCTTCTCCGCGATGCGGTCCTGCGCGATCGACACGCAGGACGCGCTTGGTGCCACGAAGCTGCGCTCGCCCAGCCAAGCCATGCTGTCGGCCGGGACGTTCTCGAATTCGGTGGTGACGGCCACGCAGGTCTGCGCCAGTTCGGCCAGGCCCGCGGGGTCGGTATAGCTCGCCGTGATCAGGCGCTCGGCGACCTGCCCGGCCGGGCAGTCCTTGCCAGGTTCGAGCACGGCGACCTTGTAGCCCATCGCCTGGGCGGCGTGGGCGAACATGCGGCCGAGCTGGCCGCCGCCCATCACGCCGAGCCAGGCCGAGGGATTGGCGGTGGGCAGAGATACTTGCTTGACTGCGGAATCACTCATGCTGCATCAGACGGGAAGGGTCATGGCCTGGGCGGCCGCGGTCTGTTCACGGCGGAAGGCCAGCAGCTTCTGCGCCAGCGCCTCGTCCGTGGCAGCCAGGATCGCCACCGCGGTCAGGGCGGCATTGGCGGCGCCGGCCTCGCCGATGGCGAAGGTCGACACCGGCACGCCTTTCGGCATCTGCACGATCGACAGCAGCGAATCCTCGCCGCGCAGGTACTTCGAAGGCACCGGCACGCCGAGCACCGGCACGATGGTCTTGGCGGCCACCATGCCCGGCAGGTGGGCGGCGCCCCCCGCCCCGGCGATGATCGCGCGCAGGCCGCGCTCGCGTGCGGTCTGGGCATAGGTGAACATCTCGTCCGGCATGCGGTGCGCCGAGATCACCTGCGCTTCGAAGGGCACGCCGAACTGCTTCAGCACGTCGACCGCATTCTTCATCACGTCCCAGTCCGAGGACGAACCCATGATCACGCCAACGAGAGGTTTTGCTTGTTCACTCATCTGCTTACGCCTTCAGCTTCTCGCCGGTGAGGCGTTCGATGGCTTCGAAATACTTGGCCTGGGTCTTCTCGATGACGTCTTGCGGCAGGCTTGGCGCCGGCGCGGTCTTGCCCCAGTCGGTCAGGGTCTCGAGGTAGTCGCGCACGAACTGCTTGTCGAACGACGGCGGCGACATGCCCGGCGCGTACGAGTCGGCCGGCCAGAAGCGCGACGAGTCGGCGGTCAGCACTTCATCCATCAGGTGCAGGGTGCCGTTGTCGTCCAGGCCGAATTCGAACTTGGTGTCGGCGATGATGATGCCGCGCGTGGCCGCGTATTCGGCAGCGGTGGTGTACAGCTGGATGCTGATGTCGCGCATCTTGGCGGCCAGCTCCTTGCCGATGCGGTTTTCCATCTCTTCGAAGGAGATGTTCTCGTCGTGTTCGCCGATGTCGGCCTTGGCGGCCGGGGTGAACAGCGGCTGCGGCAGCTTGTCGGCCTGGCGCAGGCCGGCGGGCAGCTGGATGCCGCAGACGGCGCCGCTTTCCTGATAATCCTTCCAGCCCGAGCCGATGATGTAGCCGCGTACGACGGCTTCGACCAGGATCGGCTTGAGGCGCTTGGCCACGACCGCGCGGCCGCGCACCTGCTCCACTTCGCTGGGCGCGACGACCGATTCCGGCGCGACGCCGGTCAGGTGGTTCGGCACGATGTGGCCGAGCTTCTCGAACCAGAAGTCGCTCATCTGGTTCAGCACCATGCCCTTGCCGGGAATCGGCTCGTTCATGACCACGTCGAAGGCCGACAGGCGGTCGGTGGTGACGATCAGGATCTTGTCGTCGCCGACAGCGTAGTTGTCGCGTACCTTGCCGCGGCCGAGCAGTGGCAGGGACTGGATGGTGGATTGGTAGAGGCTGTTCATAGATGGGATATCAGGGAAACGGGACCGGGGAATGTGCCGGTCGATGGGTCAGGTCTGGGGGTGGCCTGGGCCAGTGCGTAATTTTACGTCAATTCGGCAAAGACCACCGGCCCTTGCTCCGTCGCTCCCGCGAAGGCGGGAGCCCAATTTTGTGTAAAGGCCGACTTCGAATGCACTCATTACTCCACTGAAGACCGTCGCACCGGCGCAGGCCGGTGCCCAGGTTTCTCCGTGATTTGGTGCAGTAACGGTGTCGGTGTGCTGGCGAAATTGGATCCCGGCCTGCGCCGGGATGACGTTGATAAGAGGCGGTGGTAAAGCTTGATACGTGAGTCCTGCTGTGCAGCGTACTGAAATCCGCTGCACAGCCCTACTTCAGATTTACTGCACGATCTGCGCCAGCTCGCCCGCCTTGTAGCGCTCGGCCATCTTCTCCAGCGGGATCGGCTTGATCTTGGCGGCCATGCCTTCGCAGCCGAAGGACAGGTAGCGCGCCTTGCAGATTTCGGTGGCGGCTTCGCGCGCCGGCTTGAGGTAGTCGCGCGGGTCGAACTTCGACGGGTTCTGGAACATGTACTTGCGGATCGCAGCGGTCATGGCCAGGCGGATGTCGGTGTCGATGTTGATCTTGCGGACACCGTGCTTGATGCCTTCCTGGATCTCTTCGACCGGCACGCCGTAGGTTTCTTTCATGTCGCCGCCGAATTCGCGGATGATCGCCAGCAGTTCCTGCGGCACCGACGACGAGCCGTGCATCACCAGGTGGGTGTTCGGGATACGGGCGTGGATTTCCTTGATGCGGTCGATCGCCAGGATGTCGCCGGTCGGCTTGCGGGTGAATTTATAGGCGCCGTGCGAGGTGCCGATGGCGATGGCCAGCGCGTCGCATTGCGTTTTGGCCACGAAGTCGGCGGCCTGGTTCACATCGGTCAGCAGCTGCTCGCGGGTCATGGTGCCGTCGGCGCCGTGGCCGTCTTCCTTGTCGCCTTTCATCGTTTCGAGCGAACCGAGCACGCCCAGTTCGGCCTCCACCGTCACGCCGATCGAGTGCGCGAACTTCACGACTTCACGCGAGACTTCCACGTTGTATTCGTACGAAGCAACGCTCTTGCCGTCGGCCTCCAGCGAACCGTCCATCATCACCGAGCTGAAGCCCGAACGGATCGCGGCCATGCAGACCGCCGGCGACTGGCCATGGTCCTGGTGCATGACGACCGGGATGTGCGGGTAGGCTTCGACGGCGGCGTCGATCAGGTGGCGCAGGAAGGCTTCGCCTGCATACTTGCGGGCGCCGGCCGAGGCTTGCATGATGACCGGGCTGTTGGTGGCGTCGGCGGCGGCCATGATGGCCTGCACCTGTTCCAGGTTGTTGACGTTAAAAGCCGGCAGGCCGTAGCCGTTTTCGGCGGCGTGGTCCAGCAGTTGACGCAGCGATACGAGTGCCATGGTTGATTACTCCAAACAATTAAGAAACTATTTCGTCCAGCTCGCCCACGCGCACGATTTTGAGCGCATTGGTGCCGCCGGCCTGGCCCATCGGTGAGCCCCAGGTCACGACGATCAGGTCGCCCTTGCGCACCATGCCTTCGCGGATCAGGACCTCTTCGGCCTTGCGCAGTACGGCGTGGCTGCCCCCTTCCTGCAGAAGGTGGAATGCTCGCACGTTCCGGTACAGCGACGCCTTGCGCTGCGTCGTTTGCAGCGGGGTCAGTGCGAAGATCGGCGTGTCGATCGAGTGGCGGCTCATCCACAGCGCGGTCGAGCCCGATTCGGTCAGCGCCACGATCGCCTTCACCTTCAGGTGGTGCGCCGTGAACAGGGTGCCGTAGGCAATCGACTGGTCGATGCGGGTGAACTGGACATTCAGGAAATCTGCGTCCTGCTTGTTGTATTCGGATTGTTCGGCCTCGAGGCAGATGGCGGCCATCATCTCGACCGTCTCGACCGGGTACTTGCCCGATGCGGTCTCGGCCGAGGTCATCACGGCGTCGGTGCCGTCCAGCACGGCGTTGGCCACGTCCGACACTTCGGCGCGGGTCGGCACCGCGTTGACGATCATCGACTCCATCATCTGGGTCGCGGTGATCGCCAGCTTGTTGGAAGCGCGCGCCATCTTGATCATGCGCTTCTGCAGCGCCGGTACCGCCGCGTTGCCCACCTCGACCGCCAGGTCGCCGCGCGCGACCATGATGCCGTCCGAGGCGTCCAGGATTTCCTGCAGCACGGGAATCGCCTCGGCGCGCTCGATCTTGGCGATCATCATCGGCTTGTGGCCGTAGGGTTCGCCGGCGATGTTGGCCAGCTGGCGCGCCATTTCCATGTCGGTGGCGTTCTTGGGGAAGGAAATGGCCAGGTAGTCGGCCTGGAAGCTCATCGCGGTCTTGATGTCTTCCATGTCCTTTGAGGTCAGGGCCGGCGCGGTCAGGCCGCCGCCCATGCGGTTGATGCCCTTGTTGTTCGACAGCTCGCCGCCGACCTTCACGGTGGTGCAGATCTCGTGGCCGACGACCTTGTCGACGATCAGCACGATCAGGCCGTCGTTGAGCAGCAACTTGTCGCCCGGCCTGACGTCGCGCGGCAATGCCTTGTAGTCGAGGCCGACACGTTCCTGGTTGCCCAGCTCGCCGTTCTCGCCCCATTTGGCATCCAGGATGAACTTGTCGCCATTGTTCAGGAAGATCTTGCCTTGCTCAAACTTGCCGACGCGGATCTTCGGCCCCTGCATGTCGGCCATGATCGCCACCTCGACGCCGCATTCGGCGGCAGCGCGGCGCACCAGCGCAGCGCGGTCGATGTGGTCCTGCGCCTTGCCGTGCGAGAAGTTCAGGCGCACGACATCGACGCCGGCACCGATCATTTTGACGAGGATATCGAAGTCGGTCGACGCCGGGCCGATGGTAGCGACGATCTTGGTGGCGTTGTACATGGGACGCGCAGCTTGCATGGGTGTGAAATCCTTGGTTCTGAAAGAGAAGCGCAGCCCCCGGGGCTGCGCTGACATTACTTGGCGTTACGCTGGAGCAGGATCTCGACTGCCGGCAGGGTTTTCCCTTCCAGGAACTCGAGGAAGGCGCCACCGCCGGTCGAGATGTAGCCGATCTGGTCGCCGATGTCGTACTTGGCAATCGCCGCCAGGGTGTCGCCACCGCCGGCGATCGAGAAGCCATTCGACTGGGCGATCGCCATGGCCAGCGTCTTGGTGCCTTCGGCGAACTGGTCGAACTCGAACACGCCCACCGGTCCGTTCCAGACGATGGTGCCGGCCTTGGCGACCTGCTCGGCCAGCATGGCGGCGGTCTTCGGGCCGATGTCGAGGATCATGTCGTCATCAAGCACGTCCGCCACGTCTTTCACCGTCGCAGCGGCGTTCGGGCTGAATTCCTTGGCGCAGACCACGTCCACGGGAATCGGCACCTGGGCGCCACGCGCGGCCATCATGTCGATGATCTGCTTCGCTTCGCCAAGCAGGTCGGCTTCGTGCAGCGACTTGCCGATGTTCAGGCCGACGGCCTTCATGAAGGTGTTGGCGATGCCGCCGCCGACGATCAGGTTGTCCACCTTGCCTGCCAGGCTCTGCAGGATCGACAGCTTGGTCGACACCTTCGAACCGGCCACGATGGCCAGCAGCGGACGCTTCGGCTGGCCCAGGGCCTTGCCCAGCGCGTCGAGTTCGGCCGCCAGCAGCGGGCCGGCAGCGACGACGGGAGCGAATTTAGCGATGCCGTGGGTGGTGGCTTCGGCACGGTGCGCGGTGCCGAAGGCGTCGTTCACATAGACGTCGCACAGCTTGGCCATCTTCTCTGCCAGCTCATCGTTGTTCTTCTTTTCACCCTTGTTGACGCGGCAGTTTTCCAGCAACACGACCTGGCCCGGCGCAACATCCACGCCATCGACCCAGTTCTGCTTGAGTTCGACCGGCTGGCCGAGCAGCTCGGACAGGCGCGCGGCGACCGGCGCCAGGCTGTCTTCCGGCTTGAACTCGCCCTCGGTCGGACGGCCCAGGTGCGAGGTGACCATCACGGCGGCGCCGGCCTTGACTGCGGCCTGGATCGCCGGCACGGAGGCGCGAATACGGGTGTCTTCGGTGATATTGCCAGCGTCATCCTGCGGTACATTCAGGTCGGCGCGGATAAAGACGCGCTTGTTCTGCAGCGCATCGCGGTCGATCAGGTCTTGCAAGCGGGTGAAACTGAGAACGTCGTCCATTGGCTTTTCAACAGTGAAATAGTGAAAAAACGTCATTGTACATGAGCGCACCTCGAAAAACCGTTGCAAACGGCAGCTGTGCGGACCACCGGCGGCACCCTCGATTTGCATGCGGGGCGCAGCAGCCTTGCCGGGCTTTGGCTAGGCGGAAGGGCCGAAAAGGCGCAGTAGCGTGAAGGCGCCCATCCCGAACAGGATGGTCAGCAGCATGCTGCGCCGCCACAGGTAGAAGGCCAGGGCCGCCAGGCCGGCGAGCAGCTTGGGATTGGCCAGCGTCAGCTGGGCCTGGCCCTGCGTATCGATCAACAGGTCGGGCCCGATGATGGCGGCGAGCGCGCAGGCGGGCGCATAGCGCAGCATCTCCTGCACCCGTGGCGGGATCGTCACCCGGTGGCCGATCAGCCAGAACGAACTGCGGGTGGCGGCGGTGGCCACGCACAGCACGCCGATGGTGACCCAGATTTCCCAGTCAGCCATGCTTGACCTTCCTCTTGGCGAAGGTCTCTTCGACCGTCATCGCGGTGGCCATGCCGACCACGACGGCCAGCAGCAGGCCGAGCTTGTACGGCAGGCCGTGGGCCAGCACCGAGACCGCGAGCGCCACCACCACGCCGCACAGCGCCGCATTGTTGATGATCAGCGGGACCATGATGCAAAGGATCGCCAGCGTGCCGGCAAAGCCCAGCCCCCATTCGGAAGGAATGGCGCTGCCCAGGAAGATGCCGACCAGCGAACCGGCCTGCCAGGCAAACCAGTTCGGGTACATCAATCCCTTCAGGTACGAAAGCTTGCCGGCGACGCGCTCGGCGGTCGGATAGCGCTGCAGGAACATCGCCACGGTCAGGTCGCCCGAGACATAACCGAGCAGGAAGCGCTGCTTCCAGGGCAGGTGCGAAAAATGCGGGCCGAGCAGCGCGGAGAAGATGACGAAACGCAGGTTGACCACCAGCGCGGTGGCGAAGATGACCCAGATCGGGGCAGCGGCCGCGATCAGTGGGAGTGACGCGAGCTGGGCGGAACCGGCGAACACCAGCAACGTCATGCCCACTGCCTGCGCGGCGGTGAGCCCGCTCTTGACCATCGCGATGCCCACCACCAGGCCCCAGGCGCCGATGCCGAACAGGGTGGGCAGGCCGGTCTTGAAACCCTCTCGCCAGGCAGCGGAGTCGTGCGCCTCGGGCATGTCCGTTGCGGCCGGATGGGGCCGGCCAGGCGGCTCGGCCTGGCTCATGTGGTTTTCCTGCAACTGCCGCGACGGGCAGATGCGGCGACGGGCTTGAAACGGTCGGGCATGAAACGCATGTAAAGGGGCGACGCGGGCTGGCACAGGAAACGGCAAGCGCGTCGGCTCGATTGTGATCAGCCTGATATTCTACCGATCATTTCGGTATGCAGGGTGAATCCGGTAGAATCGTGTCTTTGTCCAACTTTCGCTTGACGGAGAACCAGATGAACCAAAAGACGATGCCCGTGGTGGAGCTCGAGGCCAAGGACCTGCCGGCGCATTGCCCGAATCCGGCCATGCCGCTGTGGTCCTCGCACCCGCGCATCTTCCTCGACTTCGACCACCACGGCGAAGCGAAATGCCCGTACTGCGGCACCCAGTACCGCCTGGCGCCGGGTACGGTGATGAAGCACCACTGATCTGCTCTCCCGCGGTGCGGCTCCGGCCGCACCCCACTCGCATGCACTATCGCGCGCCTGCCTGGCTGCCCGGCGGCCACCTCCAGACCATCTACCCGGCGACCTGCGTTGCCAAGCCCCCGGTCGCCTACCGGCGCGAGCGCTGGCCGAGTCCCGATGGCGACTTCATCGACGTCGATTTCGTCGACGGCCAGCCGGGCAAGCCGCTGGTGGTGCTGTTCCACGGGCTGGAAGGCTCCTCCGACAGCCATTACGCGCGTTCGCTGATGGCCATGCTGCGCGAACGCGGCTGGTCGGGCGCGGTGCCGCACTTTCGCGGCTGCTCGGGCGAAGCCAACCTGATGCCGCGCTTCTACCATTCCGGCGATGCCCTGGAAGTCGACTGGATCGTGCGCACGCTGCACGCGCGTGCCCCGGGCCCGGTGCTCGTGGCGGGCGTGTCCCTGGGCGGCAATGCCTTGCTGCGCTGGCTGGGCGAATCGGGCCACGGCGCCGGGATTGTCGAGGCGGCCTGCGCCATCTCCGCCCCGCTCGACCTGGCGCGCGGCGGCGAAGCGCTGTCGTCCGGTTTCAACATGCTGTACACGCGCATGTTCCTGCAAACCCTGAAGCCGAAATGCCTGGCCAAGCTGGAACGCTACCCCGGCCTGTTCGACCGCAAGGCCCTGCTCGGCGCACGCGACCTGTACGCGTTCGACAACGTGGTGACGGCGCCGCTGCACGGCTACCGCGACACCGACGACTACTGGCACCGCGCCAGCGCCCGCCACGTGCTGGACGCCATCACGGTGCCGACCCTGGTGCTCAACGCCCGCAACGATCCCTTCCTGCCGGGCGCGCATTTGCCGCAAACCGCATCGCAGGCCGTGACGCTGGAGTATCCTGACGAAGGCGGCCACGTCGGCTTTGCGGTCGGGCCCTTCCCCGGCCGGATCGACTGGCTGCCGCGCCGTATCCTGCATTTCTTCGACGAGCTTGCCGGTACGCCTGCATTGCGCGCGCCCGCCGCTTACGAACCATGCGAAGCTTGAGACTATGGACGACATCGTAAAACAGGCAATGGCCAAGTGGCCGAACGTGCCGCACTGCTATGGCTGGCTGGCGCTGGATGCGCGCGGCAACTGGCGCATGCGCGACGAAGCGGCCCAGCGCGCGAATGCGCCGGGCGACAAGCTGACCAATGCGGCGCTGGTCGGTTTCATCAACCGCAACTACGGGCACGACGACAAGGGCCGCTGGTATTTCCAGAACGGTCCGCAACGGGTATACGTGAACCTGGAAGCGACGCCTTTCATCGCGCGCACCGATCCCGTGCAGGGCTTCGTGCTGCAGACCGGACAGGCGCTGGCTCTCCCGGACGAGGTGTTCATGACCGATGCCGGCGCGCTGGTGCTGCAGGCCGGCGACGTCGTGGCCCAGCTGGACGACCGCGACGTGGCGCAGGTGCTGGCCCGCATGGAGCTCGACGGCCGGCCCGCTTCGATCGAGGCGATCATGGCCTGGCTGGAGGACGATGCCGCCGAACTGGTGCTGCCGGTGGCGGAGCGGCGTGTGCGCGTGGAGCGGCTGGCAACGGAAGCCCTGCCGCGCCGCTTCGGCTACGTGCAGCTGCCCGGCACGTAGGGCGGCGCTGCCGCGCTGCTCCGGCGACCTGCGGCCCGCATCCGTGCATTGAACGCGGGGGCGGCAAATATGGCGCGGACCTGCGCCATGCCAGGTGGAGCCGCCCACCTACGAAAAGCAAACACTGCTAGACAAAACCACGGCGGTTCTGGAAACAAAAAACCCGCCGGACAAGCCTCGGCGGGTTTTTTCCTGCACGCCGCTTGCGCGGCTTGCGAAGGAGGTATTACTGGGCAGCTTCGGTCGAAGCGGCGCCGCGCGGGATCGAGGTGGTCACCAGGGTCAGGTTCTGGCCGTGGGTCAGCGCGGTCACGCCTTCCGGCAGGGTCAGGTCGTTCACGTGGACCGACTGGCCGGCTTCCAGCTTGCTCAGGTCGACTTCGATGAACTCCGGCAGTTTGCCCGGCAGGCAAGCCACTTCCAGTTCGTTCGCCACGTGCGAGATGACGGCGCCGCTCAGCTTGACGGCCGGCGAGATCTCGGCGTTGACGAAGTGCAGGGTGACCTTGGTGTGGATCGGCTTCGAGGTGTCGACGCGCTGGAAGTCAGCGTGCAGGACCAGTTGCTTGTATGCGTGCATCTGGAAGTCGCGCAGCAGGACTTGCTGGGTCTGGCCTTCGATTTCGAGGTCCAGGATCGAACCGTGGAAAGCTTCTTTCTTGAGCGCGTGGAACAACGCGTTGCCGTCCAGGGCGATCAGTTGCGGGGCTTCGGCGCCACCGTAGATGATGCCCGGGGTTTGGCCGGCGTTGCGCAGGCGGCGGCTCGCTCCGGTCCCCTGCTGAGTGCGGTTGAATGCGACTACTTTCATGTGAAACTCCAAAAATAAACGGGTCCGAATGCCAGCGCTATTGCACCAGCCCGGTAACCCAGTGGTGACCGCCCCCGCGACCAGGGGCAGTCGTGAACGAGCGCCATACCGCGCGCTCAAGAAATCGATATTCCCGGCACCGCCGGGAATATCGTCCCCGCGCAGGCGGGGACCCAAGTTCCATTACCTCCGGCACCGCCGGGAATATCGTCCCCGCGCAGGCGGGGACCCAAGTTCCATTATTCCCGGCACCGCCGGGAATATCGTCCCCGCGCAGGCGGGGGCCCAAGTTCCATTCCCCCCGGCACCGCCGGGAATGTCGTCCCCGCGCAGGCGGGGACCCAAGTTCCAATACCCCCGGCACCGCCGGGAATATCGTCCCCGCGCAGGCGGGCACGACATATGTACTTGTCCTTGATACGTCAACGGCGCGCCGGCTGGATCAGCCAGGCGCGCCGTGAAAACAGCGTTCTGTTGCTTTAGTCGACGAACAGCGACATCACCGAGTCGCCCTTCACGATGCGCTTGAAGGTCTCGGCCAGCAGCGGTGCGGCGGTCAGCTGGCGGATCTTGGTGCAGGCGGCGCCGGCTGCGCTCAGCGGGATGGTGTCGGTGACGACCAGCTCGTCGAGCGGCGAATTCTGGATACGGTCGATGGCCGGACCCGACAGCACCGGGTGCGTGCAATAGGCGACGACTTTCTTGGCGCCGCGCTCCTTGAGCACTTCGGCGGCCTTGCACAGCGTGCCCGCGGTGTCGACCATGTCGTCCATGATCACGCAGTTGCGGCCTTCGACCTCACCGATGATGTTCATGACTTCCGACACGTTCGCCTTCGGGCGGCGCTTGTCGATGATCGCCAGGTCGCAGCCGAGGCGCTTGGCCAGTGCACGGGCGCGGACCACGCCGCCGACGTCGGGCGAGACGACCAGCAGGTCGTCGTAGTTGCGCTTTTGCAGGTCACCCAGCAGCAGCGGCGATGCGTAGATGTTGTCGACCGGGATGTCGAAGAAGCCCTGGATCTGGTCGGCGTGCAGGTCCATGATCAGGACGCGCTCGACGCCGGCTTCTTCCAGCATGTTGGCAACGACCTTGGCCGAGATCGCGACGCGCGCCGAGCGCGGGCGGCGGTCCTGGCGGGCGTAGCCGAAATACGGGATGGCGGCGGTGATGCGGCCGGCCGATGCGCGCTTGAGCGCGTCGACCATCAGCATCAGTTCCATCAGGTTGTCGTTGGTCGGTGCGCAGGTCGATTGCAGGACGAAGACATCCTTGCCGCGCACGTTCTCGTTGATCTCGACCATGACTTCGCCGTCCGAGAACTTCGAAACGACTGCTTTTCCGAGAGGAATGCCGAGGTTCTTAGCGACCCCCTCTGCTAGTGCCGGATTGGCGTTGCCGGTAAAAACCATCAGGTTTTCGTAAGCCATGGAGGGAGTCCCAAGAGATAAACGTTGACACTGGAAAAACAATCAGCCGGATGTACCGGCTGATTAGCTTGTGCGGTTCGCGAAGAGCGCTGCACCGCTGTTTTGACCCGCTGGAGGAATACGCCTCGACAGCCGGGAAAACTTTGGCAGGGGAACAAGGATTCGAACCTTGGAATGCCGGAATCAAAATCCGGTGCCTTAACCAACTTGGCGATTCCCCTACACGACCTGAACTGCTTGCCGTTACATTCTACGTATTTTAACGTCTAACGTCGCGACAGGCAAAATTTTATTCTACAACTCGTTGATTTGCAAGAGCGATTTCATCGGGTGACTTCCTAGCGACTGCGCTTTCCACGCTTTCCACTTTCCCGGCACCTGTGCCAGAACCTGGTCCGCATCGCGCTCGCCGGAAAACGCGCAAAACACACACGCTCCCGAGCCAGTCATCCTGGCCTCGCCGTAGCTGCCCAACCATGCCACCGCCTCTGCTACCGGCGGGAACAGGCGCTCAGCCACGTCCTGCAAATCATTTTTCCCGAAGCTCAACTGCCTGCCTGAAACAGCGAGGCTGCTGGAAAAGTCCGCTATTGTAACGGGCCTTGTGTCCCTCGTCAAATCCGGCGCAGAAAAAATTGCCGGGGTCGGCACCGACACGCCCGGCTCGACCACCACGTACCAGCAATCGGGGCCAGGGACCGGCTGCAGCGCCTCGCCGACGCCCTCGACGAACGCGGCCTGACCGAACAGGAAGAATGGGATGTCCGCCCCCAGCGGCAAGCCGACGTCCATCAGCTCCTGCTGCGTCAGCCCGGCCTGCCACAGGTGGTTGGCCGCCATCAGCGCGGTGGCCGCATCGGACGACCCGCCGCCCAGCCCGCCGCCCATCGGCAGGATCTTCTCGACCGTCACCTCGATGCCCGGCGGCAGGCGTCCATGCCGGCGCCGGTATTGCGCCTGCAGCAGGCGCAGGGCGCGCACGATCAGGTCCTGCTCTTCCGGCACGCCGGGAACCTCGTTGGTGCGCACGATGCGCTCGTCGTCGCGCAGGTCGAAATGCAGGGTGTCGCTGCGGTCGATCAGCTGGAACACGCTTTGCAGCAGGTGGTAGCCGTCGGCGCGGCGGCCGACGACGTGCAGGAACAGGTTGAGCTTGGCCGGGGCCGGGCAATGGTGCAGCGAACGCATGGAAGTCTGCACCTTAATTGGCCGCCGGATTGACGACGATGCGAATCGCCAGGTCCTGGATATCGCCTGCCGCGGCGCGCTCGGCATGGATGACGCGCGGCCTGGGTTGCGCGGCGTTTGCGTCCTGCCATTCGACGAAGCGCAGGCGCCAGCCGTCGCCCGTGGTCACGCTGTTGTTGGCCGGGGAAGCGGCAAAACGCTGCCCCCGGGCGTCGACCGCATAACCCTGCAGCCAGTCGCGCAGGCCGGACACCGGCAGCGGCCATCCCAGCGTCCGCTGCGTCAGGGCGTCAATGTCGCTGGCCGTCACCGGGGCGCGGCCGGCCTGGGTCAGCGTGGCCGCCTGCGGCGTGACGGCGATGGTCGCCAGCGTCTGGCCCAGCGGCGAGGCCAGTTCGACGTCGACGTGGCCCGGGCGCTGGTTCCAGTCGAAGTTGCCGGTCAGCGATTCGACCTTGCCATCCTTCTGGTAGTTGACCGACAGGCGGCCGTTGAGGTCGATGGTGTCGCGGTAGGCGGCAACCGGCGAGACATTGGTGCTGGTGGTGGCGCAGCCGGCAAGGGTGGCGAGCGTGGCGGCAAAGGCGAGCAGGGTCAGGCGTCGGGAGATCGGCATCGGAAATGGGAGGGTGATAGAAACGTGCGCCGGCACGCGCATGGCGGCCGGCAGGTCCGTTAAAAGCCTGGATTATTTCACAAGGTCTGGCGCAGCCGCGCCAGCGTGCTGCGCAGGGTGTCGTTCTTCGGGTCCTTGGCGCGTGCTTCGCGCCACAGCTGCTGGGCCTCGGCGTGCTGCCCCTTCTGGAACAGCACCTCCCCCAGGTGCACGGCGATCTCCGGATCGCGGCGCAGCGCATAGGCCTGGCGCAGGTATTTCTCGGCCTCGTCGAGCTTGCCCAGGCGGTACTGCACCCAGCCCATGCTGTCCATGATGAAGGGGTCGCCCGGCGCCATCTCGAGCGCCTTGGCGATCAGCGCATAGGCTTCCTGCAGGCGGACGTTGCGCTCGGCCAGCGAATAGCCGAGGGCGTTGTAGGCATGGTGGTTGTCCGGCGCCTGCGCCATCACGGCGCGCAGCTGCTTCTCCATCACGTCGACCCGGCCGATCTTCTCGGCCAGCAGGGCGAAGTCGTACAGCAAGTCCGGGTTCTTCGGGAAGCGCTTGGCTGCCGCCTCCATCAGGGAATAGGCCTCGAGCAGGTGACCGGCATCACGCAGCAGCTGCGCTTCGGCCACGGCCACCTGGGCCTGCTGCGCCGGCTCGCTCGGCTTCAGGCTGGCCAGCAGCTTGCGCCCGCCGGCCAGGTCGCCCCGCTTGGCCAGCAGGCCCGCGCGGCGCAGCTGGGCGCTGAACAGCAGTTGCGGCTCGGTGCCCGCCGGCACTTTCTCGAGCCAGCCGAGCGCGGCGGGGAAGTCGCCGCGTTCCTCGGCCAGCTGGGCCAGGATCAGCAAGGCCCGGGTCGGGTCGCGGTCGTCTTCCGGATTGTGCCCCAGCACCTCGACGAAGCGGGTGAAATAGCCTTCGGCCGCCTGCGTGTCGTTCATCTGGGTAGCCAGCACGCCGAGCGCGTACAGGTTGCCGGCGTCGTCGGGTTTCGCCTTGAGCAGCGCCTCGAACTGCGCGCGCGCCTGCGGGTACTGCTTCTGGTTGACCAGCACGCGGGCATGGGCGGCGCGCACCTCGCGGGCGTCCGGATACGCCTTGAGGAAGGCTTCCAGCAGCGGCGCGACCTGGGCATCGTCGCCGATGGTCTGGGCCAGCATCAGCATCGCGATCTCGGAATCGGGCTTGGCCGCCAGGGCGGCCCGGGCTTCGGCCTGCGCGGTGTCGCGGTCGCCCCGTGCCAGCGCCGCGTGGGCACGCACGGCATGCGCTTCCATGGTGCCGTTGTAGGGCGCGATCACGCGCTCGAGCATGGCGCCGGCCGCTTCCTTGTCCTCGGCGCGGCCCAGCAATTGCTGGATCTGGAACAGCAGCATGCCGCGGCGGTTCGCCGGGGCCTCCTTGAGGCGCTGCACGAAGATCGGCTCGACTTCCGCGATGTTGCCCGATGTGACCACCATCCCGACGAAATACTGGGTCGCCTCGTCCGACGCCGGGTCGAGTTCGCGCCACAGGCGCACCGCGGCCAGGGTGTCGTCGGCCTGCTTGGCCGCCACCGCCATCTCGGCCGCGCGGCGCGCCAGGCGCGGGTCCTTGGTCTGCTGCGCCAGCGACAGCATGGTCAGGTACGGGCCCTGCCAGTCGCCCTTGCGAAACGCGAACTCGGCCTTAAGTAGCTGGTTCAGCATGCTGCTGGTCAGCGCGACCTTCGGCAGGCGCGCCTCGAGCTCGGCGCGCGCCCTGGCTTGCGCCTCTTCTTCATCGGCCGCCGCCGTGGCCTCTGCCGTCTCTTCCTGCTCCTGTCCGAGCGGCTCGTCGGCGGCGCTGGTGCTGGACGCCGTGGCGGATGCCGGCTGCTGTTGCGGCGCGACAGCGCACGCCGCCAGGAGGCTGGAGAGGGTTACAATGACGAAAGCGTTTTTCAAGGCAAGTCCGGGATGTGAGATGTTGTCTGATTCTACGCTGGAGCATGCGCCCGCGTGCACTGCAACGCCGGTTGGACGAATTGCAGCAGCAAACTCGTTGCCAAAGACTTTACACGAATCCCCTCCCCCATGCCTGAACTGCCAGAAGTAGAAGTCACCCGGCGCGGTGTCGCGCCCCATATCGAAAGCCGCGTCGTCGAACAGGCCATCGTCCGCCGCGAAGGCCTGCGCTGGCCCTTCCCGCCCGGCCTGTCCGACCTGCTCGCGGGCCGCCGCATCATCGGCACGGGCCGCCGCGGCAAGTATCTGCTGATCCATTTCGAGCACGGCAGCCTGATCGTCCACCTGGGCATGTCCGGCCACCTGCGCGTGCTGCCGCCGGGGATCGAGCCGCGCAAGCACGACCATTTCGACCTCGTCGTCATGGCGCCCGACGGCGGGCCCGAGGGACGGCAGGTATTGCGCCTGCACGATCCGCGCCGCTTCGGCGCCGTCCTCTGGCATGGCAAGGAGGAAGGCGAGCTCGAAGCGCATCTGCTGCTGCGCGGCCTCGGCGTCGAGCCCCTTGGCGAGCGCTTTTCCGGCGAGCTCCTGTGGCGCGAGACGCGCAAGCGCAGCGCGCCGATCAAGCAGGTGCTGCTGGCGGGCGACATCGTCGTCGGGGTCGGCAACATCTACGCCTGCGAAAGCCTGTTCCGCGCCGGGATCAACCCGAAGACGCCGGCGTCGCGCATCAGCCGTGCCCGCTACGACCGGCTGGCCGAGGCGATCAAGGAGATCCTGGCCGCGGCCATCGTCCAGGGCGGCAGCACCTTGAGAGACTTTATTGCAGTAAACGGACAATCCGGCTATTTCCAGCAGACATATTTCGTCTATGATCGTGCTGGAGTGCCATGCAGAAACTGTGGCGAACCGGTCCGCCAGATCAAGCAGGGGCAGCGCTCGACGTTCTATTGCGTGCAATGCCAGCGTTAGGCTGGAACCGTAGGATTGGCTGTGCCAGTTAACAGGCTTAGGAACATGCAGGATTTTCAACAGTATGGCGCCTGGCGCGCGTCCGTCGCGCAGGCGCTGGAAGGCTATGGCGCCGCCTTGCGCGATGCCGCGCTGATCGACGGCGCCGGCGAGCAGCAGCTCGAACGGGCGCTGGCCCGGCTGCGTGACGATCGCCTGTCGGTTGCCTTCGTGGCCGAGTTCTCGCGCGGAAAAACCGAGCTGATCAACGCGATCTTCTTCGCCGACTACGGCCAGCGCATCCTGCCTTCCAGCGCCGGCCGCACCACGATGTGCCCGACCGAGCTGCTGTACGATCCGGCCCTGCCGCCCTGCATCCGCCTGCTGCCGATCGAGACCCGCGCCGGGCACCTGTCCACCAGCGACTATCGCGACGACAGCGCCAGCTGGACCGTGCTGCCGCTCGATCTCGACACGCCGCAGCAGATGCACGAGACCTTCCACCAGCTGAGCCGCACGCGCCGGGTGGCGCCGTCCGAGGCCGAAGCGTATGGCCTGTGGGACCCGGAAGACCCGGACACCGCCACCAGCCTCGGGGCCGACGGCCGGGTCGAGATCCCGCAGTGGCGCCACGCGATCATCAACCTGCCCCACCCGCTGCTCAAGCAGGGCCTGGTAATCCTCGACACGCCGGGCCTGAACGCGATCGGCACCGAGCCGGAGCTGACGCTCAACCTGATCCCCAATGCGCACGCGGTGCTGTTCATCCTAGCCGCCGAAACCGGCGTGACCAAGAGCGACATCGATGTCTGGCGCACCCACATCGGCGCCGGACCGGGGCGGCTGGCGGTGCTGAACAAGATCGACGCCATGTGGGACGAGCTGAAAACGCCGCTCGAGAACGACGCCGAGATCGCGCGCCAGCAGCAGGACGTGGCCCAGCTCCTCGGCCTGGAGGGCGCGCGCGTGTATCCGGTGTCGGCGCAGAAGGCACTGGTCGGCAAGATCAACGGCGACATGGCCCTGTTCGAGCGCAGCCGCCTCGGCACGCTGGAGGCGGCGCTGTTCCACGACCTGATCCCGGCGCGCAAGGAGATCGTCCAGCGCCAGCTGCACCTCGAGCTCGACCTGCTCGCCGCCGGCGAGCGGGCACTGGCGGCCACGCGCACGCGCGACCTGGTCGAGCAGTTGCAGGAACTGCGCAGCCTGCGCGGCAAGAACCAGGGTGTGATCGCGCACATGATGCGCCGCGTGGAGCTGGAGAAGAAGGAATTCGATGCCAGCCTGTTCAAGCTGCAGGGCACGCGCGCGGTCTTCGCCCGCCTGTCGACCGAGCTGTACTCGACACTGGGCATGGACGCCGTCCAGGACCAGGCCGACGCCGTGCGCGCGGCCATGCAGGCGGCGCGCTTCGCGACCGGCATGCGCGCGCCGGTGCGCGGCTACTTCGAGGCGGTGCGCGCGAACCTCGACGCCTCCTGCGCGAAGATCGACGAGATCGGCGCCATGATGGACACCATGGTTCGCAAGTTCTCGGCCGAGCACGGACTGGCGCTGGCCAGCCCGATGTCGCTTTCCTTCGCCCGTTACCGGCGCGAGATCGACGAGGTCGAAGCGCTGTTCCTGAAGCAGTTCGGCACCGCGACCCTGCTCATGACCAGCCGCGCCACCCTGCTGGCGCGCTTCTTCGATTCGATCGCCTCGCGCGTGCGCCGCATCTTCCGGGCCGCGAACCTCGACGCGGAGAACTGGCTGAAGGTGATCATGGCGCCGCTGGAGGCGGCGATCCGCCAGCACCGCGACGGGCTGCGCGGCCGCCAGGCCTCGATCCAGCGCATCCTCGACGCGACCGACAGCCTGGAGCAGAAGATCGCGGCGCTGGAGGCCACCCGGCAAGCCCTGGAAACCACGCGCGCCGACCTGGCCGGCAGGGCGGCGCAGGTCGCCGCGCTGGCGGCAACCGAGCTGGAAACGGAAACATGAAACGCCTGACCGAATTCGACCAGCTGGCCGACCCGACCTTTTCGCAAGCGGTGATCGACTGGCAACGCAGCCACGGCCGCCACACGCTGCCGTGGCAGAACACGACGGATGCCTACCGCATCTGGCTGTCCGAGATCATGCTGCAGCAGACCCAGGTCGCCGCCGTGCTCGGCTACTACGCGCGCTTCCTGGAGCGCTTCCCGACCGTGCAGGCGCTGGCCGAGGCGCCGCTCGACGACGTCATGGCGCACTGGAGCGGCCTGGGCTACTACACCCGGGCGCGCAACCTGCATGCCTGCGCCAGGCGCGTGGTGCACGATTACGGCGGCGTGTTCCCGGGCGGCCCGGCACTGCTGGCCGACCTGCCCGGCATCGGCCGCTCCACCGCTGCGGCGATCGCCGCCTTCTCGAGCGGCGCGCGGGCCGCGATCCTGGACGGGAACGTCAAGCGCGTGTTCGCGCGCGTGTTCGGCATCGACCAGTATCCCGGCGAGAAGCGCGTCGAGGAAGCGCTGTGGCGGCGTGCCGATGCGCTGCTGCCGGAACAAGGCATCGAAGCGTACACACAGGGCCTGATGGACCTGGGCGCCACGCTGTGCACGCGCAGCCGCCCGGACTGCCCGCGCTGCCCGCTGCAGGCGCGCTGCGTCGCCTACGCGACCGGCCGCACGGCCGAATTGCCGGTACGCAAGCCGAAGAAGACGAGTCCCGAAAAGCGCGCGGCGCTGCTGGTGGTGATCGACCGCGGCCAGGTGCTGCTGGAACAACGGCCATCCACGGGCATCTGGGGCGGGCTGCTGTCGTTGCCGGAGGTGGACGGGCACCTGGGAGTCGAGGTGGAAGCGGTAGCGTCGGCCGAGGTGGCTGCGGCGGCGGCGCAGTTCGGGACGGTGGACGAGGTGCAGGCGCTCAGCCCACTGGTGCACGTGTTCACGCACTACAAGCTGCACATCGCGCCGTGGCAGGTGCGTTTGAACGCCCGCGGCGGCGCCACCGGCAGGCACTTGTGGTGGGACTTGCACGCGATCGCCGATGCGCCGCTGCCGGCGCCGGTCAAGAAGCTGCTGGTGGATTTATCGCAGCCGGGCTTGTTTGGGTGAAAGGCCGCAACTCGATACCTTTATTCCTTCGTTAGCCTGGAGACCGTCATCCCGGCGCAGGCCGGGATCCAATTTTGCGGGCATTCCACTAACGCTTGCGTGCACCTGCCAACATGACGCAACGAACTTGGGTACCGGCCTTCGCCGGAACGACGGGCGAAAGGAGCGGGCCGAAGGCAAGTGGCACGCTGCTCAAAAATGGTCCAGCGAAAAAATCCTTCTGTGCTCCCGGATCGCATACCGGTCCGTCATCCCCGCAATGTAATCCGCAATCTTCCTCGCCTGCCGCATCGGGTCCCCTTCGACCTGGTAATCGGTCGGCAGCAGCACCGGATCGGCCAGGAAGGCGTCGAACAGTTCGCGCACGATGCGGCTGGCCTTCACGCGCATGCGGTTGACCTGGAAGTGACGGTACAGGTTCGCGTACAGGAAGCGCTTGAGCGCCGTGGTTTCGGCGCGCATCTGGTCCGAGAAGCGGATCAGGGGCCGTGACGCGCGCACGTCGTCGATGCTCTGCGGCTGGGCCTCGGCGATCAGCGCCGCCGACGTCTCGACCAGGTCGGCCGTCATGGCCGTGATCATCAGGCGGATTGTCTCGTACAGCGCGCGCCGGCCCGGCAACCCCGGATACTGGGTTTCCACCGTATGCCGGTGGTGCGCGAACAGCTCCACTTCTTCCATCTGCGCCATCGTGAGCAGGCCGGAACGCAGGCCGTCGTCGATGTCGTGGTTGTTGTAGGCGATCTCGTCGGCCAGGTTGGTCAGTTGCGCTTCCAGGCTGGGCTGGCTGCGGTCCATGAAACGGCGCCCGAGCTCGCCCAGCTGGCGCGCATTGGCCAGGGAGCAGTGCTTGAGGATGCCCTCGCGCGTTTCGAAGGTGAGGTTCAGGCCGTTGAAGGCGCCGTAGTGTTCTTCCAGCTCGTCCACCACGCGCAGGCTCTGCAGGTTGTGCTCGAAGCCGCCGTAGTCCTTCATGCACTCGTTGAGCACGTCCTGGCCGACATGGCCGAAGGGTGTGTGCCCGAGGTCGTGCGCCAGCGCTGTTGCTTCGACCAGGTCTTCGTTCAGGCGCAGGCTGCGCGCCAGCGTGCGGCCGATCTGGGCCACCTCGATCGAATGCGTCAGGCGGGTGCGGAACAGGTCGCCCTCGTGGTTGAGGAAGACCTGGGTCTTGTACTCGAGCCGGCGGAAGGCCGTCGAGTGGATGATGCGGTCGCGGTCGCGCTGGAACTCGCTGCGCGAACCTGCCGGCGGCTCGATGTGGGTCCGGCCGCGCGACTTCGACGAATGGGCTGCGTAGGGAGCGAGGCGTGCGTCGAAGTCCATGGCGATCATTCCTCTGATGCGTGCACGCAGGCGGCCAGCGTGGCCTTCAGGACTTCGAGCGGCACCGTCGTGATCGACGGGCTGCCCAGCGGCTTGAGCAGGATGAACTTGATCGCCCCGCCCTCGTTCTTCTTGTCCACGGACATCAGTTCGATCCAGCGCTGTTCGCCCAGGTCGGGCGCCACGACCGGCAGGCCGGCCGCCTTTACCAGGGCGCGCACGCGGTCGACGGTGGCGCCGTCGACCAGGCCGAGGCGCGCCGACAGGTCGGCCGCCATCACCATGCCGCAGCCGACGGCTTCGCCGTGCAGCCAGTTGCCGTAGCCGAGGCCTGACTCGATCGCATGGCCGAAGGTGTGGCCGAAGTTGAGCACCGCGCGCAGGCCGCCTTCGCGCTCGTCCTTGCGCACCACGTCGGCCTTGATCTCGCACGAGCGCGCGATCGCGTAGGCCATCGCCTCCGGCTCGCGTGCCACCAGCTTGTCGATGTTGCGCTCGATCCAGGCGAAGTAGTCGGCGTCGAGGATGGCGCCGTGCTTGATCACCTCGGCAAGGCCGGCCGACAGTTCGCGCGGCGGCAGCGTATCGAGCGTGGCGGTGTCGGCGATCACGGCGCGCGGCTGGTAGAAGGCGCCGATCATGTTCTTGCCAAGCGGGTGGTTGATGCCGGTCTTGCCGCCCACCGAGGAATCGACCTGCGACAGCAGCGTCGTCGGCACCTGGACAAACGGCACGCCGCGCATGTAGCTGCTCGCGGCAAAGCCGGTCAGGTCGCCGATCACGCCGCCGCCCAGCGCCACCAGGGTGGTCTTGCGGTCGCATTTGTTGGCCAGCAGCGCGTCGAACACCAGGTTCAGCGACTGCCAGTTCTTGTGTTCCTCGCCGTCCGGCAGGACGATCTCGACCACCTCGCGGCCCGCGGCGCGCAGCGCGCCGGCGACCTTCGCCAGGTACAGCGGGGCGACGGTCGTGTTGGTGACGATGGCGGCCTTGCCGCCGTCGATGTGGCGCGCCAGCAGCGCGCCGTCGTCCAGCAGGTTCGGGCCGATTACGATGGGGTAGCTGCGCTCGCCCAGTTCGACGTTGAGGATGGTAGGGTGCGGTTCGTTCATCGGGTCGCTTGCCAGCCGCTGCGCGTGTGCCGTACCGAGCGCCGCGAGCTGGTCCAAAATGGTCTGTACCATCGATTGTACGTTAGGTCGGCCGGTGTCGACGGTCAGGTCCGCAATCTCGCGGTAGAGCGGATCGCGCTGGGCCAGCAGCGCTTCCAGCTTGGCGCGCGGGTCGGCCGTCTGCAGCAACGGCCGGTTCTTGTCGTGCGAGGTGCGTTGCAGGATGCTGCCGATCGCGGCGCGCAGGTAGATCACGGTGCCACGCTCGGCCAGCAGGGCGCGGCTGGCCGGGTCCAGCACGGCGCCGCCGCCGGTGGCCAGCACCAGGCCGTCCTGGGCGGTCAGCTCGCGGATCATCTCCGCTTCGCGCCGGCGGAAACTCGCCTCGCCTTCGATCTCGAAGATCCAGGGGATCGAGGCGCCGGTGCGGGCTTCGATCTCGTGGTCGGAATCGACGAAGCGCTTGCCGAGCCGGCGCGCCAGCTGGCGCCCGATGGTGGTCTTCCCGGCTCCCATCAGGCCGACGAGGAAGATGTTGTTGTTCTTGGGATGAGGCACTGCCAGGTCCGCAGAAATAAAAAAGACGGCCAGTATAGACCGGCCGCCTCTTTTTGCGTCAAACCTCTTGCTTCAAATGCTACGCGTGAAGCGATCAGGGACAGCTGAACGTGACCCGGAACGGGATCAGGGTGGTGTTGCCTTTCGGCGTCGTGACCGTCACGTCGAAGGTCGCCACGCTGCCGGCCGTGCACGGTTTGGTGCCGCTGCTGCTGATCGTGAACCGGTGCGTCGAGCCCTGGCGGCCGGCAACCGTGTTGCCGGTCGGGTCGTCGACGCCCGACGCATTGTGCGGCAGGATGTTCGGGACGGTGCCCGGGACGACGCCGACGACGCTGCCGTTGGCGATCCCGGTGACCTGGACGGTCGAGCCGGCCGGCATCGGATTCAGGTTCAGGTCGTTCAGCTGCAGCGTGAAGACCAGTGGAACGTCTGCCGGGACCGGGCCGATCGCGACCGTCTGATTCCTCGGCAGCGCCGTGGTCGCATCACCGAGGAAGACGTGCTCCGCATAGGGGCCACTGAAGAAGACCGCCGATTTCGCGAACTGCGTCACCGTGCCGTCGGTCGTGCTGGCGCAGATCGTGGCCACACCGCGGCGGGTGGCGTCGGGCGAAGAACCGGGACCGGTATTGCACGGCGTGACCGGGGTGTTCGGCAGCGGTAGGCGTGGGTTTTGCGTACGGAACTCGACCGAGCAGCCCCCGTTGAGCGTGTTGCATCCACCTCTGCTGGACGAGCCGATTGCTCCCATGTTGGTCTGGAACACCACGGGGGTGCCGTCGGCGACCGGATTGCCGAACTGGTCCGCCAACAGGATGTTGAACGTGGTCGCAGGCACGAGCGGCCCGCTGTCGTAGTTCCAGCCTTCCAGGTTGGAGGTGCCCACGCTCAGCGAGACCGAGCGCTGCACCGGCAAGCCGGTCGTCACGACGATGGAATCGGACGTGGTCGAAATGTTGGGGCGCGAGGCGGTGGCCGTCTGCGGCAGGGTCGCCTGGACGCGGAAAGTGGTCGGGGTGCTGCGCGAATTCACGGTGGTGATGACTTCGCCATTCTGGTCGGTGGTGTCGGTCAGCTTGTTCAGCGTCACCGCGCCTTCCGGCGCCACGCTGAAGTCGACGCGCTGGCCCACCAGCGGGCGGTCGAAGATATCGAATACGCGGAAGCGCAAGGTCGCGGTTTCGGTGCGGTTGATGCCGCCCTGCCCCTGGATCACGATCGATTTATCGTCTGGAATCGCAGAGACGAACTGCACCGATGCCGCTGCAGGCGGTGCGATCTGCAGCGATGCGGTTGCCGGTGTGGTGACGCCATCGGCGGATGCCGTGATGATGTCGTTGTTCCCGCAACCCTGGTCACGGTACACCGCCTTCGCCGTTCCGCCCGTGGTCGTCGCAGTCGCCGCCAGGGTCGCCTTGCCGGCCGCCACGCACGCGGAGGTCAGGCGCACGGTCACGCCCTGTGCGGTGTACAAGGCGCCGTTGGCCAGCACGTCGACCGCGATGTCGGTCGAGTCGTAGGCCGCGATGCTCGGCTTCGACAGGCGCAGTGCGCTGAAGGTCAAGGCGGTGGCCCCGACCGAATAATTGGCTTCGCTGGTTACCGTGGTACCGGCAACGACCGCGGTCGCGGTCACCTTGCCGGCGCCGCCTGCCGCCAGGCTGGCAGTGCGCAGGGTCACGGTGGCGACGCCGCTGGCGTCGGTCAGGCTGGTGCCCGCGCTCGGCGAGAACACGGCCAGCTCCGGGTCGGTTGCGAAGGAGACGATCGCGTTGGGCACTGGTTGCCCGGCCTGGTTGCGCACCACGGCGCGCACGGTCAGCGGGGTGGCCCCCGTCAGCGAATTGCTTGCCTGGCCGCTCGCGTTGACGAAGCTCGTGGTCACGGTCGGCCCGGCCGGCACGACCGGGCCGGACCCGCCGGTGCCGCCGCCGGTGCCGCCAGTGCCGCCGCTGCCGGTCGTGGCGCCCGGATTGCCGCCGCCGCCGCCGCAGGCCGACAGCGCTGCCGCCAGCAGCAGCGCCAGGCTGGCGCGGGTGTAGTTGTTCTTGTTGTTCATGTTGTTGTCGTTCTTATCGATTGTCGGTTGATTGTGCGGCTCAGCGCCCCGCCGCGGCGTCGGCCACGATCTTCGGCGTGATGAACACCAGCAGTTCGGTCTTGGTGTTTTCGCGGCCGGTCGTCTTGAACAGGTAGCCGAGCAGCGGCACGTCGCCGAGCAGCGGCACCTTGGTCTCGTTGTTGCGTTCGGTCTGCTGGTAGATACCGCCCAGCACCACCGTGCCGCCGTTCTCGACCATCACCTTGGTCTTGACGTGCTGGGTGTTGATCGCGAAGCCGGCGCGGGTTTCCTCGCCCTTCGAGTCCTTGTTGACATCGACGTCGAGCACGACGTTGCCGTCCGGCGTGATCTGCGGCGTCACTTCCAGGCGCAGGTTGGCCTTCTTGAAGGTGATCGAGGTCGCGCCGCTGCTGGTGGCGACCTGGTACGGCAGTTCGATACCCTGCTCGATGACGGCGATCTGCTTGTCTTCGGTGACCACGCGCGGGCTCGAGATGATCTTGCCCTTGCCATCGGCCTCCAGCGCCGACAGTTCGAGGTTCAGGAAGCGGTTGGCGGCCGACGAGAACAGGCTGAAGGCCAGCGAGGACGGCGCCACGCCGCCGATGTTCGCGGCCGGCAGGTTCACCATCGTGGTGTTGGTATAGCCATCGCCCTCATCCGGGGTCTGGCCGGTGACCTGGCCGACGCCGGTCAGGTTGCCGCCGATGGCAACGCGCTCGTTGCCCCTGACCTGCCAGCCCGAGTCGCCGCCACGCAGGGTGCGCAGGTCGGCAAAACCGAGCTTGGCGCCGAGGTTGCGCGAGAAGCCGTCGTTCGCCTCCACCAGGCGCGCCTCGATCAGCACCTGTTTCGAGGCGACGTCGGTTTTCTGGATCAGCTTGCGGATGTCCTCGATCTTCGAGGCGATGTCGGTAATGAACAGCTGGTTGGTGCGCGCGTCGATGATCGCGCTACCGCGCCGCGACAGTACGCGGTTCTTGCTGTCGGCGCTGGCCGCGCCGTTGGCGTCCAGGCCGAACACGGTGCGGAAGGCTTCGGCCTTCTGGTAGTTCAGCTGGAAGATCTCCGAGCGCAGCGGCTCGAGGTCGGCGATCTGGGCGCGCTGCTCGAGCTCGAGCTTTTCCTTGGTCAGCAGTTCTTCCTTCGGCGCGATCCACAGCACGTTGCCGTTCTTGCGCATGTCCAGGCCCTTGGCCTGCAACACCACGTCCAGTGCCTGGTCCCATGGCACCTCGCGCAGGCGCAGGGTCAGGCTGCCGGTGACGGAATCGCTGGTGATGATGTTCAGGCCGGAGATGTCGGCGATGGCTTGCAGCGCGGCGCGCACTTCCACGTTCTGGAAGTTGAACGACAGCTTCTCGCCGCGGTAGCCGGTGCTGCCCTGCGCCAGCCTGTTGGGGTCTTCCTTGATCGGGCGGACATCGACCACCAGCTGGGTGTCGCTCTGGTAGACCGACTGCTCCCAGAGACCCTGCGCGTCGATGGTCATGCGCACGTTCTCGCCCTGGGCAAGCGTGGTGATGCGCGACACCGGGGTGCCGAAATCGGTCACGTCGAGGCGGCGGCGCAGGGTTTCCGGCAGGCCGGTCTTGAGGAAGTCGACCAGGATCTGGTTACCGACCTGGCGCACGTCGACGCCGACCTGTCCGTTGGGCAGGTCGACCACGACGCGGCCTTCGCCGTTGGTGCCGCGGCGGAAGTCGAGATTGCGCAGCATCTGCCGTCCTGCCGCGGCGGCCGGTGCGGCGGCGACCGGCAATCCGGACGCGTTCACCGCCTGCGCCACGCCGCCCGAGCCTTCCACGGTGACGATCACGGATTTGCCATCGACGGCCGCTGCATAGCTGAGCGGGCGGGCCAGGTTCAGCACCAGGCGGGTGCGCTCGCCCGCCTGCACCAGGTTCAGGCCGCGCACGTCGCCGAGGTTGATGTCCTGCGCGGTCTTGCCGGTGGCGTTGGCGGTGGCGCCGAAGTCGAGCGCGATGCGCGCCGGGTTGGTGATCGAGAAGCCGATCGGCGGCTTGGCAAGGGCTTCGCGCATGGCGATGTTCAGGACGACGTTGGCGCCCTGCTGGTTGGCCGTGATCGACTCGATCGCGTTGGCCTGCGCATGGGCCTGCGCCTGGGCCAGCACCGCGCCGAGCGCCAGCAGTGCCAGCGGGAGCCGGACGCAGCGCGCCAGCCAGCCCGGCACGGCGATGCGGACGGTGCGACTATTGTTCTTATGTGGCGTCATTTCCCGGTCTCCTTGCTTTCCCGCAGCTCGATCGTCGCCTTGCGCTCGACCCAGTCGCCGGTGGCGTCCTGCACTACTTCCCTGATGTCGATCGCGCCTTCGCTAATCCGCGTGATCACCCCGTGATTCTGGCCGATGCGCTGGCCGGCCCTGACCTGGTAGATCGCGGCATCGATCTGCACCAGCGCATAATTGGCGCCGCCTTTCTGCAGCGTGCCGACCATCCGCATCGTGTCGAGCGGGTAATTCTCGAGCAGCTCGCGCTGGCGCGTGTCGTCCGGCTGCAGCGGGTTGCCCGATGCCGCCGACACGCGCGCCATTTCACCCAGCAGCTTGTCCTGGCTGAACGGTTCGGTCGCGCCGCCCGGATTGTAAGCGTAGGGGACGAACTGCTTCGGTTCCGGCAGCGGCTTGACGGCCGGCCTGGTGTCGCGTTCGACCTGTTCCATCCAGTTGCGCACTTCCTTCACGTCGCCGTCGCCGCATCCGGCGAGCAGCAGCGCGGCGCCGAGGGCGCACAGCATTTGCGGGCGCATCATGTGGCCGCTCCCTTGTCTTGCTTGGCGGTCTTGCTGCCCTTCTTGCCCTTGCCTTTGCCCTTCTTGTCGTCGCGCGCCTTCTTCTGCGCGCTGATCTCGTCCGGATCGAGGTAACGGAAGGTCTTGGCCACGGCTTCGAGCGACAGCACGCCGTCTTTCGACGTGACCGACATGTTGTTGAGCGTGACGATGCGCGGCAGGTTGGCCATGTCGGCGGCAAAGGCGCCGACATCGTTGTACCTGCCGCTCACCTTGATGTCGATCGGCAGCTCGGCGTAGTAGTCGCGCACCACTTCCTGGCCCGGCTTGAACAGCTCGAACTGCAGGCCGCGGCCGACGCCGGCCTGGTTGATGTCCGACAGCAGGTCCGCCATCTCGGACTTGTTCGGCAGCTGCTTCTCGAGGCGGGCCACGTACTGGTCGACCTGTGCCTTCTGGGCCTGCAGGGCCTCGAGGTTGATGGCCTGGGCCATCTTGTTCTTGTATTCGGCGCGCAGCGTGGCTTCTTCCCTGGCGCCCTTCTTCTGCTTCTCGAACTGGCCGTCCCAGTAGAAGAAGTAGCCGAGGCCGACGACGGCCGCCATCACGCCGGCGGCGCACAGCACGCGCGGCGCCAGCGGCCACTGGCCGGGCGGGCGGCCCTGCAGGTTCTGGAACTGCGAGGACAGCTGGGCGCCGAGGTCCTTGATATCGATATTCATGTGCTCAGCCTGCCTTCCTGCCGGACTGCTTGAGCGGCTTCCTGGCCGCCAGCTCCGCGTCCGCCTTCTCGTCGCCGGCGCCTTCTTCCTGGTCGCGCGGGCGCTTGATCGCAACGTCCATCGTGAATTCGACGACCTTGCGCCCGGTCTTGCTTTGCGCCAGGGTGGCGACCTTCACCTCGGTCAGCGTGGGGCGTTCGAGCCAGGGCGAGGCGCCGGACACGTTGCGCAGCAGCTCGGCCACGCGCTCCTGCGACTGGGCATAGCCGGCCAGCGCCACCTTCTGGCCGTCCTGGCGGAACGACTTCAGGTACATGCCTTCGGGCGTCTGGCGCACCAGTTCGTCGAGCAGGTAGACCGGCTGGTTGCGGTCGCCCTGCAGGTCTTCGACCGCCTGCTGGCGCGCCTTGAGGGCTTCGATTTCTTCCTTCAGCGTCTTGATGTCGCCGATCTTCTTGTCGAGCTCGGCACTGGCGGTCTTGAGCACCAGGTTGCGCTCGTTCTGGACCGCAATGCGACTGGCGTTGTAGGCGCCCACCAGCAGGACCACGGCGGCGCCGGCGATGCCGCCAGCGGCCATCAGGGCCACGAACGCCGCCTGTTTCTGCTTGCGCTTGGCTTCCCGATGGGGTAACAGGTTAATGCGGATCATCAGTCGAACCTCCGCAGTGCAAGGCCGCAGGCGACCAGGTAGGCCGCGCCTTCCTGGCGCAGTTGCTGTTCACGCACCTGCGGGCCATACGACATGCCCTCGAACGGCGCCACGATGCTGCTGGCGATGCGGGTGCGGCTGCCGATCAGTTCGAGCAGGCCGGGCAGCGCGGCGCAGCCGCCGGCCAGGTACAACTGGTCGATCCGGGTATAGGGCGTGGACGTGAAGAAGAACTGGATCGCGCGCGTGATCTCGAGCGCGGCGTTTTCCAGGAACGGGGCCAGGAGCTCGGCGCGGAAGTTCTCCGGCAGGTCGCCCGCACGCTTGCGGGTTTCCGCTTCCTCGAACGACAGCCCGTAGGTGCGCACGATGTCCTGGGTGAGCTGGGTGCCCCCGAAAGGCTGCTCGCGCTCGTAGAGCGTGTCGCCGTCCTGCAGCACCGAAACGTGGGTGGACTGGGCGCCGATCTGGAACAGCGCCACGATCCGGCCCGGCTTGGCGGCGGCGGCGCGATCGAGGGCGGCGCGGGCGGCGTAGGACTCGATGTCCATCACGGTGGCGGTGAGGCCGGCCGCTTCGGCGATCGCCACGCGGTCCTCGATCTTTTCGCGGCGCGCGGCGGCCAGCATGACTTCCATGTCTTCCGCCGAGCTCGGCGCCTGGCCGATCACGTCGAAGTCGAGGCTGACTTCGTCGAGCGCGAACGGGATGTACTGGCTGGCTTCCGACTCCACCTGCACTTCCAGCTGGTCTTCGGACAGGCCGGCAGGCAGGATGATCTTCTTGGTGATGACGGCGGCCGGCGGCATGCCGAGGGCGACGTGCCTGGCCTTGGTGCCGCTTTTCTTGAGGACGCGGCGCACGGCCTCGGCCACGGCATCGATGTTTTCGATGTTGCCGTCCACGACCGCGCCACGCGGCAGTTGTTCGGCGGCATAGTGCTCCAGGCGCACCTCGCCCTTGCCGGCGTCGGCCAGCTCGACCAGGCGAACGCCCGATGTGCTGATGTCGAGCCCGGCCAAGGGCGGACTGGACTTTCCGAACAAGGAACCTAGATTGATCACGAGCGTACTCCCTGGCTGCCCCTCCTGACGTCGCAGGATGTGATGTTGAACGCCCGCGCGGGGATATTTGCCTCTATAAACACATACTTAGTGCACATATATGAGGCACCGCGTTAGATCGTAGCGAAAAGGATGCACCCAGACAAGATATTTCTGCGCAGGAACATGACAATCCGGCGCGTGCGCGCCACACTCTAACGAGGGGTGTTATCAGCCCTGCCACGACCGTTTCCAGCTTGATATTGTTGAGCGGCCGATTCGGTCCGACTTCGGCGTGTTTCTGGGCGAACTCGTTTCGGGTTGGGAAACGGCTGCCTTATAATGAGGCGGTTCAACGAAGAAAATTTCTACAAAGCGAAAGCCAGCATGAAAGAGAAACAAGCCGGGGCGTCAGCCTCGTCGAAATACAGCCCGAAACGCCTGATCCTGATGGCCCTCGGCGCCATCAGCGGCCTGGCGGTCATCGGCGTGCTGGTGGTGGTGTTCGCGCTCGCGATGGCCTACCCGAACCTGCCGGCGCTCGACACCATCACCGACTATCGCCCCAAGATGCCGCTGCGGATCTTCACCGCGGATAACGTCCTGATCGGCGAATTCGGCGAGGAACGCCGCACCCTGGTGCGTTTCAAGGACATCCCCGACGTGATGAAGAAGGCGGTGCTCTCGATCGAGGACGACCGTTTCTACGAGCACAGCGGCGTCGACTACTGGGGCATCCTGCGCGCCGCGTTCAAGAACGCCACCAGCAGCACGCGCCAGGGCGCCTCGACCATCACCCAGCAGGTGGCGCGCAACTTCTTCCTGTCGTCGGAGCAGACCTTCAAGCGCAAGGCCTATGAGGCGATGCTGGCCTGGAAGATCGAGAAGAACCTCTCGAAGGACCAGATCCTGGAGCTGTACATGAACCAGATCTACCTGGGCCAGCGCGCCTTCGGCTTCCAGTCGGCGGCCCAGATCTACTTCGGCAAGGACCTGAGCGAGATCAGCGTGGCCGAAGCCGCGATGCTGGCCGGCCTGCCGAAGGCGCCGTCGGCCTACAACCCGGTCGTCAACCCGACCCGCGCCAGGACGCGCCAGCAGTACATCCTGCAGCGCATGCACTTGCTCGGCTACATCACCGACGCCCAGTACGAGCAGGCGAAGAACGAGCCGCTCAAGATCAAGACCGACAGCACCGCCTTCGGCGTGCATGCCGAGTACGTGGCCGAGATGGCGCGCCAGCTGGTCTATGAACAGTTCAAGGAAGACACCTACACGCGCGGCCTGAACGTGTTCACCACCATCACCAAGGCCGACCAGGACGCGGCCTACCTCGCCGTGCGCCGCGGCGTGATGGAGTACGAGCGCCGCCATCCCTACCGCGGGCCGGAGTCCTATATCGACATCCCGAAGGACAAGCAGGACGCCGACGAAGCCATCGAGGCCGAACTGGCCGAGCATCCGGACAGCGACAACATCGTCGCCGCCATCGTGCTGCAGGCCTCGCCGAGCCAGGTCACGGCCACCATCGCTTCCGGCGAGACCATCAAGATGAGCGGTTCCGGCCTGGCCTTCGCCAAATCCTGGCTGTCCGAGAAGGCCGCGCCGAACCGCCGCCTGCGCCGGGGCGCCGTGATCCGCGTGATGCAGGACGACGAATCGAAGTGGATCATCACCCAGATGCCGGAAGTCGAATCGGCCTTCGTTGCGGCCAGCACCGAGGACGGCGCGATCCGGGCGCTGGTGGGCGGCTTCGACTTCAACCGCAACAAGTTCAACCACGTGACGCAGGCCTGGCGCCAGCCGGGCTCCTCGTTCAAGCCCTTCATCTATTCGGCTTCGCTCGAGCGCGGCCTGTCGCCGGCGACCGTCGTCAACGACGCCCCGATCAGTTTCGACGCCGGCCAGACCGGCGGCCAACCCTGGGTGCCGAAAAACTACGACAACCGCTACGAAGGCCCGATGACGATGCGGCGCGGCCTGTCGCAGTCGAAGAACATGGTCTCGATCCGCATCCTGAACAAGATCGGCGCGCGCTACGGCCAGGAATTCGCGACCCGTTTCGGCTTCGAGCCGGAGCGCAACCCGGCCTACCTGACGCTGGCGCTGGGCGCCGGTTCGACCACGCCGCTGCAGATGGCGGGCGCGTATGCGGTGTTCGCCAACGGCGGCTACCGCATCAGCCCCTACATCATCTCGAAGGTGACCGACAGCGACGGCAAGGTGCTGTCCGAGGCCCGGCCGGACCGCGCCGGCATCGAGGCCAACCGCGTGATCGACGCGCGCAACGCCTTCCTGATGGACAGCATGCTGCGCGACGTGGTGCGCTTCGGTACCGCGACCAAGGCGCTGTCGCTCAAGCGCACCGACCTGGCGGGCAAGACCGGCACCACGAACGACTCGATCGATGCCTGGTTCGCCGGCTACAACCCGAAGATCGTGGGTGTCGCCTGGATGGGTTACGACCAGCCCAAGAACCTGGGCAACCGCGAAACCGGCGGCGGCCTGGCCCTGCCGATCTGGATCAACTACATGGGCAAGGCGCTCAAGGGCGAGGAAAACGTCGAGCGCGAGGTACCGCCGGGACTGGTGCTGTACAACGGCGAGTACTACTACGCCGAGAACCCGCCGGGCACCGGCGTGCAGTCGCTCGACGTCGGCCCGCCGCCGGCGCCGGCCGAGCAGAAGCAGCGCGACGCGGTCAGGAACGAGCTGTTCTGATTTTTGACCAATTGGTAAAAAATGGCGGCCCTTGGGCCGCCATTTTTGTAGGGAGGTCGGCTCTGCCGACCATGCGTTCACATCCCGCTTGAGCAGACGCGACGATTTTTAGCGTCGCGCCGGACGCGCTGAGCACGCTGGCCCAGCGAGGTGGATCACACGCCGTCCACCCTGCAATATCAGCCCAGCGCCACCGGCGCGCCGCCCTGCTGGGTCGCGCATTCGGACAGCGCCGCGAACAGCTCGGTGTCGTCGCGCGTGTTGCGCCACTCCTCGCCCACGCGCTTGTAGTGGTAGCCGCCGGCACGCGCCGCCATCCACATTTCCTGCAAGGGCGCCTGGCTGTTGACGATGATTTTCGAGCCATTGCGCAGGAATTCGATTTCCAGCACGTTGCCGCTGCGCTTGCATTCGACGTCGACCACGTCGGCATCGTTCAGGCGGTCGAACGCCTCTTCGATGCGGTCCAGGGTGCTTTCGGCCAGCGCCAAAAATTCGGATTCGGTCATGCTACACTCCAAAGTCTGCCAATAAACCCCCATTCTAATCGTGAAGTCCACCATCGCACTGCTTTCCGGCGCCGGCCTCGTCGCCGCCGCCCTGGCCGGCTGCGGCCAGACGGGTCCGCTGTACATGCCGACCCCGCCCGCCAAGCCTGCTCCAGTGGCTGTTCCCGAGCAGCCGGCCCAACCTGTTCCATCCAACAACGCCTCGACCCCGGCCCCGACCAAGTAATCCTTATCCACATGTCGCACTTCCAGTACCAGAACGGCGTCCTGCACGCCGAGGGCGTCGCCCTGCCCGCCATCGCCGAACAATTCGGCAGCCCGACCTATGTCTATTCGAAAGCCGCGCTGCTGGAGAATTTCCGTTCCTACGCCGATGCCTGCACCGGCCGTGACGCGCTGGTGTGCTACGCAATGAAAGCCAACTCGAACCTGGCCATCCTCGACCTGCTGGCGCGCGAAGGCGCCGGCTTCGACATCGTCTCGGGCGGCGAGCTGCTGCGCGTGATCGCCGCCGGCGGCGACCCGGGCAAGACCATCTTCTCGGGCGTCGGCAAGACCGTCGAGGAAATGAAGCTGGCGCTGGAGAAGGGCATCCTGTGCTTCAACGTGGAGTCGATTCCCGAACTGCACCGCCTCAACGAGGTGGCCGGCAGCATGGGCAAGCGCGCCCCGGTGTCGCTGCGCGTGAACCCGAACGTGGACGCCAAGACCCACCCGTACATCGCCACCGGCCTGAAGGCCAACAAGTTCGGCGTGGCCTTCGACGACGCGCTCGCGACCTACCGCACCGCCGCGTCGCTGCCGCACCTGGACGTGGTCGGCATCGACTGCCACATCGGCTCGCAGCTGCTGGACGACGCCCCGCTGCTCGAAGCGCTCGACAAGCTGATCGAGCTGATCGACACCCTGGCCGCCGACGGCGTCAATCTGCACCACCTCGACATCGGCGGCGGCCTGGGCGTGAACTACGGCGCCGAAGGCGACAAGCCACCGGTGCCGGTGGGCGACTACCTGGGCCGCCTGTTCGCGCGCATCGACGCCTGGCGCCTTGACAAGCACGACGGCAAGCCGATCAAGGTGATCTTCGAGCCGGGCCGCTCGATCGTGGCCGACACCGGCGTACTGCTCACCAAGATCGAATTCCTGAAGCCGGGCGTGGAAAAGAACTTCGCCATCGTCGACGCCGCCATGAACGACCTGATGCGCCCGACCCTGTACCAGGCCTGGATGGGCGTGCAGCCGGTGGTGCCGCGCGAAGGCGAACAGCTGACCTATGACGTGGTCGGCCCGGTGTGCGAATCGGGCGACTGGCTGGCACGCGAGCGCGACCTGGCCGTCGAACCGGGCGACCTGCTGGCGATCATGACCGCGGGTGCCTACGGCATGACGATGGCTTCGAACTACAACACGCGCGGGCGCGCGGCCGAGGTGATCGTCGACGGCGACGGGGTCCACGTCATTCGCCAGCGCGAGAATCCGGCCGACCTGTTTGCGCTGGAAACGATGCTGAAATAAACCTGTGCCACGCTCGTGGCACAGTGTTCACCGCAGGGTGGCCGGCAGAGCCGTCCACCCTACGCCCGCGCGGCCTGTGTCTTCTTCGCCGCGCTCCAGTACACCCGCAACCCCAGTAGCAGCGCCACGATCGCGCCAAAGATGATCGGCTCCTGGAAATCGTTCTTCCCCGCCTTCATCCACCAGAAATGCAGGATGCCCAGCGGCGCGATCAGGTAGACCAGCCGGTGCAGCCACTGCCAGCGCCTGCCGCCCAGTTTCTTGATCATCGCATTGGTGCTGGTCGCCGCCAGCGGAATCAACAGCACGAAGGCGATGAAGCCGACCGTGATGAACGGTCGCTTCACCACGTCCTTGAGCATTTCCGCGACGTCAAAAAAATGGTCGAACCAGAAGAAGCAGGTGAAGTGCAGCAGCGCGTAGAAGAACGCGAACAAGCCCAGCATGCGGCGCAGGCGCACGGTCCAGTTCCAGCCGGTGAGGCGGCGCAGCGGCGTCACGCCCAAGGTAATGCAGAGAAAATACAGGGCCCAGTCGCCGGTGCCGCGCGTGAGGTATTCGAGCGGTTCGACCGGCACGCCCTGCGCCACCAGCCAGGCCATGCGCAGGAAAGGCAGCAGCGCCAGCACGAACACCGCCGCTTTCAGCCAGCCGACCTGCTTGTTGGACGGGTTGAACGCCACGGCTTGCTCTCCTTCAGAAGAACTTTTTGAGGTCCATGCCGCTGTACAGCGACGCCACCTGGTCGTAGCCGTTGAACATCAGGGTCTTGCGCTTGCGCTGGAAGAAGCCGTCCTCGCCGATGCGGCGCTCGCTCGCCTGTGACCAGCGCGGGTGGTCGACGTTCGGGTTCACGTTCGAATAAAAACCGTACTCTCTCGGCGCCGAATCGTTCCACGCGGTGCGCGGCTGGCGGCTGGTCAGGCGCACGCGCACGATCGACTTGGCCGATTTAAAACCGTATTTCCAGGGCACGACCAGGCGCACCGGCGCGCCGTTCTGGTTCGGTAGTACCTGGCCGTACATGCCGAGGCCCAGCAGCGTGAGCGGGTGCATGGCCTCGTCCATGCGCAGGCCTTCCACATACGGCCAGTCGAGCACCGGGCTGCGCAGGCCCGGCATCTGGCGGCGGTCGGCCAGGGTGGTGAATTCGACGTATTTCGCGGAACCTAGCGGCTCGACCTGTTTCAAGAGGTTCGAGAGCGAATAACCGACCCACGGAATCACCATCGACCAGCCCTCGACGCAGCGCAGGCGGTAGATGCGTTCTTCCAGCGGGGCCAGCTTCAGGATGCGGTCGATGTCGAGCGTGACGGGCTTTTTTACTTCGCCGTCGATGGTCACTGTCCAGGGCCGGGTGCGCAGCGTGTGCGCATTCTTGACCGGGTCGCCCTTATCCAGGCCGAACTCATAAAAATTGTTGTACGAGCTGGCGTCCTTGAACGAGGTCTGCTTTTCCTGGGTGGACAAGGCGGCATTCCTGGCCGCGGCCAGTTGCTGCCCCTGGGCGAAGGCTTCGCGGTTGGCCATCTCCCAGATGCCGGTGCCGACGGCCGCGGTGGCCGCCATGCGGGCGATGAAACGGCGGCGGTCTTCGTAGACCTCCTGCGGCGTGATCTCGGACGGCAGGATGATCCCGCCCTCGCCAGGTCTCTTGATCAACATGGCACAACCCCACGGACAATGTGAGGTTTCACATTACACCACTTTCCCTTAAGCCAGCGTTAGGGCGCCCACGCAGCCGGCGCCGCCCACCCCGGCCTGCCGGGACAATTACAGTTCGCCGTACGAGTGCAGCCCCGACAGGAACATGTTCACGCCCAGGAAGGCGAAGGTCGTCACCAGGAGGCCCACCACCGACCACCAGGCCGCGACGCGCCCGCGCAGGCCCGACATGAGACGCATGTGCAGCCAGGCCGCGTAGTTGAGCCAGACGA
Source organism: Massilia consociata (assembly GCF_042432755.1). Classification (NCBI taxonomy): domain Bacteria; kingdom Pseudomonadati; phylum Pseudomonadota; class Betaproteobacteria; order Burkholderiales; family Oxalobacteraceae; genus Massilia; species Massilia consociata. Next base: position 52,346 of record NZ_JBHLWP010000007.1, read on the forward strand.
TCAAGGCCCAGGTTTCCTTCGGGTCCCACGACCAGTAGCCGCCCCAGGCTTCGGCTGCCCACAGCGCGCCCAGGATGGTGGCGACGGTGAAGAACAGGAAGCCGACCGAGATCGACTTGTACATGACGTCGTCGAGCAACTCGAGGCTCGGGAGGCGGTCGGCCAGGATGCCGTGCGACTTGAGCAGGTAGGCGGTGCCGACCATGGCAGCCAGCGCGAAGGTGCCGTAGCCGATGAAGTTGGCCGGCACGTGGATCTTCATCCACCAGCTCTGCAGCGCCGGCACCAGCGGCTGGATCTGGGCGGCGTCGCGCGACACCGTGTACCACAGCAGGAAGGCGACCGCGGCCGCGATGATCAGCATCACGAAGGGGCCGAGCTGGCGCGTCGCATAGCGCTCTTCGTAGTAGAGGTGGAACATCGCGGTGATGATCGCGAACAGGATGAACACTTCGTACAGGTTCGACACCGGAATATGGCCGACGTCCGGGCCCATCAGGTAGGACTCGTACCAGCGCACCATCATGCCGACCGAGCCCAGCACCACCGCGGCCCAGCACATCTTGCTGCCGACCGAGCCGAAGGCCGAGCGGCTGAACAGGCCCACCCAGTAGAACACCGTCGAGAACACGAACAGCGCGCTCATCCACAGAATGGCGGACTGGCTCGACAGCATGTACTTGAGGAAGAATGTCTGGTTGGCCGCCTCCAGGCTGCCGCCGTACAGCGCGATCGCCCACAAGGACAGCGCCGCCACCAGCGGCACCAGCCAGCGCATCGGCTTCCAGTACCAGCCGAGCAGCGCGAAGGTCGGCGCGGTCAGCACCAGGATCACCTGCTCGTAGATGTCCATGTGGTGCGCGTAGCGGTTCAGCGCGAACAGGGCCGCCGCCAGGAGGCCGGCGCCGTACAGCCAGTCGAGGGCGTTCAGGCGCTGGAAGAAGCCGGGTTCCTGGACATACGCCTGCGGCTTGCTTGCTTGGGACTGCGACAATTCCATCGTTCTCTCCAGATGCCGCCGGTGATCTGGACGATCACGCGCGTTGCGGCAATTTCACTTTCAGGTCGTCGAATTCGCGCTCGAAGTCGAGCGTCTTGCGCTGGGTGCTCATGGCCATCAGGGCATGGGCGCCGCCCTCCCCGTCGCGCACCCACACCCACATGCGCCGTTCACGAATATAGAACATTGCGAACACGCCGGCTACCAGCAACAGGCAGCCGAAGTACACGATGTTCTTGCCCGGCGAGCGGGTCAGCTGCAGCACCGAGGCCTTGACCTCCTCGAATTCGTCGAGCTGCAGGTAGACCGGCGCGTCGTAGAAGACGCTGTCGGACAGGGCATTGGTGGCCAGTTGCAGGAAACGGCCATTGGCTTCGGTCGGCTCGACCGGCGGCGCGCCGGCACGGGCGTTGGCGGCCTGCCACAGCTCCCACAGGGCGCCGTTGAGCATCTTCATGAAGATGTTGGCGGCCTTTTCCTGCTCGGCCGGCGGAATCTTTTCCAGGAACTGCGACACGCCCACGAAGCCGCCGCGCTCGCCCTCGTTCGCTCCGGCAAAGATCGCCAGCGTGCGTGCCGCCGACTCTTCCAGCTGGCGCGCCAGCTCGCCCTGGCGCTGCTCGGGCGCCAGGGCCCGCTCGGCATAGCGCCTGGCCGCCTCGCCGCGCAGCGCCGGATCGGCCAGCGCCGCGCGCAGGCGCATCCAGGTGCGCACGCTGTACTGGTCGTCGGCCGGGATGCGCAGGAAGCTGAAGTTCTCCGACGGGCTCGAACGCACGCCGGCCAGGTAGACCTGCGCCCCCTCCAGCGTCAACGGCTGCATGTAGTTGAGGAACTCGCGCGCCTGGCCGGTCTTGTCGCGCAGTTTGTACTGCACGCTGGGGCCGACGTTCTTGAGTTCCTTGGTGTCGACCACCTTGGCCGCGGAGCCCGACGCCTTGCCGAGCGTGGCGCTCAGCTGTTCATTGAACGAGACGTTCTTCGCGACGGCGCGCGCATCCTGGCTGGCCGCCAGGTTCTCGACGTTGAATGGGCGGAAGCCCGACCATTCCACCGAATAGGTCTCGCCCCCGTGCACCAGCTCGGTTGCCGCGCCGACCGCGCCGCCGATCTGGAACGGTTGCGCCGTGGCGCCGGCCATCGGGAAACCGGTCAGTTTGAGCTTGCTGCCACCATCCTCGAAGCTCGACTGGTACACCGCCACGCCCTTGTAGATCAGCGGATGGTTGACCTTGATCGTGGCCGGGAAGGTCTTGCCGGTCTCGTGGTCGCGCACGATCACGTCGCTGGCGAACAGCTTCGGCATGCCGGTCGAGTAGAAATCGATGTGGAACTTTTCGAGCTTGATCGAGAACGGCAGTTCCTGCACCAGCACGCCCGAGGCCTGGGGCAGCAGCGCGGTATTCGTGGTCTGGCCCTCGGCGATCAGGGTGTTGCCGCGGAAGGTCGGGTTCGACACGCCGAGGCGGTGCCGGGCCGGAATGTCGGCGATCACGCCAGTGCCGCCAAATGGCGTCTTGCCGAAGAACCACTGTTGGAACTTGACCGGCAACTCCGAGTCGAGCATGCCGCCCAGCAGGATCACGATGATCGCGCTGTGCGCGAAGATGTAGCCGAACTTGTTGCCCGCCCCCTTCTTGGCCGCCACCAGGGTGCCGCCATCCTTCTCGACGATGCGCACCCCGTAGCCGGCATGGCGCAGGCGCGCGGCAGTCTGGTCCGCCAATGCTGCGCGGTCCAGCGGCGCCTGCCATTCGGCTTTGTGGTGGAAATTGCGCAGCGACTCTTCGCGCACGTGCTCGCGCCAGCTGCGCATGTCGCGCACCATCTTCGGCGCGTTGCGCACCACGCACAGGGCGGTGGAGACGATGAGGGCGACGAGGATCAGCAGGAACCACCAGCTCGTGTACACGTTGTACAGGCCGAGCTTGGCGAACACCTCGAACCAGAACGGGCCGAACTGGTTGACGTAGTTCGGCATCGGCTCGTTCTGCTTGAGCACGGTGCCGATGATCGAGGCGATGGAGACGATCGTGAGCAGGCTGATCGCGAAGCGCATCGACGATACCAGCTCGACCGCCTCGGCCAGGGCGCGGCGGCGGGTGTTCAGTTCAATTCCGGTGGTACTCATTCTCTACAGCTTCCGTCAAGCCAGCAAATCCACCAGAGCATACAGCAACTGTAGGGTGGCGGCTATGCCGCCCACGCGGTGGCAAGGGGGGAGGATCTGCCGCGGTCGTGCCGGCGGGCAGCGTGATCGTTCGTGCGTGCAGCCTGCCTCTGCAAACCACCCTGCTCCTCAACTGCTTGCCGAACGCGCGGCCGGCACGGCCGACCACCCTACCGATTCAGCAGCGGAAACGCCGCGGTTCCTGACTGGCGCTGCTTACTTCAGGCCCGCGATATAGTCGGATACCGCCTTCATTTCTTCCGGCGACATGCGTTCTGCCAGCGTGGTCATCTGCGGGCTGTTCTTGCGGGTGCCGTTCTTGAACGCGTCGAGCTGGGCGTAGGTGTAGTCCTGGTGCTGGCCGGCCAGGCGCGGGTACTGGGCCGGGATGCCGTTGGCGGCTGCGCCATGGCAGCTGGCGCAGGCGGCGACGCCCTTCTCGGCGATGCCGCCGCGGTAGATCTTGCGCCCCAGTTCCACGGTGTCCTTGTTCTTGGCCGCCCCCGGCTTGGCCTTCTGCACGGCCAGGTAGGCGGCGATGTGGCGCTTCTCGTCCTCGGTCAGCATTTTCGAGTACGGCGTCATGATCGGGTTCTGGCGGTTCGGCGTGGTGAAGTCCACCAGCTGCTTGTGGGTATAGGCTTCGATCTGGCCCGACAGTTTCGGGTTGGCGAAAATGGTCGAGTTGCCGGCGGCGCCGTGGCAGGACAGGCAGGCCGGCAAGCCGCGCGCGGCGTCGCCCGAATCGTAGAGGGTGCCGCCTTTGGCCGGGTCGGCCTTGTTGGCGACCGCCGGTGCGTTGGACTGGGCTGCGGCCGTGGACACACTACCGCATACAGTCAGGGTTGCAACCAACAAGGACTTCAAAAGCGGAAACGTCAGACGATTCATACAAGCACCCTGAAAAAGTCAAAAACAGATTTTGGATTTACAGTGACACCGTGCAGCAGCCTTATTGGTACTCCCCTGGGGCGGAGCAGCAATGAACCCCTTATTGTACAATAGCTTTGTTTCCGTATCGCCATTTCGTTGTCATTTCAACCTTTCCAAACGTTCAATCTGCATGTCCAAACTATGGCAGGCCCGGTTCTTCACGACCGTTAATCAGTTGCGCGACCTTCCCGGCACCACGGTGCCCGAAATCGCCTTCGCCGGGCGCTCGAACGCGGGCAAATCCACGGCGATCAATATTCTCACCAACCAGAAGGGGCTTGCCTTTGCGTCGAAGACGCCGGGCCGCACCCAGCACATCAATTATTTCTCGATCGGCGGCGCCCACGTGGGCCAGCACCGCAAGGATGCGGTCCGGGTCGACGAGATCGAAGCGCTGCTGGTCGACCTGCCGGGCTACGGCTATGCCGAAGTGTCGGGCACGGCCAAGCTGCACTGGCAGAAGCTGCTGGGCGACTACGTCCAGCGCCGCGAACAACTGGCCGCGCTGGTCCTCATCATGGACTCGCGCCGCCCGTTCACCGACCTCGACATCCAGATGCTCGAATGGTTCGCCCCAACTGGCAAGCCGATCCACTGCATCCTGACCAAGGCCGACAAGCTGAACCAGAACGAAAAGACCAATGCCCTGCGCCAGGCGCAGAAGCTGCTCGACAGCTATGTTGACGAGGAAGGCGAAGGCTTCCCGTTCACGGTGCAGCTGTTCTCGGCGCTCAAGCGCATCGGCGTCGAGGAAGCCGATGCCAAGATCATCGAGCTGCTCGGGCTGGATGCGGCCGGCGACGCGCCGCAGGAAGATGCCGGCGCCGCCGATGCCGCACCGGGCGACGACGACGCTCCGCAATAACCCCACAGGACGCTCACCGGGACCTCACTGGAACCTACATGACCATCATCACGCCTGCCACCTACCCTGCCGCCCGCATGCGCCGCATGCGCCGTGACCCGTTCTCGCGCGCCCTGATGCGCGAGAACGTCGTGACCGCATCCGACCTGATCTACCCGGTGTTCATCCTCGACGGCGAGAACCAGCGCCAGCAGGTGGCCTCGATGCCGGGCGTCGAGCGGGTGTCGGTGGACTTGCTGCTCAAGGTGGCGGAAGAATGCGTGGCCCTGGGCATCCCGGTGCTGGCGCTGTTCCCGGTGGTCGATGCCTCGCTCAAGACCTATGACGGCATCGAGGCAACCAATCCGGAAGGCCTGGTGCCGCGCGCCGTGCGCGAACTGAAGCGCAACTTCCCGGAACTGGGCATCATGACCGACGTCGCGCTCGACCCGTACACGACGCACGGCCAGGACGGCCTGCCGGACGAGAACGGCTACATCGTCAACGAAAAGACCATCGAGATGCTGATTCGCCAGTCGCTCGCCCAGGCCGAAGCCGGCGTGGACATGGTGGCGCCCTCGGACATGATGGACGGCCGGATCGGCGCCATCCGCGGCGCCCTGGAGGCGAACGGCCACATCCACACCCGCATCATGGCCTACTCGGCCAAGTACGCATCCGCCTTCTACGGCCCGTTTCGCGACGCGGTTGGCTCGGCCGCCAACCTGGGCAAGGCGGACAAGAACACCTACCAGATGGACCCGGCCAACAGCGACGAGGCCCTGCGCGAAGTGGCGCTCGACCTGGCCGAAGGCGCCGACATGGTGATGGTCAAGCCCGGCATGCCCTACCTCGACGTGGTGCGCCGCGTGAAGGACGAGTTCAAGGTACCGACCTTCGCCTACCAGGTCAGCGGCGAATACGCGATGATCAAGGCGGCGGCCATCAACGGCTGGCTCGACCACGACAAGGTCATGATGGAGTCGATGATGGCCTTCAAGCGTGCCGGCGCGGACGGGGTACTGACCTATTTTGCGCTGGAGATCGCGCGCATGCTCAAGGCGCGCGGCTGAATCGCCTGCTCTTCCAGTCAAACGGCGCCGATGGCGCCGTTTTCTTTCCACAAGCCCTCAATATGCCTGGACGTTCACCGCGACCAGCTCGACCGCCTCCCCATGGGCCGTATCGTGATGATGATGGTCATGGCCATGCTCATGGCAATCCGGCCCGCACATCGGCACGATGCGCAGCTGGATCGTGCCGTCCGCCGGCAGCGATTGCGCCGCGCTGGCCTGGCGCAGCTTCTCGCTCAGCGGCAAGGTGTAGGTCAGGGCGCCGTGGGCGCTGCGGTGGCCGAACATCATGATGGTCGCCAGGTAATGGGGGCTGGACGCGTCCACGTGCGACAGGTCGTCGGGCCCGCCCAGGATCACCATGTAAGCGTCGTGGGCCATCTCGGGGAAGTTCAGGGTGACGTTGGCCACCAGCACCTGGCCGCTCGTCTTGACCGCGTCGACCATGGTGCTGGGCAGACTGACTTTCGCGATGGCTGGCCGCCCTTTGTCCACACGCCGCCTGAGCACGCTGCCCTCGACGACCTGCCCGCGCACTGCTTTCCGGCGCGGGACGGGAACAGCCGACGGAACCGAGTCGTCGCCGGAACCTTGCTCGTAGCCGTAGTCGAACGAACTCATCCACGCGTAGTCATCGGTGCGCGTCTTGGTGACGGGCTTGCCGTCCTTGTCGACGAAGAACAGGAAGGTCTGGCGTGCCCAACGGTAGTAATCGGTCGCGCGTTCTGCCGCTGACTTCTGTGCGTCGGGCAAGTCGGTGCGCAGCTCGACGCCGGCCGGCAGGTAGGGCAGCCCCTGCCGCATCTGGCGGCGGGTCCAGACTTCCCACAGCCGGTCGATGTTGCCGTGGTGGAGGAAGAAGATCGGGTCGACGGGGGACAGCATGTCGGCCATGAAGCCGCGCGTCTCGACGAAGTTGCAGTCGCGCGAACCCACGCAGCGGTGGATCGAATTATGGGGCCGGGCTTCCAGGATGCCGAAGCCGGCCGGGGTGCTGTGGTTCGAGGTCTTCGGGCTGCCGAAAGTGGGGAAATCGGGCGCCGCCAGCGCGGCCTGGATCGTGGCCGGAGAGCAGGCGTCGGCCGTGGCCAGCGAGAAGCCGGGCTGCTCGCGCCGGATGCCCCGTGCGCCCGGCTGGTCGAAGAACATGCGGCCGCGCGGATCGGCGACCATGTCGAACATCAGGTCCGGCTCGAAGCGGATGCGGCGCGTCAGCAACTGGCTGAGCTGCGAACGGGAGTTGAAGCTGCCGCCTGACAGCGACCAGTAGCCGGCGCCCGCGATCACGCCGGTCAGGGCGCGCTGGAAATCACCGGCGGTCGCCGTATAGGCCGAGTGGTTGGGGTCGAGCACGTCGTCGAACATGCCATCCGGGACTTTCTGCTCCACGGTCCAGTCCCAGTACGGCAGGGCGAACTGCGGATCGCCGCTCAGCTCGCGGCAGATCTGCTCGAACCAGCCGAGGTAGGCGCGGTGCCAGGGCAGGAACCACCAGTTGCCATGTGGGCAGTCCAGCGTGTGGATGATGGCCTGGCGGTACCAGTTGCGCGGATCCTCGGGCGGCAGGGCCAGCATGGCGCGCACCGCCTTCGCATAGCTTTTGAGCATGCGCGCGCCGTGCGGACCCGACGCGTTGTAGCGGCGGTAGCGTGGCGCGCCGTTGTTGGCGCGGGCAAGGCCGCCGAGCGGCAGCATGGTGGTGCAGAGGGCGAGGCTGGCCGCTCTCAAGGCGGCGCGGCGCGACTGGTTGCACACCTCGTATGGCTTGTCGATCATGACGTGCTCTCCGGTAAAGTGTGAACCGTGCCCAGGGCGATTCCCCGGACACGGCAGCTAACCCATGTCATTTGGATAAGCGTGGAGTCAGCGTAAACGCTCCGGCCGAGTTGTCATATGGGCAAGCACAACAATGCTAGTCGCTAGGACATTGCGCTAGATCGAAGGGATTTCTCAGGTGCAGGTATGCGGAGGGCACCGGCTTGTTTTCATGGCCGGGAGGGTGTACGGCGCGGGATGGCAAATACGGGTGCGGCAGGCGCCGCACCGCGTGGTAGTCGATCCGAAGGACCTCAGCGCCACTGCGGTGGCGGCTTGTACTCCGGGAACATTTCCTTGAACAGGAAGGTCATCAGCTGGTCGGTATCCTGCGGCCGTGCGCTGAGCTTGACGATGCGGCCCAGGCGGTGCGAATCCCACTCGAAGTCGCCGGTCTTTTCGCGGCGGATCAGCTCGATCATCTTCTTGACGACGGCGATCTCGATGTCCGGTTCGCTGCCCTGCTCCACCGTCACCTGCGTCAGCCAGCGGCGCTTGAAATTCGGGTTCCAGCCGCGGAACTTCAGGTCCATGCTGTGGAAGGTCTTGTTCGATACCGAGAACACGCCGCCGGTCTCGTTGCGGTCTTCGCGGCCGCGGCCGTTGATGGCCGCAATATTTGCCAGCGCATTGCGCGTACCGCGCGCGGCTTCGCTTTCCTCGGCCGGCTGTTCGCTGCCTGTCGCCGCGCCGCGCTGGCGCCGGCGTGCTTCGATGAAGGCCTGCATGTCCATCGGCTGCTGCTCGTCGAACTTCTGCTGCGGCTGCGGCTGAGGCTGCTCGACCGGCTGCTCCGGCGGCGTGGTGATGGTGTCCGGCAGGCGCGCGATCTCGATGCGCTCCTGGCGCGGCTTCGGTACCGGCTTGGACTGTGGCGGAGTCGGCCTGGGCGCCTGTTCGCGCGGCGCGGCCTTGGGCGGTTGCTGCATCGGCGCGACATACACCACCTCACCCTCGTTGCCCGATGCCGGCTTGGCCTGCTTGCTTTCCTTGTCGGGCTGGAACAGCCAGATCACCACCAGCAGCAGGTGCAGCAGCACCGTACCGACCAGCGCCGGACGGTTCAGGCCCTGGCGGCCATAGACGGGCACGGAGCGCCCCTGCAGCGGCTGGCCGCAGTGCGCGCACACGTCAGTCTGCTCGTCGCAGATGTGGGAATAATCACGCAAGGTCGAACGGTTCCTGGGGCAGCGTCGGGTTGGGTGTCAATGCAGCAGAGAGCCGCAGTCTAACCGTTTTGCGGCAGCGCTGCACCTCATGCAGCCTTAAGATGGCGTACAGCTTACCCGCCAGGGACGTTGATGAGTGTTACAAGATGTATCAGGAGAGCGGCAACCGGCAGGCGGAAATGCTTCGCCTGCCGGTGCGTTCGATGATGCCGTCAGTGGGCGGCCTCGAGCTTGGCAAGCTGCTTGTCGGTCATCGGACCGGTGCCGCTGTACTTGTCGAGGTACAGGTAGATCACCGGCGTGATGTATAGCGTGATGACCTGCGAGAAGATCAGGCCACCCACCACCGCCAGGCCCAGCGGCTGGCGCAGCTCGGCGCCGGCGCCGATGCCCAGCGCGATCGGCAGTGCGCCCATCATCGCCGCCAGCGTCGTCATCAGGATCGGACGGAAGCGCAGGATGCAGGCCTCGCGGATCGCCTCTTGCGGGCTCAGTCCCAGGGTACGCTGGGCGTCGAGCGCGAAGTCGATCATCATGATCGCGTTCTTCTTGACGATACCGATCAGCATCAGGATACCGATCATCGCGATCAGGGTCAGGTCCATGTCGAAAACCCAGAGCGTCAACAGGGCTCCCACGGCCGCCGACGGCAGGCCGGCGAGGATGGTGATCGGGTGGATGTAGCTCTCGTACAGCACGCCAAGCAGCACGTAGATCACGCCGAGCGCGGCGATGATCAGGATGAGCTGGCTCGACTGGGTGTCCTTGAACACCTGTGCGTCGCCGCCGTAGTTGGTGATGATCGAGGCCGGCAGCTTCATCGCGCGGCCCATCTCCTCGATCGCCGCGGTGGCGTCGCCCAGCGCCACGCCCGGGGCCAGGTTGAACGAGAGCGTGATCGCCTGCAGCTGGCCCTGGTGGTTGACCGCCAGCGGACCGACGGTGCGCCTGACGCTGGCAAAGCTCGACAGCCTGACCAGCTCGCCGGACTTGGCGCGCACCGACACGCGGGACAGCGCTTCGTCGTAGTAGCGGTCGGACGGCGCCGCCTCCAGGATCACGTAGTAGCTGGCGGCGGTCGAGTAGATCGTCGAGACCTGGCGCTCGCCGAACGAGGCGTACAGCACGGTACGGATGTCGGCCATTTCCACGCCCAGCAGCGCGGCCTTGTCGCGGTCGATGTCGATGGTGGCTTGCAGCGCCTTGTTCTGGGAGTCGCTGGTGACGTCGCGGAAGCGCTGGTCGGCGCGCATGCGTTCCAGGAACTGCTCGGCCCAGCCGCCGATCTCGCCGCCCGACACGCTCTGCAGCGTGTACTGGTAGCGGCTCTTCGATTGGCGTCCGCCCAGCTGCAGGTTCTGCACCGGCGCCATGAACACCTGCACGCCGGCGATGCCACGCGTGGCCTTGCGCAGCTCGTCCACCACCTCCGGCATCGCCGGGCGTTCGCTGCGCGGCTTGAGCACCAGGAACATGCGGCCGGTATTGCCGCCGCCGGTGAACGAGGTCACGTCCTTCACGTGGGGATTGGCGCGCACCGCGTCCACCACCTTGGCCTGCAGGTTCTGCAGCGCCAGCGAGGAAGTGTCTTCCGAGGCCTCGACCGTGACGCGGATCTGGCCGATGTCTTCCTCAGGGAAGAAACCCTTCGGCATGGTCATGTACAGCACGGCGGTGAGCACGCAGGTGCCGACCGCCACCATCAGCACGAAGAAGCGGTGGCGCAGCGCCATGTCCAGGGTGCGCGTGTAGCCGTCGCGCACATTGGTGAACATCGCCTCGAAGCGGCGGCCGACCCAGGACATGTCCTTCGGATCGACGTGGCCGCCATGCTTGATCATGCGCGAGGACAGCATCGGCACCAGGGTCAGCGACACCAGGGCCGACACCAGCACCGCCAGGCCGACGATCACGGCGAACTCGCGGAACAGCAGGCCAATCACGCCCGGCATGAAGAAGATCGGAATGAACACCGCCACCAGCGAGATCGAGATCGAGACGATGGTGAAGGCCACCTCGCGCGAGCCGACCAGCGCGGCCTGCAGCGGCTTCTTGCCCATCTCCATGTGGCGCACGATGTTCTCCAGCACCACGATCGCATCGTCGACCACCAGGCCGACCGCCAGCGTGATGCCGAGCAGGGAAATGTTGTCGAGGCTGTATCCGAAGGCATACAGCAGCGACAGCGCGCCCAGCAGCGAGATCGGCACCGTCACGGCCGGGATGAAGGTGGCCGTCACGCGGTGCAGGAACAGGAAGATCACCAGGATCACCAGCACCACGGTGCCGGCGAGCGTGAGGTTGACGTCGTGGATCGCCTCGCGGATCGAGTCCGAGCGGTCGTTGACCAGGTGGATCGTGATCGATTGCGGCAGCTGCTGCTTAAAGCGCGGCATCAGTTCGCGCACGGCGTCGACCACCTGCACGGTGTTGGCGTTGGGCTGGCGCTGGACCATCAGCACGATCGAGCGTTCGCCGTTGAGGCTGCCGGCTGCCTTGACCGACTGGTAGCTGTCTTCGACCTCGGCAATGTCGCGCAGGCGCACCGGCAGGCCGTCGCGGGTGGCGACGATCAGGCCGGAGAAGTCGGCGGCGCGCATCAGCTGGCCGCCGCCCTGGATGGTCAGGCTCTGGGTCGGGCCATCCAGGATGCCGAGCGGGGTGATCGAATTGGCAGAGCGCAGCGCGGTGGCCAGCTCGGCCATCGAGATATTGCGTGCGTTCATCAGGTCGTGCCTGGCGCGCACGCGCACCGCGAAGCGCTTGCCGCCGTTGACCGACACCTGGGCCACGCCCGGCAGGGTCGAGATCGCCGGCGAGACCAGGTTTTCCGCGTAGTCGTTCAGCTCCGACAGGTCCATCGACGGCGAGGTCATGTGCATGAACAGGATCGGGGCGTCGGCCGGATTGATCTTGCGGTAGGACGGCAGGTCGGTCATTTCCTGCGGCAGCTGGCGCTGGGCCTGCAGCAGCGCGGCCTGCACGTCCACGGCGGCCTCGTTGACGTCGATCGATTCATCGAACTCGAGCGTCAGGGAGGTGTTGCCCTGGGTGTTGGTCGAGCTGATCATCTTGATGCCGGCGATCGTCGCGAACTGCTTCTCCAGCGGCAGCGCGACCGAGGAGGCCATGTTCTCCGGGCTGGCGCCCGGCAGGTTGGCATTGACGTTGATGACCGGCGTGTTATAGCTCGGCAGCGCCGCGACCGGGATGTGCATGTATGCGAGGACGCCGACCAGGACCAGGCACAGCGACATCAGCACCACCATCACCGGACGGCGGATACACAGTTCGGACAGGTTCATGCCTTTTCACCTTTCTTGGCGGCCGTCTCGGTCGCTGCAGCTTGCGGCGCGGCGCCCGCCGCCGGGGCGCCGGCGGCGGGCGCACCGGCCGTCCGTACCTTGCCGCCCGGACGCAGGTTCTGCTTGCCTTCGGTGATGACCTGCTCGTTGCCGGACAGGCCGGTCACGGCAGCATACTCGCCGAATCCGTGCAGGCGCGCCACCTTGACCTGGCGCGCCTCGTTGCCCTCGCCCACCACGTAGACGAAGGTACCCTGGGTGCTGGTGATGATCGCGTTCTGCGGGATCACGACCGCGTCGCGGATGGTCTGGACGGTAATGCGGGTGCTCACGTACTGGCCCGGCCACAGGGTCGATTCGGGATTGGCGAACTGCGCCTTCACGCGGATGGTGCCGGCGGCCGGGTCGACGGCATTGTCGACGAACTTCAGTTCGCCGGTGAGCGGGCGGGCTTCGTGGCCGGTGCTGGCCTGCACCGCGACCTTGCCGGCACGCTGGGCCGTCAGCAGCGCGCCGAGCGCGGATTCAGGCAGCGTGAACGAGACGTCGATCGGGTCGAGCTGGGTGATGGTGGTGAGCGAGGTGGTCGGCTGCACCAGCGCGCCCGGGTGAATGTCGATGGCGCCGACGCGGCCCGACATCGGGGCGCGGATGGTGGTGTAGCTGGCGCTGACCTGGCTGGCGCGCGCCGCCGCGGCGTTGCTCTGCACGAGTGCGCGGGCCGCCTCGACCTGGCTGCGCAGGGAGTCGACGGCGCTCTGCGACAGGAAACCTTGCGAGGCGAGTTCCTGGCTGCGCTTGTACTGGCGCTCCAGGTCGGCCAGGGTGGCGCGGTTCTGCGCCACCTGGGCTTCGGCACGGGCCACGTTGGCGCGGTCGGCGCGGTCGTCCAGCGAAAACATGACCTGGCCTTGCTTGACGAACTGGCCTTCGCGAATGTGGACCTGGCGGATGGTGGCGGTGGTCTGCGGGTGCAGGTCGACGGTGCGCACCGGGGTGACGGTGCCGTTGGCCGACAGCTCGACGCCGACGTCCTGGCGCTGCGGCGCCACCACGTTGACGGTGACCGGGGGCATGCCGCCCCTGCCGCCGGGGCCCTGGCCCGCCTGTCCCTCGGCGTGCGCGCCGTCTCCCTTGTTCAGGTACCAGCCGCCGGCGATGGCGATGGCCACGACACCAGCGATGAATCCAGCATTCTTCTTTTTCATGTTTGTCCCTTGCCGCCCGTTCCGGCGGCTATTTCTAATATTCGGTGCGCGCACCCTGCGACGTCAACACGCGGCGCCGCATTCTCGCACACCCAAGTTTCAGGATAATGAACCGTATTCGTTACTTGTTCGGGTAGTACTCCGGCAGCACCAGCGTCACTTCCAGGCCGCCCTCCGGGTGGTTCGCCAGCGCGATGCTGCCGCCATGCTGCTCGGCGATGTTGCGGGCGATCGTCAGGCCCAGCCCGGTGCCGCCCGATTCGCGCGAACGCGAGGACTCGACGCGGTAGAACGGATCGAACACCCGCCCCAGCTCGCCGGCCGGAATGCCGGGCCCCTTGTCGCGGATGCGCACGCGCGCCGCGCCGCCCATGCGCTCGACCGTCACGTGCGCTTCGCGGCCGTACTTCACCGCGTTGTCGATCAGGTTGCCGAGACAGCGGCGCAGGTCGAGCGGACGGCCCAGCAGGGCCATGCCCGCGTGGCCGCTCAGCTCGACCTGCTGGCCGGCATCGACCGCGTCGGCGCAGACCGCCTCCAGCAGCGAATCGAGGTCGAGCATCTGCATGTTCTCGGTGGTGTCCATGCTGCGCGCCAGTACCAGGCCTTCGCGCACCATCGCCTGCATGGCCGACAGGTCGCCGATCAGGCGTTCCTGCAGTTCCGCGTCCGCCACCTTTTCGAGGCGCAGGCGCATGCGGGTGAGCGGCGTCTGCAGGTCATGCGTGATCGCCGCGAGCATCTGGGTGCGCTGGAAGATGTACTGGCGGATCCGCGCCTGCATCGCATTGAAGGCCGCGCTGGCCTGGCGGATCTCGCTGGCGCCGTTGAGGTCGAGCGGCGCGCGGTTGATGTCGTGGCCCAGGTCCTGGGCGGCGCGCGCCAGCACCTTCAAAGGACGGGTCGTCATGCGCGCCACCACGTAGGCCAGCGCAGCGATGCTGACCAGGAACAGGGCGATGACGGTGCGGTAATCGGTTTCGGGGCCGGTGAAGGCCGAGCGCGGGGGCAGCACCGACAGGCGCAGTTCTTCGCCGTCGCGCAGGCGCACGTTCAGGGTTTCGCAGGCCCCGCGCCACTGGGTGCGGATCAGGCCGTAGAGGACGGTCTGCTGGTGCGACATGTCGCACGAAGCCGGACGGCCTGCCGCCGAGGTGATGCTGTAGCCTTCGCCCAGGCGCGCTGCGAGCGAGCTGGCGAACCAGGTCGGCTCCTCGGCCAGCGGCTGGGGTGCGCCGACTTCGAGGCGCAGGCCTGGACGGTTCGCCACCGACAGGTAGACCGAGCGCGCCGAGGCCGGCACGATCTCGGTGGCCATCACGAGCTGTTCGGCGCGTTCGAGCAGGTGCTGGTCGCGCTGCTGTTCGATGACATGCTGGCGCTCCAGGTCGGCCGCCAGCTGGGTCAGTGTTGCCGAGATCAGAATGCCCAGCAGCAGCGTGACGAACACGCGGCCGGTCATCGATCCGAAGAATGCCTTCACGCCGGGGGCTCCACGGTCACCTGCCCTGCCAGCACATAGCCGCCGTTGCGGACGGTCTTGATGATCTGCGGCATGCGCGCGTCTTCGCCCAGCTTCTGGCGCAGGCGGCTGATCTGGATGTCGATCGAGCGGTCGAACGGATCGGCGTCGCGACCCTGAGTCAGGTTGAGCAGTTGGTCGCGGTTGAGCACGCGGTTCGGATGTTCCAGGAACACGCGCAGCAGGCGGAACTCGGCGCCCGACAGCATGATGACCACGCCCTGCGGGTTGACCAGGTGGCGCGCGGTGAGGTCGAGCGTCCAGCCGGAGAAGCGCATCTGCTGCACATTCTCGGACGGCGTGTTGGACGGCATGGCGTGCGAGCGGCGCAGCACGCTGCGGATGCGGGCCAGCAGTTCGCGCGGTTCGAACGGCTTCGGCAGGTAGTCGTCGGCGCCCATCTCCAGGCCCAGGATGCGGTCGAGCGGCTCGTTGCGGGCGGTGAGCATGATCACCGGCAGGCTCGAGGTGGCGCGCAACTTGCGGCACAGGGTCAGGCCGTCGTCGCCCGGCATGTTCAGGTCGAGCACGATCAGGTCGGGGCGCGCGTCGTCGAGCGCTTTCCACATGCCGGTGCCGTCGGCGGCGGCAATGGTGCGGTAGCCGTTCGACTCGAGGTAGTCGGCCAGCAGGGTGCGGATGTCGCGGTCGTCGTCGACGATCAGGATCGTAGAGGGATTGTCCATACCCTCAATTATCCGGATTCGCGGCTTGCGTGGACAGCCGTTTTGTATCGGCTTGTATATGCCGGGAAGCGCGAAACATATTGATACAAAGAATCGGACAGGGGAAATCCCGCGGTTACAGTTTCTGGCGATGATGGGAACCGTGCAGCGAGCAGTCCGGATGCAAAGTGCACACCCACCCGACTCTCACTAAAGGAAGACACATGAACACCGTCCGCAAGAATATTGTGATTGCCCTGACCGCCTTCGGCATCGCCGGCGCTTCGCTCGGCGTGCAGGCGCAGACCACCGCTCCGCAGGAAGGCCGCCACGGCCACGCGATGAAACAGGAAGAGCGCCAGGCCAAGCGCGCCGAGTTCCGTAACCTGAGCCCGGAACAGCGCCAGGCCAAGATGGCCGAGTTGCGCGCCAAGCGCGCCGAGATGCGCGCCGCGCGCCAGTCCAAATTGCAGGACGCGCTGAAGCTGACCCCGGCCCAGCAGCCCGTGTGGCAGGCCTTCGTGGCGAGCCAGACGCCGCCGCAAAAGGGCGAACGCGCCGGCCAGCGCCTGAGCAAGGAGCAGCGCGCCGCCCTCACCGCGCCGCAGCGACTGGAGCGCCACATCGCCCTGCAGAAGGAGCGCACCGCGCGCATGGAAGCCCGCCTGTCGGCCCTGAACAGCCTGTATGCGGCGCTCACGCCGGAACAGCGCAAGGTGTTCGACGAGCAGCAACGCCGTGGCGGCGGCCGCCATCATCGTGGCCATGGCGGCCATGGCATGATGCACGGCTGATCGATAGCCAGTCGCAGGCCCGGCGTTCGTCGCGCGGGCCACTGCCTGGCTCACGCGGCCACCCTGCCGACACCGGTTTCCCGTTCAGATCACGGCAGCTTCGCCAGCGAATTCAGGAATTTCTTCGCATCCTGGTAGCCGATCACCCGGCTATCGGGAATCTCCTTTCCCTCACGGTCGAACAGGATGATCCCGGGCGGCCCGAACAGGCCGAAGCGTTTGAGCATCGCCTTGTCCGCCGCATCGTTGGCGGTCACGTCGACCTGCAGCAGCACGGTATCGGCCAGCCTTGCCTGCACCGCCGGGTCCACGAACGTGAACCGTTCCATCTCCTTGCACGACACACACCAGTCCGCATAAAAATCGAGCATGACGGTCTTGCCGGCGCTGGCCGCCAGTTCACGGTCCAGGTCGTCCACCGTCTTGATGCGCTTGAAGGCCAGCTCCTGGTGCGGGGCCCCGCCCAGGTGCGCCAGGGGCGCGAGCGGATCGCGCCCGCCGCTGGCCACGCCGACCAGTTGCGTCGCGCCCAGCACGGCAAACGCGGCGCCCGCGGCCATCGCCGCCCAATGGCGGTGCGTGCGCATCAGGTAGAAGCCGTAGCCGAGCAGCAGCGCGCTCCAGCCCAGCATCTGCGCCACCGGCGGCAGCACCGGCGACACCAGCCACAAGGCCATGGCCAGCATCAGCACACCGAACAGGCGCTTGACCGACTCCATCCATGCGCCTGCGCGCGGCAGCAGCGAGCCGGCCGACACGCCGACCAGCAGCAGCGGGATGCTCATGCCGATCGCCATGGCGAACAGCGCGGCGCCGCCGACGACGACGTCGCGCGTCTGGCTGATGTAGACCAGCGCGCCGGCCAGCGGCGCGGCGACGCAGGGGCCGACGATGAGCGCCGAGATCGCCCCCATCGCAAAGACACCGGCCAGCTTGCCGCCGGACTGGCGCCCGGACGCGTTGGCCAGCCGGCTTTGCAGGCCCGAGGGCAGCTGCAGCTCGTAGAAGCCGAACATCGACATCGCCATGGCGACGATCAGCAAGGCGAAGGCGCCCAGCATCCACGGGTTCTGCAGTGCGGCGGCCAGGCCCTCGCCGGCCAGGCCGGCGGCGACGCCGAGCGCGGTGTACACGATCGCCATGCCGAGCGAGTAGGTTGCCGACAGGATGAAGCCGCGCGAGCGGCGCACCTGCTTCCCCTCGCCGACGATGATCGAGGACAGGATCGGCACCATCGGCAGCACGCAGGGCGTGAACGCCAGGCCCAGGCCGAGCAGCACGAAGGCCGGGACGATGGTCAACAGGCGGCCGTCGCCCAGGATCGCGGCAATGCCGGACAGCTCGGACGGCTGGCTGGCGGGCGCAGCCGAGGATTGCGGGATGGCCTGCTGCGCCGTGGCCTGTGAAGGCGGGGCCTGGACTGGCCAACCCGGCGCGGCATCCGTCGCCGGCGTCGACGACAGCGGGCCGGTCGACATCTGCGGCGCATTCGCGCCGATCGGCAGCGGCGGCGGTGCCGCCACACCGGCGCCGGCCGACAGCGAGGCCATATGTTCCTGCGGCGGGTAGCACAGGCCGGCGTCGGCACAGCCCTGGCTCGCCGCCGTCAGGGTGAACGGCCCGCTGCCCTCGACCGGAATCCGGATGACCAGCGTGCCCTTGTAGGTTTCGACGTCCTTCTCGAAGGTCTGGTCGTACTTCACCTTGCCCGGCGGGATCTCGGGCGCGCCGAGCGTGACGCCGCCGGCGCGGAACGCGAAGCGCTCGCGGTACATGTAATAACCCTCGGCGATCTGGTACCTGACCTCGACCGTCTGCGGATCGGCCATGCGGGCGTCGAAACGGAAGGCGATGGCGGGGTCGAGGAACTCGTCGGCGGCGCGGGCGCCGTTCGGACCGGCGAACAGGACGGCAAACAGGGCGAGGCAGGCGAGCAGGAACAGGCGGGAACAGCGTTGGATCGAAACGGCCATGGTATCGGATGAGTTGTTACAGCGCCCCGGCATGGTACACCGGGGCGCCGCCGCGTGCACCCATCGTTTTTCCGGGCGAAAAAAAACCAGGCACGAGGCCTGGTTTCTTCAGTCGCAGGAGCGATTACTCGGCGGTCGGTGCTTCTTCAGCCGAGGTCACTTCCGGACGGTCCAGCAGTTCGACGTACGCCATCGGCGCGTTGTCGCCCACGCGGAAACCCATTTTCAGGATGCGCAGGTAGCCGCCGTTACGGTTGGCGTAACGCGGGCCGAGTTCGGCGAACAGCTTCTGCACCATTTCGCGGTCGCGCAGGCGGGCGAATGCCAGGCGCTTGTTGGCCAGGGTGTCGGTCTTGCCCAGGGTCAGGATCGGCTCGATGACGCGACGCAGTTCCTTGGCTTTCGGCACGGTGGTCTTGATGGCTTCATGACGCAGCAGCGAGACGGTCATGTTGCGCAGCATCGCGAGACGGTGGGACGAGGTACGGTTCAGCTTACGGAGGCCGTGACGGTGACGCATGGTACTTCCTTTCGAGTGTATAAAATCCAGTTCTTCGATCGTTCACGCTTGCGCGTGACCGCGGACCGGTTCAAGTTTGAAAC
This sequence comes from Massilia consociata, assembly GCF_042432755.1. NCBI lineage: Bacteria > Pseudomonadati > Pseudomonadota > Betaproteobacteria > Burkholderiales > Oxalobacteraceae > Massilia > Massilia consociata. The sequence continues at coordinate 71,420 of NZ_JBHLWP010000007.1, forward strand.
GCCTACAGCAACATGCTTTAGACGGGTACAGCAGGTACAACAAAATCTTTGCAGACCACTACAGCTTCGTAAGCTCGAGAAACCGTAGCGAGCGGGCTCAGTTCGGGTCGAGAAGCGCAGCCATACTTACGGTACGGCGAGCATCGCAGACCCGAAATGTGCCCGCGCAGCAGGTTTATCGAGCTTACTTCTCGAGGCCAGCAGGCGGCCAGTTTTCCAGCTTCATGCCGAGGGTCAGGCCGCGCGACGCGAGGACTTCCTTGATCTCGTTGAGCGACTTGCGGCCCAGGTTCGGGGTCTTCAGCAGCTCGTTTTCCGAACGCTGGATCAGGTCGCCGATGTAATAGATGTTCTCGGCCTTCAGGCAGTTTGCCGAACGGACGGTCAGTTCCAGGTCGTCCACCGGACGCAGCAGGATCGGATCGACCAGCGGGGCGCGCGACGGTGCTTCGGCGGCGGCTTCGGTGCCTTCCAGGGCGGCGAACACGTTCAGCTGGTCCACCAGGACGCGCGCCGATTGACGGATCGCTTCTTCCGGGGTGATGACGCCGTTGGTCTCGATGTTGATGATCAGCTTGTCCAGGTCGGTACGCTGTTCGACACGGGCCGATTCCACCGCGTACGACACGCGGCGCACCGGCGAGAACGAGGCGTCCAGGATGATGCGGCCAATGGTCTTGTTGGTGTCTTCCGACAGGCGGCGCACGTTGCCCGGCACATAGCCGCGGCCCTTCTCGACCTTGATCTGCATGTCGAGCTTGCCACCGGCGGTCAGGTGGGCGATCACGTGATCCGGGTTGATCAGTTCCACATCATGCGGCAGGTCGATGTCCGAAGCCAGCACCGCGCCCTCGCCTTCCTTCTTCAGGGTCAGGGTGACGGAATCACGGTTGTGCACCTTGAACACCACGCCCTTCAGGTTCAGCAGCAGGTCGACGACGTCTTCCTGCACGCCGTCCAGCGACGAGTACTCGTGCACGACACCGGCGATCGTCACTTCGGTCGGCGCGTAGCCGACCATCGACGACAGCAGCACGCGACGCAGCGCGTTGCCCAGGGTGTGGCCATAACCACGCTCGAACGGCTCCATCACGACTTTCGCGTGGCCGGCGCCGAGTGCTTCGACATCGATGATACGTGGTTTCAACAGACTGTTTTGCATGAAATGTCCTTTTCAATACCCTCGGCTCGTTACACCGATAAGGCTGATGGCATTAATAAAAAAAGAAAGCGCCTGCTGGGGAGCAGGCGGTGATACGGATTCGATGAACGACGGTGTGGAGAAATCGGATTCTTGCGAATCGTCTTCGTTGCGAGGCCAAGCCGTGCTTGCTGCGCTCGCACACCACCACGTCGTTCCCGCGGAGGCGGGAACCCAATTTCTCGCGGCTAAGCCACCAAAAATTGGATCCCCGCCTTCGCGGGGACGACTTCGTCGCGGCAGGACCGCGACGAAGTCGATTAACGCGAGTACAGTTCGACGATCAGCGCTTCGTTGACGTCAGCAGCGATTTCGTTACGTTCCGGGAACGAACGGAAGGTGCCTTCCATCTTCTTGCTGTCAACCGACACCCAGGCCGGCATGCCGACTTGTTCAGCCAGCGACAGGGCTTCCTGGATACGCACTTGCTTCTTGGCCTTTTCGCGCACGGCGATGACGTCGCCGGTCTTGACCTGGTACGAAGCGATGTTCACGACCTGGCCGTTGACGGTGAAGGCCTTGTGGCTCACCAGCTGGCGCGCTTCGGCGCGGGTCGAGCCGAAGCCCATGCGGTAGCAGACGTTGTCCAGGCGCGATTCCAGCAGCTTCAGCAGGGTTTCGCCGGTGTTGCCCTTGCGACGCGACGCTTCTGCGAAGTAGCGGCGGAACTGGCGCTCGAGCACGCCGTAGATACGCTTGACCTTCTGCTTTTCACGCAACTGGTTGCCGTAGTCCGAGGTGCGGGCACCCGACTTGACGCCGTGCTGGCCTGGCTTGACGTCCAGTTTGCACTTCGAATCGAGCGAGCGGCGTGCGCTCTTCAGGAACAGGTCGGTGCCTTCACGGCGCGACAGTTTTGCTTTTGGTCCGATATAACGTGCCACGTTGAATACCTTTATAAATTAAATCACGCCCCAGAGGCATCGCAGGCGATGCGGCAGGCGCTAGTCCGCTTCTGCAGGGAGAGCGGACGTGGCTTGAAAAAACGCCGGCCGTATGAACGGCAGACGACAAGAGCCGGGCAGTATAACCCATTTTCAGGGCACTGCACCGGCCAATCTCGTAAAACACAACGGGGCGCAAGGCCCCGTATGATGGCTTTTCGCCACAGTCAGCGGTCCGGAGACCGCCAACTGCCAGCACGAAGTATCGATTAGATACGACGACGCTTCGGCGGACGGCAGCCGTTGTGCGGAACCGGGGTAACGTCCTGGATCTCGGTAATCTTGATGCCCAGGTTGTTCAGTGCACGCACAGCCGATTCACGGCCCGGGCCTGGGCCCTTGATGCGCACTTCCAGGTTCTTCACGCCCGACTCCTGAGCGACCTTGCCTGCGGCTTCGGCAGCAACCTGCGCTGCGAACGGGGTCGATTTGCGCGAACCCTTGAAGCCGGCGCCGCCGGAGGTTGCCCACGACAGGGCATTGCCCTGACGGTCGGTGATCGTGATGATCGTGTTGTTGAAGGACGCGTGCACGTGGGCGATGCCCTCGGCGACGTTCTTCTTGACTTTCTTGCGTGCGCGGGCTGCTGCTGCGGCTGCGCTGCTCTGTTGCTTGGCCATGGTCGGTTCCTAGATTATTTCTTGAGCGATTGAGCTGCCTTGCGCGGGCCCTTGCGGGTACGTGCATTGGTGCGGGTACGCTGACCGCGCACTGGCAGGCCCTTGCGGTGACGCATGCCGCGGTAGCAGCCCAGGTCCATCAGACGCTTGATGTTCATGGACAGTTCGCGGCGCAGGTCGCCTTCCACGACAAACTTCGCAACTTCGTCACGCAGCTTCTCGAGTTCGTTATCGTCGAGGTCCTTGACCTTCTTGTTGGTAGCGATGCCGGTCGCGTCGCAGATCTTCTGCGAACGCGGACGGCCGATGCCGTAGATCGCCGTCAGGCCGATCACGGTGTGCTGATGATTTGGGATGTTAACCCCTGCAATACGTGCCATTCGTTATTCCTCGAAATTAACCTTGACGCTGCTTGTGACGCGGCTCGACGCAGATCACACGGACCACGCCCTTGCGCTTGATGATCTTGCAGTTGCGGCAGATCCGCTTGACTGAAGCGTTAACTTTCATTTTGCACTCTCTTCGGTTCGTTTACTTTGATGATTTTTACTTGGTGCGGAACACAATGCGGGCCCGGGACAGGTCGTACGGGGTCAACTCCACCGTTACCTTGTCACCCGGGAGAATGCGGATGTAATTCATGCGCATTTTACCCGAGATATGTCCTAGAACCACGTGCCCGTTTTCCAGCTTCACGCGAAATGTTGCGTTCGGGAGATTCTCGAGAATCTCCCCTTGCATTTGGATGACGTCGTCTTTTGCCATTCGGTCTATGCCTTCCCCGCTTATCGCGACGGAATCCCGCCCTTGAAGTTAGCCTTCCGCAACAATGAGTCGTACTGTTGCGACATGACGTAGTTCTGCACTTGTGCCATGAAGTCCATCGTCACCACCACAACGATGAGGAGCGACGTGCCACCGAAGTAGAAAGGCACTTTCCACTGCGAGGTCATGAACTCCGGCACCAGGCACACCAGGGTGATGTAGACCGCACCGGCCAGGGTCAGGCGCATCAGGATCTTGTCGATGTAGCGGGCAGTCTGCTCGCCCGGACGGATGCCCGGAACGAATGCGCCGCTCTTCTTCAAGTTGTCCGCCGTTTCCTTGCTGTTGAATACCAGCGCCGTGTAGAAGAAGCAGAAGAAAATGATCGCCACCGCATACAGCAACGCGTGGATCGGCTCGCCCGGTGCCATCGACGCTGCAAGGTCCTTCAGGAACCCGATAACCGGGCTCGTGGAGTCCTTGCCGCGCGTGAACCAGTCGACGATCGTCGCCGGGAACAGGATGATCGACGAGGCGAAGATCGGCGGAATCACGCCGGCCATGTTCAGCTTCAAGGGCAGGTGGCTGGTTTGGCCACCGTAGATCTTGTTGCCGACCTGGCGTTTAGCGTAATTGACCAGGATCTTGCGCTGCCCGCGTTCCACGAACACGACGGCATACGTTACCGCTGCCACCAGGATCACGATGATGATCGCGGAGATGCTGCTGATCGAACCGTTCGAAACCAGGGTGAACAGGCCACCCAGGGCCGACGGCAGACCTGCTGCGATACCGGCAAAAATGATGATCGAAATACCGTTGCCAATGCCGCGCTCGGTAATCTGCTCGCCCAGCCACATGAGGAACATGGTGCCGGTCAGGAGCGTCACGACCGTGACGAAGCGGAAGCCCATGCCCGGATCGAGCACGAGACCAGGCTGCGACTCGAGCGCAACCGCGATACCGAACGCCTGGAACAGAGCCAGTGCCACCGTGAAGTAACGGGTGTACTGGGTGATCTTGCGGCGGCCGGCTTCGCCCTCTTTCTTCAGCGCCTCGAGTTGCGGCGAGACGATCGATGCAAGCTGCATGATGATCGAAGCCGAAATGTAAGGCATGATGCCGAGGGCGAACACGGTAAAGCGGGACAAGGCGCCGCCCGAGAACATGTTGAACATGCCCAGGATGCCGCCTTCGTTCTGCTTGAACAGCGCTGCCAGCTGCACCGGGTCAATCCCGGGGACCGGGATATGAGCACCGATGCGGTATACGACCAATGCGCCAAGCAAAAACCACAGCCGGTTCCAAGGGAAGCCGGAAGCGGCGCTTTTACCAAGTTGTGAATTAGTCGCCAATTTTTGCTCCGATCAGGCAGGGCCGCAATTAAGCGACCGAACCGCCAGCTGCTTCGATCGCCGCCTTCGCGCCGGCGGTTGCCTTCAGGCCCTTGAGCGTCACCGCTTTGGTGATCTCGCCCGACAGGATGACGCGCACGTCGCGTGCCACCACCGGCAGGATGCCTGCTGCCTTGAGCACCAGGATGTCGATTTCGCCGACAGCCAGGTTGTTCAGGTCCGACAGGCGCACTTCCGCCTTGAAGGTCGCGTTCAGCGACTTGAAGCCACGCTTCGGCAGGCGGCGCTGCAGAGGCATCTGACCGCCTTCGAAGCCGACTTTGTGGAAGCCGCCCGAACGCGATTTCTGACCCTTGTGACCGCGGCCGGCAGTCTTGCCCAGGCCCGAGCCGATACCGCGGCCAACGCGACGCTTCGCGTGCTTGGCGCCGTCAGCTGGTTGAATGGTATTGAGTTCCATTGATTTCTCCGTACGTAAGCCGCGGCTTACGAAACAACTTTAACGAGGTACGCGACTTTGTTGATCATGCCACGCACGGACGGGGTGTCCTGCAGCTCGGAAACCGAGTTGACACGACGCAGACCCAGGCCGCGCACGGTGGCACGGTGATCCTGACGGGTACCGATCAGGCCCTTGACGAGCTTGACTTTGACAGTGTTTGCCATGTTTGTTCCCCTTAACCCAGGATGTCTTCAACCGACTTGCCGCGCTTGGCAGCGATGTCAGCCGGAGTGCTCATTTTTGCCAGACCGTCGAGGGTCGCGCGAACCAGGTTGTACGGGTTCGACGAACCGGTCGACTTGGCGACGACGTCGGTCACGCCCATCACCTCGAAGATAGCGCGCATTGCGCCACCAGCGATCACGCCGGTACCCGGCTTGGCCGGCGACATCATCACGCGCGACGCGCCGTGGCGGCCGGTGACGGTGTGGTGCAGCGTACCGTTCTTGAGGGGCACCTTGATCAGGTTGCGGCGGGCTTCTTCCATTGCCTTCTGCACGCCGACAGGAACTTCCTTCGACTTGCCTTTGCCCATGCCGATGCGGCCATCGCCGTCACCGACAACGGTCAGCGCTGCAAAACCCATGATACGACCACCCTTCACCACCTTGGTGACGCGGTTGATCGCGATCATTTTTTCGCGCATGCCATCATCCGGCTTGTCGCTTGCCATTTTCGCTTGCATTTTTGCCATGACGATTCTTCCTTAGAACTTCAGACCGGCTTCACGCGCGGCTTCTGCCAGCGCCTTCACACGGCCGTGGTAACGGAAACCCGAGCGGTCGAACGCAACTTCGGTGATTCCTGCTTTCAGTGCTTTTTCAGCGACGCGCTTGCCAACCAGGGCAGCGGCTGCGGCGTTGCCGCCGGCGCCGGTCTTGCCAGCCAGTTCAGCACGCACTTCTGCTTCCAGCGTCGAAGCCGACACCAGCACCTTTGCGTCCGGGCTGATCAGGTTCGCATAGATGTGCAGGTTGGTGCGGTGAACCGACAGGCGGTTCACGCCCAGCTGGGCGATCTTGATGCGGGTTTGACGTCCGCGACGCAGACGCGATTGTTTCTTGTCCATGTCAGCTCCGATTATTTCTTCTTGGTTTCTTTAAGCTTCACCACTTCGTCCGAATAACGGACGCCCTTGCCCTTGTAAGGCTCAGGCGAGCGGTAAGCGCGCACTTCAGCGGCGGTCTGGCCGACCTTCTGGCGATCGATACCCTTGATCACGATTTCGGTCGGGGTCGGGGTGACCGCGGTGACGCCTTCCGGCATCGCGTGCAGCACCGGGTGCGAGAAGCCCAGCGACAGGTTCAGGGCGTTGCCCTGCACAGCTGCCTTGTAGCCCACGCCCACCAGGTTCAGCTTCTTCTCGAAGCCCTTGGTGACGCCGGTAACCATGTTGTTGACCAGGGCGCGCAGGGTGCCCGACATGGCGTTCGATTCACGCGAATCGTCCACCACGTCGAAAGTCAGCGTGCCGTTGTTGTTTTCCACTTTGACCAGGCCGTTCAGCGGCTGGGTCAGGGTGCCGAGCGGGCCCTTGACGGTGATCGACGACGCGGTGATCGCGACATCGGTACCTGCCGGGACAGCGATTGGCATCTTAGCTACTCGAGACATGTCTACTCCTTAAGCCACGTAGCACAGCACTTCGCCACCGACGCCGGTAGCACGTGCTTTGCGGTCAGTCATGACGCCTTGCGGGGTCGAGACGATTGCCACGCCCAGGCCATTCATGACCGACGGGATTTCGTTCTTGCCCTTGTAGACGCGCAGGCCAGGACGGGACACGCGCTCGATGCGCTCGATGACCGGACGGCCGGTGTAATACTTCAAACCGATTTTCAGTTCCGACTTGCCACCTTCGGTGGACACGGCGAAATCTTCAATGTAACCCTCGTCCTTCAGGACGTTGGCAATGGCAACCTTGACTTTGGACGACGGCATTGCGACCGTGGTTTTCTGGACAACTTGTGCGTTGCGAATGCGGGTCAGCATATCGGCGATAGGATCGCTCATACTCATTGCTTATTCTCCTATTACCAGCTAGCTTTGGTCATACCCGGGATTTCGCCTTTCATGGCGAATTCGCGGAGCTTGGTGCGGGCAAGACCGAATTTACGGAAAGTGCCACGTGGACGGCCGGTCATGGCGCAGCGGTTACGCTGGCGGGTCGGGGCCGAGTTGCGCGGCAGTGCCTGCAGTTTCAGGCGCGCTTCGTAACGCTCTTCTTCCGACTTCGACTGGTCGTTGATGATCGCTTTCAGAGCTGCACGCTTTGCGGCGAATTTCTCCACCAGGTCTGCACGCTTCTGTTCGCGGTTAATCAGTGCAAGTTTTGCCATGCTCTTAGTTCCTGAACGGGAATTTGAAGGCGGCGAGCAGCGCTTTGGCTTCTTCGTCGGTCTTAGCGGTCGTGGTGATCGAGATGTTCATGCCACGCAGCGCATCGATCTTGTCGTAATCGATTTCCGGGAAGATGATTTGCTCTTTGACGCCGATGTTGTAGTTGCCACGGCCGTCGAACGACTTGCCGTTCACGCCACGGAAGTCACGCACGCGCGGCAGGGCCACGGTGATGAAACGGTCCAGGAATTCGTACATGCGGTTGCCACGCAGGGTGACCATCGCACCGATCGGGTAGCCTTCGCGGATCTTGAAACCTGCGATTGCCTTGCGCGCCTTGGTCACGACCGGCTTCTGGCCGGCGATCTTGGTCAGGTCGCCAGTTGCGTGCTCGATGATCTTCTTGTCGGCGACTGCTTCCGACAGACCCATGTTCAGGGTGATCTTGGTCAGGCGCGGGACTTCCATGATCGACTTGTAACCGAATTTCTCGGTCAGCTCGGCGACGACTTTGTCTTTGTAAATTTGTTGGAGACGGGCCATTTATCTTACCCCTTCACTACTTCGCCGTTCGACTTGAAGACGCGGACTTTTTTGCCGTCCACATCCTTGAAGCCAACGCGATCTGCCTTGCCGGTCGCAGCGTTGAACAGCGCGACGTTCGACACGTGAATCGGCATAGTCTTGTCGACGATACCACCAGTAACACCGGTCATCGGGTTCGGCTTGGTCGCTTTCTTAGCGACGTTGACGCCTTCAACGATGACGTGCTCAGCGTCTACACGCTTCTGAACGACGCCACGCTTGCCCTTGTCCTTACCGGCCAAAACGATGACTTCGTCGTTTTTACGAATCTTATCCATGTCGACTCCTTACAGAACTTCAGGTGCCAGCGACACGATCTTCATGAACTTCTCGGTACGCAGTTCGCGCGTGACCGGTCCGAAGATACGGGTGCCGATCGGCTCCAGCTTGGCGTTCAGAAGGACAGCGGCATTGCCGTCGAACTTGACCAGGGAACCGTCCTGGCGGCGCACACCTTTAGCGGTACGCACAACCACGGCGTTGTAAATTTCGCCCTTCTTGACGCGACCACGCGGCGCAGCCACCTTCACGGTGACCTTGATGATGTCGCCAATGCTCGCATAACGGCGCTTCGAGCCGCCCAACACCTTGATGCACAGAACTTCCTTGGCACCGGTGTTGTCGGCCACTTCGAGCCGGCTTTCGGTTTGAATCATAGTATTTTCTTTCCCAACTTAAGCCGTAGAAAACCCCACGGAAACCGTGGGCCTGCGGTCAGTCTTGGTCCCGCCGCACCGCCCCTGCTGGAGCAATACGTTTGGGTGATGGACTTTCCATTCGTTACAGGCCGCAGTTACCGAGGAATACAAACTGCGGCAACACATGAACGAAGCCCGCTAGTATCACAGATACCAGCGGGCCACGCAAGACAAATTTTAAGGCTTAGATGACCTGTGCTTCCTGCACAACACGGGTCACGGTCCAGGCCTTCGTCTTCGAGATCGGGCGACCTTCCGTGATCTCGACCGTGTCGCCGGTCTTGACCTGGTTGGTTTCGTCGTGCGCGTGGTACTTGTTCGAACGCACGATGATCTTGCCGTACAGCGGGTGCTTCACGTGACGCTCGATCAGGACGGTTACCGTCTTGTCCATCTTGTCGGACACGACCTTGCCGACCAGCGTACGCTTCAGCGCCGTTTTAGTGGTGTCGTTCATTTGGCTTCCTTCGAGTTCATCACAGTCTTCACACGCGCGATGTCGCGACGTACTTTCTTGAGCTGCGCGGTATTGCCCAGCTGCTGGGTAGCGATTTGCATGCGCAGGCCGAACTGGGCCTTCAGCAGCTCATTCAGCTCCTTTTGCAGCGCTTCCTGGTCCTTGCCGCGGAGTTCCGATGCTTTCATATTCAACTCCTGTTATTGGCCGACTTGACGGACCACGAAAGTGGTCGCCAGCGGCAGTTTGGCAGCGGCCAGGCGGAACGCTTCGCGCGCCAGTTCTTCAGCAACGCCGTCCATCTCGTACAGGACCTTGCCTGGCTGGATTTCAGCGACGTAGTACTCCGGGTTACCCTTACCGTTACCCATACGGACTTCGGCCGGCTTGTTCGAGATCGGCTTGTCCGGGAAGATACGGATCCAGATACGGCCGCCACGCTTGATGTGACGGGTCATCGCGCGACGCGCCGCTTCGATCTGGCGTGCGGTGATACGGCCGCGGGCAACTGCCTTCAGGCCGAATTCGCCGAACGACACCGAGGTGCCGCGGGTGTGCGAGATGCCGGTGTTACGGCCCTTCTGCTCTTTACGATACTTTCTGCGGGATGGCTGCAGCATCTTTATTCTCCTGCTTTCTCAGCCGGCTTGGCAGCGGCGCGACGACCTGCTGGAGCGGCTCCTGGTTTGGCGCCCGGACGGCCACGGCCGGCTGGCTTGCCATCGTCACGACGCGGACCACGTGGCTTCTTCTCGTCGGCCGGGGTGTCGATCACTGGTGCTTCGCCCGTTGCCGAACGATCGCCCTTGTAGACCCACACCTTGACGCCGATGATGCCGTAGGTGGTCGATGCTTCGCTGGTGCCGTAGTCGATATCGGCGCGCAGGGTGTGCAGAGGCACACGGCCTTCGCGGTACCATTCGGTACGTGCGATCTCGATGCCATTCAGGCGGCCCGACGACATGATCTTGATGCCTTGTGCGCCCAGGCGCATGGCGTTCTGCATCGCACGCTTCATCGCGCGGCGGAACATGATGCGCTTTTCGAGCTGCTGCGAGATCGAGTCGGCGATCAGTTGCGCATCGATTTCCGGCTTGCGGATTTCTTCGATGTTCACGTGGACCGGCACGCCCATGATCTTGGTCAGCGACGACTTCAGCACTTCGATGTCTTCGCCCTTCTTGCCGATCACGACGCCAGGACGCGAGCTGAACACGGTGAAGCGCGCGTTCTTGGCCGGACGCTCGATGACGATGCGGCCGACCGAAGCGTTCTTCAGCTTCTTCTTCAGGAAAGCGCGAGCTTCCAGGTCTTCCTTCAGCATTTCGGCGAAGTTGCCGTTGCCAGCGTACCAGCGCGATGCCCAGTTACGGGTGACCGCCAGGCGGAAGCCGGTTGGGTGGATTTTCTGACCCATCGTGTGACCCCTTAGTTACCGACAGTCACGTAGATGTGACAGGATTGTTTCGAAATGCGATCGCCGCGGCCCTTCGCACGTGCGGTGAAGCGCTTCAGGATCGGGCCCTTTTCAACGTAGATCTGCACGACCTTCAGCTCGTCGATGTCGGCGCCATCGTTGTGTTCCGCGTTGGCGATTGCCGACTCCAGAACCTTCTTGATGATGGTCGCGCCCTTCTTCGGGCTGAACTGCAGAATGTTGAGTGCTGCGTCAACTTTCTTGCCTCGGATCAGGTCTGCAACGAGGCGACCCTTCTGTTCCGACAGGCGAACGCCTTTGAGGATTGCTTTAGTTTCCATTATCGTTTCGCCTTCTTGTCAGCAGCGTGGCCCTTGAACGTACGGGTCAGCGCGAATTCGCCGAGCTTGTGGCCGACCATGTTCTCCGAGACGTACACCGGCACGTGGACCTTGCCGTTGTGCACGGCGATGGTCAGACCGATGAAGTCAGGAGTGATCGTCGAGCGGCGCGACCAGGTTTTGACTGGCTTCTTGTCTTTGGTCGCTTGCGCGGCTTCGACCTTCTTCACCAGGTGGGCGTCAACGAACGGCCCTTTTTTCAATGAACGAGTCATGTGTTATCCCTTATTTCTTGCCGCGGCGCGAGACGATCATCGACGAAGTGCGCTTGTTCGAACGCGTCTTCTTGCCCTTGGTCTGCTGGCCCCATGGCGACACCGGGTGACGACCCGCTGCCGTACGACCTTCACCACCACCGTGCGGGTGGTCGATCGGGTTCATGACGACACCGCGGACGGTCGGACGCACACCGCGCCAACGCATCGCACCGGCCTTACCGATCTTGCGCAGGCTGTGCTCGGCATTGCCGACTTCGCCCACGGTTGCACGGCACTCGATGTGCACGCGACGGACTTCACCCGAGCGCAGGCGAACCTGGGCGTAGGTGCCTTCACGGGCCATCAGCACGACAGCGGCGCCGGCGGTGCGGGCCATCTGTGCGCCTTTGCCCGGCAGCATTTCGACGCAGTTCATCACGGTACCGACCGGGATGTTGCGGATCGGCAGGCAGTTACCGGCCTTGATCGGCGCTTCCGAGCCGTTCATGACGGTGTCGCCCACAGCCATGCCCTTGGTGGCGATGATGTACGCACGGTGACCGTCCGCGTAGCACACCAGAGCGATGTGCGCGGTGCGGTTCGGGTCGTATTCGATACGCTCGACCTTGGCCGGGATGCCGTCCTTGTTGCGCTTGAAGTCAACCAGGCGGTAGTGGTGCTTGTGGCCACCGCCGATGTGGCGGGTGGTGATGTGACCGTTGTTGTTACGGCCAGCAGTCTTCGATTTCTTTTCAACCAGGGCTGCGAACGGACGGCCTTTGTACAGGTCGCTGTTCACAACCTTCACCATGCCGCGGCGGCCTGGGGAGGTTGGCTTCATCTTTACGAGTGCCATTATTTAGCCTCCTCGACAAAATTGATTTCCTGGCCCGGCTTCAGGCACACGAAAGCACGCTTGGTGTGGTTGCGGCGACCGGTGAAACGGCCCGAACGCTTCTGCTTGCCTTCGCGGTTCACGGTTTGCACCGATTCCACTTCGACCTTGAACAGCAGTTCGACGGCAGCCTTGATTTCCGGCTTGGTCGCATCCGGCAGAACCTTGAACACGATCTGTTCGTTCTTTTCAGCGACGAAGGTCGCCTTTTCGGAAATGACCGGAGCCAGCAGCACCTTCATCAGGCGCTCTTCGCTGAATTTGATTGCGGTGCTCATGCGTACATCTCCTCGATCTTGGCCAGTGCTGCTTTGGTGACCAGGACTTTTTTGTAGAACACCAGCGACATCGGGTCGGCCGCCTTCGGCTCGACGACGAGCACGTTCGGCAGGTTGCGCGATGCCAGCAGCAGGTTTTCATCGATGGTGTCGGTGATCACCAGGACCGATTCGAGGCCCATGCCCTGCAGCTTTTGCGACAGCAGCTTGGTCTTCGGCGCTTCGATCGACAGGTTTTCGACAACGTTCAGGCGGCCTTCGCGGGCCAGCTGCGAGAAGATCGAGCAGATACCTGCGCGGAACATCTTCTTGTTGACCTTGTGCGAGAAGTTCTCGTCCGGGGTGTTCGGGAAGATGCGACCACCGCCGCGCCACAGAGGCGACGACGACATACCAGCACGAGCGCGGCCGGTACCTTTTTGGCGCCATGGCTTCTTGGTGGTGTGATGGACTTCTTCACGGTCTTTCTGCTTGCGGTTGCCGCTGCGCGCGTTGGCGGCGTAGGCGACCACGATCTGGTGGATCAGGGCTTCGTTGTATTCGCGGCCGAACACAGTGTCGGCAGCTGCAACGCCGGCGCCAGCTTGACCTTGCTCATTCAGGAGCTGGAGTTCCATACTTTAGGCTCCTTTCTTGGCTTTGGTTTTGACAGCCGGCTTGACGATCACCTGGCCGTTCTTGGCGCCAGGAACGGCACCCTTCACGAGCAGCAGTTGACGGTCAGCGTCGATGCGGGCGATTTCCAGGTTCTGGGTGGTGACGGTAACGTCGCCCATGTGACCGGTCATGCGCTTGCCCGGGAACACGCGGCCCGGATCCTGCGCCATACCGATGGAGCCAGGAACGTTGTGCGAACGCGAGTTACCGTGGGTCTGACGACCCGAAGCAAAGTTGTAACGCTTGATGGTACCGGCGTAGCCCTTACCGATCGAGGTGCCCTGCACGTCGATTTTCTGGCCCACTTCGAACATCGAAGCATTGATGGTGTCGCCGGCTTTGAGTTCAGCGGCTTTGGTGGAATCGATGCGGAATTCACGCAGCATCGTGCCAGCTTCGACGCCAGCTTTGGCGTAGTGGCCGGCAGCGGCCTTGTTCACGCGCGAGGCGCGACGTTGACCGAAGACGACCTGAACTGCAGTGTAACCGTCAGTTTCAGGGGTTTTGACTTGCGCAACACGGTTGTTGGACACGTCCAGCACGGTGACAGGGATCGAATCGCCGTCATCCGTGAAGATACGCATCATGCCAACCTTGCGACCGAGGAGGCCCAGGCTCATTTTTTCTCCATTCCCACCTACGATTGGGCGGGGCTAATTAGTACTACTAAAAAAGCATGGGCTAAAAAAAGACATGCCCATACCGAAGCCGGCTAGTATAGCGCGCAAACGGCAACGGCGCAACAGGATAAATCGAGGTGACCTCGGCCTGTTGCGTTTTCCGCAGTGTCCTGGAGAGAGCGAGGAATCTGACCTGCTGGTCAGCACAGAAAAGGCACACCGCTGCGCCTTTTCTCTGCAGGCTACAACCATTACTGGGAGCCTGCGATCTGGAAGTCTGGTGGGCGGTGCAGGATTCGAACCTGCGACCCCTTGGATGTCGACCAAGTATTCTAACCAGCTGAACTAACCGCCCGGGGAGCCGCATTATACGTAGCGTGTGCTGGATTTTGCAATAGCTTTTTTTCGATGGCGCAATCCGTGCCCGCCACCGGGAACAGATTGCGGGTTGTCGATGCCGACTCGAAATGCTATTGTACAAATGCTTTTGGTGCCGGACCTCCTCTCGCCCGGCCATGGGCGGCAGCTTCGCCCCCTCATTTCTTCGCAGGCAGCGCGCGCGCTGCCCTTCCCCGGCATGGACGCCTCCCCGGCCCCGCCCCATGCCCAGACCCGGCCCGCCGGCAGCGATGCGCACGCACCGCGCCATGGCGGCCTACTGAAAAGGATGACGCATGACTGTAGTAATCGACTCGCAACGCTGGTCCCGCCCGCTCGACCCCGCCCGCCTGGTGCTCGCCACCGACCTCGACGGCACACTGCTGGCCGGCACCCATGAAGCCCGGCGCCGCGTGCGCGACCTGTTTACGGGTGTGCTTCCAGGCGCCACGCTGGTGTTCGTCACCGGCCGCGGACTCGAGACCGTGATCCCGCTGCTGAGCGACCCGACGATCCCGAAGCCGCACTACATCATTGCGGACGTCGGCGCCACCATCGTGCACGGCGACCTGCGCCCGGTCGAACCGCTGCAGCACGAACTGACCGCGCACTGGCCCGGCAGCCAGGCGGTGCTGAAGGCGCTGGCCGGCTTCCCGCAGCTGGTGCGCCAGAGCGTGCCGCAGGAACGGCGCTGCTCGTTCCTGGCTCCCGAGGAAGCGCTCACGCCGGCGCTGCAGGCTGCAGTGGCCGCGCTCGGCTGCGACCTGCTGTTCTCCGCCGGCCGCTACCTGGACGTGCTGCCGCGCGGCGTCGGCAAGGGCGCGGCACTGCGCCGGCTGGCCGCCTGGGCCGGCTTCGACCCGGCCAGCGTGGTGGTCGCCGGCGACACCCTGAACGACCTGTCGATGTTCGAAGCGGGCTTTCGCGGCGTGGTGGTGGGCGGCGCCGAGCCGGCCCTGGTCGAGCGCGTGCGCAAGAACGCCCGTGCGCACATCGCCACCGCCGAAGGCTGCGGCGGCATCCTCGAAGGCCTGGCGCGCCATGGCATGCCGCTCGACGGGAACGGCGGCAGCCGCGCGGCCCCCGCCTGCGGCGATGCCGACCTGGTGATGGTCTACCACCGCCTGCCCTACGACGAAGTGGTGGTCGACGGCGTGACCGTGCAGCGCCGCCCGAAAAGCCCGAACGGCATCATGCCGACCCTGCTGGGCTTCTTCGCCGGCGGACGCAAGGGCTCATGGGTGGCATGGTCGCAGCAGGACAGCCGCGCTCCCGCCGGCTTCGAGCCGCACGTCGCGGTCGACGCCCAGGCCTACCCGCAACTGAAGGCGGCGCGCATTCCCCTCACCCACGAAGACATCGACCTGTTCTACAAGAAGTTCTCGAAAGAGGCGTTCTGGCCGATCATCTTCTCGTTCCCGGACAAGGCCGAGTTCCGCCAGGCGCACTGGGAGCGATTCCTCGAAGTGAACCGCCTGTTCGCCGAGCAGACCGCGCGCGAAGCCGCGCCGGGCGCCACCGCCTGGATCCACGACTACAACCTGTGGATGGTCCCGGCCTTCCTGCGCCCGCTGCGGCCGGACCTGACGATCGCCTTCTTCCACCACACGGCCTTCCCGTCGAGCGACGTGTTCAACATCCTGCCGTGGCGGCGCGACATCATCGGCAGCCTGCTGCAGTGCGACTACGTGGGCTTTCATGTGCCGCGCTACGTCGAGAACTTCGTCGATGCGGTGCGCTCGTTCGCTCCGCTCGAGTCACTCGGCAACGTGGCTTGCGCGCCGCGTTTCCTCACCTACGGCTGCGCGCTCGGGGTCGACCGCATGACGACCGCCATCGACGTCGGCGAACGCCGCGTGGCGCTGGGCGCGCATCCGGTCGGCACCGACGTCGCCCTGATCCGGCGCCTGGCCGCCAGCGAAGCCGTGCAGCGGCAGGTGGCCGACATCGACGCGTATCTCGCGGGCCGCACCGGGATCGTCTCGATCGAGCGCCTCGACTATGTAAAAGGCTCGCTGGAAAAGCTGCAGGCCTACGAGCGCATGCTGGAGCAGCACCCGGAACTGCTGGGCAAGGTCACGCTGCTGAACATCGTCACCCCCGCCGCCAGCGGCATGGAGATCTACGACAGCCTGCGCGAGGAGCTCGACCGCACGGTCGGCCGCATCAACGGCCGCTTCTCCACGCTCGACTGGGTGCCGGTGCGCTACTTCTACCGTTCGCTGCCGTTCGAGGAGGTGGTGGCGCACTACGCCGCCAGCGGGATCGCCTGGATCACGCCGCTGCGCGACGGGCTGAACCTGGTGGCGAAGGAATACGTGGCCACCCGCAAGGCCATGGGGCGGCCGGGGGTGCTGATCCTGTCGGAATTCGCCGGCGCGGCGGTCGAGCTGCACGGCGCGCTGCTGGTCAATCCCTACGACGCCAACGCCATGAGCGAGACGCTGTACCAGGCGCTGACGATGGGTGCCGATGAAGCCGCTTACCGCTCGGAGCGGCTGGCGATGATCGTGGACGACCACGACGTGGCGCGCTGGGGCGACGGCTTCCTGGCCGCGCTCGCGGCGCTCAAGTCGTCCGCCCCGCAGCAGGCGCCGTTCACGGGCACCGACGAACGTCCCGCGGCCTGACCGGAGAAGCACCATGGACCTGATTATCCTCGGCAACCCGGTAGCGGACTGGCTGGTGGCCCTGGCTGCCGTGGCAGTCGTCGCGGCCGGCCTCGATGCCGCCAAATCCATCCTGCTGCGCCGCCTGTCGGGGCTGGCCGAACGCAGCGGCTCGCATCCGCTGGGCGCCGCCGCGGCGGCGCTGTCGGCCACCCGCTTCGCGGTGCTGGCGATCGTCGGCCTGTATGCGGGCGCGAGCCTGCTGGCCCTGCCCGAGCGGGTGCAGCTGTTCGCCAGCCGCGCCGCCATCGCCGCCATACTGGTGCAATGCGCGATCTGGGGCGACCATGCGGTCCGGGCCTGGCTGGCGGGCGCGCGCGAGCGCCAGGCGAGCGACCCGGACCGCATGACCTCCTCGAGCGCGATCGCCTTCCTGGCACGGGTGGTGCTGTGGGCGGTGGTCTTCCTCATGATCCTGGATAACCTGGGCGTCAACATCACGACGCTGGTGGCCAGCCTGGGCATCGGCGGCATCGCCATCGCACTGGCGGTGCAGAGCATCCTGGGCGACCTGTTCGCGTCCCTGTCGATCGTGCTGGACAAGCCCTTCGTGGTGGGCGACTTCATCATCGTCGACAAGATGCTGGGCACGGTCGAGCGCATCGGCCTGAAGACCACGCGCGTGCGCAGCCTGGACGGCGAACAGATCATCTTCTCGAATGCCGACCTGCTCAAGAGCCGGATCCGCAACCTGCGCCGGATGGAGGCGCGCCGCGTGATGTTCCAGCTGACCGCCACCTACGACACGCCCGCGCCGCTGCTGGGCACCCTGCCCGGCCTGATCGAGGCGATCGTGACCGCCCAGCCGCAGGTGCGCTTCGACCGCGCCCACCTGAGCAACCTGGCGCCACCCGGCTATACCTTCGAAGTCGTGTATTACGTGGAGAGCGCCGATTACCTCGCCTTCATGGACGCGCAGCAGGCAATCTACCTGGGCGTGGTGGCCATGCTGGCCGAACAGGGCGTGCGGCTGGCGCTGCCGGCCCAGATCGTGCACCTCGGGGCGCAGACCGGCGAAGTCCGGCCGGCGGTGGCGCCGGTTGCCGATCCGGGCGACGAACGCGCCGCGGCCTAGTGGCCTGGCGCCGGGGGGGCGCTGGAATGGCGCACCACCAGCGCGCCCTGCAGGCGCAGGCGGCGGCACGGCCCGTCCTCGCCGCGGATGCGCCTGATGAGCAGTTCGGCCAGCTGGCGCCCCATGGCGTAGAGCGGTTGGGCCACGGAGGTCAGGCGCGGGCTGGAAAAGGCGGCGATGCCGAGGTCGTCCCCGCCGGCCACCGACAGCTGGCCCGGCACCGCGATGCCGGCTTCCTGGGCGGCGCACAGGGCGCCCAGCGCCATCAGGTCGTTGCAGGCAAACAGCGCGCTGGGCGGTGCGGCCAAGGCCAGCAGCGCCTGCGCGGCGGCATGTCCGCCGGCGGCATCCGGCGCACCGTGGATGACCAGCGCCGGGTCCGGAACCAGACCCGCTTGCTCCAGCGCACGGCGGTAACCGGCCAGGCGCTCGCGGCCGGCCGGCTCCGCTTCGGGGCCGGCCACGCAGGCGATGCGGCGATGGCCCAGCTCGACCAGGTGCCGGGTGGCCACATAGCCGGTCGCTTCATGGTCGAGGCCGATGAAATCGCTGTCCACGTCCGGCACCTCGTGGTCGGCCAGCACGATCGGCACGCGTTGATGGGCCAGCAGCGGCGCCAGTTCGTCGCGTGCCGCCCCGGCGACCAGGACCAGCCCGTCGATGCGCTTCTCGATCAGGCCGCGCAGGTGGGCGGCCTGGCGCTGCGGGTCCTCGTAGCCGTTGCACAGCATGATGTTGTAGCCGACCTCGAAGGCCGCGTCCTCGATCCCGCGCAGCAGCTCGGCCAGGCAGGGATTGGTGTTGTCGGGGATGGAAACGCCGATGGTGGTGGTCTTGTCGTTCTTGAGGCCGCGCGCCATGGCGTTCGGGATGTACCCCATCGCGTCGATGGTTGCCAGCACCCGCTCGCGTACCTCCCCGCTGACGGCCCGTGTCCTGTTGATTACGTGCGAGACGGTCGAGGTCGATACACCCGCCCGCTCCGCCACCTGCTTCATTGTTGCCATCCTGACTCCTTCCGGCCGACATTATGACGGGATTGTTACGGAACCGGCAACGCTGTATGGACACATTCACGCGGCCAATGCGGCATCGCGCGCTGGAATCCTGCTGTGTACAATCGAGCAATTAGCGCCTATATTGGCGTTTGATCCCGATGGCCCCGGTGCCGCCCCGCGCACTGCGAGCAGCATCAGGGGCCATCCCCTTCCATCAGAAAAGGAGTGCATATGGCAATCAGTCTGCAGAAAGGCGGCAACGTCAACCTGAGCAAGGAAGCTCCAGGGCTCACCAAGGTCATCATCGGCCTGGGCTGGGACCCACGCTCGACCGACGGCACCGCCTTCGACCTGGACGGCAGCGCCTTCCTGCTCAAGACCGACGCCAAGGTGCGCGGCGACGCCGATTTCATCTTCTACAACAACCTCAAGTCGAGCGACGGCTCGGTGGTCCATGCGGGCGACAATACCACCGGCCAGGGTGAAGGCGACGACGAGAAGATCGCGGTCGACCTGGCGCGCGTGCCGGGCGACATTGACAAGATCTCGTTCTGCGTCACCATCCACGACGCCGACGCGCGCCGCCAGAACTTCGGCATGGTCGGCAAGGCCTACATCCGCTGCCTGAACGCCAACGGCGAAGCCGAGATCGCACGCTATGACCTGTCCGAAGACAGCTCGACCGAAACAGCGATGATCTTCGGCGAACTGTACCGCCATGGCGGCGAATGGAAGTTCCGCGCCGTCGGCCAGGGCTTCAAGGGTGGCCTTGGCCCGCTCGCGCGCTCGTTCGGCGTGAACGTCTGATCCTCCTGGCGCCTGCACATGGGCTCATGCGCAGGCGCCTGCATTTTCATCTGCCCTAAAAGGACTCCATGCGCGTCTGGTACAACAGGACGTTCTCGTCCGTCTACGCCGCCCTCAAGCTGATCCGCGACGCCGATGTCGGCGGCCGCTTCACCCTCATCCACAGCAACGCCCACCGCCACACGCCGGCCGCGCCCCTGGCGCACGAGTTCCACCTGGAGCCGACCGGGCTGGAGCCGGCAGCCTACGTGGACTGGTGCCTGGACTTCTGCCGCAAGCACCGCATCGACCTCTTCGTGCCGGGCCGCGAAGCGACGACCCTGGCGGCCCAGCACGACCGCTTTGCCGCGATCGGCACGCGCGTGCTGAGCGCAGCCTCGCCTGCGCGCCTGCAGCTCATCCACGACAAGGCCGGCTTCTACGCCGAGACGCACCTGCCGCAGGCGCCGGTGGCCGAGTTCCGCCGCTTCGAGAACCTGGAACAGTTCGATGCGGCCTGGGCCGAGCTGCGCCCGCGCCACGCGAAGCTGTGCCTGAAGCCGTCGCGCGGGATCTACGGCATCGGCTTTGCCGTCATCGACGAGGCGCGCAGCAGCGCCGCCCTGCTGCTGGGCGGCGTCGAGTACCACATCGGCTACCAGGACCTGCGCCGGGGCCTGGCCGAACTGGGCCAGTTCCGCACCATGCTGCTGATGGAATTCCTGGACGGCCATGAATACAGCGTCGACTGCGTGGGCGACCAGGGCCGCCTGGTGGCCGCCGTGGCGCGGCGCAAGCTGACCCAGGCCGGCGCCGGGCAGCTGATCGACATGCGGCCGGAAATCGTCGAGGCGACCAGGAAGCTGGCGGCCGACCATGGCCTGAATGGCGTGTTCAACGTGCAGTTCCGCGAAGCCGGCGGCAAGCTGCGCCTGCTGGAGATCAATCCGCGCATGTCGGGCGGAATCGCCATGGCCTGCGCGGCCGGGCCGAACCTGCCGTGGATCGCGCTGAAGGGATTTGCCGACGGCTTCGATACGGTCGAGGTGCCGGCGGTGGCCGACGGCATGCGCGTGCTCGAAGTGTCCAACGCGGTGGAGCTGGCATGAATGCGAAGTCCGACCCGGGCCTGCTGGCCCGGCGCAGCGTCCAGCTCCCGACCGGCACGCTCGAACTCACCCTCGAGCAGGGTAGCGAGGAAGTCGATGAGCTGCTCGGCTTTGCCGCGCGCGCCAACGCCAAGCGCGGCTTCCTGTTCCTGAGCAAGGTGCTCGGCAAGCACTGGCCGGTGACGCCATCTTGCATGATCGCCATCCACGACCGCCTGGCCGCGACCGTGCCGGCCACGGACGGGCCGCGCTCCGGCGCACCGGTCGTCTTCATCGCGATGGCGGAAACCGCGATCGGCCTGGGCCAGGGCGTGTTCGAAGCCTGGCTGCGGGCGCACCCGGGCCACCCGGCCCTGTTCATCCATACCACGCGCTATCGCGTCGGCAGCGGCCCCTTGATCGAATTCGAAGAAGCGCACAGCCATGCGCCGCGCCAGTTCCTGCACCTGCCGCACGACCCGGCCCTGCGCGACCTGCTCCTGCATGCGCGCACCCTGGTGCTGGTCGACGACGAGGCCAGCACCGGCAATACCTTCCTGAACCTGGCCAACGCCTGCCGCCGCCTGAATCCGGGCATCGAACGCGTGCACCTGGCAACGATCACGAATTTCATGGGCGAGCAGGCCACGCAGGCGCTGACCGCCCGCTTCGGCCTGCCGGTCACGATGGGTGCGCTGGTGAGCGGCGAATACCGCTTCACGCCGGGCGAGTACACCGTGCCGGCAGGCGAGGCCCAGCGCTTCGACCCGGACGCCGACCGCGGCGCCAGCGTGCGCTTCGGACGCCTCGGGCTCGCCGGCGCCCTGCCGGCGCCGGAGACGCTGGCCGCGCGCCTGGCCGGCGAATTCGCGCCCGGCGCGACAGTGGCGGTGCTCGGCACCGGGGAATTCATGCATGCGGCGACCCTGCTCGGCGCCGCCCTGGAGCGGCGCGGCGTCGACGTCCGGGTGCAGTCCACGACCCGCTCGCCGATTCTCGCCTGGGGCGCGGTCGGCCACGTCCTGCGCTTCCCCGACAACTACGGCGAAGGGGTCGCCAACTTCATCTATAACGTGGCGCCCGGCCAGTACGACCATGTCCTGGTCTGCCACGAAACCGCGCCGAGTGCCGCCCTGCGCGAGCTGGCCAGCCAGCTGGGTGCGCGCCTGTTCCACTTCAAGTCCGAGGACCACGTTGAAGAAGTTCCTGTTTGCTGACCTGGACGACACGCTGTTCCAGACGTTCGAGAAGTGCGGCGCGGCCGACGCGCTCGAACCGGCCGCCTATTACAAGGACGGCAGCGTGTGCTCGTACACCACCCGTGCGCAGCGCGCCTTCTTCAGTTTCGTGCAGGACGGGACCACGGTGATCCCGACCACCGCGCGCGACCTCGACGGCCTGCGCCGCGTGCACCTGCCCTTCGACAGCTACGCCATCATCAACTACGGCGGCGTGGTGCTGGAGCCCGGCGGCAGCGCCGACCAGGGCTGGCTGGAAGGAATGCGCGGCGCGATGCATGCCGCCCTGCCCGGCCTGCAGGAGCTGGCCCGGCACATCGACGAGCATGGCGCGCGCACCGGCTACCAGGACCGCGCGCGCATGATCGAGGATTTCGCCACGCCCTTCTTCCTGGTCGTGAAGGACCCGGACAAGCGCCACGAGCGCCTGGCGAGCATCGAGGCCGAGGTGGTGCGGCCGTGGATCGCCGACGGCGAGCGCGATTATTTCGTCCACCGCAACGGCAACAACCTCGCCATCCTGCCGAAGGCGCTCGACAAGGCGCATGCCGTGGCCCACGTCACCGCGTTGCTGCGCGCCGAGCACGGCGACATCGTCACCCTCGGCATGGGCGACAGCCGCTCGGACGCACGCTTCATGGCGGCCTGCGACTACGCCATCGTCCCTCGCGCGACCCAGCTCGCGCGCCTGACCGTGGAGGCCTTGTGAGCTTCTCCGGCAGCTACCGCAGCGGCGAGGTGGACTTCCTGCTGACGCGCCTGCAGGCGCAGGAATTCACCAGCGTGGCGGAGAAGGAACGGCTGATCCAGTCGGGCCGGCGCCACTACAGCCAGATGCTGTCGCCGGAATCGGTGCCGTCGGCGCGCTACATGGCGCTGTTCGAGCAGGCCTGCCGCGCCAACAACGCGCGCATGGCGGCGGACTGCCTGCGGCTGGCGGCGCTGGTCGCCGCGCGGCGCGCGGGCCCGATCACCATCGTGTCGCTGGCGCGTGCCGGCACGCCGGTCGGCGTCGTCGTCACGCGCTTGCTGCGCGAAGTGCTCGGCCGCCAGGCCGTCCACTATTCGGTATCGATCGTGCGCGACCGCGGCATCGACGGCGCGGCGCTGCGCCACATCCTGGCCGAAGGCCACGCCCCGGAGTCGATCGTGTTCGTGGACGGCTGGACGGGCAAGGGCGTGATCGCGCGCGAGCTGGCGCTGTCGGTCTCCGCCTTCAATGCCGCCCACGGATCGCACATCGACAACGGCCTGTACGTGCTGTCGGACCTGGCCGGGGCGGCCGCCTGCGCGGCATCGGGAGACGACTACCTGATCCCGTCGAGCATCCTGAACGCGACGGTGTCGGGGCTGGTCAGCCGCACGGTGCTGGACGAGCGCATCGGCCCGGACGATTTTCACGGCTGCGTGTATTACGGCGAGTTCGCCGAACACGACCAGTCGCAGCGCTTTGCCGATGCGCTGGTGGAGCTGGCAAGGTCGCAGGCCGGCGCCGGCCTCCCCGCGGCGCAAGCACTCGATGCCGCGCAGGCCGCCGAGCGCTCGCGCAGTTACCTTGCCCACGCCATGCGGCGCTACGGCATTGCCGACGTCAACCTCATCAAGCCCGGCATCGGCGAGGCCACGCGCGTGCTGCTGCGCCGCGTGCCGCGCCTGCTGGTGCTGCGCCAGCCCGGGGCGGCCGATGCGGCGCATCCGGCCCTTGCCCACCTTCTGGTGCTGGCCGAGGAAAAACAGGTGCCGGTCGAGATCGACCCGGCACTGCCCTATCACGCAGTATCCCTGATCAGGAGTGCATCAGATGGTTAAGCCCATGGGGGCATCGCTGTACGTGCCTGCCAATCACAAGAACCTGGCGCAGATTGCCAACGGCGACAAGCTGCCGCAGGCGCGCTCGCTCATCTTCTGCACCGAGGACGCGGTTGCCGAGCGCGAACTGAGCTGGTCGCTGTTCAACCTGTCGGTCGTGCTGGCGAACATGAAGACCGACATCGCGGCCGAACGTTTCGTGCGCGTGCGCAATCCGGAAGTGATGGCGCGCGTGCTGGCCATGCCCGGCGTCGAGAAACTGACCGGCTTCGTGCTGCCGAAGGTCACGCGGCACAACTTCGACACCTATTTCCGCCTCGTGCGCGATACCGGCCACGTCCTGATGCCGACGCTGGAGACGGCGGAAGTCTTCAGCGACAACGAGATGCAGCAGCTGCGCACGGTGTTCGAGGCGCCTGGCGTGCGCCACCGCATCCTGGCCCTGCGCATCGGCGGCAACGACCTGCTCGCCCTGCTCGGCCTGCGCCGTCCGCGCGGCATGACGATCTACCGCACTCCGCTCGGCCCCGTCATCGCGCGGCTGGTGACGACCTTCCGCCCCTACGGTTTCGCGCTGACGGCGCCGGTGTTCGAATACCTCGACCTGCCCGAACTGCTCGACCAGGAAGTCACGGAAGATCTCGCCTACGGCATGGTCGGCAAGACGGCAATCCACCCGACCCAGATCGCGCCGATCGAGCAGCACTACAAGGTGCGCCCGCAGGATCTCGCCGTGGCGCACGCCATCCTCGACGACGCCAGCCCGGCGGTATTCCGCATGGACGACGCGATGTGCGAGGTCGCCACCCACCGCGCCTGGGCCGAGCGCCTGGTGGCGCAATCGCGCCTGTTCGGCGCCCACGCGTTCGACGGCGGCCGCACCGCGTCGGGACGCACCCCATCGATGGAAGGAGAACCCTCATGAACCTGTTCGCACGTGGCCAGAAAGGCAAGCTGGCAGACCTCGGCTGCGGCACCGCATTCACGGTCGAGGTGGCCATCCAGGCCCCCGGCATGTCGGTCGACGTCTCGTGCTTCGGCCTGGACGCGTCCGAGCGGCTGTCGGACGACCGCTACATGGTGTTCTACAACCAGCTGGCCAGCCCGGAAGGCGCGGTGCGGCTGGACCTGGCGGGCGGCGCGGCGCGCTTCGCCGTCGACCTCGAGCGGCTGCCGGCCACCATCGCCAAGCTGGTGTTCGTGGCGGCCATCGACGGCGCCCAGACGATGCGTGCGCTCGGCGCCTGCTCCCTGAACCTCGGCAGCGCGGTGCGCTTCCCGTGGTCGGGAGCGGATTTCGGGGACGAAAAGGCGGTGATCGTCGGCGAGCTGTATCGCCGCGACGGCACCTGGCGCTTCGGTGCGGTCGGCCAGGGTTTCAATGGCGGCCTGTCGGCGCTGCTGGCCCATTTCGGCGGCACCGAAGCCGCCCCCGCCCCCGCTCCCGCTTCCCCTGCGGCCCCGCCGCCGGCGCCGGCCCAACCGAAGGTCTCGCTGTCGAAGGTGACGCTGGAAAAGCGCGGCGACAAGGTCTCGCTCGACAAGCGCGCCGGCAGGGGCTTCGGCCGCATCCATGTCAACCTGAACTGGAACCAGTCGGTATCGGCGGCGCCGCAGCCGCCGCAACCGCAGGCAAAAACCGGCTTCTTCGACAAGCTGATCGGCGGCGGGCTGGGCGGGTTGGGTGGCGCGGCCCGCAAGGGACGCGGCGGCATCGACCTCGACCTGGGCTGCATGTACGAGCTCGCCGACGGCCGGCGCGGCCTGGTGCAGGCGCTCGGCAACGCCTGGGGCGACTTCGAGCGCGAGCCGTTCATCCGGCTCGATGCCGACGACCGTACCGGCGCGGCGGCCGGCGGCGAAAACCTGTACATCAACGGCGAGCGCTTCGACCAGATCCGGCGCGCGCTGATCTTCTCCTTCATCTACGAGGGTGTGCCCAACTGGGCGGCGACCGACGGCGTGGTGACCATCTCCGCGCCGGAACAGGCGCCGATCGAGGTGCGGCTGGACGGCGGCGGCAACCAGATGATGTGCGCGATCGCCCTCATCGAGAACCGCGGCGGCAGCCTGCAGGTCACCAAGCTGGCCGAGTACTTCCAGCAGCAAGGCGGCACCAGCGCGCACGAGCTGATGGACCGGCATTTCGGGTTCGGCCTGCGCTGGAAGACCGGCACCAAGGGCTGAACGGGCCTGTCAGCGCCTGGCCGGGGCGCGCCGCGCCCTGGCTCAGCCTGCGTTGACGCGGGCTGCGAGCGGTTCGGGGCGGTCGATGTACGGCAGGAGATGGCGCGGTGACGCGGTACTGGAAAGCGCTGCCACGCCTGCAATCCTGCGCAGGCGATATGCGGTAGCGCAAAGTGTGCTGCGAGAGCGGGCTCGACAATGGGCTTTTGCCTGGAGGCCCCATGCCAGACTTCGAACATCTGCCGGACGATGCCACGCGCCTTACTTCCGCCGGCCTGCGCTCGCATTTCACAGGCATGTCGCGCGACCCCACGGTGATCGGCTGGCTCGGCCGTTACGCGCTGCTGGTGCTGCTGCTCGGCGGCGGCACGGTGCTTGCGGGCCTGCTCGTGCCGGTGCTGTACCAGTTCATGAACTGAGCCCGGAATGACAAGGGCCGGGCGTCCTCGCG
Source organism: Massilia consociata (assembly GCF_042432755.1). Classification (NCBI taxonomy): domain Bacteria; kingdom Pseudomonadati; phylum Pseudomonadota; class Betaproteobacteria; order Burkholderiales; family Oxalobacteraceae; genus Massilia; species Massilia consociata. Next base: position 98,031 of record NZ_JBHLWP010000007.1, read on the forward strand.
GACGGCCCGGCCCTCGCTCCGCGGCGCATTGCTGCGCCTGCGAATGTACGGCTTGGCTGAGGATTACTGCAGCTTGATTTCGACGTCGACGCCAGCCGGCAGGTCCAGCTTCATCAGTGCGTCAACGGTCTTGTCGGTCGGATCAACGATGTCCATCAGGCGCTGGTGGGTGCGGATTTCGAACTGGTCGCGCGAGGTCTTGTTGACGTGCGGCGAACGCAGGATGTCGAAACGCTGGATGCGGGTCGGCAGCGGGACCGGGCCCTTGACAACCGCGCCGGTGCGCTTGGCGGTATCGACGATTTCCAGGGCGGACTGGTCGATCAGCTTGTAGTCGAACGCTTTCAGGCGGATGCGGATTTTCTGGTTCGGAGCGGACATGCTATTTCCTTTAAAAGAACGTTCCGGCGAGGTGCCGGCAATGTGTAAAAGGTACTTCGGTACTGCTCAAGAGGCGGGAGTATAACATCGTTCCCTCTCATAAAGATGGGGACAGACCAAAAAGTCTGTCCCCATCGTTGGGTGGAAGAGACGCCCTTGCGAGCGCCCTTCCTGTCCGGCTAACCGAAATTAGGCCAGGATCTTGGCAACCACGCCCGCGCCGACGGTACGGCCGCCTTCGCGGATTGCGAAGCGCAGACCTTCTTCCATCGCGATCGGAGCGATCAGCTTGACGGTGATCGACACGTTGTCGCCTGGCATGACCATTTCCTTGTCTGCCGGCAGTTCGATCGAACCGGTCACGTCAGTCGTACGGAAGTAGAACTGCGGACGATAGTTGTTGAAGAACGGGGTGTGACGGCCGCCTTCGTCTTTCGACAGGACGTACACTTCGCCGGTGAAGTTGGTGTGCGGCTTGATCGAGCCCGGCTTGGCCAGGACCTGGCCACGCTGGACGTCT
>NZ_JBHLWP010000008.1:0-85595 GCF_042432755.1 Massilia consociata
TGCCAACTGCTCCTGGTGCGATTGAATGCCGGGACTGCTGAACCCAGCAATCAAGTCGCCCAGCATAGCCTTTGCACGGAACAAAGGCCAACTACGGCGAGGAACATGATCGCACGAAACTAAACAGCTAGCGTCAGATCTAGCAAGCGTAGCGAATGGCGTCCTGCGATACAAGAAGCGAGCCTATTTACCTGCCAACGAAGCAGCTATCGAAATCATGTCTAACTCGACCAGGCGGGCTCGACAAGTCAGCATTCGGCTTGACAGGACTGATCCAGCCGAAGTTTTTATTGTTACGAAGCGCGGAACATGGGCATCTTTTCAAGTCACGCGAGGTGGTGAGAGCGAGATGGCCGGGCTAACCCTTGATGAAGAGGATGCTCTTTCGTCCCAAAACGCATTGCTGTGGGCGCGTTCAGAACACGAAAGTCGCGTAGGGCGCGTAGCTGCTAAAAGTCAAAAAGCAGGAAAAAAAGCGGGGACTTCTCGTACTCCTGCAGAAAAGGTTGAGAAAGCGAAACAAAACTCATTAAGGAAGATGGAAACGGCACGCATGAAGCGGAATTTAGTTGGCGGCGCTGGGGAGCGAGAAGAACGCTCGGAGGACGATAAGGCCGTGGTCGAACACGACTGGACGAAATACGAAGAGGAAGAACGGCTTCGTAACTTGGAATTGATTCGTAAACACAGGAGCAGACAATGAAGGGCAGTACCACTGTTACGGCGACATACAACGTGACCGGCGTCCGCCGCTTCAGTGATAACCCGTTCATTGAAGCGCTACCGCCAATTGAGCAGACAAAGGCTGAATTTCTAACCGCTCTTTCGCACTACCCTCCGCAGCCGACTGTAGCGACCCGGAAGGCGGGAGAGATTGTACGAATAATGGAGATGTCTACTCTAAATGACATTGTCTTTCCCTTTCCGGAATATCAAAAAGCCGCCATCTCACTTGCCACAATAATGCGGGAGACCTATGTATCGCGAAATCCGTTGTCGATAATTGACCAGCAACGGCGACACGCGCTTGCAAGCCAAAATGCAAACGGATTGCCCTTTCCACAGGACTGGAAATCTTCAGGTAAAGGCCATTTTATGATGGCCGTCAGCGGAATGGGCAAGACCACGTTTGCACTGTCTTTCCTACTTCGATACCCTCAAGTCATCAGTCACGAGAAATATAACGGACAGCCTTTGAGGTGCAAGCAGATCGTGTACATAGTAGTTCGTGTCCCACATGATGCGACATTGAAGAGCTTATGCATACAGTTTTTTGAAGAAGTAGATCGTCTACTCGGCACAAACTATGTTCGCGAAGCGCGTGCATTACGTCAAATCGCTCCCATGGTTCAGTTGATGAACCAAGTGGCTACCGCAGTTTCCTTAGGCTTTTTAATTGTCGACGAAGTACAGAATTTGAAAAGCGCGCGCGGAGAAAATGCGTCAATTGTGCTAAACCTTTTTAGCGAGATTATCGAGCGGCTCGGCATAAGTCTGTTAGCTCTAGCTACACCAGCCGTACAATCAGTCATCGAAGGAAGCGTTCGCAACGGTAGAAAAATGGCATCCTATGGCGAAACGATCCTGAAACCCATGAAGAAGAATGATCCGCAATGGAAGGATTTTTGCGATACCTATTGGGACTATACGTACGTAAAGAAAAAGGGGCGGCTCGACAAATCGGTTATGGAGGCTTGGTGGAAAGCATCGGCAGGAAACACAGCTTTTGCAGCCCTAGCATTCATGCTAGCACAACGTAATGAGATCGGTGGACGAGAAGTTATTGATGCCAGTGCGTTCGCACGTGCGGCTGCCACTGATATGGCGTTTCTGCAACCGGCAGTGTCAGCGCTTCGAAGCGGGAATCCAGACAAACTACGCGCTTTCGATGATTTGTTATTTAGCGAGAAATATCGAGCACTTCGTAAGATGCTGGGAGCAAAAGACCCTGAACCAGAAACCAGCAACGGCGATGAATTCGACGCGATCGACGACACTTCAGCAGAGGCACTCAAAAAAGCTTCCCGTAAAGTAAAAAAGACACGACAGATATCTGAAGCAAGCACTTTCGATCTACCTACAGAAGACCCACTCGCCCTATAGAGCTTCAAATGAGTATTGCCTCATCATCAAGCTTAAGCATATGCTTTATGCCACAGCTCTTGCCGGACGAGCTGCTCTATTCATATATTGGCAGAGTTTCCAATTTGAATATTCTCGGAAGCGCCAGACGATGTTTGCAGCAGCTTTTCGGGTCATGCAATGTCATTCCAAGTCCAGACCTTCCAACCCGGCTGCAAGAACTACAGCAGCGACTAGGGTCGAGCTCACCTCTTGCATCTGCAATTGAGATGATCGAATTTGGCACGCTCTATCCCTATCATCGCCCTTTCCTTACTCCCGAACGGGGCGAAACGGCCACTAATCTTCTACTTCATGGCAATGGCAAAGGCCTGAAAGCCTTGATCGGACGTCTTGCTAACCGCTTTGGCGCAAACCCGAATTTGAGATTTTGTGCCGAATGTGTGCAGCAGGATTTAAAAAACCATGGAACGCCTTATTGGCATAGGTCTCATCAGCTACCAGGCGTTACAGTCTGCCCGGAACACGAGACCATTTTGATCAGCCAAGAGTTATCGGGCGTTATCGATCACAAGCAGCGTTTCATATTACCGTCTTACCACAACCTTAGTCGGTCATATCAAAAAGAGCCCCCTCCGCAGCAGGTCAGTTTCTCAATATTGTCCCAAGCGCTACTAGAAGCGCGATTGCCAGCACATGATCCGCTGATGCGTAAAAAAGCATACGAATCAGCCATAAATTCGTTAGGGCTATGCAAGCGGGGACGTATCCACTATCCCAGCCTTTCCATGGCTCTGCGTCGGCACTACAGCGAGTTTGACGGTTTTTTTCACAAGTCCAGGATTCTCTCGACGGAGAGAACTCCTCTAGCATGGCTGCGCCCTACACTAGAGAGAAGTAATCGCTCTTGCCACCCGATTTGCCACCTTATTCTCATAGGCTACTTGTTCGGATCGCTTTCCAATTTTTTAAAGTCAGTCGAAGCCAATTCAAAACTTGGTCACGAACCCGAGGAAAACGAACAGATTTTTTCCCAGGAGTTCAGCAGTGAAGAGCAAGCCTTTTATCGCGACAACAGTCTCTCATGCCGCCAAGTGGCTCGCATATTAGGTGTGTCTGTTACGAGTGTCGTTAGTCGCCGCCGATCGTTAGGGGTAAAGATATCTGCCCGCCAAAAGTATCTTGATGACGATTGGCTAACCAGGATTGCTAACCTGTTGCAAGACGGGTTACCGATCACCGAAGTCGCTTCGATTTGCGACGTCTCGCTCAGTACCGTGTATCGGATAATGGCCGAAAGACCGGAAGTTGCCACCGCGTGTCTCTCAGCACGGTTAAAGAAGGAAAAAGAGGAGAGACGGCGACAATGGGAATTAGCGGCCGAAGCATCCCATGATGTTGGAGTAAAAGCAGCGCGTACCGCTGCGCCTGCAGCTTACGCTTGGCTTCGCCGCAATGATCGGGAATGGCTGGAGTTGAGCTGTCAAGGTTTCCGAACTGAACGACGAAGCTACTTTCGAGTAGACTGGGGTGCTCGGGACTTGGAGCTCTCCGAACGATTGAAGCAGTTCGCATCTACGCTTAGATTGCAGCCGTCTAGACCAAGACTTAGCAGGACTCTACTTGTCCGGCAAATTGGCGAAGCACTCTTTCGGGCGAATGAACAACGCCTTCCTACTGTAAAGTCTTGTCTCGACGTTCTGGAAGAGCCACCCTTTTCATACGAATTACACAGGCTTGATATAGCGATTGATCGCTTGCGAGAGGCTGGGGAGAAGCTGATGATTTGGCGCGTGCAAAGGGTAGCGGGAATAAAGAACTGGACAGCTACACACACTATCTACACGAAATGGAAAATAAAGAAAATAGATAGGCTTGTTTACATCAATTAATATATTATACGCGGGGTACCCCTTGATCTTTAGGACCTTGATCAGTCCTAAAAGGCTCACGGGAATTTTTATATAAGAAGTTTGTTCGATGCGTTAATGCAAGGCTTTTCAGATCCTTTTCCTCTATCCTTCATTCCGAAAGCATTCCCTGACGAGATTTTTGGAAGCTGGCTGGGCCGGCTCGCTGCCACTAACGGAATCAACACTAAACCTGTATTTTTAAGATGGCTAGGAGTACCGAAACGTCTTGGGAGGATCGTACTCGCCGACATAATCCCTCCATCAGAGAGCACGCTTCATATTCTTTCCACATTAGATCTGACATATCTGGAATGCTTGTCTCGCTTCTCTACGCGCCCATATTGGGAATGTATGCACGCTTGGGAGGGAAATTGTGAGAAAGGTGGTACAAATGCTGCTGATCCGCCTGCGCTATTAAATTTCGGAAGAGGATCACGCAAATCAAGCAAGGACCTCAATCAGGCATTTTTAAGGGCGTGCCCAGCATGCCTGTACGACGATTGGAAGGTGCTTGGATCTTGCTACTTCCACCGTTCGCATCAGCTGAGGGGATCCCGCGTCTGCCACAAGCATGGTCTCGATCTGATAAGTAACTGCCCAGCGTGTACAACGCCGCTAGGTGATGTGCGAAATCTTCTGTTGATTTACCCAAATTGCCGTTGCGGGGCTGACTTGACTGATGCCCGTCACTTTGGCGTTAACGAGAAGAAGAAGGATATATGGTGGCGGTTGGCGATCTTTGAACATATGTGCTTACATTCTGAGAGGGGAGCGCTTGCAGGCCCCAGGCTGCTCGGGTATCTACGCCAACAGTTGCGCGTTAGCTATCCCGGTTCCGGTCGGCACGGGGGGCAACGAGCACTTGAACATGCGTTCGGAGAGGGTGGGGCAAACTGGATTCGGCGAACATCACGAAGGCAAATCGGCGCGACAAGTCGAACAAGTAACCTATCCTTAACAAATGCTACGGTAGCTGTTTATGCCGCACTGTTCACTGCCTGCGGAATCTCGTTCGAGATGGCACTTGGTGAGGTTTCGGCTTTTAATCCAGGTGCGGTCGAAGAAATAAAGCCAATTTGGCAAAGAAACCCGCGCCCCGCGACCGTAGAAGGGGCGCGGCAACGCTTTCTCGAATTCTTCGCGGATAAAAAAGCCATTGGATGGAAAGCTATTCGATCCGCTCGGCCTTTCGTCTTCTGGCGACTTGCTCTTGAGGACTTTCCTTGGTTACAGAGACAGCTACCTGAAAGATCGAAAGGATTGGTGGAGCTAATTCCATCGATCGAGTCCGATAGAATACTGCTCACTTGTGATGTTGACTTGGCTCTCAAGTTTAGGTTGACCAGAAAGCTGCATGAGGCGGCGATTCGTGCCTTATATCGGGACACGGCATGGCTCGAGTCTACGATTATGTCGTCGCGCGACAAACGTAACGCCGAGTCACGAACGAATCTCGTCCGCCGACTTGATCTCGCACGTACTGAGCACTGTGAGCGGACGGAACGCCCGAAAAGGTTTAGGCGCCGGGACGCCGCCCGAGGCTTGAATACTTCGGTAAAAACGCTGCTAAGTCAGGCGGCAAAATACCGGATTCCCGATAGCCTTATAGAAGAGGATCTCTGGGTGTTCAGGCACAGGGCGTTAGAGTGGGCTGTTAAGAAAAGACTAGCGGAAGGTCTCAGCTTGGCGCCGAGCATGGTAAGGGAATTGGCTGGCATTTCTGCGTTGGTAAGCACCAAACAAGTTGCAGAACTCATCGAGGAAATCAGAAGAAAACTTCTAGACAAATGAATAAAGCGAGACGTTCCACCCCAGCCATACGCGGCGCGCACTTGGGCTGGGGCGGTCCAGGTTGTTGCTGAGCAGCGGTTTGCCCTCTTTCCACTATCAGAAGCCTAGAGAACCGGCGAACGTCTAGTTAGTTCTGTTCAGCAAGTGACGGCATAACTTGGTTTCGCGCCGAGGGTTGAGGCTGACCGTTGTGGACGTTAGGGACGTCGTACATAGTCAAACTCAAACGAAGGCGGCATGGATGAGCCCTTGCCGCCTATCGAAGTTTCAATTGGCCAAAATTCCCGCATTACAGGAAAAATTGTCCAACTGCGCGTCTGCCCCGTACAAATTGTCCGTAATATTTGTCATTCAAAGAGCCAGCACGGAAGACGGTACGGCTTATTCCACCGTCACCGACTTGGCCAGGTTACGTGGCTTGTCCACATCGGTACCGCGCGCCAGCGCGGTGTGGTAGGCCAGCAGCTGCAGCGCGGCCACGTGCAGGATCGGCGACAGTTCTCCATAGTGTTCCGGCAGGCGGATCACATGCAGGCCGTCACCGGAAGTGATGCGCGAGTCGACGTCGGCGAACACGTACAGCTGGCCGCCGCGCGCGCGCACTTCCTGCATGTTCGACTTCAGTTTTTCCAGCAGCGCGTCGTTCGGGGCGATCGTCACCACCGGCATCTCTTCGGTCACCAGCGCCAGCGGGCCGTGCTTCAGTTCGCCTGCCGGGTAGGCTTCGGCGTGGATGTACGAAATCTCCTTGAGTTTCAGGGCGCCTTCCAGGGCGATCGGGTAGTGCATGCCGCGGCCCAGGAACAGGGCGTTTTCCTTGCGCGCGAACTCTTCGGCCCAGGCCATGATCTGCGGTTCCAGCGCCAGCACCGAGCTCAATGCGACCGGCAGGTGGCGCATCATTTTCAGGTGTTCGGCTTCCTGCTCGTCGCTCAAGCGGCCGTTGACCTGGGCCAGGGTCAGGGTCAGCAGGAACAGGGCGGCCAGCTGCGTGGTAAACGCCTTGGTCGAGGCCACGCCCACTTCGACGCCGGCGCGGGTGATGTAGGCCAGCTTGCACTCGCGCACCATGGCGCTGGTGGCGACGTTGCAGATGGTGAGCGTGTGCGGCATGCCCAGGCTGCGCGCGTGCTTCAGCGCGGCCAGGGTGTCGGCCGTTTCGCCGCTCTGCGAAATCGTCACGACCAGGGTCTGCGGGTGCGGCACGCTGTCGCGGTAGCGGTATTCGCTGGCGATCTCGACGTTGACCGGCAGCTTGGCGATGCATTCGATCCAGTACTTGGCGGTGAGGCCGGCGTAGTAGCTGGTGCCGCAGGCCAGGATCAGGACGCGGTCGATTTCCTTGAACACGCGGTGGGCGCCATCGCCGAACAGTTCCGGCATGATGCCGGTCACGCCCTCGAGGGTGTCGCCGATGACGCGCGGCTGTTCAAAAATTTCCTTCTGCATGTAATGGCGGTACGGACCGAGTTCCGCCGCGCCGGTATGGGCGTGCACGGTTTTGACTTCGCGCTCGACCGAACGGCCTTCGCTGTCGACGATCCAGTAGCGAGCCAGCTGCAGGTCGACCACGTCGCCTTCTTCCAGGTAGATGATCTGGTCGGTGGTGCCGGCCAGCGCCATTGCGTCCGACGCCACGAAATTCTCGCTTTCGCCCACGCCGACGATCAACGGCGAACCCTGGCGCGCGGCGACCACGCGGTGCGGTTCCTCGCGCGAGAACACGGCGATGGCGTAGGCGCCGTGCAGGCGCTTGACGGCCTGCTGGACGGTCTCGAACAGGTCGCCGGTGTACATGTGGTCGACCAGGTGGGCGATGACCTCGGTGTCGGTCTGGCTCGTGAACTGGTAGCCGAGCTCGCTCAATTCACGGCGCAGCTCGTCGTGGTTTTCGATGATGCCGTTGTGGACAAGTGCGATGCGCGCGTTCTCTTCGCTCGGCGAGAAGTGCGGGTGCGCGTTGTGCGAGGCCGGCGCGCCGTGGGTGGCCCAGCGGGTGTGGGCGATGCCGGTGAAACCGTCCAGGCGCGCTTCACGGACCTGCGATTCGAGGTCGGCCACGCGCGAGGTGCTGCGCGAACGGGTCAGCTTGCCGTCCAGGTGCACGGCCACGCCGCACGAATCATAGCCCCGGTATTCCAGGCGTTTCAGGCCTTCGATCAGAACTGGAGTGATGTTGCGCTTGGCGACTGCACCGACGATACCGCACATGATTGACCTCGTTAATGATTGTTAATGAATCTCATCGTAGAGCAACTTGCTTGAAATATGCTTTCAGTGCGCGGCTATTTTTGAAATATTATTTCACGGCATACTATACATGAAATATAATTTCAAATTAATTGGATTTTTGTAGATTTATTTCACACCATGCCAGAACAAGCACCGTTGGACGATCTCGATCGTCGCATCCTCAATGCATTGCAGACTGATGCATCGCATACGAATGCCGAATTGGCTGAACTCGTCCATGTATCACCGCCGACCTGTTTGCGCCGCGTAAAACAGCTGACCGACAGCGGCGTCATCGCGCGCCAGGTCGCCATCGTCGACCCGGGCAAGGTCGGTGCAGGCTTGACTGCCATCGTCGAGATCACGCTCGACGTCCAGGCGGCCGAGCGCATGACGGAATTCGAACGCCTGGCCGCCACGGAAACCAGCGTCATGCAGTGCTACCGTGTCACGCCGGGCCCGGACTTCGTGCTCGTCGTGCAGGTTGCCGACATGCCCGCCTACCACGCGCTTGCCCACCGGCTGTTCACCGCGCACGCCAATGTGCGCAACGTGAAAGCGTATTTTTCGACCCACCGCAGCAAATTCGACACGCGCATCGCCGTCTGACAGGAGGCAAGCCAAGGCAAGGGTGTGGACAACTTTGTGGAATACCCCAGGGAAATCCACAGGATAAGCCTGTGATTACCCTGTGCTATTCCTGTGGTTTTCCTGTTACTAGCCTGTTGACAGGCGGTGGATGACTCTTCCGGACGCTTACTTCTTCACCTTCACCGGACGGTTCCAGCCTTCGACCGTCATCTGCTTCGGACGCGAAATCGTCAGCTTGCCCGCCGGCGCATCCTTCGTCAGCGTCGTGCCGGCGCCCAGCGTGGCGCCTTTACCGACGGTGACCGGGGCCACCAGTTGGCTGTCGCTGCCGATGAAGGCGTCGTCCTCGATCACGGTACGGAATTTGTTCGCGCCGTCGTAATTGCAGGTGATGGTGCCGGCGCCGATGTTCACGCGCGAACCGACGGTGGCGTCGCCCACATAGGCCAGGTGATTGGCCTTGCTGTGCGCCGCCACCTGGCTGTTCTTGATCTCGACGAAGTTACCCACATGGACGTCTTCGCCCAGCTCGGTGCCCGGGCGCAGGCGCGCATACGGACCGATCTGCGATTGGGCGCCGACGATCGCGTCTTCGATATGGCAGAAGGGCTTGATCTGGGCCCCGGTGCCGACCTTGGCGTTGACCAGCACGCAGTGCGGTCCGATCGTCACGCCATCGAGCAGCTCGACCCGTCCCTCGAACACGCAGCCGACGTCGATCACGACGTCGCGCCCGCATACCAGTTCGCCGCGCACGTCGATGCGCGCCGGGTCCATCAGGGTCACGCCCTTTTCCAGCAGGGCGTTGGCAATGTTCAATTGGTGACGGCGCTCGAGCTCGGCCAGCTGCACCTTGCTGTTCACGCCCGCCACTTCCCATTCGGCGGACGGCTGGGCCGACACCACCGGCACGCCGTCATTGACGGCCTGGGCCACGATATCGGTCAGGTAATACTCGCCTTGCGCATTGTTGTTCGACAGCGCCGCCAGCCAGGTTTTCAGGCGCACGGTCGGGATGACCATGATGCCGCTGTTGATTTCGCGGATCGCGCGCTCGGCCTCGTTCGCATCCTTTTCTTCGACGATGCGCACGATGTTGCCGTTCTCGCGCACGATGCGGCCCAAACCGAAGGGATTGGCCTGCTCGACGGTCAGGATCGCCAGCTTGTCGTTGCCGGCGGCTTCCACCAGGCGGCCGAGCGAAGCCGCCGTGGTCAGCGGCACGTCGCCGTACAGCACCAGGGTCGGTACGCTTTCATCGAGCTGCGGCACGGCCTGCATCACCGCGTGGCCGGTACCCAGCTGCGGCTGCTGCAGCGCAGTGTCGATCACCGTGCCGGTCTCGGCGGCCAGCCTGCTTACCATCTCCGGCACCGCTGCGCCCCCGTGCCCATAAATCACGCATAATTTACTCGGCGATAAGCCGCGGGCGGTATCGATGACATGCCGCAACAGCGGTTTCCCCGCCAGTGGATGCAAGACTTTCGGCAGCGCAGACTGCATGCGCTTTCCCATGCCGGCGGCGAGGATCACAACGTTCATAAGCCGTTCTCGAAAAGTTGATAATATGAAAAAGTTTAACACGCCAGACAACTTGCTCCGGCGCACGATTGCGCTCTGCATGGTCGCGCTGCTGGCGCTGGCCGCAGGTTGCAGCTCGGTGCGTTTTACGTATAACCAGGGCGATACCTTGCTGTACTGGTGGCTGGATTCCTATGCCGACCTGGAAGGGCAACAGGCCGACATCACCAAGCGCGACATCAATAGCCTGTTCCGCTGGCACCGCCAGACGCAGTTGCGCGACTACGCCAGCCTGCTCGGCGGTTTGCAGCGCCAGCTGGCCGGCAACCCCACCCAGGCCGACCTGATCAACACCTACCGCGAGATCCGCACCCGCGGGGAACGCCTGGCCACGCGCGCCGTGCCGGAGCTGACCACCTTGGCACTGTCGATCAAACCCGAACAGATCGCCAATATCGAGCGCAAGTTCAATGCAAAAAACGCGGAATACCGTAAGAAATTTATTCAAGGTAGCACCGAAAAACGCCAGCGCGCCCGTTTCAAGAAGTCGATGGAACAGTTCGAACTGTGGTTCGGCAACTTCAACAGCGAACAGGAAGCCACGCTGCGCCGCGTTTCCGATGCCCGCCCGCTCGACAACGAGATCTGGCTGGAAGAGCGCATCTGGCGCCAGCGCCGCGTGCTTGCCCTGCTGCGCACGTTCCAGCAAGAAAAGCCAAACCGCGAGCAGGCAGCCGCCCAGATCGGCGCGCTGCAGCGCGAGTTCTTCGCCCGCATGGAGTCGCCCGAGCGCAAGGCTTTTTACGATACCAGCCTCAACCAGACAACCAATTACATCCTGACCGCGATCCGCATCGCCACCCCAGCCCAGAAAAAGCATGCACAGCAGCGCATGCAGGGCTGGATCGATGATTTCCAGACGCTGGCCGCGGGCAGATAAGGGCAGGGCGTGCCCGTGCTATAGTCCGGCCCATGCAAAAGAAGTCAGCCAAACCCCAGCCCCACGGCGCACCGCGCCTGGCGCCGCGCCAGGTCCGCATCATCGGCGGCGCCTGGAAACGTACCCTGCTCCCGGTCCTCGACGCCAACGGCTTGCGCCCGACGCCAGACCGTGTCCGCGAGACCGTCTTCAACTGGATCAACCACCAACTCGGCGGTGACTGGGACCGTGCCTGCTTCCTCGACCTGTTTGCCGGCTCCGGCGCGCTCGGCTTCGAAGCGGCCAGCCGCGGCGCGGCAAAGGTCATCATGGTGGACAACTACGCGCCAGCGGCGCACCAACTCGACGCCAATCGCGAAAAACTCAAGGCGAACCAGGTCACGGTGCTGCGCGCCGACGCGCTGGCGCTGGTGCGCGACCTGGCCGCGCGCGGCCAGCGGTTCGACGTGATCTTCCTCGATCCGCCTTACCAGCTCGACCTGCTCGAGCAGATCCTGCCCCTGTGCCCGGCCATCCTGAACGAAGGCGGCATGGTGTATGCGGAAGCCGGCGCGCCGCTGGTACTCGAAGGCGATGCCGTGCCCGACTGGCTGGCCGGCTGGGAGGCCGTGCGCGCGGACAAGGCCGGCATGGTTTATTACTACCTGCTCAGGTTGCACGAAAACAATACTTAAACGGCCAAACCTGCACAAACATTGGGCAAAGACGGCCCCGGGCTGGGGCGGCTGCCGGATTTTCAGGCATAATGCGCGTTCTTACAGGGTGATTCTCCAAGGGAGCCGCAATGGTTGTAGCCGTTTATCCAGGTACTTTCGATCCGCTCACGCGTGGCCATGAGGACCTGGTCCGCCGTGCCTCGGGCCTGTTCGACCGCCTGGTAGTGGGTGTGGCCGACAGCAAGAACAAGAAACCGTTCTTCTCGCTCGACGAGCGGCTGGAAATCGCGAATGAAGTGCTGGGCCATTACCCGAACGTGCAGGTCGAAAGTTTTTCCGGCCTGCTCAAGGATTTCGTGCGCGAGCACGATGCACGCGTGATCGTGCGCGGCCTGCGCGCCGTGTCCGACTTCGAATACGAGTTCCAGATGGCGGGCATGAACCGCTATTTGCTCCCGGATGTCGAAACCCTGTTCCTGACCCCGTCCGACCAGTACCAGTTCATCTCGGGCACCATCGTGCGCGAGATCGCCATGCTGGGCGGCGACGTATCGAAATTTGTCTTCCCGTCGGTGGACCGCTGGCTGCAAAGGAAAATCGCAGCAATCAAAGCGGCGCCGGCTGCCTGACAGCTGCAAGCTGGGAGAAGTCCACCATGGCCCTGATGATTACCGACGATTGCATCAACTGCGACGTCTGCGAACCCGAGTGTCCGAACGACGCCATCTCGATGGGCGCCGAGTTTTACCAGATCGACCCGCATAAATGCACCGAATGCGTCGGCCATTTCGATGAGCCGACCTGTGCGGTGCTGTGCCCGGTGGCCTGCATCCCCTTGAACCCGGCTTGGCGCGAAACGCGCGAAGAACTGCAGGCCAAGTTCGAGCGCCTCACCGCAGAGAAGGCAAACGCCTGATTCCCGAGCCGGCTTCCGCCGGCTTTTTTATTTCTCCCGATTTTTTCCTTGCCGGCAGCACTACGCCGTGCGCGCGCACGCGCATTTGATTGGATTTGCGCCGTGCTATCCTGATTTGCATGGACACGCGCGACGATCATCAGAATGCGGTTCCTTCCGTCCTGCGGGAGCATCTCGGCACCCTGTCCGAGTTCTATGCGCGCCATGAACAAGAGGTGACGCCGGCGCAGCGGATCGTCGAGAAGATCAGCCTGTTTCTCGGCAGCCCTTGGTACGTGGCCGGCAATCTCGTGTTCGTGGTCGCCTGGATCGCCTGGAACCTGGCGGCGCCGGAGCTCGGCTACGAGCAGATCGACGAACCGCCCTTTTTCTGGTTGCAGGGCCTGATCGGCCTGAACGCCTTTGTCATCTCCACCACCGTCCTGATTCGCCAGAATCGGATGTCCAAGCTCGCCAATCACCACGCGCACCTCGATCTGCAGGTGAACCTGATGGCCGAAGAAAAGAACAGCAAGATCATCCAGATGCTGGAAGAACTGCGGCGCGCCCTGCCGAACGTTCCCAACAAGGTGAACCAGGCGGCCCAAGAGCTGGGCAAGCCAACCGACACGGGAGCCGTCCTCGACATCATTGAAGACGAAGCGGAAAACCTCAACTGCAAGAAAGAATGAATGCCGGCACGGTCGCCTGCCCGCGCGCTTGCGCGGCCATGGCAGTGCTTTACCGCCTTCATTACCGAAAATTACGCATGTCGATATCGACAATGTGAATTGTGTGTAACACCTTTCATAACTCCTCTATCTTCAACAAATATCCATACAATAGCCGACTAATTGCACGATTCGCAGCGTATTTTTCATGGCCCGCAACCAATGGGGGAACAGGCGATATTGCCCTTCATCGTTCGTATATCCATCCGCGATTTGTAGCCAACTTCTCACAATCTGCTTTTGCTAAATGCAATGCTGTTTATCTATATTTTGACTCTTTGTAAGATTTGTTAAATCGACCGGACGAGAAAACTCCGGTGACGACAAGTCACCCAATGGACGGCGAGGGATGGTCGTTATTTGTCCGGCCGAATCGACGGGCGAAAAAAAACGCGGCGTCCGGATCGGAGGCCGCGTTAAACGGAGGAGGAAGCAGCAGGGATCAGCGAGGCGCGCCCAGCTCGGTCTTGGCAGGGCGCGGACGCACGCTCAAGAGCGCGGCGCGGCCCAGGCCGACAAGAAGGGGACGGAACAACATGGCGACCCCACCCAGCAGGGCAAGGCCGGTCGCGGTCTGGACGACCTGGCCGACAGGGACGGCGGCGACCGCGGTTTGGATCAGGGTAAGCGTGGTAGACATGGTGCGTGTATTGTTCAGTTGTGCACAATATAGTGCGATGCAACATATAAATCTAATTTTGTTCACTGATGACGCTTATGCATTCTGTGAATAGTTAAGGTACACTCTTGGCATATTTATCGCCCGCTTTTCCAAGAGTTCCCATGAGCTTTCTCACGCTTGACCTGAACCTGCTGCGT
The DNA here is from genome assembly GCF_042432755.1 of Massilia consociata. Lineage (NCBI taxonomy): Bacteria > Pseudomonadati > Pseudomonadota > Betaproteobacteria > Burkholderiales > Oxalobacteraceae > Massilia > Massilia consociata. The sequence goes on from NZ_JBHLWP010000008.1 coordinate 14,172, forward strand.
GTCTTCGACGCAGTCATGACCGAGCAAAACCTCACCCGCGCCGCCGGCCACCTGGCGATGACCCAACCGGCGGTGTCGAACGCCATCAAGCGCCTGCGCGAAAGCCTCGGCGACGAATTGCTGATCCGCACCGCCTACGGCGTCAAGCCGACCCCGCGCGCGGAAGCCTTGTGGCCGGCCGTGCGCCAGGCGCTGGCCGCGCTGGAAGCGGCCGTGATGCCGGAAACCTTCGACGTCTCGAAGGCGCAGGCAACCTTCCGGATGGCGATGGCGGATGCCACGGCCGCGCTGTGGCTGCCTTCCCTGATGCGCTCGATCGAGAGCGAAGCACCCGGCGTGAACATCCGCATGGTGCCCTTGACCACGCGCGAGCCGCGCCCGATGCTGCTGCGCGGCGACATCGACCTGGCGGTCGGTTTCTTCCCGGGCGTGGCGGCCCAGTTATCGTATGAAACGGGCTCGCCGATTCGTCACGAGCGCCTGTATTCGGGCGTGTATGTGTGCGTGATGCGCAAGGACCATCCGCTGGCCAAGGAAAAACTCGACCTCGACACCTATTGCAAGGCGAACCATCTGCTGGTGAGCTTCTCCGGCCGTGCGCACGGCCTGGTGGACGAAGCGCTGGCCCAGATCGGCCGCGAGCGCCGTATCTTATTGACGGTGAACCAGTTCTTCACAGCAGGGCGGGTGGTCGCGAACTCGGACCTGATCACGGTGCTGCCGAAGCACCTGATGGTCTCGACCGGCATGACCGATGCGCTGGTCTGGCGCGAGCTGCCGTTCCAGCTGCCGGCGGTGCACCTCGACATGCTCTGGCACGAGCGCGACGGCCGTAGCCCGGCGCACCGCTGGCTGCGCAAGAACCTGGAAAGCATGGCGGAAAGCGCGTCGCCGAAGACGGGCGCCCGCAAAGTCGTCTGATTGGGTCCCTGGGGCGGCCTTTGGCGACCGCTCCACCCTTCACCGTAGGGTGGTCGGCTCAGCGGATCGGCAGCTTGGTCGTGTTCTTGACCTCTTCCATCACCGCATAGGTATGCGTCTCGCGCACGCCTTTCTGCAGCAGCGTCTTGCCGAGGAATTCGCGGTAGGCCGCCATGTCCTTGACGCGCGCCTTCACCAGGTAGTCGAAGCCGCCGGCCACCATGTGGCATTCCAGCACTTCCGGGATCATCTGCACGCTCTGTTTGAATGCATCGAAGACCTCGGGAGTGGTACGATCGAGTACCACTTCGATGAAGACCAGCAGCGAGACGTCCAGCAATTGCGGATTGAGCTGGGCCGTATAGCCCTGGATGTACCCGGACTCGTGCAGCTTGCGCACGCGCTCCAGGCAGGCGGCCGGAGACAGGTTCACGCGGGCAGCCAGCTCGACGTTGCTGATGCGTCCGTCGTTCTGTAGTTCCGCCAGAATTTTCTTGCTGATCTTGTCGAGCATGGTCCGCCTCTTGCCATGTAAATATTATTCGGTCAGATTGTCGCACCAAAAACTATCTTTTGCTAGTCTGTCGTAAAAACAGAATTAATCCAGAAGATTTCCTTCTACAATCGAATCATTCCATCGTGTTCCGGAGCCTGCCGGCCGCCTGTCAAGCGGTGCGGCCTTTTGTGCTGTTTAGACCATCCGGCGCACGATTTCCGATTCCTTTTTTGAAGAGACACCATGCAGACTGCCGCCGCCCTGGCTACCCCCACGGCCTCCCATTTCGTTCCGTTCGATGCGCTTCACGCCGAGGTCAAACGCGACCAGACTGCGCTGCGCGCGGCCATCACGAGCGCCTACCGGCGCGACGAAACCGAAGCGGTCCAGTGGCTGCTGGCGCAGGGCGCCAGCGCCAACGGCGACGCCCCCATGCTGGCGCACCGCCTGGTCTCGAGCGTGCGCGAAAAGCGCACCCGCGCCTCGGGCGTGGACGCACTGATGCACGAGTTCTCGCTGTCGTCGGAAGAAGGCGTGGCGCTGATGTGCCTGGCCGAAGCGCTGCTGCGCATCCCGGACAGCGAAACCGCCGACCGCCTCATCGCCGACAAGATCAGCAAGGGCGACTGGCGCAAGCACCTGGGCGAATCGCCTTCGCTGTTCGTCAACGCCGCCACCTGGGGCCTGCTCATCACCGGCAAACTGGTCTCGACCAACAGCGAAAGGAACCTGGGCTCGGCGCTCACGCGCATCATCGCCAAGGGCGGCGAACCGCTGATCCGCAAGGGCGTCGACATGGCCATGCGCATGCTGGGCAACCAGTTCGTCACCGGCCAGACCATCGAGGAAGCGCTCAAGAACAGCCGCGACAACGAAACCCGCGGCTATCGCTATTCGTACGACATGCTGGGCGAAGCCGCACTCACCGAAAGCGACGCGAAAAACTACTACGCCTCGTACGAAACCGCGATCCATGCGATCGGCAAGGCCTCCAACGGCCGCGGCATCAAGGACGGCCCGGGCATCTCGATCAAGCTGTCGGCCCTGCATCCGCGCTACAGCCGCGCGCAGTACGCGCGCGTGATGCACGAGCTGCTGCCGCGCGTGCGCAGCCTGGTCCTGCTGGCCAAGCGCTACAACATCGGCATCAACATCGACGCCGAGGAAGCCGACCGCCTCGAGATCTCGCTCGACATGCTGGAGTCGCTGGCTTTCGACCCGGAGCTCACCGGCTTCGAAGGCATCGGCCTGGTGGTGCAGGCGTACCAGAAACGCTGCCCGTTCGTGATCGATTACCTGGTCGACCTGGCCAAGCGCAGCGGTCGCAAGTTCATGGTGCGGCTGGTCAAAGGCGCCTACTGGGATGCCGAGATCAAGCGCGCCCAGGTGGACGGCATGCCGGGCTACCCGGTCTACACGCGCAAGGTTTATACCGATGTCTCGTACCTGACTTGCGCGCGCAAGCTGCTCGCGGCCAGCGACATCCTGTATCCGCAGTTCGCCACCCACAACGCCCATTCGCTGGCGGTGATCTACACCTGGGCCAGGGCCGATGGCGTCAGCAACTACGAATTCCAGTGCCTGCACGGCATGGGCGAGACCCTGTACGACCAGGTCGTCGGTGCCGACAAGCTGGGCAAGGCCTGCCGCATCTACGCACCGGTCGGCTCACACGAAACCCTGCTGGCGTATCTCGTGCGCCGCCTGCTGGAAAACGGCGCCAACTCCTCGTTCGTGAACCAGATCGTGGACGAAAGCGTGGCCATCGACAGCCTGCTGGCCGATCCGTTCGAGCAGGCGCGCGCCGCGGCTGGCCGCCCGCACCCGGCGATCGCGCTGCCGCTGCAGATGTTCGGCGCCGAGCGCAAGAATTCCAGCGGCATGGACCTCGTCAACGAAGACGTGCTGCGCCAGCTCGCCGACGGCCTGTCGCAGCAGCGCCGGCACGTGGCCGGCCCGCTGATCGCCGGCCCGGCGCAGGCCAACGAGGTCGCCGACATCGTCAACCCGGCGGTAGCAGGCGACATCGTCGGCCAGGTCCACGAAGCCTCGCGCACCGACGTCGAAACCGCCCTCGCGGCGGCGGCCGGCTTTGCCGGCGCATGGGAAGCGACTCCTGCCGAGACACGCGCGGCCATCCTCGAGCGCACCGCCGACCTGTTCGAGCAGAACGGCGTCGAACTGATGGCGCTGGCGGTGCGCGAAGCCGGCAAGTCGCTGCCGAACGCGATCGCCGAACTGCGCGAAGCGGTCGACTTCCTGCGCTACTACGCGGTGCAGGCCCGCGATGCCAAAGCCGAGGGCGCGCTGGGACCGGTGACCTGCATCAGCCCGTGGAACTTCCCGCTGGCGATCTTCACCGGCCAGGTGGCCGCCGCCCTGGTGGCTGGCAACGTGGTGCTGGCCAAGCCGGCCGAACAGACTCCCCTGATCGCGCACCGCGCCGTCGAGCTGTTCATCGAGGCCGGCACCCCGCGCGCCGCGCTGCAGCTGCTGCCGGGCCGCGGCGAAGTGGTCGGCGCCGCATTGACCTCCGACTCGCGCGTAAAAGGGGTGATCTTCACCGGCTCGACCGAAGTGGCGCAGCTGATCAACCGCACCCTGGCTGCCCGTGCAGAACAGGAAGGCATCGACATTCCGCTGGTGGCGGAAACGGGCGGCCAGAACGCGCTGATCGTCGACTCCTCGGCGCTGCCGGAACAGGTGGTGCAGGACGTGCTGTCGTCGGCCTTCGACTCCGCCGGCCAGCGCTGCTCGGCCCTGCGCGTGCTGTTCCTGCAGGAAGACATCGCCGACAAGACGATCAAGATGCTCAAGGGCGCGATGCAGGAACTGCGCGTCGGCCCGCCCGACCGCCTGGCTACCGACATCGGCCCGGTGATCGATCTTGAAGCACAGCGCAACCTGCTGGCCCACATCGAGCGCATGCGCGCCACCGCGCGCAGCCACTTCGCGCTCGACCTGCCCGATAGCGTGACGGGCCAGGGCACCTTCGTGCCGCCGACCGTGCTGGAGATCGGCTCGATGGCGGAGCTCAAGCAGGAAGTGTTCGGCCCGGTGCTGCACATCGTGCGCTACCGCCGTGCGGACCTGCCGAAGGTGATCGACACCATCAACGCCACCGGCTACGGCCTGACGCTGGGCGTGCATTCGCGCATCGACGAGACCATCGACTTCATCGTGGCGCGCGCACATGTGGGCAACATCTATGTGAACCGCAACATCGTCGGCGCCGTGGTCGGCGTGCAGCCTTTCGGGGGCGAGGGCAAATCCGGCACCGGCCCGAAGGCCGGCGGTCCGCTCTACCTCAAGCGCCTGCAGCGCCACGCGGCGCCGCTGATGGAGCACAGCCGCAGGTTCGACGCCGGCCTCGATGCGCTGCTCGGCTGGCTGCGCAGCAGCAAGCATCAGGAAGTCGCCACGCTGGCGCAGGGCTATGGCCGCACCGCCCTGACCGGCGTCGAGATTGCCCTGCCAGGTCCGACCGGCGAGCGCAACACACTGGCCTTTACAGCCCGCGGCACCGCGCTGTGCGCGCCGAAGAGCGCCGCCGGCCTGCTCAACCAGCTGGCCGCGGTGCTGGCCACGGGCAACCGCGCGCTGGTACTGGCGGAACCCGGCCTGATTCCGGCCAACCTGCCGGCATTGGTGCAGGAACGCGTGCGCTTCATCGGCATGGACGAGATCGACGCGAACGAGTTCCATATCGCGCTGCTCGAAGCCGGCCTGGCGGGATCGCTGCGCACGAAATTGGCGGCGCGTCCAGGCGCCATCGTCGGCATCGTCGATACGCAAGCAGCGGAACCGGTCGCCGTGTGGCGCCTGGTGGCCGAGCGTGCCGTCTGCGTCAACACGACGGCGGCTGGCGGCAACGCAAGCCTGATGACGCTGGGGGTGTAATCATCACAGGGGGCGCAAGCCCCCTTTTTTGTAGGTCGTCGGTGGTAGGATCGTTTTCAGCAGTACTGCAGTAGCAGCAGCCATACCAGGAGCAGGAGACATTCTTATAACTTGGAGGTAGACATGCTAGTTGGCGTACCAAAGGAGATCAAGAACCACGAATACCGGGTCGGGATGACGCCGCCCTCGGTGCGCGAGTTGACGTCGCGCGGGATCGACGTGATCGTGCAGCAGGGCGCCGGCGAGCAGATCGGGCTGTCGGACGAGCAGTACACCGCGGCCGGCGCCGCCATCGTCGGCACGGCGCAGGAAGTCTTCGCGCGCGCCGACATCGTCGTCAAGGTCAAGGAGCCGCAGCCGCTCGAATGCGCGATGCTGCGCGAAGGGCAGGTGCTCTACACCTACCTGCACCTGGCGCCGGATCCCGAACAGGCCGCGGCGCTGGTGAAATCCGGCGCGGTCTGCATCGCCTACGAAACCATCACCGGCCCGGGCGGCGGCCTGCCGCTGCTGGCGCCGATGAGCGAAGTCGCCGGCCGCATGGCAATCCAGGCCGGCGCGGCCCACCTGGAAAAATCGAAAGGCGGCATGGGCCTGCTGCTGGGCGGCGTGCCGGGCGTGGCGGCAGGACACGTGGTCATCATCGGCGCCGGCGTGGTCGGCACCAATGCGCTGCAGATGGCGGTCGGCCTGGGGGCGCGCGTGACGGTGCTCGACAAGAATGTCGACCGCCTGCGCCAGCTCGACCTGGTCTACGGCAACCGCATCTCCACCTTGTATTCCACGGCCCATGCGATCGAGGAAGCGGTGCTATCGAGCGACCTCGTCATCGGCGGCGTGCTGGTGCCGGGGGCCGCTGCCCCGAAACTGGTCACCCGCGACATGATCGCGCGCATGAAGAAGGGTGCGGTGATCGTGGACGTGGCGATCGACCAGGGCGGCTGCTTCGAAACTTCGCACCCCACCACCCATGCCGACCCGACGTTTGTCGTCGATGGCGTGGTCCACTACTGTGTGGCGAACATGCCGGGTGCGGTGGCGCGCACCTCCACCTTTGCGCTGAACAACGCCACGATCGGCCATGCGGTGGCGCTGGCCACCAAGGGCTGGCGCCGCGCGATGGCGGACGACGGCCACCTGCGCAACGGCTTGAACGTCTGCCAGGGCAAGGTCACCTACGAAGCCGTCGCCCGGGATCTCGGCTACGACTACGTGCCGGCAGAGTCCCTGCTGGCCTGACCCGGCCTAACCCGGGCCGACCTGCACCAGGGGCGCCGTGTTCAGGTCCCGGCACAGCCGCCGGGTGACGTAAAAGGCATACTGCGCGGCGACCGACTTCACGAATCGCATGAAGTCGATCGCCGCGTTTTCATTGGCGTTGTCGGAAATCGTGCGGATGACCGCACAGGGAATGCCTAGTTCATGGCATACCTGCGCCACCGCGGCGCCTTCCATTTCGACCGCCACCAGGCCGGGCAGGGCCGCGTTGAGCCCTTCCAGGCGTGCCGGGTCGTTCATGAACTGGTCGCCACTCGCCACCAGGCCGCGGTGCACGCGCGGCTGCAGCAGCCGAAATGCGCGCCGTTCCGTCTCGTTGACCGCATCCAGGAAATCCAGCTCGAGGAAGTCATGGGCCGCGCGCGACAGGCGCAGCGAGAAGGAAGGATCCGGCTGGAAGTGCGTCCGGCCCGTCAGCGGCACCTCGAAACGCGGAAACAAGGGGCTGGCATCCATGTCGTGCTGGACCAGTGCTTCCGCCACCACGATATCGCCCACCCCCACCGTTTTATCGCCCGCGCCGGCCACGCCCGTGAACAGGATGTGGGTAACTCCGAACTTTTCCACAAGCGTCGTGGCCGTCATGGCGGCGGCAACCTTGCCAATTCGCGATAAAACGCACACAGCGTCGATTTCCCACAGCTGTCCGGCAGTGTACTCGCGCATGCCATGGATGAGCTTGTAGCGCCTCTCCATGGCTTCTACGAGCCCTAGTTGTTCTTCTTGCAAGGCACTGATAATTCCCAGTCGCATGTTTTCCTTGTTGTTGAATGCATTAAAGCGGCTTGCGGAAGTAGACCACACGCTCCGTTTCCTCGAAACCGAGCGCCCGGTGCATGGCATGGCTGGCCGTGTTCTCGAGTAGCGCGTCCGACGCCATCTCGGCACACCCCTGTTCACGCGCCCATTGTTCGGCAGTGGCGACCAGCAGGGCGGCGATTCCCCGGCGGCGCCATTGCGGGACGACATACAGGCCTTCCAGGAAGCCGACCGGCGACGACGCGGTGCCGTTGACGTAATCGGTGCGCAGCGCCACTTCGACCAGTCCCTGGGGCGCTCCAGCGTCCGTGCAGGCGACGAACTGTGCATAACGGCCGGGTTGTTCACACAGGGCCTGCATTTCACGCAGGTGTTCGCCGCGATCGGCAGGCCACAAGGCCATGCGCAGTTGCAGCCACCCGACTTGTTCAACGCTTGTACAGCGGTGCATCACGGTCATGGATCACTCCGTTCAAGCTTGTTCCCTCCCATTTTGCTTGTCTTAGTGTCTGGAAGCCAGCAAAAGGCATGTCGCAGGCTTTTCCACGCGCTGGCGCAATCACGTCTTTAGTTAACTAAGGTGTATATAAAAACTGGTAGTAGATAGTAAACGCGGGCACTTCTGTTGATAACTCGCGTTTACTCCACAGTATCAAGGACTTGGCTACCGGTTTACCTGCTGTACAAGGCGTGTGTGCGGACTGAACGTTAACTGGACAAATTTTTGGATGCACTGGAAAGGCATCGTTCTGCACATCCGGTCCTGTGGATATGCATCGGCTTTTCCACAGCCAGACCATCCAACCGGCGACAATGCCTTGGGCAGCCAGGACCTTTGTCTTCCAGGCAAAGCCGGCGCGCACCTTGGCAACCGTGTTTGCAGCCTGCGTGCCTGCCCGATTTCGCATGCCGTCCAGGTTGGCTGGGTTGAATTCAGGTTGGCAGACGCGCTGGAAGCGGATACGCCAGTCGGGTTGGCAGCACACCCGCATGCAAAAACGGGGCGGACGCGTTGTCTGTTTTGTCGTTGTAGTAAACAAGTTTGTATACAAACTGGTAGTAATAGTAAACGCGCAGGGTTCTGTGGATAAGACCAATTTTTTCCACAACGTCAGTGGTTTACGGTCGCGTTAACGTGCTGGACAAAGCTTGTTTCTGGACTGTAGGAAAGTTGGACAGAAAAAGGGCGGGTTGGGTTAACGCGCCGTTTTGCACATTCGATCCTGTGGATATCCCAGCGGTTTTCCACAAGAACGGGCCGATGCCTGCTATCCGGGTGGTCACGCCAGGCAAGCAAGCTGGACAGCCCGCCTGCGAAGCCGGCACGTGCGGGAGCGTCGGGCGCGTTCGTCCACCAGGAGCCTGCGGACAGGAGACAAGGCATTGGTCGACGCGTGAGCAAGGCAGGGCGAGACAGGGTTGGATGCAGTGCCTGTCGGCTTGAAGCCACGGACAAAAAAAAATTTTTGCGCGTGTCCCGAGGTTTACAACCAAAGTTTGTATACAAGGGTAGTAGTAGTGGTTAACAGCCGCCCGGTTCTGTGGACAAAGACGTTTACGCCCGCAAAATCAGCAGCTTATTGTCCGGATAAGTCGGTGCAGCACCTACCCTGAACGTTCGCTGGAAAAGGGGACAAGAATTCGCATGGTGGCAAACCAGTGAGGTTTTGCACAAATCGCACCTGTGGATATCCAGAACGTTATCCACAGTTGGGCTCTGGACTTCCGTTTACGATCTGGTAAGCTTGCCTCAACGAATGATGAACGGAGGGATTGGTGGATCTCGACGCGCTGTTTCCCATGCCTGTGCCACGTGAGCCGAACTGCGGCGGCTTGCGGCCATGCGTTTTCGATAGCACGTGTCAGGTCTGCAGCGTCATCCGGGGACGGTAGCCAGTGGAATCGGCCGGCGAGTACGACTACATCATCGTCGGGGCCGGCACTTCCGGCTGCGTGCTGGCCAACCGGCTGACCTGCAAGCGCGATGTCAACGTCCTGCTCATCGAGGCTGGCGGCAAGGACGATTACCTGTGGATCCACATCCCGGTCGGCTACCTGCACTGCATCGGCAATCCGCGTACCGACTGGCTGTTCCGTACCGAAGCCGAGCCGGGCCTGCACGGCAGGGCGTTGATCTACCCGCGTGGAAAAGTCCTGGGCGGCAGCTCGTCGATCAACGGCATGATCTACATGCGTGGACAGCCGCTCGACTACGAGCGCTGGGCCGAGGTGTCGGGCGACGATTCCTGGCGCTGGGAAGCGGTGCTGCCGCTGTTCAGGCGCAGCGAAGACCACTACCTGGGCGCCAGCGAACTGCATGGTGCCGGCGGCGAATGGCGGGTGGAACGGCAACGCCTGTCGTGGAAGATCCTGGACGCGTTCCGCGAGGCTGCGGCCGAAAGCGGTATTCCGAAGATCGACGACCTGAACGCCGGCCGTGGCGAAGGGTCGGCTTACTTCGAGGTCAACCAGCGGCGCGGCATCCGGCTCAACACGGCGAAAGCCTTCCTGAAACCGGCGTCGTAGCGGCCGAATTTGACCATCATGACGGGCTGCCACGTCGAGCGCCTGCTGTTTGCCGACACGCCGCAAGGTAGAGTCTGCACCGGCGTGCACTTCACCGGCGGCGGGCGCGTCTTCACGGCGACGGCGCACCGCGAAACCCTGCTGGCGGCAGGAGCGGTGGGATCGCCGCAGATCCTGCAACTGTCCGGCATCGGTGCCGCGGGCGCGCTCCAGCGCCACGGCATTGCCCCGGTGGTGGAGCTGCCGGGGGTGGGCGAGAACCTGCAGGACCACCTGCAGCTGCGCATGATCTTCAAGGTGCAGGGCGCCGACACCCTGAACACCCGCGCCGGCAGCCGGTTCGGCAAGCTCCGCATCGGGCTCGAATATGCCTTGTTCCAGAGCGGGCCGATGTCGATGGCGCCGTCCCAGCTCGGCGCGTTTGCCCGCTCGTCGCCCGAGCGGCCGGCGCCGGACCTACAATACCACGTGCAGCCGCTGTCGCTGGACAAGTTCGGTGATCCGCTGCATCGTTTCCCGGCGTTCACGGCGAGCGTGTGCAACCTGCAGCCGACCTCGCGCGGCCATGTGCGCATCGCTTCCGGCGACAGCCATGCGGCGCCGAAGATCACGCCGAACTACCTGAGCACCGAAGCCGACCGCCGGACGGCGGCCGCCGCCTTGCGGTTGACCCGCCGTATCGTGGCCGCGCCGGCGCTGGCGAAGTATCGCCCCGAGGAAGTCATGCCGGGGCCGCAGTACCGCACCGAGGAAGAGCTGGCCCATGCGGCCGGGCTGGTGGGCACGACGATTTTCCACCCGGTCGGCACCTGCCGCATGGGGCGGACGGACGACCCGATGGCGGTGGTCGACAGCCGGCTGCGCGTGCGCGGCATTGGCCGCTTGCGTGTCGTCGACGCCTCGATCATGCCTTTTATTACTTCCGGCAACACGAATTCGCCGACGATCATGATCGCCGAGAAGGCGGCCCAGGACATTCTTGCCCAGTCCGGGTGAGGGTTGGTGCGAGGCGCTGGCCGCGCCAAGGATATCGTGGCCAGCCCGATGTTCCTTGGCTATGTTCTATTGTTGCGACGTGGTATTGTGGGGGCAATCAGTGCGCCTGGCGACACCCTCGACGGCACTGCCTTGACCACGGAGCGGACATGAACCTGGAATCGCATTTCGTCGACGTGCACGGCCTGCGCATGCATTACGTCAGCGCGGGCGAGGGGCCGGCCGTCATCCTGCTGCATGGTTTTCCGGATACCCACGAGATCTGGCGCCACCAGATTCCGGCGCTGGCGGCGCGCGGCCTGCGCGTGATCGCGCCCGACATGCGCGGCTACGGGCAGACGGATGCGCCCGAAAGCATGGGCGCCTACGCGGTCGAGTTCCTGTGCGCCGACATTCTCGGCCTGATGGATAAGCTGGGCCTGGACAAGGTGTCGCTCGTCGGCCACGATTGGGGCGGCCTGATCGGGTGGCAGCTGTGCATGAATGCGCCGCAGCGCTTCGTACGCTTCGTGGCTATGTCCACCGGCCATCCGGCGGCGATCGCCAATGCCGGCGTCACCCAGCAGATGCGCTTTTGGTACATCCTGGGCTTCCTGATGCCGGTCGTGGCGGAGCATGCGATCCGTGCCAACGACTGGTTTTTCCTGCGCCAACTGACGAACCGGCCCGAGCAGGTGGCGATCTGGCGCCGGGCGCTCGAGCCGGAAGGGCGCTTGAGCGCCGCCCTGAACTATTACCGGGCCAACCTCAAGCTGGGGCGTCCGCACCACTGGTGTCCGGTCGAGGTGCCGGTCATGGGCGTGTGGAGCGACCGCGATCCGGCGCTGGGCGAGAAACAGATGCTCGACTCCGTTCACCACTGCCGCGCGGGGTTCCGCTACGAGCGGCTCAGTGGTGCAGGGCACTGGATGCAACTGTCGGCCACTGACCGGCTCAACGCTTTGTTGATCGACTTCCTGCAACCGGGCGGCCAGGGGGCCTGACGATTGGGTGCTGGCCCGATCGCACGTCCGTGCTGTACCGACCTGCTTTCGTCCATTTTCAAAGCGCTGCGGCATAGATTGTGCGCGCATCAGCGCGGGTGAGTTCGCGCGGGTTGTTGCCGAGCAGTCGAGTCTGCAGCATGGCTTCAGCCGCCAGGCGGTCGAGGTCGCCCTCCTGGATGCCGACTTGCCGCAGGGTCGTCTCGATGCCGGTGATCCTGGGGTGTGCTGCATTGCAACAACGCCCATCTTCGCGCCGTTGCCGTCCGTGCCCGTGGTGACGATGGCGACGTTGGTGACTTGGGAAGCCGTGCCTGCCTTGGTCGCGCGGACAGGATGGTTGGCACGGTGCACAAGGCAAAGGCGGTCATACAAGTCTTCTCGGTTTTCGTGCTGCTTGGGGACAATAGTCTGCTGCTGACCAGGGTAGGCGCTCTGCCTTACAATGCGGCCTCTGCGTTCCACATAAACAAATCTCCCATGATTGATTTTGCTTGGCTCGGCGTCGCCGCCTTCGCCGCCGGCCTGGTCGATGCCGTCGTCGGCGGCGGCGGCCTGATTCAGATTCCCGCCATTTTTTCCGTGCTGCCCAAGGAAGTGCCGGCGACCCTGCTCGGTACCAACAAGTTCGCCAGCATCTTCGGCACCAGTGCCGCAGCAGTGAACTATGCGCGCCGGGTGCGGGTGGCATGGAGCACGGCGGCACCGGCGGCGCTGGCTGCCTTTGCGCTGTCCTTTGCCGGGGCCTGGACCGTCACGCGGGTACCGGCCGATTTTGTACGTACACTGTTGCCGATCATCCTCGTGGCGGTCGCGGTGTACACGTTCAAGAAGAAAGATCTGGGTGCGGTGCATGCGCCCGTGCACAGCGGGTTGGCCGAGCGTTACTGGGCCATCGGCATTGGTGCCGCCATCGGTTTCTACGACGGCTTCTTCGGGCCGGGTACCGGGAGCTTCCTGATCTTCCTGTTCGTCCGCTTCTTTGGCTTCGACTTCCTGAGCGCGTCGGCGGCGGCCAAGATCGTCAACGTGGCGTGCAACTTCTCGGCCTTGCTCTGGTTCGGCTACAGTGGTCACCTGCTGTGGCAACTGGGCCTGATGATGGCAGGGTGCCAGATTGCCGGCTCGCTGGTCGGTACCCGGCTGGCGCTGAAACACGGCAGCGGCTTCGTGCGCAAGCTGTTCCTGTTCGTGGTGTCCGGCCTGATCCTGAAGACAGCCTACGATGCATTCAGGACGATCGGTTGGTGATTGTTCCACGTGAAACAGCAAAGCCGGGTTCGCCCGGCTTTTGTTTTTTGTTTCACGTGAAACGTCGACAGCGAACGCGTAAAGTGTTCCACGTGAAACAAAAACGTCGTTTTCCGGCCGTAGAAGAGTCCAGCAAGAAAAAAGAATCTATAATCGCGCATTAGTCTCCTCGCCTCACTCTCCATCATGCTATTTCCTACTGAATTCGACGTCATCGTCGTCGGCGGCGGCCATGCCGGAACCGAGGCCGCACTCGCATCCGCACGCACGGGCCAAAAGACCCTGCTGCTGACCCACAATATCGAAACGCTGGGCGCCATGTCCTGCAATCCGTCGATCGGCGGCATCGGTAAGGGCCACCTCGTGAAGGAAGTGGACGCCCTGGGAGGCGCCATGGCCATCGCCACCGACGAGTCGGGCATCCAGTTTCGTATCCTGAATTCGTCCAAGGGCCCGGCCGTGCGCGCCACCCGCGCCCAGGCGGACCGGGTGCTGTACAAGGCGGCCATTCGTTCGCGCATCGAAAACCAGCCTAACCTGTGGCTGTTCCAGCAGGCGGTGGATGACCTGATGGTGGAGGGCGACCGCGTTGTCGGCGCCGTGACCCAAGTCGGCTTGCAATTCCGCGCCCGCGCCGTGGTACTGACCGCCGGTACCTTCCTCGACGGGAAGATCCACGTCGGCCTGCAAAACTACTCGGGTGGCCGTGCCGGCGACCCGCCTGCGCTGTCGCTCTCGGCGCGCCTGAAAGAACTCAAGCTGCCGCAGGGCCGCCTGAAGACCGGCACCCCGCCGCGCATCGACGGTCGCAGCATCGATTTCTCCGTGCTGGCCGAACAGCCTGGCGACCTCGATCCGGTGCCGGTGTTTTCAACCATGGGCAACGCGAGCATGCATCCGCGCCAGGTGCCGTGCTGGGTGACCCACACCAACGAGAAAACCCACGACATCATCCGTAACGGCCTCGACCGCAGCCCGATGTATACCGGCGTCATCGAAGGCGTCGGCCCGCGCTACTGCCCATCGATCGAAGACAAGATCCACCGCTTCGCCTCGAAAGAGTCGCACCAGATCTTCCTGGAACCGGAAGGGCTCACGACCAACGAGTTCTATCCGAACGGGATCTCGACCAGCCTGCCGTTCGACGTGCAACTGGAACTGGTGCGCTCGATGCGCGGCCTGGAGAATGCTTTCATCCTGCGCCCCGGGTATGCGATCGAATACGATTATTTCGACCCGCGCGGCCTCAAGGCTTCGCTCGAGACCAAGGCGATCAAGGGCCTGTTCTTCGCCGGCCAAATCAACGGTACCACCGGCTATGAAGAAGCGGCGGCCCAAGGCTTGCTGGCCGGCCTGAATGCGGCGCTGCAGACGCAAGGCAAGGAGGCCTGGACGCCGGGCCGTTCGGAAGCCTACCTTGGCGTGCTGGTCGACGACCTCACCACGCAGGGCGTGGCCGAGCCTTATCGGATGTTCACCAGCCGTGCCGAATACCGCCTGTCGCTACGCGAAGACAATGCCGACATGCGCCTGACCGAAATCGGCCGCAAGCTCGGCATCGTCGGCGACGCGCAATGGGCCGCCTTCGAGACCAAACGCGAAAGCATCGCACGCGAACTGGAACGCCTGCGCTCGACCTGGGTCAACCCACGCATCCTGGCAGCCGCCGAGTCCGAGCGCGTGGTGGGGCAGGCGATCGAGCGCGAATACAACCTGGCCGACCTGCTGCGCCGCCCGGGCGTGCAGTACGACACCCTGATGAGCATGACGGGCATGGAGGGGCAGCCGCTGGCCGGTCCCGGCGTGGAAGACCCGGCCGTGAAGGAGCAGATCGAGATCCAGCTGAAGTACGCCGGTTACATCGACCGCCAGGCGCGCGAGGTGGAACGCCACGACCATTACGAAAACCTGAAGCTGCCCGAGAACCTGAACTACCTGGAGATCGCGGCACTGTCGATCGAGGTGCGCCAGAAGCTGGACAAACAGCGTCCCGAAACCCTGGGCCAGGCATCACGCATCTCGGGCGTGACCCCGGCGGCGATCTCGCTGCTGCTGGTACACCTGAAAAAACGCGGCGCCAAAGGTTTTACCGGCACGACGGCGGAGGCGGCCGAATGAAGTTTTTCGACCGCGCCGCGCTGGCGCAGGTGCTGGGCGACGGCATCGCCGACATGAAGCTCGACGTCTCCCAGGCACAGCAGGACAAGTTGCTGGACTATCTGGCGCTGATGAACAAGTGGAACAGCGTCTACAACCTGACTTCCTTGCGCGACCCGATGCAGATGGTGACCCACCATCTGCTCGATTCGCTTGCCGCGGTACCGGCCTTCGCCGGCGCGCGCAACGTGCTGGACGTCGGGGCAGGGGGCGGGCTGCCCGGGACCGTACTGGCGATCTGCCGCCCCGACATGCAGGTGTCGATGATCGACACGGTGCACAAGAAAACCGCTTTCCTCAAGCAGGTCAAAGCGGAACTGGAGTTGGCCAACGTCACCGTGTACACGATGAAGGTGCAGGAATTGGCGGTAGGCGAGAAATTCGACGTGATCACTTCGCGCGCCTTTGCCGACCTGAGCGATTTCCTGAACTGGTCGGGTCACCTGCTGCTCGAGGGCGGGAGGTTCATCGCCTTGAAGGGAGTGGCGCCGGCACAAGAGCAGGAACGCATACCGCAAGAATGGAAAGTGACCGGTGTGCAGCCGCTGCAGGTGCCAAGGCTGGGAGCGGAACGCCACCTGGTTTTCGTCGAGCGTTCCGGTCCTACTCCAGTATAAACAGAATAAACCGTATAAATAGTTTATATCGTTTTTATAGTATAAATCATTAAAATGGTTTGTATTGTATGAACGGTATAGTGACTTGTTCATTGCATCGTATCGTTGCTCCCACGGATAAGAATAGATGGCGAAGATTTTTTGCGTAGCGAACCAGAAGGGCGGGGTCGGCAAGACCACCACCACCGTCAACCTGTCGGCCGGCCTTGCCAAGCTCGAGCAGCGGGTATTGCTGGTGGACCTCGACCCGCAGGGCAATGCGACGATGGGCGCGGGCATCAACAAGGCTTCGCTTGCCAGTTCGATCTACCAGGTACTGCTGGGAGAGGCCGACGTGGCCGCCGCCCGCCAGCGTTCGGAAGCGGGGCGCTTCGACGTGTTGCCCGCCAACCGCGAGCTGGCCGGTGCCGAAGTGGAGATGGTGGCGCTCGAGAACCGCGAACGCCGCCTGAAGGAAGCGCTGGCCGCCGTGGACGAGGAGTACGACTTCATCCTCGTCGACTGCCCGCCCGCGCTGTCGCTGCTGACCCTCAACGGCCTGTGCGCGGCGCACGGCGTGATCATCCCGATGCAGTGCGAGTACTACGCACTGGAAGGCCTGTCCGACCTGGTCAACACGATCAAGAAGGTGCATGCCAACCTGAACACGGACCTGCGCATCATCGGCCTGTTGCGCGTGATGTTCGATCCGCGCATGACGCTGTCGCAACAGGTGTCGAAGCAGCTGGAGCAGCATTTCGGCGACAAGGTGTTCAAGACCATCATCCCGCGCAACGTGCGTCTGGCGGAGGCGCCCTCGTACGGCATGCCCGGCGTCGTGTTCGATCCCTCGTCCAAGGGCGCGCAGGCGTACATTGCCTTCGGCGCCGAAATGGTCGAGCGCATCAAGACGATGTGATCAATACATAAACAACAACTACAGGGAGCTGACAGAGAATGGCAACCAAAAAACTCAAGGGCCTCGGCCGCGGCCTTGACGCCCTGCTGGGCGGCGACAGCCAGCCGGCGCCGAGCGCCGCGCCGTCCTCGCTGCCGGTGGCGCAGATCCAGGCCGGCAAGTACCAGCCGCGCACCCGCATGGACGAAACCTCGCTCAGCGAACTGGCCGCCTCCATCAAGACCCAGGGCATCATGCAGCCGGTGCTGGTGCGCCCGCTGGGCGAGGGCGCGCCGGTCCCGTACGAGATCATCGCCGGCGAGCGGCGCTTCCGCGCCGCGCAGATGGCCGGCCTGGAAGAGATTCCGGTGCTGGTGCGCGAAGTGGACGACCAGTCCGCCGCCGCGATGGCCCTGATCGAGAACATCCAGCGCGAAGACCTGAACCCGCTCGAAGAGGCGCAGGGCATCCAGCGCCTGATCAACGACTTTCATTTTACCCACGAGCAGGCGGCGAACGCCGTGGGCCGCTCGCGCAGCGCGGTATCGAACCTATTGCGCCTGATCAACCTCGCCTCGCCGGTCCAGACCATGCTGATGGCCGGCGATATCGACATGGGCCACGCCCGCGCCCTGCTGGCCGTCGACAGCGCCCACCAGATCACGCTGGCGAACCAGGTGATCGCCAAGCGCCTGTCCGTGCGCGAGACTGAAAAGCTGGTGGCGCGTGCGCTCGAGGAGCAGTCCAGCCCGGCCGCCACTGCGCGCGCCAGGGAAAAGCCGGGCGACATCGTGCGCCTGGAAGAAGAGCTGTCCGACAAGCTTGCCACGCCCGTCATGTTCAAGATGGGACCAAAGGGCAAGGGCCAGCTCATCATCGACTTCGCCGACCTCGATATCCTGGACGGCGTGCTGGCCCGCCTGCGCGCCTGAGATTGTGACTTGTCCATGAAAGCCCGGCCGGCACGCGGCCGCGCGTGCAATTGACGTATGCATGCCACGCTGCCGCGCGTCCGTCACCCGTCGGGCGCGTAGCCGCGCGATAGCCAAGCCCGCGCAAGTGGGTACTGACTCAGCGGTTAAGTAACTGAAATTATGGGATTTTCAGCAATCTTTATGTTGCATCCGGCACATCTTTACACCCCAGTTATAAGCGCGGAATCGTTTGACTCGCGTCCGTATAACCACTTATAATCCCGCTGATTCATGTAATTACCACATCGTAACTCGTCCCAATGCGCTAGCGCGAAATAACAAAAACATGCTGCGCATCGTCTCCCTGCAATTGATCGCAACAGTAGTCGTAGGCATCATCGCCGCACTGCTGGGGGGATGGGCTGCGATGTTTTCTGCAGTACTGGGCGGATTATGTTGTGTCGTGCCCAATGGCATCATGGCAGTGCGCTTGTTTGCTTCTGCAAAAACGGGTACGGCGAACCCTGCCACGTTTTTCATTTGGGAATTTATAAAGATTGCTTTAACGCTGGTGCTGCTGGGCATCACCGCGTGGCTGTACCGCGATCTGAACTGGCTGGCGCTGATCGCCGGGTTCATCGTGGCGCTGAAAAGTTACATATTCTTATTATTTAGGCACTGAAAAATGGCGACTCCATCCGCAGACGGCGCAGCGCACGCGCCCACCGCTTCAGAATATATCCGGCACCACCTGGGCCACCTGTCGAACAAGCACCAGGACTTCGTGGTCGATTTTTCGATCCTCAACTACGACACCCTGTTCTGGTCGATCGCCATGGGCATTACCGGCTGCCTGCTCATGTGGCTGGCCGCGCGCCGCGCCACCGCGGGCGTGCCGGGCCGTTTCCAGGGCTTTGTCGAAATGATGTTCGAGATGGTCGATGACCAGGCCAAGGCCATCGTGAAAGGCGACCGCAGCTTTATCGCGCCGGCCGCGCTGACCGTCTTCGTCTGGGTTGTCCTGATGAACGCGCTGGACCTGCTGCCGGTGGACATGTGGTCCTGGCTGTTCGCCTTCTTCGGCGTGGAACACATCTTCCCGTATCACCGCGTGGTTCCGACCGCCGACCTCAACGCCCCGCTCGGCATGGCGCTTGGCGTGCTGGCCCTGATGTTCTATTACAGCATCAAGGTCAAGGGTCTGGGCGGCTGGCTCCACGAACTGTTCGCAGCCCCGTTCGGCATCCTGATGGCGCCGTTCAACCTGCTGCTGAACATCATCGAATACGCAGCAAAAACGGTGTCGCTCGGTATGCGACTGTTCGGCAACATGTTTGCCGGTGAGCTGCTGTTCCTCTTGATCGCACTGCTGGGCGGGACCGCGACCATCTTCGGTTTCGTCGGCCACGTGATTGCTGGTTCCATCTGGGCGATCTTCCACATCCTGATCGTGGTCCTGCAGGCATTCATCTTCATGATGCTGACGCTGGTGTATCTCGGTCAGGCCCACGAAGGCCACTGATCGGCGCCGCAAGCATCGAACGAATGTGGTTGTAACGAAGTTGTAGTTTTTATCTAGCTTTTAATTTTTAACTTATTGGAGTAATCATGACTGACGTTTCTTTTGTTGCACTGGCTTGCGGTTTGATCATCGGCCTCGGCGCTATCGGCGCATGTATCGGTATCGCAATCATGGGCGGTAAGTACCTGGAAGCTTCGGCACGTCAGCCTGAACTGATGAACACCCTGCAGACCAAGATGTTCCTGCTGGCTGGCCTGATCGACGCGGCATTCCTGATCGGTGTTGGTATCGCCATGCTGTTCGCGTTCGCAAACCCGTTCACCCCGACCTAAGAGCTCTGGTTCAGAACGTCTTGAAGGGCCGAACCAGTTCTGGTTCGGCATCCGTGTTTCTGTAAGAAGGATACAACCGTGAACATCAACGCAACCCTGATTGCTCAGTTCGTGGTCTTCTTCATCCTGGCGATGTTCACGATGAAATTCGTGTGGCCGCCACTGATGAAAGCGCTCGACGAGCGCGCCGAGAGGATCTCGAATGGCCTGGCTGCCGCCGACCGCGGCAAGGCCGACCTGGCCGCCGCCGAAAAGCGCGTGCAGGCCGAACTGGCCGGCGCCCGTGACGAAGTGCAAAAGCGCATCGCCGATGCCGAAAAGCGCGCTGCCCAGATCATCGACGCAGCCAAGCAGACCGCTGCCGAAGAAGCCGCCCGTATCGTCGCCGCCGCCCAGGCCGACGCCGAGCAGCAAGTGACCCGCGCCCGCGAAGAACTGCGTGGCCAGGTTGCCGCCCTCGCGGTGCAAGGCGCCGAACAGATCCTGAAGCGCGAAGTGAACCCAGCGGTCCACGCCGACCTGCTGTCGAAACTGTCGACCGAGCTCTGATCATGGCTGAACTCGCAACCGTCGCCCGCCCCTACGCCGAAGCGCTGTTCCGTGTTGCCCAGTCGGGCGACATGGCCGCCTGGTCGGCCGCTACTGCCGAGCTGGGCCAGATCGGCGCCAACCCGGACGTGCAGGCTTTCGCCGCCAACCCGAAGGTCACCGCCGCACAGCTGGCCGACACGATTGCGTCCCTGGTCAAGTCGCCGCTGAACGCTGAAGCGAAGAACTTTATCGCGATGCTGGCCGAAAACGGCCGCATCAACCTGCTGCCCGAGATCGCCGCCCAGTTCGCGGCACTGAAGAACGCCAACGAAGGCGCCGCCGACGCGACGATCTTCAGCGCCTTTGACATCTCGGGTGACCAGCTGGCACAGTTGGTCGCTACGCTGGAAAAGAAATTTGGCCGCAAGCTGAACCCAACGGTAACAGTGGATCCTTCGCTGATCGGTGGTGTGCGCGTGGTCGTCGGCGACGAAGTGCTCGATACCTCGGTACGCGCCAAGCTGCAACAGCTGCATGTTGCGCTGGTGTCGTAATCGGGTCGAATCGATTCGCACGCGCCGCCCTCGCGCCCTTGCCCTACGCATCAAAAACATTTGGAGTTAGCACTCATGCAACTTAATTCTTCTGAAATCAGCGAACTGATCAAGAGCCGCATCCAGGGTCTGGAAGGTTCGGCTGAAGTTCGCAATCAAGGCACGGTGATCTCCGTCGCCGACGGTATCTGCCGCATCCATGGTCTGTCGGACGTGATGCAGGGCGAGATGCTGGAGTTCCCCGGCAACACCTTCGGCCTGGCGATGAACCTCGAGCGCGACTCGGTCGGCGCCGTCATCCTGGGCGCCTACGAGCACATCTCGGAAGGCGATACCGTCAAGACCACCGGCCGCATCCTGGAAGTGCCGATCGGTCCGGAACTGCGTGGCCGCGTGGTCAACGCACTGGGCCAGCCGATCGACGGCAAGGGTCCGATCGCCACCACCCTGACCGCACCGATCGAAAAGATCGCGCCGGGCGTGATCGCCCGTGAATCGGTCTCGCAGCCGATGCAAACCGGTATCAAGTCGATCGACGCGATGGTGCCGATCGGCCGTGGCCAGCGTGAGCTGATCATTGGCGACCGCCAGACCGGCAAGTCGGCCGTGGCTGTCGACGCGATCATCAACCAGAAGGGCCAGGGCGTCACCTGCGTGTACGTCGCAATCGGCCAGAAGGCCTCGACCATCAAGAACATCGTCCGCTCGCTGGAACAGCACGGCGCGATGGAGTACACCATCGTGGTCGCCGCTTCCGCTTCGGAATCGGCTGCGATGCAGTACATCTCGGCCTACTCGGGCTGCGCGATGGGCGAATACTTCCGCGACCGCGGCGAAGACGCGCTGATCGTCTATGACGACCTGTCGAAGCAGGCAGTCGCCTACCGCCAGATCTCGCTGCTGCTGCGCCGTCCGCCGGGCCGCGAAGCGTATCCGGGCGACGTGTTCTACCTGCACAGCCGTCTGCTGGAGCGCGCAGCGCGCGTGAACGCCGACTACGTCGAGAAGTTCACCAATGGCGCCGTCACCGGCAAGACCGGTTCGCTGACCGCACTGCCGATCATCGAAACCCAGGCAGGCGACGTCTCGGCATTCGTGCCGACCAACGTGATTTCGATTACCGACGGCCAGATCTTCCTGGAGACCTCGCTGTTCAACGCCGGTATCCGTCCTGCGATCAACGCAGGTATCTCGGTCTCGCGCGTCGGTGGCGCAGCCCAGACCAAGGTCATCAAGGGCCTGTCGGGCGGTATCCGTACCGACCTGGCGCAGTACCGTGAACTGGCTGCGTTCGCGCAGTTCGCATCGGACCTGGACGAATCGACCCGCAAGCAGCTGGACCGTGGCGCACGCGTGACCGAACTGCTGAAGCAGCCGCAATTCTCGCCGCTGTCGACCTCGCTGATGGCCGCATCGCTGTTCGCCGTCAACAAGGGCTACCTGGACGACATCGAAGTCAAGCGCGTCCTGCCGTTCGAGCAGGGACTGCACAACTTCCTGAAGTCGGGCCACGCTGCGCTGCTGTCGAAGATCGACGAAACCAAGCAACTGGACAAGGACGGCGAAGCTGCGCTGGCCGCCGCCATTGCTGATTTCAAGAAATCCGGCGCATATTAATCGTCAAGCCGGCGCCGTGTAGACACGGTGCCGGTGCGCGGAAGGAGTAAGGACTCATGGCAGTAGGCAAAGAGATTCGTGGCAAGATCAAGAGCGTAGAAAATACGAAGAAGATCACCAAGGCGATGGAAATGGTCGCCGCATCGAAAATGCGCAAGGCGCAGGACCGCATGCGCGCCGCCCGTCCCTACAGTGACAAGGTTCGTAACATCACCGCCAATCTTGCCGGCGCAAACCCGGAATACACCCACCCGTTCATGGCGCAAGCCAAGGACGTGCAGGCAAAAGCAGTCGGCTTCATCGTCGTCACGACCGACAAGGGTCTGTGCGGCGGCATGAACACCAACGTGCTGCGCCAGGTGACGCTGAAGGCGCGTGAAGTGGAACAGGCAGGCAACCGCGTCGAGGCAGTCGCCATCGGCAACAAGGGCCTGGGTTTCCTGAACCGCATGGGCATGAAGCTGGTCTCGCAAGCCACCCAGCTCGGCGACACCCCGCACCTGGACAAGCTGATCGGCCCGGTCAAAGTGATGCTGGATGCGTACCAGGAAGGCAAGCTCGACGCTGTCTACCTGTGCTACACCAAGTTCATCAACACGATGAAGCAGGAACCGATGGTCGAGCAACTGCTGCCGCTGCCCGCAAAGCACATGGAAGCGGAAGCGGGCGGACACAGCTGGGACTACATCTACGAACCGGAAGCGGCCGTCGTCATCGACGAACTGCTGGTGCGTTACGTGGAAGCGCTGGTGTACCAGGCGGTTGCAGAAAACCTGGCGTCCGAGCAGTCGGCGCGCATGGTCGCGATGAAGGCCGCGAGCGATAACGCCGGCAGTGTCATCAGCGACCTGAAGCTGGTCTACAACAAGACCCGCCAGGCGGCGATTACCAAAGAACTTTCCGAGATCGTCTCGGGCGCGGCAGCCGTCTAAGCAAGCGCCTTGGGGAAAGAGTCGGGCGAGCGAAGCGAGCGCTACTCTGTCCCCCAACTGATCTTAACTAAAAGAATTTAACTATATATCTGAAGGAACGAACATGGCTGATGGCAAAATCGTTCAGTGTATCGGCGCCGTGGTTGACGTGGAATTTCCGCGTAACGCCATGCCGAAGGTTTTCGACGCACTGAAAATGGAAGGTTCGGAACTGACCCTGGAAGTCCAGCAGCAGCTGGGCGACGGCGTGGTCCGTACCATTGCACTGGGCAGCTCGGAAGGCCTGCGTCGCGGCATGACCATCCAGAACACCGGCAACCCGATCATGGTCCCGGTTGGCACCGCCACCCTGGGTCGCATCATGGACGTGCTGGGCAATCCGATCGACGAATGCGGTCCGGTCAGCCATGAGCGCATGGCCTCGATCCACCGCGATGCGCCGGCCTACGACGAACTGTCGCCATCGACCGACCTGCTGGAAACCGGCATCAAGGTCATCGACCTGGTCTGCCCGTTCGCAAAAGGCGGTAAGGTCGGCCTGTTCGGCGGCGCCGGCGTCGGCAAGACCGTCAACATGATGGAACTGATCAACAACATCGCAAAGGCGCACTCGGGTCTGTCCGTGTTCGCCGGCGTGGGTGAGCGTACCCGTGAAGGTAACGACTTCTACCACGAGATGGCGGACGCCAAGGTCGTCGACCTGGAAAACCCGACCAACTCGAAAGTGGCGATGGTCTATGGTCAGATGAACGAACCGCCGGGCAACCGTCTGCGCGTGGCGCTGACCGGCCTGACCATGGCGGAAGCGTTCCGTGACGAAGGTAAGGACGTTCTGTTCTTCGTCGACAACATCTACCGTTACACCCTGGCCGGTACCGAAGTGTCGGCACTGCTGGGCCGTATGCCGTCCGCGGTGGGCTACCAGCCGACCCTGGCCGAAGAAATGGGCCGCCTGCAAGAGCGTATTACCTCGACCAAGACCGGTTCGATCACCTCGATCCAGGCCGTGTACGTCCCTGCGGATGACTTGACCGACCCGTCGCCGGCAACCACCTTCGCCCACCTGGACTCGACCGTCGTTCTGTCGCGTGACATCGCTTCGCTGGGTATCTACCCGGCAGTGGACCCGCTGGACTCGACCTCGCGCCAGCTGGACCCGCTGGTCGTCGGTGAAGAGCACTACGCCACCGCGCGCGCCGTGCAGGGCACCCTGCAGCGCTACAAGGAACTGCGCGACATCATCGCGATTCTGGGCATGGACGAACTGGCGCCGGAAGACAAGCTGGTCGTGGCACGCGCCCGTAAGATGCAGCGTTTCCTGTCGCAGCCGTTCCACGTCGCCGAAGTGTTCACCGGCTCGCCGGGCAAGTACGTTTCGCTGAAGGACACGATCAAGGGCTTCAAGATGATCGCGTCGGGCGAACTGGACCACCTGCCGGAGCAGGCCTTCTACATGGTCGGCACCATCGAGGAAGCAATCGAAAAGGCCAAGAAGCTGGCTGCCTAAGCTAACTTCTTCAACCTGAAAGACAGACATGGCAAACACGATTCAAGTGGACGTGGTCTCGGCCGAAGAGCAGATCTTCTCCGGCCAGGCCGAATTCGTCGCGCTGCCGGGTGAAGCGGGTGAGCTGGGTATCTACCCACGCCACACCCCCTTGATCACGCGCATCAGGCCAGGTGCTGTACGAATCCAGGTAGCCGGCGGCGGCGAAGAGTTCGTCTTCGTCGCGGGCGGTATCCTCGAAGTGCAGCCGAACGGCGTGACCGTGCTGGCCGACACCGCGATCCGCGGTGGCGACCTGGACGAAGCGAAGGCACTGGAAGCAAAGAAGCAGGCCGAAGAGCTGATGCTGAACAAGGAATCGAAGATCGACTACGCGAAAGCCCAGGCCGAAATGGCCGCGGCGATCGCGCAGCTGGCGGCGATCCAGAAGCTGCGTTCGAAAGGACGCTGATTCAAGCAGCATCCGTATCTGCGGTACAAAGGGGCAGCCTTCGGGCTGCCTTTTTTATTGGCACTTGCGTTGGCGCAATTTCGCCTGCTGCAAACGCCGCGCACGGTTAGCCAGCGCACGGGGTGCGCGCCATATTCAGGCTTAGTATGGTTCCTTCAGCATGAGAACCTGTCGGGCCGGACCATGGCAATCCCTCCAGACCCTCGCGATCAGCATACCCAGCCGGCGCAAGCCCAGCCGGCTGACGCGCCGTTCGGGCAGACCCTGTATCGTTTCCTGTTCTTCGACTGGCTGTTTCGCGACGTCGGCGCCGCCCGCAACCTCTACGAGCGCCACGCCGCGCGCGAACACAACCGCCGCATGAGCCGTTATTTACCGGTCTACATGCGGCGCTGGTCGGTGCTGGCAGCCTGCGATTTCGCACTCGGTTTCGTGTTCGAACGCGTCCTGTCCGCCACCGTGCTGTCGGCGCTGTTCTTCACCGGCTCCTGCGTCACCGTCACCGGCATCGTCGTCATGATCGTCACCTGGCTGTTCCTGGCCTCGTCAAGATTGTCCTGACGCTGTTCCTGCCGCTGCCGCGCCATCTGGCCGGCAATCAGGTTCGCACCTCATCTCCACGGCACCGACGGCTTGCTCCCGCTTTTCCACCGCTCGTCGCCTGGTTTGACGGGCTGTCGGTTCCCTGTTGCGAGCCCGGCATCGTGCTCCTATAGTCGTTGCACTCTACACAACGATGAAAGGGATGCCGACCATGCTGCTCCGAACCGCCATTTGCGCCGCCGCGCTGCTGCTGTGCCAGTCACATGTCGCGCATGCGCAAGACACCGTCCGGGACGCCGCCAGGCCCGCCAACGCTGCGCAGGACATGGCGAGCCGGATCGATGGGGCGATCGCCCCGTACTTCACGGCCGATGCGCCCGGCGCCACCGTCATCGTGGTACACGACGGCAAGACCGTGCTGCGCAAGGCCTACGGCATCGCCGATACCGCGCAGGGCGTGAAGATGACCCCAAGCATGACGCTGCGCCTCGGTTCGATCACCAAGCAGTTCACGGCGGTCGGCATCCTGATGCTGCTTGATGAGGGCAAGCTGTCGCTGGACGACGACATCACGAAGCACCTGCCGGATTACCCGAGCAAGGGACAACGGATCACGATCGAACACCTGCTGACGCATACCTCCGGCATTCCCAGCTACACCGGCAAGCCGGGCTACATGGTGAACATGGCGCAGGACGTGACGGTGGCCCAGATGATTGACTCGTTCAGGAACGATCCGCTGGAGTTCGAGCCCGGCAGCCAGTACCGCTACAACAATTCCGGCTATTTCCTGCTGGGCGCGATCATCGAGAAGCTCTCGGGCCAGCCCTACGCGCAATTCGTCGCGCAGCGCATCTTCGCCCCGCTCGGGATGAAGGACACCGCTTATGAAGGTTTCGAGCGTAGCCAGGCGCCGCGCGCCGCAGGCCATACGCGCATTGAAGGGGGCTTCGGCGCTGCCAAGCCGCTCAGCATGAGCCAGCCCTACGCGGCAGGGGCGCTGGTGTCGACCGTGGACGACCTGGCGCGCTGGGATGCCGCCATCGGCGCCGGCCGCCTGCTCAAGCCGTCCAGCTGGGAGCGAGCATTCACTTCCTACCGCCTGAAGGACGGCAAGGCGACCGGTTACGGCTACGGCTGGGAAGTCGCGTCAGTGCAGGGCGCGAAGGCGATCTCGCATGGCGGCGGCATCAACGGCTTCTCGACCTATGCGATGCGCCTGCCGGAACAGAAGGTGTATGTTGCGGTGCTGGCCAACAGCGACAGCGGTCCGGCCAGCCCGGGCGTGCTGGCGCGCAAGGCGGCCGGCATCGCCATCGGCAAGCCCTACCGTGAATTCAAGGAGGTGGCGCTGGACGGCGCGGCGCTCGATGCCGTCGCCGGCACCTATGAAATCGAGAAGGGCGTGCAGCGCGTGTTCCGCCGCAGCGGCGATGGCCTGCTGATGCAGCGTACGGGCCGCCCGCCGGTAGCGCTGAAGGCGGCATCCAGCACCGAGTTTTTCGTGCCGGGCTCGCTCGACTGGTTCGAATTCCAGCGCGAGGGGGGCGTTAGCGGCGGCAAGGTGACCGGGGTGGTGCTGCACCAGGACGGCAAGGCGCTGGCCAACCCGCGCATCGGCGACGCGCCGGCCGGGCGCAAGGCGGTCAAGATCGCCGACGCGGCCTTCGATGCCCGCGTCGGCCGCTACGAGCTGCGGCCCGGTTTCGTGATCGAGCTGAGCCGCGAGGGCGAGCGCTACTTTGCCCAGGCCACCGGCCAGCCCAAGCTCGAGATCTTTCCATTGAGCGAGACCATGTTCTTCTCGGACGCGGTCGATGCCGAGATCAGCTTTGGGGAAGACAAGGGCAGCTTCCTCCTCAAGCAGGGCGGGCGCAGCCTGCCGGCCCGCAAGCTGTAAGTTTGATACTCAGCGCGCTGCCCTGGCCTGTTCTCCGGCCAGGCGCAGCGCCACCTTGTGGCGGAAGTAATCCTCCTGCATGTAGCGGTACAGGTTCGCGCCCGGACAGACGGTCTTGTCGGAATGGTCGCGGTGGCTCTTGATATCGTCCAGCGGCACCTTGTACTTCGCCGCCAGCAGCGCCATTAGGTTGACGACGGCGTCGAGCTGCAGCTGATTCGGTTCGACTATGTCGAGCCAGCCCTTGGCCGTGCGCGACCAGGTTTGCATACGGCGCAGGTAGGCCTGCGGGTCGGTATCCGGCTTGAACGGCTCGCCCTGGTGGTGCATGGTTGACGGAATAATGGACGAGCCCGCATCTTTTCACGTTTGCATGCGCCGCGCCAGTGCAGGCGCGCCGGATGATGCAAACCTGATA
Source organism: Massilia consociata (assembly GCF_042432755.1). Lineage (NCBI taxonomy): Bacteria > Pseudomonadati > Pseudomonadota > Betaproteobacteria > Burkholderiales > Oxalobacteraceae > Massilia > Massilia consociata. The sequence goes on from NZ_JBHLWP010000008.1 coordinate 42,154, forward strand.
AGCTAACGTGGAACCCAGAACCCATTACGGATACCATGAGAAGCATTGCCCAGATCCTCAACGACAGCAAGACGGTCGCCATCGTCGGCCTGTCGGACAAACCCGAACGCGCCAGCTACGGCGTGGCAGAATACCTGCAGCAGCACGGCTACCGGGTGGTGCCGGTCAACCCGTCCAAGGCCGGCGAGCGCATCCTTGGCGAACAGGTCTACGCCAGCCTGCAGGAAGCGGCCGACGCGCTGGCTGCGGGCGGACAGCGCATCGACATCGTCGACTGCTTCCGCAAGTCCGAGGACATCCCGCCGATCGCGCGCGACGCCATCGAAGTGCGCGCCGGCTGCCTGTGGATGCAGCTCGACATCGAGAACCAGGCCGCCGCCGACCTGGCGCGCGCCGCCGGGCTCGACGTGGTCATGAACCACTGCATCAAGATCGAGCACCGCGGCCTGAACGGCTGAATATCCGGCTGAATATTCGGCTGAATATCGGCTGAACAATCGGCTGTATTTGCATGGCGGCGGCTGCGTTACAATCGTGGCATTCCAAACCGAGGGAACTCCCCGCCATGTCCAAGACCACCGCCCTGTCGTTTGCCGCCTTCGCCGCCTTCGCTGCCGCGAGCGTCGCCCAGCCGGCCGCCGCACAGGCGACCAACGCCGTCACCGCTGCGCCGGCCGCCGCCCGCATGCCGGACACCCGTACCCCGGCCGCCTGCCCGGCCATCCTCAAGCAGAATTTCAAGCGCCTGCAGGACGACGCGCCGCAGGACCTGTGCCAGTACGCCGGCAAGGTGGTGCTGGTGGTGAACACGGCCAGCTACTGCGGTTTCACCAAGCAGTACGAGGGGCTGGAGAAGCTGTACGCGAAGTACGGCGGCCGTGGCCTGGTGGTGCTGGGTTTCCCGTCCAACGATTTCGGCAAGCAGGAACCGGGCAGTGCGAAAGAGATCGCCGACTTCTGCTTCAACACCTACGGCGTAAAGTTCCCGATGTTCGCAAAAAGCGCGGTCACCGGCCCGGACGCCAATCCGCTGCACGCCAGCCTGGCAAAAGCCACCGGCCAGGCGCCGAAATGGAACTTCACCAAGTACCTGATCGGCCGCGACGGCAAGGTGCTCGAGCACTTCCCGAGCAAGGTCACGCCGGAAGACCCGGCGCTGGTCGGCAAGATCGAGCAGGCGCTCGCGCTCTAATTCAGCTCTTCAGCAGGACGGCGCGCAAGGGTCCGCGCAAGGCATTGCAGACGACCAGGTCGTCGGCCGCTTCCAGCATCTCCCGCGTGATCACGCGCTCGCTGGCATTCCATGCAGGCGCGCCCAGCAGGATGGCGCGCATCACGCCCGGCAGCAGCCCGCAGGACAGCGGCGGCGTGTACCAGGCGCCGTCGAAGCGCACGAACACGTTGCTGCGCCCACCCTCGGTCAATTCTCCACGCTCGTTAAAGAACAGCATGTCGAAGGCGCCATGCGCCTCGGCGGCGCGCCAGGCCGCGTCGTAGCGACTGCGCACGTTCGTCTTGTGGCGCAGGAACACGTCGCCCGAGTGCGTCGGCGTGCTGGATAACAGCACCTTTACCGGCTCGCCCAGCGCCGCCAGCGGCGCAGCCTGCACCGTCATGTCTCCCGTATGCGCGACCGCCAGGCGCAGCCGGTGCAGCTGCCCGGGCGGCAGCGCGGCGCAGGCGTCGTTCAGCGCCGCGCGCGCGGCACCGAAGTCGAACGGGTGGCCGAAATAGCGGCACGAGCTTGCTAAGCGGTCGAGGTGCTGCTCGACGTGGCGGCAGCCGTTTTCCAACGACGCGCGCACGGTCTCGAAGACCTCGACCTCGTTGTGCAGGCCGGTGAGGAAGCGCGCCTTCAGCTGGCATTCGGCGTATTCGGACGCGGGATCGCTGTCGTACACGATGCCGGCGCCGACACCCAGCTCGCCGCGCCGCGTGCCGCCTTGCAGACTCCCCAGGGCCAGCGTGCGGATCGGGACCGACAGGCAGAAGTCGCCGAAGGGCGGTCCGGCCTGGCTACCCCGGGGCGGGTCGAACCAGCCGATCGCGCCGGTATAGATGCCGCGCGCGCTCGGTTCCAGCTCGTGGATGATCTCCATGGTGCGGCGCTTGGGCGCCCCCGTGATCGAACCGCAGGGGTAGAGCGCGGCGAAGACCTGTTCGAGCGTTGCGTCCTCGCGCAGGCGCGCCTGCACCGTCGAGGTCATCTGCAGCACGCTGCCGTAGCGCTGCACGTCGAACAGCGCCGGCACGTCGACGCTGCCGGTGACTGCAACCCGTCCCAGGTCGTTGCGCAGCAGGTCGACGATCATCAGGTTCTCGGCACGGTTTTTACCGTCGGCAGCAAGGGTCCGGGCACGCTGCGCGTCGATCGCATCCTCACCGGTGGCGGGCGCAGTGCCCTTCATCGGGCGCGCCAGCAGCCTGCCGCCATCGTGGCGCACGAACAGCTCGGGCGAGAAGGACAGCACGGCACCGCCGTCGGGCAGGGCGACCAGGGCGCCGTAGGGCACGCGCTGGCGGGCGCGCAGGCGCGCATACAGGCCGACCAGGGGGCCGAAGGCGTCGAAGCGCAGGCGGTAGGTATAGTTGACCTGGTAGGTGTCGCCGGCGGCGATGTAGTCGCGGATACGCGCGATGGCAGCGGTGAACGCGGCTTCGTCGACGTTCGCCGCGATGCCGGCCACGCCGGCCGGCTCGAGGCCGGTGGCGCGGGTGGCGATCCAGGCCTCGACCTGGCCGGCGTCGAGCAGCTCGCACTGCGCGAACAGCAGCACCTGCGCCAGCGGACCGTCGACCGCACGGGCCGGCAATCCCCCCAGGTGCGCGCCCAGTTCATAGGTGAACAGCGGCACGGCGTACAGGCCGCGCCCCAGCGCCGCCTGCATGTCGTGCAGCAGCTGCGGCCAGCCGGCGGCGCCGTCGCAGCGCAGCGTGCCTGCGTGGCGGCTGTACAGGCGTGAACGGGCTTCGCCGGCGGCGCCGGCGTCGTCGAGCAGGGCAAAGACTTCCTGGGTATCCATGGTGCGGCGGGCGCTCCCTGTGATTGCCTACGCGGCCAGCAGCAGCGACAGCTGCAGGGCCGTGCCTTCGGCCGGGTTCTGCCTGAAACCGCTCTTGGCGAAACGGTGCCAGCGCCCCGTCACGTAGCTTACCAGGAGGCTCGCGCGCGCCGCGACGTCCGCCTCGAGGCCGTGGCCCTGCGTCACCGCCACGCGCAGCGCCTGCTTGCATGCCAGCTCGATCTTGTCGTAAAACTGGTTCATGCGCAGCTGCAGGCGCTCGTCCTCTCCCACCAGCGCGTCGCCGATCAGCACGCGCGTCATGCCCGGGTTGCTGGCGGCGAAACCCAGCAGCATCTGCAGGATCGCATGCGCCTGGTCCACGCCGCGCTCCTCGCGTTCGGCGATCTGGTTGATCAGGCTGAACACGCTCGACTCGATGAAGTCGATCAGGCCTTCGTACATCTGCGCCTTGCTGGCGAAATGGCGGTACAGCGCCGCTTCCGACACCGACAGGCGTGCGGCCAGCGCTGCAGTGGTGATTTTCTCGCCCTTCGGCTGCTCGAGCATCGAGGCCAGGGCCTGGAGGATTTGCAGCTTGCGCTGGCCAGGCTTGGTGCTAACCATGTGATCCCTAGTATGTAATTGTCGTGAACCTCGCGCTACCCGCGGCGCGTCGTCGTCCCGGCTGGCGATGCTGCGCTTTCGGCCGGCTGACCGCCGCTCGCGATGGTTGTCGAGGTTCCTGTTGTTGTCTCAGCGCAGCCGGTGCAGGCGCGCAGGTAGTTGCCGCACGGATTTTACTTTGACATCGACATAACGGGGGCGTTTCAGGGTCCTCGGCAGGGGAGCTCTGCCGATCGGATCGCTCATGCGCAGGTATTGCGTCACCCACACGGTGCGCAGGCCGAGCCGGCTGGCGCTTTTGAGGTTGGCCAGCGTGTCCTCGACCAGGATGCAGCGCCGGGCCGCCACGCCGTGCTTGCGCAGCAGGCGGCGCAGCATCAGGCTCGACGGCTTGGGACGCAGCTGGCGGTGCACGTGCATGTGCTCGATGGCGACGTGGTGCGCGAAATGGCGGCTCAGGCCCAGGTGACGCATCACGTCCGTCGAATAGCGGGTCGGCGCGTTGGTGAGCAGGATCTTGCGGCCCGGCAGGCGGCGCAGCAAGGTAGCCAATCCTTTTTCCGCACGCACGAGTTTTTCGAGCGCGCCGAGGTCGTGCGTCACGTGCAGGAAGTCGGCTGGCGACACGCCGTGGTGGCGGATCATGCCGAGCAGCGTGGCGCCGTAGCGTTTCCAATAACCGAGGCGCGCAGCGTCGACGGCTTCCTGGCTGGCGGGGGTGATGCCGTCACCCAGCACGCGCGCGATGTACGTGTTCATGTTGGCGCTGATTGCCGGGAAGATCGCGTGCGAGGCGTCATGCAGCGTGTTGTCGAGATCAAATAGCCAGACGGGAGAGGCAGGATTATGATTGGGCACGATTCAGACACGGAGAGAAGAATGCGACGTCCGATTATAGTGGTGTTCCTCAGCCTGTTCCTGCTGGCGTTCCAGTCCGTTGCCGCCGAACGCGGGGCCCTGTTCAAGGTGACGGACAAGGGCAACACGCTGTACCTGTACGGCACCATCCACGCCGGCCGCGCCGACTTCTATCCGCTCGAGCCGCGCATCCGCGCGGCGATGGCGGCTGCGCCCACGCTGGCGCTGGAGATCGACGTCGCGCGCGATCCGGCCGCCACGGCAGCGGCATTCCAGCAACACGGCCTGTTCCCGGCCGGCAGTCCCGGCTATGCGGGCTTGCCGCCCGAACGCCGCCTGCGCATCGAAACGGCATTGAAGAAGCAGGGCATCGATCCTGCCGCCGTGGCGCCAATGAAACCCTGGATGCTGCTGATGATGCTCGCGGTGGCCGACCTCACCAGATTGGGCTACCACCCCGAGCTCGGCGTGGATCACCACCTGGCGCAGCTGGCGCGCGGCGGTAAAACCCGCATCGCCGAGCTCGAGTCGATCCAGTACCAGGCGGCGCTGCTGGGCGGCCTGCCGATGGACGAGCAGTGGGACCTGCTGGAAGAGTCGCTGGCGCACATGGCGTCGGGCCGCCAGCTGCGCGAGGCGCGTGAACTGTTCGATGCCTACGAACGCGCCGACCAGGCGGCGCTGGACCGGATCGCCCGCCGCATGGAAGCCGACGATAGCGTGGGCGGCAAATTCTTGCGCAGGATCGTGTGGGACGAGCGCAATGAACCGATGGCGGACAAGGTGGCGTCCCTGCTGGCGCGCGAAAACAACGCGGTGGTAGCGGTCGGCTTGCTGCACCTGTTGGGGAAAAAAGGATTGCCGGAGTTGCTGCGCCAGCGCGGCGCGAAGGTCGAGCGCGTCTATTGAAACCGGACTGGGGAGTTACTGGGGAGGGTAGTGCGGGAAGTGGTGCCCTTGACGTGGATTGAACACGTGGCCTCTCCCTTACCAAGGGAGTGCTCTACCACTGAGCTACAAGGGCATTCAGGTCGTTTTTTGTGGCGAAGATTTCCGCCACAAAAAATTTAGTGAGACCGGATCATAGTGCCAAAAGCCTGTTCGGTCAAGACTTCCAGCAACAAAGAGTGTTCGATACGGCCGTCGATGATGTGCACGGTATTGACGCCCGACTTCGCGGCGTCCAGTGCCGACGAGATCTTTGGCAGCATCCCGCCCGAAATCGTGCCGTCTGCGAACATCTCGTCGATCTCGCGCGCCGACAGGTCGGTGACCAGGTTGCCGTTCTTGTCCTGCACGCCGGCGATGTTGGTCATCATGATCAGCTTTTCGGCTTTCAGGATCTCGGCGATCTTGCCGGCGACGACGTCGGCGTTGATGTTGTAGGCCTGGCCGTCCTGGCCGAAGCCGATCGGCGAGATGATCGGGATGAAGGCGTCGTCCTGCAGCGCTTTCACGACCGCCGGGTTGATCGCTTCGATTTCGCCCACGAAGCCGATGTCGAGGAATTCGCCCGGCTTTTCCTTGTCCGGCATGCTCATGCGGCGTGCGCGGATCAGGCCGCCATCCTTGCCGGTCAGGCCCACGGCCTGGCCGCCGTAGTGGTTAATCAGCATCACGATGTCCTGCTGCACCTCGCCGCCCAGCACCCACTCGACCACTTCCATGGTTTCTTCGTCGGTGATGCGCATGCCTTGTACGAAGGTGCCCTGCTTGCCGATCTTCTTGAGCGCGTTGTCGATCTGCGGACCGCCGCCGTGCACCACGACCGGGTTCATGCCCACCAGCTTGAGCAGGATGACATCGCGGGCGAAGCCGTGCTTCAGGCGTTCGTCGGTCATGGCGTTGCCGCCGTACTTGATGACGATGGTCTTGCCGTGGAAGTTGCGGATGTACGGGAGCGCCTCGGCCAGGATCTGCGCCTTGATCTGCGGCGACACCTTGGTCAGGTCGTTGGGTTGGTCGTCGGTATTCAGGCTGCTCAAGGTTGCGTTCATGGAGGGTCCAAAATAAATGTCGCGAGATTTTAAGGCAACAGGGTAGTGCTTGTGCTGATTATATGGCGTCTTGTTGTATTTTATGGTCCTTATCGCCACCTATCAGAACATGTCCACCATTCCATCCTGGAGCGCGCCGTGAGCGTATGTACCCGTTGTGGGGCCAGCTTCGGCTGCGCCATGCGTGATGGCAACCCGGAACCGTGCTGGTGCACGGCGTTGCCGCCTGTCGTACCGGTACCCGTGCCGCAGGAGGCAGCGGGTTGCTGGTGCCCGGCCTGCCTGCGCAGCCATATCGAGGCAGAGCAGGCAAAGCGGGACACCGGCATGGCACCGTGAGTCCGGCTCAACTGCTGCGGCGCGTGCGGAAAAAGCGCATCATTTCGCGGCTCGCATCGGGCCCTTTGCCGTCGGTGTAACTGCCGCGCGCATTGCCGCCCGACCAGGCGTGGCCGGCGCCGTGGATCAGCCAATGCTCGGCATGGACCGTGCCGTCGTCATGCTGGTGCATCGTGCGCGTATAGGCATGGCCGTTCGGCACCTGTCCCGGCTCGACCGCCGTCTTGCGGGCGCCACGGGCACGGACCTGCGCCACCAGCTCGTCGCCGTTGGCGGGATGGACGGTGGTGTCGCGGTCGCCGTGGAACACGATGATCGGCACGGTGCGTCCCGGTGCCTGGCTGCGGCGGAAGTCGCCCTTCATCGCGGCTAGCGCCGAAGGCAGGTCCCTGGCCGAGGCGAACGGCAGCCCGGAATGGACGCCGACGGCGGCATACAGGTCCGGGTAGAGCGTGCCCATGATGGTGGCCATCGCGCCGCCGGCCGACAGTCCCGCCACGTAGACCTGGGCCGGGTCGACCGGGTGCCGCGCCATGATGTCGCGCGTGATGCCGGCGATGATCGACGGTTCGCCGCGGTCGCGTTGCTGGTCGGTTTCGTTGAACCAGTTCCAGCAGCGCGAAGCGTTGGCCCCCTGCGATTGGGCCGGATAAACGACCAGGCATTGCAATTCCTCGGCCAGCGCATTCATCTGCGTGCCATGCGCGAAGTCGTCGGGATTCTGGGTGCAGCCGTGCAGCATGACCACCAGGCCCACGGGACTTGCGGGCTGGTCGGCCAGGGTACTGGGCACGTAGAGCTTGTAGTCGCGCGTGCCGGCTTCGTTCGTGTAGCTGCCGCTGCTGAAGGTGCCCGGCCACGGCGAGGGACCGGTGTCGGCACCGTGCCCGCCGAGATTGCCAAGACCGCCGAGGCCGCCGAATTGTTCGCGCACCGATTCCATCGTGCGCTGCAGGTTGGCCAGCATGTCGGGGACCGCGTCCGGCGTGGCGCGCTGCTGCGGCGCCTCGTGGGTGGCCCGGTGGCGGGCATCGTGCATGGCTTCGTTGGCCGCGCTTCCCGCAGGAGGCGGGTTAATGTCGCGCATCGGCGGCGGCGCGGCGGGGGGACGCGTGGTGTGCTGGAACGCCGTGGCGTGCTTCATCGCTTCCTGAACGATGGCCGTGGTGTCCACCGGTCCTTTCTTCAGCAGGGTGCTGGTGACCTTGCGCATGTTGGCAAGCAGGTGCATGTTCAGTTTCATGGTTGTCCTTTGGCCGGCGCGATCAGCGGATGCGCCCGGCAAGTGCCGTCTTCACTGCGCTGCTCGCATGCAGCGCGCCGAGGACGACGATTGATTCGATGGTGGCCAGCGCCAGCTCGACCGGAACGTCGTGCGCGATGCTGGCCATGCCGAGTACCTGTATTTGCAGGCGTTCTCCGGCCTGCTGTGCCCGTTCCAGGTCGGCACGGGTGTAATGGTGCATGCCGAGCACGAGGCTGCGGCGCGCCACCGTCTGCCGCACCACGTCCGCATGGGCCTGCAACTGGTTGCGGATTGCCGTGCGGATCAGGTCGGAACGGTTGGCATAAAAACCTTCGCTTACCAGCAGGTCGATCTGCCCGAGGTCGATTGGTCCGAGGTTGATCGTGATCTTTTCCGAATCGACCGGTCTTGCTAACTCTTTGGGCACGAGTTCTTTGTTCACACTGTCTCCTTGCTTCCTTACGCCACGCTTGCACCATCCAGCTGGATGGTGGATGGAGTGTACGCCGCTGTGTCGAAGGGTCAAGCGGAAATTCCTTTCTTACGTTAACCTGCGCACATGGGTGCAAAAATACAACTCGGCCATTGTTTCGAATGGCAGTACACGGTTCCCCAGCGGGCCACCGTTCCCGAGCTCTACCACGACACGCCGTTCTGCCGCGACATGCCCGACGTCCTGGCCACCGGTTACCTGGTCGGCATGATGGAGCTGGCCTGCCTGCACGGCCTGATGCCTTTCATGGACTGGCCGCGCGAGCAGAGCCTGGGAACGATGGTGAACTTTCGCCACCTGGCGCCGACGCCGCCCGGCCTGACGCTCACCATCCGCGGCGAGGTAACCGAGGTGGAGGGCAACCGGGTGCGTTTCCGGGTCGAGGCCTGGGACGACGTCGACAAAGTGTGCGAAGGCGAGCATGAGCGCTGCCTGATCGACCCGGCACGCTTCGCGGCGCGGGTGGCGCGCAAGCAGGCCGTGCCCACCGATCGGCGATAATGCCGATGTTCCCCACCTTGGGTTTGTCCACTTTTTCCTGAGCGCCGTATGCCGGATCATCCAGAACTGCCGACCCCCGTCCCTTCGCCCTGCATCAACGTGTGCCAGATGGAACCGGGCATCGGCCTGTGCCGCGGCTGCCTGCGCACGATCGACGAGATCGTGGCCTGGGGCAAGTCGGGCGACGACTACAAGCGCGCCGTATGGGCCGAGATCCGGCGCCGCGAAGCCGAGATCGACTGGGGCTGAGGTGGACACGCGCCTGCCCCCGCGCTTACCACCCTCGATGCACGTCTTCGAACGGGGCTGGCTCTCGTCCAACAACATCCTGTTTACGGGCAGCGGGGCGAGCGCGCTGGTCGACAGCGGCTACCTGACGCATGCGCCGCAGACGCTAGCGCTAGTGCGCCACGCCCTGGGCGGCCGCCCGCTCGAGCGCCTGCTCAACACCCACTTGCACTCCGACCATTGCGGCGGCAACGCGCTGCTGCAGGCCGCCTACGGCTGCCATACCGCGATTCCCGCGTTCGACGCGCCCGCGGTCGCCGCGTGGGACGAGGAGGCGCTCAGCTACCGCGCCACCGGCCAGCAGTGCGCGCGCTTTACCTTCGACGCCACGCTCGCGCCCGGCGACAGCCTGGAACTGGGCGGGTTGCCTTGGCGCGTGCTGGCCGCGCCGGGCCACGATCCGCATGCCTTGCTGTTGTTCTGCGAGGAGGAGGGCATCCTGATCTCGGGCGACGCGCTGTGGGAAAACGGCTTCGGCGTGATCTTCCCGGAATTGAGGGGCGAACCCGGTTTTACGGACGTTGCGGCGACGCTCGACCTGATCGCCACGCTCGGTGCGCGTGTCGTCATTCCCGGCCACGGCCGGGTGTTCACCGATGTCGACGGGGCGCTCGTCCGCGCCCGCGGGCGCCTCGACTACCTGCGCCGCGACCCGGTGCGCAATGCCGAGAATGCGGTCAAGGTGCTGCTCAAGTTTTTATTGCTGGAGCGGGGCACGCTGGCGCTGGAGATGCTGCCGGCCTTGCTGGCCTCGATCCCTCTGGTCGAACGGGTGCGCGTCGCACCCCTCGGCCGCACTCGGGAAGCACTGGCGCAATGGGCCGCCGCGGCACTGGTGCGCGCCGGCGCTGCCCGGGTCGAAGGCGGCTTGCTGGTGAATGCGTGAAATTTAGAGGCCAGGATCTAGCACGATCGTTCTTTTTTCAGGGCTATAATGCCCGCAGCGCTTTCCGCAGTTCCCATCAACCTATCACGCGAGCCCTCCATGACGCTGCCACCCGTGCTGCAACACCTGTCCCTTCCCGTCATCGCATCGCCCATGTTCATCGCCAGCGGTCCGGCGCTGGTGGCGGCCCAGTGCAAGGCCGGCATCGTCGGTTCCTTCCCGGCGCTGAACGCGCGCCCGGCCGAGCTGCTCGACACCTGGCTGACGGATCTGCAGCGCGAACTCGGTGCGTACCAGGCAGCCAATCCGGACGCGAAAGTCGGTCCGATCGCGGTCAACCAGATCGTGCACGGGTCGAACGACCGGCTGGCGCATGACGTCGAAGTCTGCGTGAAGCACCAGGTACCGATCATCATTTCCTCGCTGCGCGCGCCGCCGAAGGAAATGCTGGACGCGGTGCACGCCTATGGCGGCATCGTGCTGCACGACGTGGTCTCGATCCGCCACGCCGAAAAGGCGCTGGAAGCGGGCGTGGACGGCCTGATCCTGGTCGCAGCCGGCGCCGGCGGCCATGCGGGCGCGCTGTCGCCCTTCGCCCTGGTGGGCGAGGTGCGCAAGTTCTTCCAGGGGCCGGTGGCCCTGTCCGGCTCGATCGCCACCGGCGACGCGATCCTGGCGGCGCAGGCCATGGGGGCGGATTTTGCGTATATCGGTTCGCGCTGGCTGGCCACGAAGGAATCGAACGTGAGCGACGCCTACCGCGATGCGATCGTCGAATCGGCCGCGGCCGACGTGGTGTACACCAACCTGTTCACCGGCGTGCACGGCAACTACCTGAAGAAATCGATCGTCGCGGCCGGCCTCGACCCGGACAACCTGCCCGAGTCGGACAAAAGCAAGATGAGCTTTGGTTCCGGCAGCGCCAAGGCCTGGCGCGACATCTGGGGTGCGGGCCAGGGCGTGGGCCTGATGGACGACGTGCCGACGGTGGCCGAGATGGTCGCGCGGCTCAAGGCGGAATACGCCGCGGCGCGTGCGCGCCTGGCGCTGGCCTGAAGTCGACCAATCAATCCAGGCGCTTGGCGTCCGGCGTCGGGAACGGCGGCGCCGGTTCGGCCGCGCTCAGGTCGTCCTGGTTGATCGACCACAGCCCCGGCAGGTTGCGCCAGTAGTTATACACGTCCATGCCGAATCCGACCACGAACTCGTTCGGGATCGTCAAGCCGACCAGGTCGGCCTTGATCGGCTTGGCGCGTTTCAGGTCCTTGTCGGCGAACACCACGATAATCACTTCCGCCGCGCCCATGTCGAGCAGGCGCTGCTTGACGTGGGCGAGGGTCTCGCCTTCGTCGAGGATGTCGTCGAGTACCACGATCGTGCGGCCTGCCACGTCCTGGCGCGGGATCACCTTCCAGACGATCTGGCCGCCGCGGTCGGCGTCGCCGTAGCGGCTGACATGGATGTAGTCGAACTCGAGCGGGAAGTCGAGCCGGGGCAACAGGTTGCCGGTGAAGACGACGGCGCCGCCCATTACACCCAGCACCAGCGGAAAGGCCTTGTCATTGGAATTGCCGAAGCGTGCATTGAGCTGCGCGGCAACGCGCGCCACGGCATTCTGGACTTCGTCGGGCGAGACGATCTGGGTGGCGTTGGCAAGCAGCGCGCGGGCGCGGTCGTGGTGGTAGTCTTGCATGGTCTTCTGTCGTTCTGTAGGAAGAAAGCAGCCCGATTATGCGCCAATCGGGTGCATGGGGGCGTTCCTGTTGGAATCAGTGCCGGTTGCAGCGCGGAAGGCCCGGCTGTCCGGGACTCAGTTTCCTGAAATGTCCCGTTGCAGCTTGCGTGTGAGCTTGGCAAACACCAGCTCGTACGAGCGGCGCAGCAGGGCGGCGGCTTCCTCGTCGCCGAGCTGCGCTTGCGGCGTCACGTAGATCCACTTGTTGCGCGCCATGTAGGGCGCGGGAAGGATGCCGGGCCGGTCGGTCAGCGCCAGGAAACGGTCGTCGTCGACCTTGAAGCTCATGCCCTGCGCCGGGACGTCCCTGTTGGTCACCGCGAACATCCTGGCGCCGACCGAAAAGACCGTGTCGTGGTCCCATTTGACGTCTTCGGTGCAGCCGGGGAAGCTGCGGCACAAGTCCTTGGCGGCTTCGAAATCCATGTCGTCTCCTGTGCCGGCGTGTGGGCCGGTCGATGTATGTGTTCGTGCGCGGCATTGTAGCGCCTGTGCCGGCGACTGATGCTGAAATGATGTCGTGGCGCAATATGCAAGCGCGCCACGTTGCGGCATTGCGGCGTATCATACGTAGCTTGGATAACAACGTGAACAAGCAAGCCATGTCCCCAGAATTCGAACAAGCCCCGGCCCTTGCCACTGCCGATCGCCTGGCCCGGCTGCGCAGCGCAATGGCGCGTGCCGGCATCGATGCGTATGTCGTGCCGTCGAGCGACCCGCACCTGTCGGAATACCTGCCCGGCCACTGGAAGGGACGCGAGTGGCTGTCCGGCTTCACCGGCTCGGTTGGCACCTTCATCGCCACCGCCGGTTTTGCCGGCGTCTGGACCGATGGCCGCTACTGGACCCAGGCCGAGACCGAACTGGCCGGCAGCGAGATCGCGCTGATGAAAATCCCGGGAGCGGCGAGCCAGATGCACGTCGATTGGCTGGCCGCCAACCTGGTGAAGGGCCAGACCGTCGCCGTCGATGCGCGCGTGCTCGGCCTGGCCGGCGCGCGCCTGCTGGCGGATGCGCTGTCTGCCAAAGGCATCGCGCTGCGCACGGATATCGACCTGCTCGACGAAGTGTGGCAGGACCGTCCGGCGCTGCCGGGCGACCCGGTGTTCGAGCACTTGCCGCCCTACGCCACCACGAGCCGCGCCGACAAGCTGGCCGCCACCCGCGCCGCGATGGAGCAGCACGGCGCCGGCTACCACTTCATCTCGACCCTCGACGACATCGCCTACCTGTTCAACCTGCGCGGCGCCGACGTGAGCTTCAATCCCGTGTTCCTGGCCCATGCCCTCATCGGCCGCGCCGATGCGACCCTGTTCGTCGGCGAAGGCAAGGTGCCGGCGGACGTGCGCGCCCGCCTGGAGGCCGACGGCGTGCACCTGGCGCCGTACGCCAACGCGGCCACCGCCCTGACGGCGCTGCCGGACGGCGCCACCTTGCTGCTCGACCCGCGCCGCGTCACGGCCGGCATGCGCATGGCGGTCGCACAGGGCGTGGACGTGGTCGAAGCGATCAACCCGACCACCTTCGCCAAGTCGCGCAAGCTCGACACCGAGGCGGCCAACGTGCGCGCCACCATGGAGCAGGACGGCGCGGCGCTGTGCGAATTCTTTGCCATGCTCGAGCCGCTCCTGGCCGATCCCGGCCGCGCCCCGCTGGATGAGGTGGCGATCGATACCCACATCACGGCGGCGCGCGCTCGCCGCCCGAACTTCATCAGCCCGAGCTTCTCGACCATCGCCGGCTTCAATGCCAATGGCGCGATCATGCATTACCGCGCGGCGCAAGAGACCTGCGCGGTCATCGAGGGCGACGGCCTGCTGCTGATCGACTCGGGCGGCCAGTACCTGGGCGGTACCACCGACATCACCCGCGTGATCCCGGTCGGCACGCCCTCGCAGGCGCAAAAGCGCGACTACACGCTGGTGCTGAAAGGCCTGATCAACCTGTCCTCGACCCGCTTCCCGCGCGGCACCCGCGCGCCGCTGCTCGACGCCATCGCGCGCGCGCCGATCTGGGCCGCCGGCATCGACTACGGCCATGGCACCGGCCACGGCGTCGGCTACTTCCTGAACGTGCACGAAGGCCCGCAGACGATCTCGCCGGCGGTGCCGCCGGACCCGCATACGGCGATGGAGCCGGGCATGATCACCTCGATCGAGCCGGGCATCTACCGCCCCGGCCGCTGGGGCATCCGCATCGAGAACCTGGTGCTGAACCAGGTCGCCGAGACCACCGAATTCGGCGAATACCTGGCTTTCGAAACGCTGACCCTGTGCCCGATCGACACCCGCCCGCTCGACCGTGCGCTGTTGCGCGAGGACGAAATCGCCTGGCTCAACGCCTACCACGCGACGGTACGCACGCGCCTCGCGCCGCTGGTGGAAGGCGCCGCGCGCGACTGGCTGATGCAGCGCACGGAGGCGATCTGATGGCCGGCGCCCGTTCCACCCGCGCCAGCGCGGCGGTCGAGCGCCTCAAGAAGCGCACCGGGAACGCCGCGTACTCGATGGCGCGCACCGGCGACGGGCTGTTCTACCTGTCGGAGGCGCCCGGGGCGCCCGCGCTCAACGCGCCGCTCGAACTGGACGACTTCGTCGCCTTCGTCAACGGCCTCGGGCCGCAGGAGGTCAAGCGCGTCAGCAAGCACGACGTCGCCTTCGAAAAGCAGCTGGTGCGCAAGAAGCCCGGCGACGCATGAGGCCCCCCGCATGAGGACCCCCTTTACGCATGCTCTCGCATAACCTGATCGCCGCCTACTGGTCCGAACACCAGCTCTTCGCGAACGGGCTGATCCTGCTGCACCTGGCCGGCGCGCTGGCGCTGGGCCTGCTGGTCGGCTACGAGCGCGCCTACCACGGGCGTGCGGCCGGCATGCGCACCTACGGGCTGGTGTGCATGGCCTCGGCGGCGCTGACCATCCTCTCCGGCTACCCGGACTTCTGGTACGGCGGCCATGCCGGGGTGCTGGCGCCGGTCGACCCGACCCGCATCATCCAGGGCATCGTGACCGGCATCGGTTTTCTCGGCGCGGGTGTGATCATGCGCGAAGGTTTCAATATCAGCGGCCTGACCACGGCGGCGTCGATCTGGGCCTCGTCCGCGATCGGCGTGCTGGTCGGCGTCGGCTTCTACCTGGCGGCGATGAGCATGGCCTTTTTCTCGGCCATGATCATGATCTACCTGAACCGGCTCGAGACCTTCCTGCCCGCGCGCCACGCGGTGGCGGTGCGCATGCGCTTCAAGCCGCAGGTGATGCCGCGCGAGGACATCCTGCGCGCGGCCGCGCTCGAGCGGGGCTACGAGATCGCGGGCAGTTCGCTCACGATCAGCAGCGAAGAAGGGCGCCAGGAATGGCGCTTCGTGGCGCTGGCGCTGTCGCGCACCAGCGGCGCACCATTGTCCGAGCTGGCCGACGAGCTGGCCGCGTTCGAGGGACTGGAAGCCTTCCAGCTGTCCCACGCACGCAACTGACGACAACGACAACATATAACAACCATCCAATACCGGGGTTTTTCCATGCAAGCACAAGACGTACTCGATTTCTGGTTCCTGCCGGAAGGGACCGAAGGCCATGGCCGCCAGCGCATCGAATGGTTCCGCAAGGACGAAGCGTTCGATGCCGCGCTGCGCGAGCGCTTCGGCGTCCTGGTCAACCAGGCCGTGGCGGGCGGGCTGCGCGAGTGGGACGAGATCGGGCCGCGCGGTACGCTGGCGCGCATCCTCGTGCTCGACCAGTTCACCCGTAACGCCTACCGCGGCAAGCCGGAATCCTTTGCCGGCGACACCCTGGCGCTGCTTGCCGCACGCCAGCTGGTGGAGTCCAGCGCGCACCTGGCGCTGTCGCCGGTCGAGCGCCAGTTCGCCTACATGCCCTTCGAGCACGCCGAAGACGCGCGCATGCAGGAGCTGGCCGTCACGCTGTTTACCGAGCTGGCGCAGGAGCACGAAGGGTTTACCGAGGCGCTCGACTATGCACACCGCCACCGCGGCGTGATCGCCCGCTTCGGCCGCTTCCCGCACCGTAACGCCATCCTGGGCCGGGCCTCCACACCCGAAGAGCTGGCATACCTGGCGCTGCCCGGCTCCGGCTTCTGACGTGGCATCGAATGCGCTGAACCTGGTCGGCGCCGGCCACGTCGGCCGCGTGCTGGGACGCCTGTTCGCCGCCAGCGGCAGCTTCGTGGTGCAGGATGTCCTGACCCGCTCGGCCGCCAGCGCGCAGGAGGCGGTCGGCTTCATCGAGGCCGGCCGGGCCTGCGAGGACATGGCGCACATGCGCCCGGCCCAAGCCTGGGTGCTTGCGGTCGGCGACGACCAGATCGCCCCGCGCTGCGCTGCGCTGGCGCAGTCCCATTGCCTGGCGGGCGCCGTCGTGTTCCACTGCAGCGGCGCCAAGGCCTCCAGCGAGCTGCAGGCAGCCCGTGAGGCCGGCGCCCTGGTCGCCAGCGTGCACCCGGTGCGCAGCTTTGCCGACCCGGCCAGCGTTGCCGCCGGTTTCGCCGGCACCTACTGCGGCATCGAAGGTGACGAGGGTGCGCTGGCGCTGCTCGAGCCCGCGTTCTCGCGCATCGGTGCGCGCCTGGTGCGCATCGATCCGGCCGCCAAGACCGTGTACCACGCCGCCGCGGTGTTCGCCTCGAACTACCTGGTGACGATCGTCGACGCGGCGCTGCGCGCCTACCAGGCTGCCGGCGTGCCGGAAGCGGTCGCGCGTGAGCTGGCCCGGCCGCTGGCGACCGAAGCCCTGGCCAACGTGTTTCGCATGGGCCCGGAAGCAGCGCTCAGCGGCCCGCTCGCGCGCGGCGATGTCGCCACCGTGGCGCGCCAGCAGGAAGCCGTCACGCGCTGGGACGCACCCACCGGCCGCCTGTACGAGGCACTGGTGGCGCCCACCGCCGATCTGGCGCGGCGCAAGCGCAGCAAAGCCTGAGCCTACTTCGTCTTTTCTTCCATTTCACAGGAGTACCAATGTTTTTCACCGCTTGGACCACCCTGGCCGCACTCGGCGTATATTTCTGGACCTCCGTGAACGCCGGCCGCGCCCGCATCCGCCACAACATCCCCGCACCCGTCATGGACGGACCCGAGGAATTCCTGCGCTGCCAGCGGGTGCAGGCCAATACGCTGGAACAACTGCCGCTGCTGCTGGTGCCTTTGTGGATGTGCGCCTTTTATCTTGGCGACGTGTGGGCGGCTGCCGGCGGCCTGCTTTGGTGTGCCGCGCGTGTAGCGTACGCGCTCGGCTATTACCGTGACCCGGCGCGCCGGGAACTGGGCTTTATTACGGGCATGGTGGCTTGTGCGTTGTTAATTGGCGGCACGGTTTGGGGGCTGTTACTGCGCTAGCGCGAAAAAAGCGCAGACAAGCATCGACAAAGTTCCCGTAGAGCAATAAGCTAGGGCGCTGACCAATAACCGATCCGCCCGCCGCGCATGGCTATCCGCCCGCGCTGCCGTGCGGGCAACAGGAGAAGGAGAAGACATGCTGTTCCTGAAGAGCACCAGCGTCACCAAGGCCCCGGGTATCTATGATGTCGATGTCGCTGCCAAACCGCCTGGCAAGACTTTTGGCGTGTTCCTCGCAACTGATCCGGACAATCCGCCCCGGAGCGTATTGGCCGGACTGGTCGAACTCGGCTTCAAGAATACCCACCAGCAGAGCTATGTCCACAAGGACAAGGGCAAGGTGCTGGACCTGCACTTCCAGAAGGACGGTACCGACCTGTTCAACGGCTGGAAAGCGGACGAGTGCAGCGCCAACCTGGCTGCCATCGAAAGCCTGTTCGGCAACGTCGGCGTCACCGTCACGCCGCGCGTGATGAGCCTGGCCGAAGCCTACGCCTGACCCTGGCCGTCTGCCTCAGCCTTGTACCTCGATGTGGTACAGGGCCCATGGGCAGGCCCCGAAGCGATCCTTGAGCGGGCGCGCCGCCATCTCCGGCACGCGGTCGGCGTCGTACACCGCCCATAAAGGCCCAAGCCCGCCCAGCGCCATCGGCAGGCCATCGAGGTGGGTGGCCACGATCATGTTCCAGGCGTGCAATCGCGCCGTTTCCACGACGGCGGCATAACCGTCCACCGCGCGCAACACCAGCTTCGATGATGGGAAGCCGTCATCATAACGATGAAATCCAGACAATGGACTTGTTTGATTCAGCCACGACCCTCACCCCGATCCCGGTGCGCGACGGAGAACTGGCCTGGCTGGCACAGTTGCCGCTGCCATGGCCGAACGAGATCGTGCTGGCGCGCCTTGTCGCCGAGACCGACTGGCGCGAGGAAACCGTGGTCGTCTACGGCAAGCGCCACCTGCAGCCCCGCCTGAGCGCCTGGCACGGGGAGCGGGCCTACCGGTATTCTGGCCTGAGCCTGGCGCCGCAACCCTTCACGCCGCTGCTCGCAAGCATCCGTGCTGCCGTCGAAGCGGCGACCGGGCGGGATTACAACAGCGTGCTGCTGAACTATTACCGCGACGGCCGCGACAGCATGGGCATGCACAGCGACAATGAGCCCGAACTGGGGCCGGACCCCGCCATCGCCTCCGTCAGTTTCGGCGCCACCCGGACCTTCATCCTGCGTCACAAGGCCAGCAAGGAAACTATCAGACTGCCATTGAGCGACGGCAGCCTGCTCTTCATGGCAGGCGCCTTGCAAGCGAATTGGATGCATGGAATCAACAAAACGGCACAGGCGGTCGGCCCCCGGGTTAACCTAACTTTTCGTAAAATCGATTAATCAGCACGCTATTTTCAGTATCTTTTAGGAAAATATATAACTCTCGGGTCAGTAAGTTACATCTTCTTACAGTTCTTACGGCCCATGGGGCTTTAATAAACGGGATCGGGTGCTATCTTGGCTACATCGCGATTCGTCCCGGAATCGCGAACCAGCCAAGTAAAGGATCCGTGTATGAAAAAGCTTCTCGTCGTTTTGATCGCATCCGCAGCTGCCATGTCGGCCGCCCAGGCCCAGCAAACCGCACCGCGCGCCTATGTCGGCGCCGGCGTTGCCAGCGCTGACCATACCTTCAAGCACTCCGGCGCCACCAATGTCGATACCGACGGCTACAAGGCTTCCGGCAAGCTCTTCGGCGGCTACGAGTTCAACCAGAACTGGGGCGTTGAAGCCGGTTACACCGATTTCCGCAGCTCGGGCGTGAATTACTCGATCGGCGGCGTGAACAACCGTGGCGAAACCAAGGGCGAGTCGATCTACCTGGCTGCCAAGGCAACCCTGCCGGTCAACGAACAGTTCTCGGTGTACGGCAAGCTGGGCGCGGCGCGCAACAAGAGCGAGCTGGTAACCCTCAACGCCGCCCAGAACCGGGATGAGCGCAAGACCGAAGCCTATGGCGCACTGGGTGCGCAGTACAACTTGAACCAGAATGTGGCGCTGATCGCCGAATACGAACGCTACGGCAAGAGCAAGGATTTTGGTGCCAAGGCCGACGTCTGGACCATCGGCGCGAAGTACAGTTTCTAAGCTGCCGGCATCGCACAACATGAAGGACCCTGCGGGGTCCTTTTTGTTTGTCCACAGTGCCGCTTACAGCCGCGCGAATCCCTGCGCTTGCGGGCGCTGCACCCATGGCGGCACGATCAGCTCCGGCACCGGCATTGCGTGGCCGGCATTGACGAAGCGGTGCAGCGAGGACCAGGGCCAGTCGCCAGGGTGGCTGCAATGGCCGTGCCGGACGGGATCAAGGTGGGTGAGGTCGACCAGCGCCGCGTATTCGTCGTCGTCGCGGACGCGATAATGCTGGTAATGGCGCTCCCAGACCGCGTTCTCGGTGGCGTCCAGCACGGCGGCCTTGCGCAAGGCCTTGGAAAAGGCGATCTTGACGGCGCGCCAGCGGCTGGAACAGTCGTGGTCGCCCGGCGGCAAGGTCCACATGGCGTGGGCATGGTCCGGCAAGACCACCCAGGCATCGACGTGGAAGGGCTTGCGCACGCGCGCCAGGCGCATGGCTTCGCTGAAGGCAGAGATATGGTCTGTCAGCAAGGTGCTGCCACGCTGGAGCAGGCGCACCGTGAAAAAAAACGTCCCGCCCGGGACGCGGTTGTCGCGGTAATCAGTCATGGGCTCCGTCAACCGGCGCCGCGATTGCGGCGACCAGCATCCAAGGCCGAAACATGGCCTCAACGAAGAAGATTCTACACACGACTTTTCAATTGCCGCGTTCCGATTCCGGAAAGAAAACGCCCGGCAGGGCCGGGCGTTTTACAAACCTGCTGATCGCAGATTTTTGTTGTCAAACAAGCACTTAGGCTGACAGCGGCTTGTAGCGGATGCGCTTCGGCTTGGCGCCTTCTTCGCCCAGGCGCTTCTTCTTGTCGGCCTCGTATTCCTGGTAGTTACCGTTGAAGAAGGTGACTTGGGAATTGCCTTCGAAGGCCAGGATGTGGGTCGCGATGCGGTCCAGGAACCAGCGGTCGTGCGAGATCACCATCACGCTGCCGGCAAACTCGAGCAGGGCGTCTTCCAGCGCACGCAGGGTTTCCACGTCGAGGTCGTTCGACGGTTCGTCCAGCAGCAGGACGTTGCCGCCTTGCAGCAGGGTCTTGGCCAGGTGCAGGCGGCCGCGTTCGCCACCCGACAGGTTGCCGACCACCTTCTGCTGGTCCGAGCCCTTGAAGTTGAAGCGGCCCAGGTAGGCGCGCGCCGGCATTTCGAAGCGGCCCACGCTCAGCATGTCGGCGCCGCCGGTGACGTCCTCGAACACGGTCTTGTTGTTGGCCAGTTCGTCGCGGTGCTGGTCGACCAGCGAGACCTTGGCGGTCTTGCCGATCACGACTTCGCCGCTGTCCGGCTGCTCTTTACCCGCGATCATCTTGAACAGGGTCGACTTACCGGCGCCGTTCGGGCCGATGATGCCGACGATCGCGCCCGGCGGCACGGTGAAGGACAGGTTGTCGATCAGCAGGCGGTCACCGAAAGCCTTCGAGACGTTCTTGAACTCGATGACTTCGTTGCCCAGGCGCTCGGCGACGGGGATGAAGATCTCCTGGGTCTCGTTGCGCTTCTGGTATTCGTATTCGGAAAGTTCATTGAAACGGGCCAGGCGTGCCTTGGACTTGGCCTGGCGCGCCTTCGGGTTCTGGCGCGCCCACTCGAGTTCCTTGGCCAGTGCCTTCTGGCGTGCCGATTCGGTGGCTTCTTCCTGCTTCAGGCGCGCTTCCTTCTGTTCCAGCCAGGTCGAGTAATTGCCCTTCCAGGGGATGCCGTGGCCGCGGTCCAGTTCCAGGATCCATTCGGCGGCGTTGTCGAGGAAGTAGCGGTCGTGGGTGATGCCGACGACAGTACCCGGGAAACGCAGCAGGAACTGCTCCAGCCACTCGACCGATTCGGCGTCCAGGTGGTTGGTCGGCTCGTCCAGCAGCAGCATGTCCGGCTTACTCAGCAGCAGCTTGCACAGCGCCACGCGGCGCTTCTCGCCGCCCGACAGCACGCCGATCTTCTGGTCCCACGGCGGCAGGCGCAGCGCGTCGGCTGCCATTTCCATCTGCAGGTTCAGGTTGCCGCCATCGGCCGCGGCGATGATCGATTCCAGGCGCTCCTGCTCTTTCGCCAGGGCGTCAAAGTCCGCGTCTTCTTCGGCATAGGCGGCGTACACGGCTTCCAGCTTGGCTTGCGCCTCGAAAGCTTCGCCCAGGCCCGATTCGACTTCCTGGCGCACCGTCTTTTCCGGATCGAGCTGCGGTTCCTGCGGCAGGTAGCCGATGTTCAGGCCCGGCATCGGGCGCGCTTCGCCCTGGATGTCGGTGTCGATGCCTGCCATGATCTTGAGCAGGGTCGACTTGCCCGAGCCGTTCAGGCCCAGCACGCCGATCTTCGCGCCCGGGAAAAAGGACAGGGAAATATCTTTCAGGATCTGGCGTTTTGGCGGGACGATTTTGCCCACGCGGTTCATGGTATAGACGTAATTGGCCATGCTTTAACTCTGGTGTTGTTTAAGGTGCACAGGATACGACAGAACCCGCGCCGGACACAGGATTTCTTTGGCATCGTGCCGGAAATCCTGTGCCGGTGCAGGTGCGTCTCGTGATCAAATTTTCTTCGTGCTACGGCTGCGCAGCAAGCCTTCGCCGGCAAACAGGGCCAGTGCGGCCCAGATCATCAGGAAGCCTACCAGCCGGTCGCTGCTGAAGGCTTCGTGGAACAGCCACACCCCCAGCAGGAACTGGATGGTCGGCGACAGGTATTGCAGCAGGCCGAGAATCGACAGGGGGATCTTGCGTGCGCCGGTCGCGAACAGCAGCAGCGGGATCGCCGTGATCGGGCCGGCCGCGATCAGGAGCAGGCGGGTGGCATCAAAGGGGGCGTTGATGAATGCGTTGGCGCCATTTATCGTCAACCAACCCACATAGGCGGCCGCGAACGGGAACAGCACCATGGTCTCGAACGACAGGCCCTCAAGGGCGCCGAGCGCCGCGGTCTTGCGCAGCAGTCCATAGCCGCCGAACGAGGCCGCCAGGAACAGCGCAATCCAGGGCACCGTGCCCGACTGCCAGGTCAGCCAGGCCACACCCAGCGCGGCGATGCCGATCGCCGCCCATTGGGCGGGACGCATGCGCTCCTTTAGCAGCACATAGCCGAACATGATGTTCACCAGCGGGTTGATGAAGTAACCCAGGCTGGCCTCGATCACGTGGCCGTTTTTCACGGCCCAGATGTACACCAGCCAGTTGGCCGACAGCAGGAAGGCCGAGGCAACGAAACTCCAGAACACGCGCGGTTGGCGCACGATGGCGAACCACTTCCACTGGCGGCGCACGGCCAGCACGATCAGCAGAAAGGCGAGCGACCACAGTACCCGGTGCGCCAGGATCTGCATCGGGGGCACGTCGCCGAGCGCATGAAAATAAATAGGAAACAGGCCCCAGCACAGGAAGGCCAGGGCGGCGGACAAGATACCGGAACGCATGGGGAAGAAAGGCGATTTGCAGGGGGGACATTATCCCCGATACGCACTATCCCTGCTGGCGCAACACCCTTTTGCGCAAGTGGTAAAGCCATACGAAATCTTCTTGCAATTTTCTTGTCGATATTTTATGGTGCACTGCACCAAAACAGCACAATGGTGCAAGCTTGAGTTCCCAAAACAAGAAAAGCAGCGTCGCGGCATTGACGCTGGCAGCTGTCGGCATCGTCTACGGCGACATCGGCACCAGCCCTCTCTACACCTTGCGGGCCATTTTCGACCACGAGCATGGCCTGCCACTCACCACCCCCAACATTCTCGGCATCGTTTCCCTGATTTTCTGGAGCCTGACCATCATCGTCTCGCTCAAGTACGTCACGCTGGTGCTGCGCGCCGACAACCGCGGCGAAGGCGGCATCATGGCGCTGATGGCGTTGGCCACCAACTCGGTCACCCGCAGCTCGCGCTGGCATTTTCCCTTGCTCGTCATCGGTGTGCTCGGCACGACCATGTTCTATGGCGACAGCGTGATCACGCCGGCGATCTCGGTACTGGGCGCCATCGAAGGACTGGAAGTGGCGGCGCCGGGCATGTCGCACTACGTGGTGCCGCTGGCCGTCGTGGTGCTGGTCGCGCTGTACAGCGTGCAGCGCCATGGCACCGCCGGCATCGGCCGCTTCTTCGGCCCCGTCATGACGGTATGGTTCGCGACCCTGGCCGTGATGGGCGTGATCAACATCATCGAAGCGCCGGTGATCCTGGGCGCGCTGAATCCCTGGCATGCGCTGCGCTTCATGCTGGACAACCAGTTGCTGGCCTTCGTGGCGCTCGGCGCGGTGGTGCTGGCCATTACGGGCGCCGAAGCGCTGTATGCGGACATGGGCCACTTCGGCCGCAAGCCGATCCGCCTGGCCTGGTTCACGATCGCCTTCCCGGCGCTGGCGCTGAACTACCTGGGCCAGGGCGGCCTGCTCATCGTGCGGCCGGAGGCGGTCGAGAATCCCTTCTTCCACCAGCTCGGCACCTGGAGCGTGATCCCGCTGGTGATCCTGTCGACCATGGCCGCCGTGATCGCCTCGCAGGCGACCATTTCGGGCACGTATTCGATGACCAAGCAGGCTATTGCCCTGGGCCTGCTGCCGCGCATGCGCATCCTGCATACCTCGGAAAGCGAGATCGGCCAGATCTACATCCCGGTCGTCAACTGGCTGCAGCTGGCGGTGGTGCTCATGGCCGTCATCGGTTTCGGCTCGTCGGACGAGCTGGCCGGCGCGTATGGCATCGCGGTGACCGCGACCATGATGGCCACCACCATCCTCACCTTTTTCGTGACGCGCTACCGCTGGCGCCTGCCGCTGGCCGTGTGCCTCGGCGCGACCGGCTTCTTCCTGGTGATCGACATCCTGCTGTTCTCGTCGACCACCCTGAAGCTGTTCCACGGCGGCTGGTTCCCGCTGCTGCTGGCCACCGTGCTGCTGACCCTGATGCTGACCTGGAAGCGCGGGCGCGAACTCGTCTTCGACAACCTGGAAAAGCAGGCCATCCCGCTCGACGCCTTCATGGAATCGCTGTTCGTGGCGCCGCCGGCGCGCGTGCCGGGCACCGCGCTGTTCCTGCGCGGCGAAAGCGACGGCGTGCCGCACGCGCTGCTGCACAACCTGTTGCACAACAAGGTGCTGCATGAACGCGTCGTGTTTCTTACCGTACATATGCGGGAGGAACCGTGGGTACCGGTGGAAGAACAGGTGGAGGTGGTCGAACTCGGCCACAACTGCTTCCAGCTCAACGTGCACTACGGCTTCAAGGACGAGCCGGACATTCCCGGCATCCTGCACCAGTGCGCCGCCCTGGGCTTGCCCTTCGAGATGATGGAAACCTCGTTCTTCATCGCGCGCCAGACCGTGGTCTCGGCCCCGGGCGGCGGCATGACGCCGTGGCGCGAGCACCTGTACGTGATGATGTCGCGTAACGCGCGGGCGGCCGCCGATTATTACCAGATCCCGCCGAACCGGGTCATCGAGCTCGGTACCCAGATCCAGATCTGATGACACATGCATACATCTGGCGACAAAAGGCGGACAGACGCGTTTGAAGGGGTGAGGTAAGGTGCGAAGTTTCACTGCATAAATTTTGTTGCACAAACATAATTCTGCACTTCACCATTGCACCTCACCCGTCAAGGATCGTCCCATGAAACTGAAGTTTCCCCTGATCGCCGCCTTCGTCGCCATCCTCAGCCTGACCGCCTGCGGCGGCGGTGGGGGGGGCGATGCCACGCCCCCGGCTGTCAACGCCAATAACCCGACTGCCTTGACCAGGACCGACAATGTGATCGGCACCGGCGCCGAGGCGGTGAACGGCAAGACCGCCCACGTTACGTACACCCTGTGGCTGTACAGCGGGGCGGCGGCCGACCACAAGGGCCTGCGCATGGAATCGAACTCCTTCTCGTTCATGCTCGGCGCCCCCGGCGTGATCCCGGGCTTCCAGCAGGGCGTCCTCGGCATGAAGGTGGGCGGCAAGCGCACGATCGAAGTGCCGGCCAGCCTGGGCTACGGCGCGGCCGGCAGCGGGAATGTGCCGGGCAATACCGGCCTGGTGTTCGAGATCACCCTGAACAAGGTCGAGTAACACCGGTACAAGGTCGAGTAACACCGGTTTGAGCCGACCGGGGCCGGCGCCCCGGTCTGGTGCGCACGCCTGAGGTGGCGCACATGCCGTGCCCGCCAGATGGCCGATGCTGCAGGTCCCTGAACCCGAGCATCCGTGCCATGTATTCCGACCTGTTGCTACCTTTCCTCCTGTCTTCTCCCTTGCCGGCCGCCAAGGCGTTTCCGGTCACCGCATGCGTACCGGTTATTGTTCCGCAGAATGAACCGGATGGCTGGCTGTTGCTTGGCGCACTGCTTGTGTGCGCGGCAGGCAGGCTCGCCATGCACCGCCCTAGATGAGGCCGGTAGCGAAAAGTAAAGATGAGATTTTGGACATTGATATTTCTCAAACCTGCTGCATGAGCTTTCCGAGATGCTGCAAGTCCTCTTCACTCAAGCATCAAGGTAAGTCATGCGTCCATCTCTGCTAGCCCTCCTGCTGTCGTCTTCGCTCGCCGCCCCGCTCGTTGCACATAGCCAACCGGTCTATAAAATGACCTTCCTCCCGACCAACACCACGCCACACGCCATCGACGCCAGCGGGCGTATCGTGGGCGTCGGGACCGACGGACGCGGGTTCCTGTGGTCGCGCGGCACCATGACGGGCCTGGGCACGCTCGGCGGCAATTCGAGCGTGGCCACGGCCATCAGCTCGACAGCCCAGGTTGCCGGTTCGTCGGATACCAAGAATGGGGTTTCTCATGCGTTCGTGTACAACGGCAAGGCCTTGCGCGACCTCGGCATGCTCAATGGCCGGCCGACCTTCGGCACCGCCATCAACGCCGCCGGCCAGGTCGCCGGGTACGCGCTGGACCGTAATGGCAATGACCGCGCCTTCCTGTACTCCAGCGGCAAGATGACCGCGATAGGCAGCCTCGGCAGCGGAGTCGCGCGCGCGACCGGGATCAACAAGGCCGGCGCGGTCGTCGGCGTGTCCTTCCTGCGCGGTTTCACCGCCCAGCACGCGTTCCTGTACGCGAACGGGGTCATGAAGGACCTCGGCACGCTCGGCGGCCCCTCGAGCGCGGCCGCGGCGATCAACGATCGCGGGGAGGTGGCCGGCATGAGCTTCGTGAACGCCGACATCCAGCACGCCTTCCTGTACCGCGGCGGCGCGATGATCGACATCGGCTCGTTCGGCGGTTCGTCCACCGAAGCGCGCGCCCTGAACAATGCGGGGATGGTGGTCGGTTACTCGACCCGCGCGAACGACGTGCCCGGCGAGAGCTTCTCGCATGCCTTTCTCTACCGCGACGGCGTGATGTACGACCTGAACGACCTCGTCGCCAAGCGCGGCATCTGGACGGTGCTCGACGCGGTCGGCATCAACGACGCCCAGCAGATCGCTGCCTATGCGTGCACCGACATCGGCGATTGCCGCGCGGTGCTGCTCGAGCCGTAAGGCAGCTTCTTCCCGCCAGTAATCGGGGAGGCGCCGCAGGCGCCGGCACTCCCCGGTTCCCCTCCTGCCATTGTGTCGATGCCGCCCCGCACGCAGCGGCGATGCATCCGCCAGCGACCCTCATCGGGCGCTGAACCTCGTGCCCGCCTGAGCTACCGCAGAGCGCCCTGCCATGCGTACCGCATGCTTGTAATTTCGATCACTTCAAGGGGCGGTCATGGCATTAAGAAAAATTACTATTGGATCACTGCTGGCGCTGCTGGCCTGCCCGGTCGTGGCATTGGCGGAACCGGTCTATTCGATGTCTTTCTTGCTTGCAGGCTTCGATGCCAAGGCCATGAACAGTTCAGGCCGTATCGTTGGCAATACCCGTGATGGGGCGAGCATCTGGGACGGCGCGTCGCTCCTCAATCTCGGACTCGGCGCCAGCAGCTACGGCTACGCGATCAATAGCCATGGGGACGTCGCCGGCGCCCTGAACGGGTCATACGGCCAGCCCTTCCTCTATACCGCCGGTGCGGTGCGTCACGCGGGACCGGTGCTCGACGAATTCCAGAGCGGGCGTGCGAGTGGCCTGAACGACATGGGGCAGGTGGCTGGCGAATACGCCACCTTCGGAGGTGACCAGCACGCCTGGGTGGACGCGAACGGCACCATACACAGGCTCGGCACCCTGAGGAACTGGGAGACCTGGTCCATCGCGACGGCGATCAACAACCGCGGACAGACCGTGGGCAGCTCAACCTACGAGGGGGCCGATTCGCCCTGGACCGGGCACGCTTTCCTGTACCAGAACGGCACCATGCACGACCTGGGCGACCTTGGAGGGGGAGATAGCGGGGCCAACGATATCAACGACCTGGGCCAGGTCGTCGGATGGTCCCACGACGAAACGGGGGACATGGTTCCTTTCCTCTACACCGGCGGTTCGATGCGTTCCCTGGGGCCGCTGGACGGCCATGACTACGTCGGGGGCGAGGCCAGGGCAATCAACAATGTCGGGATGGTGGTCGGCTGGTCCCAATACTGGGAAGATCAACGGACGGCGTTCCTGTACGCGGGCGGGAAGTTGAACAACCTGAACCAGTTTGTCGACGGCGCCGACGGCTGGTGGGTGGTCGAGGCCTATGACATCAACGACGCACAGCAAATCCTCGGCAAGGCCTGCCGGCTGGACGAATGCCTGTCGGTGCGGCTGGACCTGGTTTCGGCGGTACCCGAACCGGGCACCTATGCCATGCTGGCGGCCGGGCTGGTCCTGCTTGCAGGGCGGCGTAGAACCGGAACATCGGTTCCCATCGCCATGCCCAACCACTAGGTCTCGGGTCAGGACTGGCAGGCGCGAGCGTAGCCCTGGTTGCAGAGCGCACGCCTGACTTGTCGCAGCGCTTGAGCAGCGTCAAGTGCTTGGCGTGCGCAAGACATCAACGCAGCATATCGATGTGCATGATGCCGTCTTCGTCGTAGGGCGCAGAGACGGTCTCGAAGCCGAAGCTTTGATAGAACTTCTCGAGGTACTGCTGCGCGCCGATGCGGATGCGGTGGCCCGGGTACAGGCTTTCCGCACAGGCGATACCGCGCGCCAGCAGGGCGCGGCCGGCCCCGGTCCCGCGCGCGGCCGGCGTGGTGATGACGCGGCCGAGCGACATCTCGTCGTATTTCACGCCGGGGCCGAGCACGCGCAGGTAGGCGGCCAGCTGGGGCTTGTCGTCGATGCTGCGCCAGCCGAGCAGGTGGTGCGCCACCGGATCGAGGCCGTCGATGTCGGGATAGAGGCAGGTCTGTTCGAGAATGAACACGTCCTGGCGCTGGCGCAGCACCTCGTACAGGTCGGCGGGAGAGAGGTCGTTGAAATGGGAGAACTGCCAGTCGATCATGGTGTGTGCGTGGTGTTGAAGGAATACCGGATTGCCGCGTCAAGCGGCGGTTTCGAAGCCTTCGAGGACGTTCACGGTGTCCAGGCCGGGGGCCGGCGCGGCATTATCCCCATGCCCGTCCTCGAACATGAAGGCCGTGGGCAGGCCAAGGTGGGCGATGCGCTCGCCGATGCGCAGGAAGTCGCCGCCCTGCAGGCCGAAGGCGGTGCCGAGGCCGCCGCCAAGCGATACCACCAGCGCCTCCGGGCGGAACATGGCCAGCTTGACGCAGGCCGTTTCCAGCGCGGCGAACCACGGCGGGCCGCTACTGCCGCCGCTACTGCCGTTACCGGCGGCCAGCGGCAGGTTCATCGTGTAGCCGAGCCCCGCGCCGGTGCCGGTTTCGTCCGCGTAGCCGGCATAGAACGGATAGGCGCCGTGCGGGTCGAGGTGGATCGAGACGAACAATACGTCGCTGCGGCCATAAAAAATCTGCTGGGTGCCGTGGCCGTGGTGCAGGCCGAGATCGAGGATGGCGACGCGCTGCAGCCCGTCGTCGCGCAGGTGCTGGGCCGCCAGCGCCGCATTGTTCAGGAAGCCGCCGCCGCCGGCCCAGTCGGCGCCGGCATGGTGGCCGGGCGGACTGGTGAGCGCGAAGCTGCCGCGTTCGCCCACGCGCAGCGCATGCGCGGCATTGATTGCGCAGTCGGCGCCGGTCTTGGCGGCAGTCCAGGTACGGCTCGTCAGCGGCGTGCGCGCGTCGGAAACGAACAGTCCCAGGCGCGCCTGAAAATCGGCCGGCTCGACATCGTCGCGCATGCCGCGCACCGGCCAGGCCGAGGGTAGCGCTTCCTTGCCGGCATTGGACGGGTCGGTCGCCAGCCATTCGCTCCATGCGCCGCGCAAAAAGTGCAGGTAGCGCGGGGTGTGCACGCGTTCGAGCGAAACCAGCGGCACGCCGTGCGGGGTGACGATGCGCCCCAGGCCGCGCCGTTCGAACTGCGCCAGCACCGAGGCGACTGCCCCCGGTGGATGCTGGGTGCCCGCAGCGTGGTGTTCGTTATAAAAGGCGAGCACCGCATCCTCGCGGTAAGGCGCTTAATGGTTGCCGCACAGCGTACTGCTGTTGTAGGCGGCGACGAAATCGTCGAAGCTTCCGCTGTCCGCCTGCTCGATGCTGCGTTGCTCGGCCAGCGAGGCGGCGGCCATCTCGTCGAACAGCGCCTCTTCGGCCGGCATCAGGGGACTTTCGCGGAAGTGCGCCGCGTGCTGTTCGCTCTGGCGCAGGCCGAAGGCGGCGGCCGAGCCGAGGGCCTGGACTTCTTCCAGCACGCGCGCCGACGGCGTCAATGCCGGGTCGTCGATCTTCGCCTTCTGCAGGCCGAGCGAGGATGCGTGCACATTGCCCTCGTTGTGCTGGTCGTCGAGCAGCTGCGCCAGCGGACGGATGCGCTCGATCAGCTCCAGCGCCCATTCGCGCAAAGGCACTTCGGCGCCGTCGCGCGTCAGGGTCAGATCCGGCTTGCGGCCTTCCTTCACGGTGCGCGCGAAATTGCGCGCGTGGATCTGGCCTTCGTGGGCACTGATCAGGGGGCTTTCCTCCAGCGCGCAGAACAGCAGGAAGGCGTCGAGGAAGCGGCCGGTCTCCAGCGAGATGCCGACCGGTTCGAACGGGTCGACGTCGAGGCAGCGCACTTCGATGTACTGCACGCCGCGGTTGCACAGCGCCTGCACCGGGCGCTCGCCGGTGCGGATCACGCGCTTCGGACGGATCGTCGAGTAGTACTCGTTCTCGATCTGCAGCACATTGGTCGACAGCTGGATCCATTCGCCGTCCTTCTTGGTGCCGATCGCCGCGTACGGCTCGTAAGGGGTGTTCACCGCCGACATCAGGCTGGTGACGTAGCTCTCCAGGCTGTTCTCGTGCGGACGCAGGCCGGCCTGGGCGTCGTTCTGGTAACCCAGGTCGCTCATGCGCAGGCTGGTCGCGTAGGGCAGGTACAGCGTGTCGTCCGATAAGGTCTCGAGCCCGTGCGGACGGCCGCGCAGGAAACTGGTGGTGAGCGCCGGGGTGGCGCCGAACAGGTACATCAGGAGCCAGCTGTAGCGGCGGAAGTTGCGGATGGTCGCGATGTAGCTTTCGGACTGGAAGTCGCGCAGCGCATTGCGGCGTTCTTCGGCGATGCCTTCGCTGGCGGCGATCAGCTGCCACAGCTTTTCCGGCAGCGAGTAGTTGTAGTGGATGCCCGAGATGCACTGCATCGCCTTGCCGTAGCGCAGCGCCAGGCCGCGGCGGTACACGTGCTTGAGCATGCCGAGATGGGATGTGCCATACCAGGCGATCTCGATCTCTTCTTCGGACGGCAGTTCGCCCGGCATCGAGACGCTCCACAGCATCTCGTCGCCGAGGCGCGCATGGGCGAAGCGGTGGATGGCGTCGAGGCGGTTCAGGGCCAGCGAGATGTCGTGCTCGGCCGGAGTGATGAATTCCAGCAGGGCTTCGGCGTAATCGGTGGTGATGTGCGGGTGGGTCAGTGCCGAGCCGAGTTGCTCCGGATGCGGGGTGCGCGCCAGGTGGCCGTGCCGGTCCACACGCAGGGTTTCGCGTTCGATGCCGCGCAGGCCCTGGCCGAGCAGGGCGCGGTGGTCATCGTCGTCGAGCAGGGCCAGGCGGCGCTGTAGTTGGTTCGACTCGGGTTGGTTCGACACGGATGTTTCCTTTCTTGTACTGCCAATGCGGATTGGAGCAGAGAGTAACCGAAAAACGCCAAGCGCGTCGGCGACCCCCTCATTCCTTTCCGGTCGTACCCGGAGCCGGATTCGTGGCGGGAACAGCCTGGGGCGGCGCCTTGGCGGCTTCGTTCTCGGCCGCGATCCAGCGCTCGACCTGGCGCTGCAGCATGTCCAGCGGCAGGGCGCCGCCTTGCAATACCGCATCGTGGAAGCGGCGCAGGTCGAAGCGCGCGCCCAGTGCGGTTCTGGCTGTATCGCGCAGCGCGGCGATGCGCAGCTGGCCGATCTTGTAACCCAGCGCCTGGGCCGGCTGGGCGATGTAGCGGTCGACTTCCGCCTCGTTGTCCGGCGGCGGGTTGGCGGTGTGCGTGTTCAGGTAGTCGACCGCTTGCCGGCGCGACCAGCCCAGCGCGTGGATGCCGGTGTCCACCACCAGGCGCGCGGCGCGCAGCATTTCTTCGTTCAGCTGGCCGAAGCGCGAGAACGGATCGTCGAAAAAGCCCATGTCGGGCCCGAGGCCTTCGGCATAGGTCGCCCAGCCTTCGCCATAGGCCTCGTACCAGCCGTGGCGGCGAAAGGCCGGCAAATCGAGCGCTGCGGCACGCGCCACCTGCAAATGGTGGCCGGGCACGGCTTCGTGCAGGGCCACGCTGTCCACCTGCCAGATCGGCCGCGCCGCCAGCTGCGACAGGTTGACCACCAGTGCCGCGCTACGCCCGTCGCTGCCGGCTTCGTAATAGGCGAGCGGTTGTCCGGGGCCATCCTGCGTCATCGGCTTGACCGCAATGCCGGCATCCGGGACCGTCGCCACGACCTTCGGCAACCTGGCCTGCGCGCGCGCGACGGCCTTGCGGTAGCGGGCCAGCAGCGCGTCCGGGTCCTTGAAGAACAGGCGGCGGTCGGAGCGGGCGAAGACCAGGAACTGGCTCAGGCTGCCGCGAAATCCCGTGCGCGGCACCACGGCGGCCATCTCGGCACGGATGCGGGCCACTTCCTTCAGGCCGATGGCATGCACCTCGGCCGGCGTCAACGCGGTCGTGGTGGTATGGCGTACCAGGAAGGCGTACCAGTCGGCACCGCCCGGCAGGCTGGACGCGCCGATGGTGTCACGCGCGGCCGGCAGGTATTCGAGGCGGATGAACTCCTCGAACCGGTGCAGGCTGTGCGCCGCGCCGGCCAGCGCCGTGATGCCGTCCACGACGAGCGTTTCGCGGATGTCGGGTTCGATCGTGGCCGGGATGCGCAGGAAGGGCGCGTACAGCGGACCGGCGGCGATGCCCTCGTGCAGCGCGTGCAGGGCGGCCGGCACCGGCGCCATCACGGTTTTCGGTACCGTCCAGCCGGCAGCCATCCCGGCGCGCATCTGTTCGATGAGGCCATCGACGTGAAGGGGCAGGGCATCGAGGCGCGACAGGTAGTTGCGGTAGTCCGCTTCGTTCGTGAACGGCATTTGCGCAACGAGCCGCGGCAGGCGCAGGTGCAGCCCATCCCAGGCGCTCAGCGGCTGCGGATCGAAGGCGGTAAAGGCCGCCGCGGCAAGGGCGCGCTCGCGCGCCGCGATGAACAGGTCATACGAGACCCGGTCCTGGCCCTCGAGCTTTGCACGGTCGAGCTGGCGCGCTTCGAGCAGCACCTGGCGCGTGTGCTCGCGCGCGGCGGCGCGGCCGGCCAGCGTGGTGTCGCTCAGGTACGCGTTGTAACGGTGCTCGCCGAGGGCGGTCGCGAATTCGGGCTGCTGGCGCAGTTGCCACTGCCATTCGCGCTCGAACAACTGGCGCGCATCGAGCGCCGTGGTGTCGGCGGCGGCGGCGAAAGGAACAAGCAGGAGGATCGAGGCGAACAGTATGCGCATGCGGTGCCCACTCGGTAGGCTGAGGTTGGTGGGCTGGCCATTTTAACAAGGGCGGCCGCGGGCAAGCGCCGCCTAGGCCGATGGCAATCGCCCGCCGCTGACGCGTTCGATACCGGCAAGGTCGCGCCAGCTCTCTACGTCCTGGAATCCGCGCGTGCCCAGGAGGGCGCGTACGGCATCGGCCTGGTCGTAGCCATGTTCGAGCAGCAGCCAGCCGCCCGGCTCCAGGTGCGCGGGCGCGCCATCGATGATGGTGCGCAGTGCCGACAGGCCGTCCGCATGGTCGGTCAGCGCCCCCACGGGTTCGAAGCGCAGGTCGCCCTGCGCCAGGTGGGCGTCGCCCGCGGCGATGTAGGGCGGGTTCGAGGCGATCAGTGCGAAGCGCTCGTCGCCGACTGCCGCGAACCAGTCGCTGCGCAGGAAACGGACCGTGGCGCCGTTGGCGGCGGCGTTGGCGCGCGCAATCGCCAGGGCCTCCTCGCTCAGGTCGAGCGCGGTCACCGACGCGTCCTGGCGGGCATGGGCGCAGGCCACCGCGATGGCGCCGCTGCCGGTGCCCATGTCGAGCAGGCGCGCGCGCGGCGGCAGGCGCTCGAGCGCCAGTTCGACGATCAGTTCGGTGTCGGGACGGGGAATCAGGACCGCCGGCGAGACCTTCAGACGCAGCCCGAAGAATTCGCGCTCGCCGACGATGTAGGCGATCGGTTCGCCGTCCAGGCGCCGCTGCACCAGCGCGCCCAGGGCTGCCGCTTCGGTGCCGCTCAGGGCGCGCTCGGACTGGGTGATCAGGCTCACGCGGCTCAGGCCGAGCGCGTGGCACAGCAGGATGCGGTTTTCCAGCGGGCCCAGCGGCAGCGACACCTGCAACTGCCCGATCGTGGCGCCCGCCTGCACGGGTGGCGTCACCGGTGTCACCGCTGCGGCGCCTTGCGCAGCAGGACGAAGGCCAGCAGCACGGTCAGCACCACGAACCAGATGGCCGACCATTGCGGGATGGCGAGGCCCAGCACGGCATCGGTGGCGCCCTCGCACAGGCCGTCGGCGCGGAACAGCCACGGCAGGTATTCGGCAGTGGGGATCTTGTTGAGGAAGGTCTCCATCGGGTCGATCCCGCAGCTGAAGCCCGGGTTGGCGATCACATATAAATGCTTGCCGACCGCGTACAGGCCGCCCAGCGCCGCCAGCAGCGCCAGGATCGTGCCTTCGCGGACCTTGCCGCTGACAGCCGAGACCAGGGTTGCCACGCCGACGGCCAGGAACATGTAGCGCTGGATCACGCACAGCGGGCAGGGCCGCATCTCCTGGATGTGCTGGAGATAGAGGGCGAACGCGATCAGCGCGAAGCAGATCGACGAAATGGCGAACAGGATCTGGCGGTTGGAGGGCAGCATTGTCGGTGATGTATAGGGGTTGTTCGGACGGGGCATTCTCGCATGAAGCCCACGCATCGACTTAATAATTGCTTAACCTACGACATCAGTCACCTAATGCCGCCAGCAATTCGGCCTGGTGCTCGGCCGCCAGCGCATTGGTCAGCTCCGTCAGGTCGCCATCCATGATGAAGTCGAGCTTGTACAAGGTCAGGTTGATGCGGTGGTCGGTCAGGCGCCCTTGCGGGAAGTTATAGGTGCGGATCCGTTCGCTGCGGTCGCCCGAGCCGATCAGGCTCTTGCGGGTGGCCGCCTCTTTCGATTGCTGCTCGCGCAGCTGCACGTCCTTGATGCGCGCCGCCAGCACCTTCAGCGCCTGCGCCTTGTTCTTGTGCTGGCTGCGGTCGTCCTGGCATTCGACCACGATCCCGGTCGGCAGGTGGGTGATGCGCACCGCCGAATCGGTCTTGTTGATGTGCTGTCCGCCGGCGCCGGACGCGCGGTAGGTGTCGATGCGCAGGTCGGCCGGGTTGATGTTCACGTCCTCGACCTCGTCGGCTTCCGGCATCACCGCCACCGTGCAGGCCGAGGTGTGGATGCGGCCTTGCGTTTCGGTGGCGGGAACGCGCTGCACGCGGTGGCCGCCCGACTCGAACTTCAGTTTCGAATACACGCCGTTGCCGATGATGCGCACGATGACTTCGCGGTAGCCGCCCAGGTCCGAGGGCGATTCCGACACCAGCTCGACCTGCCAGCGGTTGCGCTCGGCGAAGCGCGTGTACATGCGCAGCAGGTCGCCCGCGAACAGGGCCGACTCGTCGCCGCCGGTGCCGGCGCGGATTTCAAGAAAAATGTTGCGCTCGTCGTTGACGTCCTTCGGCAGCAGCATTTTCTGGAGATCGAGCTCGAGGGCGGCCAGGCGCCCCTTCGCGGCCTCGGTTTCCTCCTGCGCGAACTCCTTCATCTCCGGATCCTGCGCCATTTCCTGGGCGGCCGCGATGTCGTCCTGCGCCGCGCCATACTCGCGGTACAGGGCGACCAGCGGCGACAGCTCGGCATGCTCGCGGGTGAGCTTGCGGTAGTTGTCCATGTTCGCGGTGGCATCCTCGGACATCAGGAGTTCGTCCAGTTCGACGAGGCGGTTGGCCAGTTGGTCCAGCTTGGCCAGCATGGATGGTTTCATAGGCGGTTTCGGTCAGGTTCGGGATGCCGCGGGTGGCGCCGGAATGCGCCGGACCGCGGCCGGGAGCGTTCGCAAGGGAACGCGATGGAAGTCGATGGGTCGCTAACGGCGGCCGCGGAACAGCTGCGGCAGCAGGCTGGCAAGGCGGGCGCGCTCGTCGCCCTGGGCATGGTGCAGCGCCTGCTGCGGGCCGTGCAGGAACTTGGCGACCAGTCCTTTCGACAGCGCTTCCAGCACCGCTTCAGGGTCGTCGCCGCGCGCCAGCAGCTTGCGTGCGCGTTCGAGTTCGGACAGGCGCAGCGCCTCGCTCGATTCGTGCAGTTCGCGGATCACCGGCACCACGGCGCGGTCGCCGACCCAGTGCATGAAGGATTGCACGCGCGTCTCGATGATGGCTTCGGCCTGCGCCACGGCGGCCTGGCGGCTTTCCAGCCCGGTTTGCACCACCTGGGCCAGGTCGTCCACGGTATACAGGAACACGTCGTCGAGGCGCGCGACTTCGGGCTCGATATCGCGCGGCACGGCCAGGTCGACCATGAACACCGGGCGGTGGCGGCGCGCCTTGACCGCGCGCTCGACCATGCCGAGGCCAATCAAGGGCAGCGTCGAGGCGGTGCACGAGATCACGATGTCGAAGCCCTGCAGGCGTTCGGGCAGCTCGGCCAGGCGGATCGCTTCGCCGTGGTAGCGGGTGGCGAGCAGCTGGCCGCGTTCCATGCTGCGGTTGGCGATGGTGATCGATTTCGGGTTGTGCGCCGCGAAGTGGGCGGCGCACAGCTCGATCATTTCGCCGGCGCCGATGAACAGCACGTGCTGGTCGGCGATACGATCGAAGATGCGCTGCGACAGGCGAATCGCGGCGGCGGCCATGGAGACGCTGTGGGCGCCGATCTCGGTGGTGCTGCGCACCTCTTTCGCCACCGCGAAGCTGCGCTGGAACAGCTGGTGCAGGTAGGTGCCCAGGCCGCCGGCCTGCTCGGCGGTGCGCACCGCGTCCTTCATCTGGCCCAGGATCTGCGGCTCGCCCAGCACCATCGAATCGAGCCCGGAAGCGACGCGGAAGGCGTGGCGCACCGCGCTGTCCTGCGGCAGCATATAAAGGTGGGGACGCAGCTCGGCGAAATTCAATGCGTGGTAATGGGCCAGGAACTGGGCCGAAGCGTCCAGCGGGTTCGGCACCGCGCTGGCCGCGTACATCTCGGTGCGGTTGCAGGTCGAGAGGATGGCGGCCTCGTCGCCGGCCCCTGCACCGCCCTGGCGCGCGAACCAGCTGCGCGCCGCCTGCACCGCCCGGCCGAGCTGGTCGGGCGCGAGCGCGAGCTGTTCGCGCAGCGAGACCGGTGCGGTCGTGTGGTTCAGGCCAACGGCAAGAAGTTGCATTCTGGGATGGGTAAACGGATGCTGGTATGCACGCATTATACCCTTGTGCGAGGAGGGTTTCAGCGGCCGGCCAGGACCGCCTGTCGACGATGTATCGACTATGACAAACTGTTCAGGCGCCCAGTTTTTCGAGGCGGTAGCCGTAGCTGTAGACCGGCACCAGGCGGAAGCCGTTTTCCGGACGCAGGCTCAGCTTGTTGCGCACGCGCGAGACGTGGGTGTCCATGGTGCGCGAGGGCACGTCGGTATCGCGCACCCAGACCGATTCGTGGATGTAGGCGCGCGACAGGGGACGGCCGATATTCCGGAAAAACAGCAGGGCCAGCGAAAATTCTTTCTGCGTCACGTCGATGATCGAGCCATCCTTGAGCAGGCGTCCCGGACGGGTCTCGAAGGTGTAGGGGCCGAATTGCAGCTGTTCGGCGCTGTTCTGCGACGGGTAGGCGCGGCGCAGCAGGGCCGAGACGCGCGCCACCAGTTCGCCGCGGCGCAGCGGCTTGACCAGGTAGTCGTCGGCGCCGGCGGTCACCCCGGCAATGATGTCGTCTTCGGCATTGTTACCCACCAGGAAAACCATCGGCGCATGCGCGGCCATCTTTTCCTTGGCGCGGCGCATCACTTCGGCGCCGTCCAGGTCGGGGACGTTCCAGTCCATGATCAGCATGTCGACGGAATCCTTGCGCAGCTGCGCAAGGAATTCCCTGGCGCTGTCGTAAGGTTGGCAGCTGTGGCCTGCAGCGCTCAGGACCTGGCAGATGAGTTCTGTTTGGCTACGGTCTTGTTCCAGGACGGCGATCTTCATAGGACATGTACTAGTAAGGTTACCTATGTAGGAAGACTCCTACATAGGTTAAACCGAATATATCAGACTTTTACAAAATAGTGCTACAAGAAAACTCTTATTTCGCACATCACGCGACGGTTCTGTTGTGTTAAAGGGACCGCGAGCCCTGCGTTACACTTGCAGCATAAGTAACCGGGAGGCGATATGTTGTTTCGACGCAAAAGAAAAGACGAACTCGTTACCGAAGCGGAGGCGGAACCGCGCGTGGAGCCAGTGAGCGGCGCCGAGATCGAACTGGTCCGCGAGCGCTGCCGCGAGATGGTGCGCACGCGCGCCCTGATGGCGGCCGGCGTGGCGGCAGTGCCGCTGCCGGGCCTGGACGTGCTGTCCGACCTGACCACGTTTACGGTGCTGGTCGAGGAGGTGAACAAGGAATTCGGGCTGAGCCAGGAACAGATCGAGCGCCTGCATCCGCGCCTGCGGATACTGGCCTACCAGGCCGCGGCCTCGGTCGGCGGGATGCTGGTCGGTAAACTGGTGACCCGCAAGCTGGTGCTGCTGGTGTTCAGGCGGGTCGGCATCCGGATCGCCGCCAAGACGGTGGCCAAGCTGGTACCGATCGCGGGGCAGGTGGCGTCGGCGGCGATCGGGTTCGCGCTGTTTCGCAAGATGGGCGACCAGCACGTGGAAGCTTGCGCCAAGGTGGCGCGCGAGCTGGCCAGTTTAAGGGCGATCGATGCGGGGACGGAGGCGGCGCCGGCGTGAGTCGACGGTTTGTGGACGCGTACCATGAACGCTGTTCTGACCCGCAAGCGTCGGCGTCGTTCCGGTGCAGGCCGGAACCCGTCCTGTCGTGTAGTCTGAACCTCATAAACAAATGCCCGCTTAAGCGGGCATTTGTTTATCGGGAAGACACCGTTACGCGTCCGGCAGCACGACGTTCACGTCGAGCACTTCCAGGTTGCCCTGGCGGTCGAGCGAGATCTTGATGTCGTCGGCGCTGACCTTGGTGTACTTCGAGATCACCTCGATCAGCTCGCGGTGCAGGGCCGGCAGGAAGTCCGGGCCGGCGCGGTTGGTACGCTCGCGGGCGATGATGATCTGCAGGCGCTCCTTGGCTGCTGTCGCGCTCTTCTCTTTTTTCGGAAAGAGGAAATTGAGCAGTGGCATATCACTTGGCTCCAAAGATGCGCTGGAACAGGCCCGGCTTTTCGTAAGTGGTAAAACGCAGCGGGCGGTCTTCGCCCAGGAAGCGCGCAATCACGTCCTCGTAGGCTTCGGCCACGTCGGTGCCCTTGAAGTGAATGGCCGGATTGCCCTGGTTCGAGGCGTGCAGCACCGATTCCGATTCCGGGATGATGCCGATCAGGGGGATGCGCAGGATTTCCTGTACGTCCTGGTAGGACAGCATTTCGTCGGCTTCGACGCGCTTCGGCGAGTAACGGGTGATGAGCAAGTGCTCCTTGACCGGCTCCGAACCGCTCTGGGCGCGGCGCGACTTGGCCTGGATGATGCCGAGGATGCGGTCCGAATCGCGCACCGACGACACTTCCGGGTTGGTGACGATGATCGCCTCGTCGGCGAAGGTCAGCGCCATCAGCGCGCCATGCTCGATGCCGGCCGGCGAGTCGCAGATGATGAACTCGAAGCCCATCTTGATCAGGTCGTTGAGCACGCGCTCGACGCCGTCTTCGCTCAGCGCTTCCTTGTCGCGCGTCTGCGAGGCCGGCAGGATGAACAGGTTGTCGGTGTGCTTGTCCTTGATCAGCGCCTGGTTCAGGGTCGCCTCGCCGTTGATCACGTTGATCAGGTCGTAGACCACGCGGCGTTCGCAACCCATGATCAGGTCGAGGTTACGCAGGCCGACGTCGAAGTCGATGACCGCGGTCTTGTGGCCGCGCAGGGCCAGCCCGCTGGAAAAGCTCGCGCTCGAAGTGGTTTTGCCCACACCGCCCTTGCCGGACGTCACAACAATAATTCTTGCCACAAATAAGTCCTTTTCAGTTCTAGCGGGTCGACGGCTTACGCGCGGGACGTTGCCGGAGCCAGCGATGATATATCGAGTCGGTCGCCGACCAGCCGGATTTGTGTCGGCTGGCGCGTCAGGTCGTTGGGGAAACCGTCATCAAAGGTGCGGTACACGCCCGCAATCGACACCAGTTCCGGCTGCATGGCCAGGGCGAAGATGCGCGCCTCCGGATTGCCGGACGCGCCTGCGAGGGCCCGGCCGTTCAGCGGTGCGTACACGTGAATGCTGCCGTCGGCAATAATTTCCGCGCCATTGTTGACGACGGCGGTAATGATCAGGTCGCTGCCGCGCGCATAAATGCGCTGGCCGGCTCGCACCGGGGTGTCGATGATCATCGCCGATATCGGCGCCGGCGCTGGCGCAGGGGGGGCGACCGGCGCCGCGACCGGGGCCGGGCTTGCCGGTGCCGGTGCGGCCGGGACCGCGTTGTTCTCGGGCGCACGCACGCCGCTCGAGCCGTCGTCGAGCGACAGGCCGTGGGCACGGATCGCGTTCGCCATGTCCGGACCGGCGCCGCGTACGGCAACCGCGTTCAGCCGGTATTTCTTGAGCAGCGCCACCAGCGCCGGCCAGTCGATCGCCGGCGCTTCGTGCGCGATGGCTGCGATGTCGATGACCGCGAACTCGTCCTCGAAAAAGTCCGAGACGCCCCCCGTCATCTGGTGCAGCGCTGCATCGATCGTGGCCGGATCGGACGAGCGCAGGATCGTCGAAATGGCGACAACTGTGGAGATCTTGATGTCGATCGGCAGCGAGGATGGGGTCTTGAGCATAAAACGTTCTGGTTGGCGTTGCGCTCGTGCATTCTACTGTGAAATTTGACCGAAAGGACAGTCGCGCACGCATCATTCCTAGTAGAAATAAGTGTTCCCTTATGCGTTCAAAATTAAGTGGGCAACATGGTGCACGGCCCGCTGCGGGGCGGTTGTAATTGGTGAATAAGCTGATAAGATTGATTTCGCTTAAATGTGGGCTGTGCGCAAACCGTAAGATGCATGGTTTCACGGCCCTGCCGCCTTAACAATTCCCCGGCCAAGCCGGGACTAGGGAGAGCAATATGGAAGACGTCGTCATCGTGGCCGCCGGCCGCACGCCAGTCGGTAAATTCGGCGGCACGCTGGCCAAGATCCCTGCCGCCGAACTCGGCGCGCACGTGATTCGCCAACTGCTGGCCAAGACGGGCATCGATCCCGCCTCGGTCAGCGAGGTCATCATGGGCCAGGTGCTCACCGCCGGCGCCGGCCAGAACCCGGCGCGCCAGGCTGTCATCAAGGGCGGACTGCCCGACATGGTGCCGGCCCAGACCATCAACATGGTCTGCGGCAGCGGCCTGAAAGCCACCCACCTGGCGGCCCAGGCCATCAAGTGCGGCGACGCCGAGATCGTCATCGCCGGCGGCCAGGAAAACATGAGCGCCTCGCCGCACGTACTGAACGGCTCGCGCGACGGGTTCCGCATGGGCGACGCCAAGCTGGTCGACACCATGATTGTCGACGGCCTGTGGGACGTGTACAACCAGTACCACATGGGCGTCACCGCCGAGAACGTCGCACGCAAGTACGAGGTCTCGCGCGCCGAGCAGGACGAATTCGCGCTGCAGTCGCAACTGAAGGCCGAGGCGGCGCAAAAAGAAGGCAAGTTCAAGGACGAGATCATCCCGGTCGAGATCCCGTCGAAGAAGGGCCCGACCATTTTCGACACCGATGAATACCCGAAGCACGGCTCGACCCTGGAGGCGCTGTCCGGCCTGCGTCCGGCGTTCAACAAGGAAGGCAGCGTCACCGCCGGCAACGCCTCCGGCATCAACGACGGCGCCGCGGCCGTCATCATGATGAGCGCCTCGAAGGCGAAAGAGTTGGGCTTGACCCCGCTGGCGCGCATCAAGGCCTACGCATCGGCCGGCCTGGACCCGTCGATCATGGGCATGGGCCCGGTCTCGGCCACCCGCCGCTGCCTGGAGAAGGCCGGCTGGACCCATGAAGATGTCGACCTGATGGAAATCAACGAGGCGTTTGCCGCCCAGGCCATCGCGGTCAACAAGGAAATGGGCTGGGATACGTCGAAGATCAACGTGAACGGCGGCGCCATCGCGCTGGGCCACCCGATCGGCGCCTCCGGCTGCCGCGTGCTGGTCACGCTGCTGCACGAGATGGTGCGCCGCGACGCCAAGCGCGGGCTGGCCAGCCTGTGCATCGGCGGCGGCATGGGCGTGGCGCTGGCGGTCGAGCGTGACTGAGCGCGACTGAGCGACTGCAGTACTGCCGGGCGGTCCGCAGGGCCGTCCCGGTGAAAGTTCGTAAGAAGAAGTGACTGACAATAAACTGGAGAAGACAATGGCTAGAGTAGCATTAGTGACGGGCGGCATGGGCGGTCTGGGCGAAGCGGTGTGCATCAAGCTGGCCGCGTTGGGATACCGTGTCGTCACTACCTTTTCGCCGGGGAATACGAAGGCGGAATCCTGGCTGAGCCAGATGAAAGAGCAGGGCTACGACTTCAAGGCCTACCCGTGCGACGTGTCGGACTACGATTCGGCCCAGGCCTGCGTGCGCCAGGTCGAGCAGGATGTCGGCCCGGTCGACGTGCTGGTCAACAACGCCGGCATCACGCGCGACATGACCTTCAAGAAGATGGACAAGCCGAACTGGGACGCGGTCATGAAGACCAACCTGGATTCCGTGTTCAACATGACCAAGCCGGTCTGCGACGGCATGGTCGAGCGCGGCTGGGGCCGGATCATCAACATCTCGTCGGTGAACGGCCAGAAGGGCGCCTTCGGCCAGACCAACTATTCGGCAGCCAAGGCCGGCATGCACGGCTTCACCAAGGCCCTGGCCCTGGAAGTGGCGCGCAAGGGCGTGACCGTCAACACCATCTCGCCGGGCTACATCGGCACCAAGATGGTGATGGACATCCCGAGCGAAGTGCTGGAAAGCAAGATCATCCCGCAGATCCCGATGGGACGTCTGGGCAAGCCGGAAGAAGTCGCCGGCCTGGTCGCGTACCTGTCGTCGGAAGAAGCGGCGTTTGTTACCGGTGCAAATATCGCGATCAATGGTGGGCAACACATGCAGTGATTGTTCTCGAAAAATCTGAGACAAAAAACGGCCC
Source organism: Massilia consociata (assembly GCF_042432755.1). Lineage (NCBI taxonomy): Bacteria > Pseudomonadati > Pseudomonadota > Betaproteobacteria > Burkholderiales > Oxalobacteraceae > Massilia > Massilia consociata. The sequence goes on from NZ_JBHLWP010000008.1 coordinate 85,395, forward strand.
GGATGAGTAATCATCCGGGCCGTTTTCGTTGGTGCGCCCAGCATGGGCGCACTCCTGCGGGTGAAAGTCCGGCCACAAGCTGACCACAGCGAGCGAAGTGAAGCGCAACTGCGGAAGAGTAATCGACCGTGGGGAGGAAGCGCGGAGCGTAAATCACGAGCCGAGGAACACGAATCGCATAGAAGGCGCTGCCGATCAGGG